>DATBDU010000001.1:0-183944 GCA_036269775.1 Solirubrobacterales bacterium
ATCGAGGAGTTCTTCCCGCGTCCCCTGCACCAGACGATGGCGAAGCAGCCGCTCGTCGTCTCCGGCTACGAGGGCAGTGTCGACGTCCGCGTCCGCGTCCACGGCGGCGGCGTCAGCGGCCAGGCCGGCGCGGTCCGCCACGGGATCGCCCGGGCGCTGACCGAGATCGACGCCGAGCTCCGCGGCGACCTCAAGCGTCGCGGCTTCCTGACCCGCGACGCCCGGGTCAAGGAGCGCCGCAAGGCCGGCCTCAAGAAGGCCCGTAAGCGCCCGCAGTTCAGCAAGCGCTAAGAGCTCGGTGGCGGCGATCGAGCGCAAGCTCTTCGGCACCGACGGGGTCCGAGGAGAGGCTGGGACGTTCCTCAGTGCCGAGCTCGCCACCTCGCTTGGCCGCGCGGCGGCCGGCTCCCTGCAGGCCGATCGGCCGCAGGTTCTGATCGTCCGCGACACTCGCGAGTCCGGCCCGATGCTGGAGGCGGCGCTGGCGGCCGGTGTGGCCGCGGCCGGCGGCGACGCGCTGCTCGGCGGCGTGCTGCCAACTCCCGCCGCCGCAATCCTCGTCAAGCGCCTGGGGCTGGACCTCGCCGCCGTCGTCTCCGCCTCCCACAATCCCTACCGGGACAACGGCATCAAGTTCTTTTCTGGCCAGGGGACCAAGCTCGGCGACGAGCTGGAGGCGAGGATCGAGTCATTGCTCGACGAGGTTCCCAGCGCCATCGACGTCGGCCGCGTGCGCGAGCTGAACGGCGGCCTTGACGACTACCTGCGGGAGCTGGAGACGGCCTTCCCAATCGACCTCTCTGGCCGCCGGGTCGTGCTCGACTGCGCCAATGGCGCCACCCACCGGGCGGCGCCGGCGATCTTCGAGCGCCTCGGCGCCGAGGTCGAGGTGATCGGGGCCGAGCCCGACGGGCGCAACATCAATGCCGGCTGCGGCTCCACCCACCTCGAGCCACTCTCCGAGCGCGTCGCCGGTTCAGATGCCGAGATCGGCTTCGCCTTCGACGGCGACGGCGACCGGATGCTGGCGGTCGACGGCGACGGCCGCGTCCACGACGGCGATGAGCTGATTGCCCTGGCCGCACGCGGCAGGGCCGCCCGCGGCGAGCTGGGCGGCGGCGTGGTCGTGACCGTGATGACCAACTTCGGATTCCACAGGGCGATGGAGGAGGCCGGGATCGAGGTCGCGGTCACCCAGGTCGGCGACCGCTACGTGCTCGACGAGATGCGCCGCCGCGACTGGACCCTGGGCGGCGAGCAGTCCGGCCACATCATCGCCTCGGACTTTGTCGCCACCGGGGACGGCATCGCCGCGGCGCTGATGACGATGCGCGAGCTGGGCGACGCCCAGCTCGCCGCCGCCGCGCCGATGGAGAAGCTTCCCCAGACGCTGGTCAACGTCGAGGTCGCCGACCGTGAGGCGATCGCCGGCGCCGCCGCGGTCTGGGAGGCCGTGGAGCGTGAGGGCGAGGGCCTCGAGGGGCGTGGCCGGGTGCTCCTGCGGCCGTCCGGAACCGAGCCGCTGGTGCGGGTGATGGTCGAGGCGCCGAGCGCCGAGGAGGCAGAGGCGGTCTGCAATCGCCTGGTCGCGCTGGTCCGCCAAGAGCTGGCCTGAATACCGCAGCCGTCTACCCTTACTCGCCTTCATGTGCGGAATAGTCGGATACGTGGGCGGTCGCCCCTGCGAGGAGCTGCTGCTCTCGGGGCTGGAAAAGCTCGAATACCGCGGCTATGACTCGGCCGGCCTCTCGGTGATCGAGGACGGCGAGGTCGACAGCGTCCACGCCGTCGGCAACCTCGCCAACCTGCGCGCCGCAGTCGACGAGCGCGCCGCCAACGGCGCCGGCGCTCTGCCGATCTCCCACACCGGCATCGCCCACACCCGCTGGGCGACCCACGGCCGCGTCACCGAGGAGAACGCCCATCCGCACGACGACAGCTCCGGCAAGGTCCACATCGTCCTCAACGGCATCGTCGAGAACCACGCCGGCCTGCGCAAGCGCCTCCAGGCCGAAGGCGAGCAATTCACTTCGGAGACCGACGCCGAGGTCGTCGCTCACCTGATCGCCGCTCACTACGAGGGCGACCTCGCCGCCGCGGTGCGGGCCGCCTACGCCGAGCTGCGCGGCCACTACGCCTTCGTCGCCATGCACGCCGACGAGCCCCAGCGGCTGATCGGCGCCCGCAAGGAGTGTCCGCTGGTCGCCGGGATCGGCACCGGGGAGACCTTCCTCGCCTCGGCGATCCCCGCCTTCCTCGCCGACACCCGGGTCGCGGTGCCGATCGAAAACGGCGAGCTCGTCGAAATCGAAGCCGGCGAGGTGCGGATTACCGACACCGACGGCAACGCCGTCGAGCGCGCCTCCGAAGAGGTGACCTGGGACGCCGACGCCGCCGAGAAGGGCGGCTACGAGACCTTCATGCTGAAGGAGATCCACGAACAGGCGGACGCCGTCGCCGAGACGATCGCCGACCGTCTGCCCGGCGACGACGGCGTCGATCTCTCCGACGTGGCGCTCGACGACGACTTCCTGCGCGGCCTGCGGCGAATCGTGATCGTCGCCTGCGGTACCTCCTACCACGCCGGCTTGATCGGTCGCTACGCGATCGAGGAGTGGGCGCGGGTGCCGGTCGAAATGGACATTGCCTCCGAGTACCGCTACCGCAACCCCGTGGTCGGCCCGGGCGATCTGGTCGTCGGCATCACCCAGTCCGGCGAGACCGCCGACACGCTGGCGGCGATGCGGCTGGCCCGCGAGGCCGGCGCCAGGGTGCTGACCGTCACCAACATCATGGGCAGCCAGGCGACCCGCGACGCCGACGCTGTCCTCTACACCCGGGCCGGGCTGGAGATCGGCGTCGCTGCGACCAAGACCTTCCTCGCTCAGGTCGCGGCGATGTACCTGCTGGGGCTGCGGATCGCCGAGCTGCGCGGATCGCTGCCCGCCGGTCGGATCGCCGAGCTGGTCGCCGAGCTGAAGACGCTGCCGTCGAAGATCGAGGAGACGTTGGCGGCGGTCGAAGCGCCGGTTGCCGCCGTCGCCGCCGCCCACAGCGAGCAGAACTTCTTCCTCTACCTGGGCCGCCACATCGGCCTGCCGGTCTGCCTCGAGGGGGCGCTGAAGCTGAAGGAGATCTCCTACATCCCCACCGACGCCTATGCGGCGGGGGAGATGAAGCACGGCCCGATCGCCCTGCTCGACGAGTCGACGCCGGTCGTCTGCATCGCCACCGACAGCCCCGTCCTGGAGAAGGTCCTCTCCAACGTCGAGGAGGTCCGCGCCCGCGGCGCCCAGACGATCGCGATCGCCACCGCCGGGGGCGAGCGCGCCGCCGAGGTCGCCGACGAGACGGTCGAGGTCGCCCGCACCGACTGGATCCTGCAGCCGATTGTGGCGATTCTGCCGCTGCAGCTGCTCGCCTACGACATCGCCCGTGCCCGCGGCCTCAACGTCGACCAGCCGCGCAACCTGGCCAAGACCGTCACCGTCGAGTGACGCCCTCGCTAGGATCCGCCGTCCCGTGAAGGTCCGTCTCCTCCTCCTGGTCGTTGCCGCGACCGTGGTTCTCGTCGTCGCCGGCTGTGGCGGCAGCGGCGACTCGAGCTCGGACCCGGCCACCTTGGCGCCACCCGAATCGCCCGTCTTCATCGCCGCGACGGTGC
This sequence comes from Solirubrobacterales bacterium, assembly GCA_036269775.1. Taxonomy (GTDB): domain Bacteria; phylum Actinomycetota; class Thermoleophilia; order Solirubrobacterales; family 70-9; genus VAYN01. The sequence continues at coordinate 3,665 of DATBDU010000001.1, forward strand.
AGCCGGAAGGCGGGCTGAAGTCGAACCTCGAGGCCTTGGCCAAGAGCTTCGGCGTCGAGGACCTCGGCGGCCTGATCGTCTCCGAAATCGAAAGCTCCGCTGGCTCCTCTGGGGAAGAACTCGACTACGAAAAGGAAATCGAACCGTGGCTGGGCGAAAAGGCCGGCCTCTTCCTGCAGGAATACGACGGCGACGAATTCGAAGGCTACGGCGCCGCGATCCAGACCACCGACGCCAGCGCGACCCAGGACTTCATCGACAAGCGCTCCCAGGCTAGCGATGAAGTGCCTGGGGAAGGCTCCTACGAAGGGGTCGACTACAAGGTCCAGAGCGACGACGGGACCACGATCGGCGTCGTCGGTGACTTCCTCGTCGTCGCCGAAGACACGCGGATCTTCAAGGAGATGGTCGACGCCTCCGGCGGCGAATCGCTGGCTGACGAGGACACTTACGCGAGCAGCGTCGACGCCGCACCCAGCGGCAGCTTCGCCGACGTATTCGTCGACGTCGGCGGCCTGATCGACCAGTCCGGGGGCACGATCGACCCCGAAGCACAGCAGTTCCTCGACAGCGCCGGGATCGATCCCGGCGAAGCGACCGCGGTGGCGAGCCTGATCCCCGGCTCCGACCAGGTCGAGATCGACTTCGCCGGCAATCTCGGCGGCGAGAACCCGCCGAGCGGCGACGCCTCGAAGCTGCTCGGCTCGCTCCCCGCCGACTCCTTCGCCGCCTTCGCCTCAGCCGACTTCGGCGACCGCTTCAAGGAAGCGATCGACCATATCGACGCCAACGGCATCGCCGGCGAGGTGCCACCCCACAAGTTCAAGAGCGGCCTCAGGGAAGCCGGCATCGACCTCGAAAAGATCGCCGCCTCGGTCGGCGACCTCGGCGTCTTCGCCGCGGGCAACAGCGAACGCAGCCTTGGCGGCGCTGCAGTGCTGGCGATGAAGGACGCCAAGGAAGCGACCAATACCGTCGCCAACATCGGCCTGCTGCTGCGGGCCACCGGCACGCCCGGGATCACCGCAATCTCCGGCAAGGCAAGCGGCTTTTCGATCCGCAGCGCCGACCTCGGCCCCAAGCCGCTGGTGATCGCCGCGCGGGGCGAACGGATCGCGATCGCCTACGGCCTGCCGGCGGCGACGACGGCGCTGGCGACGGAATCCGGCGACACCCTCGCCGACGACCCCACCTACAAGGAAGCCGTCAGCGCCCTCGGCAACACGCCGATCAGCGGCTTCGTCGACGGCCCGGCGGCGCTGAAGCTCGCCGCCGCGCTGGTTCCGCCTGGTGAAGACGGCTTCCGCGAAGCCAAGCGCTACCTGACCAAGATCGACTACCTGGCGATCGGTTCCGGCTCCTCCGGCGAGCTGGCAACGGCGAAGCTGATCGCCGGCATCGGCAAGTAGCCCCGTGGCCGGCATTGGCATCGATTTGCTCGAGATAGACCGTCTGGAGCGCGCCCTGGAGCGCCGCCCGCGGTTGGCCGAGCGGCTCTTCACCAATGCCGAGCGCGAGTATGCCGCGTTGCGGGCCCGGCCCGGCAGACATCTGGCGGCGCGGTTCGCCGCCAAGGAGGCAGTGGTCAAGGCGCTGGGCCTGAGCGGCGGCTTCGGTCTGCGCGAGATCGAGGTGGTCGCCGGCGAACCGCCGACCGTGCGCCTCTCCGGCCGCGCCGCTGAGGTGGCAGGCGACCGGAAGATCGATATCTCGCTGACCCACTCGCGCGACACCGCCGCCGCGGTGGCCGTGGCCGCGTCTTCGGATCAGGCGAGGCGGAGCTGACGGCGATCCCGGACGATCTGAAACGGGTCGTCGTGCGATTTCTCCGGACGCGACGCTCGGACTTTCCGACGTAGATCGGCAAGGGGATCGCCGGCGAGGTAGTAGCGGCCCCGTCGCTCTCCGACAGCCTCGACCAGCTCGCTGTCGACCATGGCTTTCAGGTCCCTGGACGCCGTCAGGTCGCTGACGTCCTCGCCGACCGCGCTCTCGATCGAAGATCGGTAGGTGCCACGACGCAGGCGCAGCCCAAAGGTCAGGTCCATCAGGCCGGCAGCGCACCGTTCCGGCAGGCCGCGGGATTCCGCCAACTCGACGCAACCGACCCACACCTGCTCGATCTCCTTCCCACGTCGCATCGTCGTATCGGCCTGGAAGTAGTGGGCACGCAAGCAGAAACGCAGCCAGGCGCGTGCATCTCGCTGCGGATGCCACGCTCCAGCGCCCACGTCCTCGAGCACCTGGTAATAGGCCTCGGTGTTGCGACCGAGGAACTCCTCGATGCTCGAGAGCACCGGGGCCACAACTCGATCGCGGGCAAGTACGAGCGTCTGCAGGCAGCGGGCCATGCGACCGTTGCCATCGCTGAAGGGGTGGATCAGGGCCAGGTTGAGGTGGGCCATCGCGGCTTTGACGACCACGGGGCTGTCGTCTTTCTCAAGGCTCTCGATCAGCTCGGCGATCAACTCGGGCACCTTCTCGCTCGATGGGCCCTCGTAGACGATCTCGTCGGTGGCTTCTCGGTGGATATAGATCGCTCCCGGTCGCCACCGTCCGGGATGCTTCGAGAGGTCGTGCTTGAGCATCATGAAATGAAGGCTCTTGAGCAGACCCTCGTCGACATCGAGAGTTGCGTCATCGGCGACTTGGAGGACGTAGGTCATCGCATCCCGATAGCCGCCTAGTGCGAGTCGCGTCTCCTCCTCGGCGTCGAGCGTCGGCTCTCGCTCGACTACGGCGACGACGTCGTCGAGCGAGGCGTTGTAGCCCTCGATGCTGTTGGAGCCCTGTACGGCGCGCGCGAATGCCATCCGTCGCAGGCTCCCGTTCCAGCGTCGTGGCTGGGCGAGGCGGTCTCGCAGTTTGTTTCGCTGTTCGGACAGCAGTTCCAGAACCGCGAGCTCCTCGTCCCCCAGAGTAGGGGTCTCAAAGATCATGATATTTGGAAAGTATCATCTCTCTCGTGTCTTTGATAGTTAATAAATATCAATGAATCCTCGTCTGGCGATGAGCTCTGGAGTCATCTGTCGGCCCCCGGAGCGCCAAGTTAGGCTGGTCGGGATGGAGTCCTGGCTGAGCCCGTTGTACGACGCCGAGGGGATTCGGGCGGTCGATCGCTGGGCGATCGAGGAGCAGGGGGTCCCCGCCCAGGAGCTGATGGAGGCGGCGGGGACCGCGCTGGCGGAGGCGGTCGCCGAGCTGGCACCGCAGGGGATCGTGCGGATCGTTTGCGGGAAGGGGAACAACGGCGGCGACGGGGAGGTTGCCGCCCGGCGTTTGAGCGGGATGGGGTTCGAGGTCGAGACGGTCGGCCTCTGGTCGGATGGCGCGCCCGCCGATCTCGACGGCTGGTTGGCGGGCTCGGGGGCGGTCGTCGACGCGATCTTCGGGACCGGGTTCGCGGGGGCGCCGCGAGAGCCGGCGGCGGGCGCGATCGACGCGATCAACCGCTGCGGCGCGCCGGTGGTCGCCTGCGACATCGCCTCCGGCGTCGACGCTTCGAGCGGCGAGGTTGCGGGGGTCGCGGTCGAGGCGGACCTGACGGTGAGCTTCCACGCGGCCAAGCTGGGACAGCGGATCGCGCCCGGGAAGTGGCACACCGGCCAGCTGAAGGTGGTGCCGATCGGGATTCCGGCCGGAGCGCCGAGCGCGCCGGCCGGCGGCACGATCGATCCGAGCGTCCTCGCCCTGGCGCCAGGGCGAGGACCGCGCTCGACCAAGTTCAGCTCCGGCCAGGTGGCGATCGCCGGCGGCTCGCGCGGCCTGACCGGGGCGGTGCGGATGTCCTCGCTGGCGGCGATCCGGGCCGGCGCCGGCTACGCGACGGTCGCGGTCCCAGCCGATCTCGAGGCCGTCTTCGAAGCCGGCGAGCCAGAGGTGATGTCGGTCGGCTGCCCCGGCAGCGACGGCTGCCTCGCGCCGGCTTCCGCGAAGGCGATTCTGCGCGCCTTCGCGCGCGCCGCGGCCGGAGTTCTCGGCCCTGGCATGGGGCGCGATCCGGGCTCGGTCGAGCTGGCGCGTGAGGTCGTGGGCGGGATCGAGGCGCCGCTGGTGATCGATGCCGATGGCCTCAACGCCTTCGCCGAGCATCTGGGCCCGATCGCCGCCCGCGAGAGCGCGACGGTCCTCACTCCGCACGCTGGCGAGCTGGGCCGGCTGCTCGGCCGCGACTCGGAGGAGATCGCCAGCCACCGGCTCGCCGCCGCCCGCGAAGCGGCCAGAGCGGCGGGCGCCGTGGTGGTGCTGAAGGGCGACGACACGGTCGTCAGCGACGGTCAGCGAGTCGCGGTCAACGCGATCGCCGCCCCGGCGCTGGCCACGGCCGGCAGCGGCGACGTCCTCTCGGGGATGACGGCGGCGCTGCTCGCCCGCGGCTTGGAGCCGTTCGCGGCGGCCTGCGCGGCGGTCGTCGCCCATGCCCGCGCGGGTCGCGACGCCGCGGCCCGCGTCGGTGCCGCCGAGTCGGTGATCGCCAGTGACGTAATCGACTCGATCGCGGTGGGTCTGCGTCCCGATCAGCCGGTCGAATAATCTCGTCGGAATGAAGACCGTCGCCGAGATCATGAACCCAGGTGTGCCGAGCGTCTCGCCCGGCGACGATGCCCGCAAGGCGATCGACCTGCTCTCGAAGACGGATATGGGCGCGGTCGCCGTCGTCGACGAGCAGCGGCGCGTGGTCGGAATCGTCAGCGAGTCGGACCTGATCCTCAGCGACGAGGAGTCCGACCTGCACCTGCCGCACTACTTCAACATCATGGGCGGGGTCGTCTTCATCGGCTCGATGAAGGGCTTCGAGGATCGCCTCAACAAAGCCTTCGCAACCGACGTCGCCGAGCTGATGACGCCGGATCCGATCGTCGCTCGCGCCGACGAAGGCGCCGACCGGGCGGCGAAGACGATCGCCGACAAGCACCACAACCATCTTCCAGTGGTCGACGCCGACGGGCGCCTGGCGGGCATGGTCACGAGGGCCGACGCCCTTGCCGCGCTGGTCGACGACGAGTAAGCGGATGGAGCGGGCGGTCGCCCGGATCGACTTCGAGGCGATCCGAGCAAACTGCATCAGGCTGAAGGCGGAGCTGCGTGACGGCGCCGAGCTCTGCGCGGTGGTCAAGGCCGACGGCTACGGCCACGGCGCCGACGGCTGCGCCAACGCGGCCCTGGCCGGCGGCGCTACGCGGCTGGCCGTGGCGACCGCGAGCGAGGCCGAACAGATCGGCCGCCGCCTCCAGCACATCCCCCTGCTGACGATGGGGGCGCTGACCGCGGAGGAGGTCGACGTCGTCCTCTCGGCCGGCTCGGAGGTGGCGGTCTGGCACGAGGACTTCCGGGGCCTGCTCTCCGATCGCGCCCGCGCCCAGGGGCGACCGGCCCGCGTCCACGTCAAGTACGACAGCGGCATGGGCAGGCTCGGCAACGCCGCGCCGGAGGAGGTGCTGGCGCTGGCGCGCGCCTGCGACGCCGATCCCAGCCTGCAGCTGGCCGGCGTCTGGACGCACTTCGCCACCGCCGACGAACTCGACTCGGCCTTCTTCGAGGAGCAGCTCGGTCGCTTCGAGGAGGTCGCCGGGGCGGTCAAGGCCGAGTTCCCGGCCGCGATCGCGCATGCCGCCAACAGCGCCGCCGTCCTGCGCGACCCGCGCTCCCACTTCGATATGGCCCGCTGCGGGGTCGCCGTCTACGGGCTCGACCCGTTCCAGGGCGATCCGGCGGAACGCGGCCTGGCGCCAGCGCTCTCGCTGCGCTCCTACGTGGCCGACGTCAAGCGCTTCGCCCCGGGTGCCAGCGCCGGCTACGGGCGGACCTGGAGAGCGGCGGCGGAGACCTGGGTCGGGGTCGTGCCGCTGGGCTACGGCGACGGCGTCCGCCGCGGTCTGAGCAACAACGCCGAGATTCTGGTCCGCGGCCATCGCCAGCCCGTCGTCGGGACGGTCTCGATGGACAACATCACGATCGACCTCGGCCCCGAGACCGAGGTCGAGCCGGGGGACGAGGCGGTCCTGATCGGCGCTCAGGGGGACGACGCGATCCTCGCCGAGGAGGTCGCCGCCCGCCTCGAGACGATCAACTACGAGGTCACCTGCGGGATCTCGGCCCGGGTGCCGCGCCGCGCGGCATGAGCCTCGCCGACCGCCTCGCCGCCTCGCCGCTGGTGGCCGCCGCCGCGCGCGCCCTGGACGGCGAAGAGGGGATCTGGATCGTCGGCGGGGCGGTTCGCGATGCGGCGCTGGAGCGCGAGGTCGCCGATCTCGATTTGGCCGTCGCCGGCGATCCGGGCAGAGCGGCGCGGGCCCTCGCCGGCGAGCTGGGCGAGCACGCCTTCGAGCTCTCGGCCGAGTTCGGCACCTGGCGGATCGTCTCGCGGGCGAGCGGCTGGCAGGTCGATGCGACGGCTCTGCGCGGCGAGGACATCGATACCGACCTGGCCGAACGCGACTTCACGATCGGCGCCGTTGCCGTCCCCCTCGCCGGCGGTGGGCCGATCGACCCCTTCGGCGGCCTCGCCGACCTCGAGCGCGGCGTCCTGCGCGCGGTGGCGGAGGGCAGCTTCAGCGCCGACCCGCTGCGCCTGCTGCGGGCGGCGCGTCTCGCCGCCGAGCTCGGCCTCGAGATCGACCCCGGCACGCTGGCCCTGGCCCGCGCCGTGGCCTCCCGCGCCGGCGACCCCGCCGGCGAGCGCCAGTTGACCGAGCTGCGGCAGCTGCTCGGCGGCCCGGACCCGCTGCGAGGCCTCGCCCTGCTCGACGAGCTGGAGCTGACCGGCGTCGTCCTGCCGGAGCTGGAGAACCTGCGCGGGGTCGAACAGGGGCCCAACCACCACCTCGACGTCCACGACCACACGCTCGCCGTCCTCGAGCACGCGCTCGAGGTCGAGCGCAATCTCGATCACTTCGCCGGCGATCGCGCCGCCGAGGTGGCCGAGCTGCTGGCGGAACCGCTCGCCGACGAGATGAGCCGCGGCACGGCGCTGCGCTTCGGTGCCCTCTTCCACGACATCGGCAAGCCCGCCACCCGCGCCGAGCGCGATGGCTTTGTCGGCTTTCGCGGCCACGATGAGGTCGGGGCGGAGATCGTCGGCGGGATCTGCGGGCGGCTGCGCGCCAGTCGCCGCCTCACCCAGCACTTGCGGGCGCTGACGCTTCACCACCTGAGGCTCGGTTTCCTGATCCCCGAGGCGCCGCTGCCGGCGCGGCGCGTTCACGAGTACCTGCGCGCCACCGAGCCGGTGGCGGTCGACGTGACCCTGCTGACCGTCGCCGACCGCCTCTCCGCCCGCGGCGCCGGACCGCTTGCCAGTCCGGAGATGGTCGAGGCGCACCTCGCCCTCGCCCGCCAGATGGTGGCCGCGGCGCTGGACTGGCGCCGCGATGGCCCGCCGGCGCCGCTGCTGCGCGGCGACGAGCTGGCCGGCGAGCTGGGCATCGAGCAGGGACCCGAGTTGGGGGGGCTGCTGGCCGAGCTGGAGGCCGCTCAGTACGCCGGCGAGGTGAGGGGCCGAGCCGAAGCCGTCGAGCATGCCCGCCGCGTTCGTGACTGAGCCAGGCGCGAGTTTTGTGCCTGGTCAGGTACGCTCGCTCCCGCATGGCTGAGGAAAAGATCGAAATGGAGGGGGAGATCACCGAGGCCCTCCCCAACACGATGTTCCGGGTCAAACTGGATAACGGCCACGACGTGCTGGGCCACATCTCGGGAAAGATGCGCCGCCACTACATCAGGATCCTCCCCGGCGACCGCGTCAAGATCGAGTTGTCCCCGTATGACCTCGACAGAGGCCGAATCACCTACCGCTACAAATAGCTCGCCTTCGCCCCCTCGTCCGACTCCGCCATCTCGGCCACTAGTGCTGACCAGGCGAAGTCCTTGGCACCCAGGCCCTTGCCCGTGCGCGGGTCGTAGTACTCGCGCAGACCTTCACGGGCGACGGCGCCGATGACGCCGTTGGCGAGGCGTTGCGCCTCCTGCTCGTAGCCGAGCCGGCGCATGCCCAGCCAGACCATCCAGGCCGAGTTGATCCAGGTCGGGCCGCGCCAGTAGCGGCGGATCGGTCCGTGGCCGCCCTCGGGTTCGTAACCCGGTTCGGAGACCGCAACCGACGGCGGCGCCACCGCGGTCAGGAACTCGCGTTTGTTCAACAGGTGCTCCTCGATCAGGCGGCGGCCGATCTCCTCCGGCAGGTCGGGCAGCGCCAGCGGCGCAAGCGCTGCCCAGGTGACGACGGCAGGCCGCGCCCCGCCGGGCTGCACCTCGTCGATGAAGAGCCCGCGACGCTCGTCCCAGAGCCGCTCGACCAGCGCCGCCGTCGCCGAGGGCCGGCCCAGTGCCTGCAGCGAGAGCGACCACATCGTGTTGACCAGCGTCTCGCAGAGGAGGGGGTGGCCTGCGGCGCGAACCCGCCGCGCGTCGAAGCCCAGCTTGCGGTTGCGGCGGACCAGCAGCGGGAAGCCGACGCGCCCGTTCGCGTACCGCCCCCAGACCGGTTCGAACTTCGGTGAGGCATCGAGCCCGGACTCGTCCGGCTGCAGGATCCAGAGCAGGCCGTCGCCCTCGAGGTCGCGGTTGGTGGCAAGCCAGTCCATCTGCGCGCCGATCCGCGGCTCCGCGGCCGGGTCGCCGACGGCGATCCGCCAGGCCCAGGCCAGCAGCGGCGGCTGGATCGTCCCGGTCTGGAAGGAGCTTCGCGAGGCGACGTTGTAGAAGGCAAGGCGCAGCAGCGAGACAGGCTGGTTCCAGAAGATCGTGTGGCCGATGAAGCCGTCCGCGCGTTGGGCGGCCAGCAGGCTCTCCAGCTCAGCCCGGGCCCGCCCCGGCTCGAACCGACGCCAGACGATCGCCGCGAAGCAGGAGTCCCAGTACCACTGCCACGGGTAGCGGCCGGGGCTGGGCTGGCTGTATTCGAAGCGCACCCCGTCACGCTCCCCCTCCTGCCAGTTCTGCCGCAGCACCCGCTCCGCCTCGGCGACAACCGCGGCCGACGGGCCGGAATGTCGAGCCTGCGTCAACTTATCGGCCCGTCGACCTCGACTTCACCGGCCCGTGCGGCGCATCTCGCGCAGGGCCAGGGCGCCCAGCAAGGCCAGCATTCCGGCCAGAGCCAGCAGGCCCGGCCAGGTTTCGGCCCAGGTGACGCTGCCGACGAAGCCCTGCCGCGCCGCTTCAACCACCTGCGTGACCGGGTTGACGCGGGCGATGTCCTGAAGCCAGCCCTGCAGCAGCGCCAGCGGCGCGTAGGCGGTGGTGGTGAGGATCAGCGCCATCATCCCGGCTTGCATCAGCGGCGCCGCCGACTGGCTCTTGAAGCGCAGCGCCAGGAAAGATCCCCAGCAGGCGGCGACCGCGGCCATCGCCGCGACCATCAAGAAGCAGATCAAGAGCCCGTCGGCGCCGGGGAAGCCGGCGCCGAGCAGCAGCGCGATCGCGAACACGAAGGTGGCGGGGATCAGGGCGCGGGCGCTGGCGGCCAGCACGGTGCCCGCCAGCAGCACCCAGCGCGGAGCGGGGGAGACGAGCAGCCGGTCGAGCCAGCCGGCTTCGATGTCGCGGGCGAGGTTGACCCCGGCCGCCGCGCCGGTGAATCCAGCCCCCTGCAGCATGCTGATCGGGACGATGAAGCTCTCGTAGCTGCCGGTGCTGAAGCCGCGCAGCTGGGTCAGGGCGCCGAAGACGCCGTTGAGTCCGAGGAAGAAGATCGTCGGCGCCAGCACCCCCGGGATGGCCGCCCCCGGCACTCGCACCAGCTCGTTCTTGGCTCGCGCCATCAGCGCGGCGATCGTCGCCAGGTTGGCGCGCCAGGCTGGGATCGCCATGGCCGCTTCCATCAGCCGACCCGCAGCCGGTGGCGCAGGGCGCGGTCGCTGAGCACGAGCCCGAGGACGACGATGCCGAGAATCGCCAGCACCGCGTAGAGGGTGTCGGAGGCGTCGATTCCGGAGATCATCGGCCCGCGAATCCCTTCGACGATGAAGCTCAGCGGGTTGTACTGGGCGATCGTCTTGGCCGGCTCGATCATCAGTTCCTGGGGGAAGAAGGCGGAGGAGAGGAAGAGGACGACCAGGACCAGTGGGAAGAGGCCTTGGACGACACTGGCGCTGCCGGTGCGCAGGGCGATCGCGGCGCCGATCCCGCCGACCGCCATCGCCGCCGCGGTGACCAGCGCGATCGCCATCAGCGCCCCGGCGACACCACTCTCGATTTCGGCGCCGAAGATCAGTCCGATCGCCAGGAACCAGAGCGAGGCGAACAGTCCCAGCGCCGCCGTCCCCGCCAGCCGCCCGAGGACGATCGCGAAGCGCGGGATCGGGGCCGAGAAGAGGCGGTCGGTGAAGCCCATCTCGATGTCGACGGCCAGGGCGATGCCGCCGCTGTTGCCGGCCAGCATCAGCGATTGCATCATCGCCCCGGCGAGCATGAACTGGAGGAAGCTCTGGACCGGCGGGAAGCCGGGAAGTTCGATCGCGCCGCCGGCGCCGCCGGTCTGGATCGCCAGCAGCAGGGTGGGGAAGACGATGATCGGCGCGATCAGCTGCGGGCGGCGGAAGGTCTGGCGGATCGAGCGCATGCCCAGCGCTCGCACCACCCGTGCGTTGACGGCCAACGAGCTCATGCTCCGACCGGCGCCTCCTCGGCGTTCTCCTCGCTCTCCTCCTCGAGGTGGTAGCCGGTCTTCTCGACGAAGACGTCGTCGAGCGTCGGCCGCACCAGCTCCAGGGACTCGACCGCGATCCCCGCCTCGTCGAGGATGCGCACGACCCGCGGGATTTCGGCGGCGCCGCCCTCAACCTCGACCAGGACCTTCTTGCCGTCCTTGGGCGGCAGCAGCGTGCCGACCGGCGCCAGGATCGCCTCCGCCTCGGCGACCGACCCTGCCGCCAGCTGCAGCTGGATGTGGGGGTGGCCGATTTCGGCCTTGAGCGACTCCGGCGTGCCCTCGGCGACAATCCGGCCGTTGTCGATGATGCCGACGTTGTCGGCGAGCTGGTCGGCCTCCTCGAGGTACTGGGTGGTGAGGAAGACCGTGGTGCCGTCGGCGTTGAGCGCCCGCACCTCCTCCCAGATCGTTTTGCGGCTGACCGGGTCGAGGCCGGTGGTCGGCTCGTCGAGGAACAGCACACGCGGTTCGTGGACCAGCGCGGCGGCGAGGTCGAGGCGGCGCTGCATGCCGCCCGAGTAGGTGCCGACACGGCGGTCGGCGGCGGCGGCGAGGTCGACCCGCTCGAGCAGATCGTCGGCGCGCTGGCGGCCCTCGGCGGTGGGGATGCCCTGCAGGGTCGCCTGCAGGCGGATTAGCTCGCGGCCGGTCATCAGCGGGTCGAGGGCCGCTTCCTGAAGGGCGACGCCGATCGAGGAGCGCACCGCCCGCGCCTGCTTGACCACGTCATGGCCGGCGACCGTGGCGCGGCCCCGGGTCGGCAGCAGCAGCGTCGTCAGCATCCGCACCGTGGTCGTCTTGCCGGCGCCATTGGGCCCGAGGAAGCCGTAGATCTCGCCCTCCTCGACGGCGATGTCGATGCCCTGCACGGCAAGCACCTCGTCGAAGGCGCGCTCCAGTCCTTCGACCACGATCGCTGGCATCGCCAGGAAACCTACAGCTCGCGAATGGCCGGGATCGTGCAAGCGGGGCCGCGCCGCGGCATTCCCGCGGCGCGGAAGGCAGAATCCGGGCCGCAACCGGGGTCCTGACCCAGTGTTTGCCTAAGTTCATGCCCTTGACCGAGAAGAAAAGCCGGAGTGGCCACGCCTGGGCGCTCGTCGCGGCCGCGTCCTGCCTGTTCGCGGCGCTGGTCGCGGTCGTCGCCCCCGGCGACGCCGACTCGGCGCCGCTGAGGGTCGTGGTCCTGGGCCAGACCTCGGAAACGCCGCCGGCCTCGTGTCCAGGCAAGATCGTCAACAACGTCGAGATCACCCCCTGCCGGGTCGAGGGCCACGTCACCGGCTTCCAGGCGATTGCCGGCGGCGTCGCCCGTCCCTACGAGGCGCCGTTCGAAGGCAAGGTCGTCGCCTGGTCGATCACCCTCGCCAAGCCCTCGACGGTCGAATCGCCGACCACCTCCAACGAGGTCGGCTTCTTCGACGAATTCCTCGGCAAGCCCGCCGAGGCGCGGATCGGCATCCTGCGCCCGGTCGAAGGCTCCAAGCCGCCGCAGTACACGCTCGTGCGGCAGAGCCCGCTCGAGGTTCTCAACCCCTACTTCGGCAGCACTCCCGTCTTTGCCCTCGAGCACCCCCTGACCGTGCTCCAGGGCCAGGTCGTCGCCCTCACCGTCCCCACCTGGGCGCCGATGTTCGCCTTCAACGTCGACGCCGACAACACCTGGCGCGGCAGCCGCCTGCCCGAACACTGCGCCTCCAAGGAAGACATCCAAGGTGGGCACCCCCAGCAGGGCGTCGGCAAGACCAAGACCTACGGCTGCTACTACTCGAACGCCCGCCTGCTCTACACGGCAACGCTGGTCAAGAAACCGTAGAGCGTCTGCGAGGGGGTGGGAGTCGGGTATCCCTCCTCACTCGCCTGACTGGCTGGTTCGCGACCGGCCGTCCGAGATCGCCACTCGGCCAGCGGCGCAAAACGTTCGGAGGGACACCCGACTCCCACCCACGCGATGTCTCTCGGAGCTGCGTGACACGAGAAGTACGGCGAGGCAACGTCCCTGGGAAGCTCTAGGGGAGACGATGGCGGCTGTCCCTCCCTTCGCGCTGGGGTCGCCGGTTCTTTGAGCTGAGGTTCCGTGCGGGAGGCCTCGGTAGGTCCCTCCGAACGTTTTGCGCCGCTGGCCAGACCGGAAACTCGGACAGCCGAAAGCGATCCCGCCAGTCAGGCGAGTGAGGAGGACCTACCGAGGCCTCCTGGCCTAATCCCGCCCCTCAGAGAGCCGACTGGCGGAGCCCGCAGTACGGGCAATCGCTGACGTCCAGTCCGATCAGCTGGTCGCAGCGGCGGCACTCACGCAGGTTTGCCGGGGTGCGCGGCAGCGACGAGGCGGAGGGGGCTAGCGGCAGCACCATCGCCACCGGCTCCATCTCCTCGCCGGTCTCGCGATCGACGTAGATCTGGCCGGGCTCGGCGTGGGCGAGGGCCTCGCGGCCGGAGGCCGGGGCCCGCATCCTGTAGAGCTGACGGTCGTTCATCGCCGGAAAGACTAATAGCTTGGGCGGCAGCGATGCGCGTCCTCCTCTTTCACGCCTACATGCTGCGGGGAACCGGCAGCAACATCTACAACCTCAACCTGGCTCGGGCGCTGGCCGAGCTCGGCCACGAGGTCCATCTGCTCTGCCAGGACCGTGAGGTGAAGATCGAGGGCGTCGAGATCCACAATCCCGACATCGGCGGCCTGCTCCCGGTCTATGTCAAAGACCCCTATGAGGGCTTCGAGGTCAAGGCCTTCCCGGAGCTGACGGACGAGGAGCTCGATCACTACATCGACGCCAACGTCGCCGCCGTCCGCCAGGTGGCGGAGTCGGTCGGCGGTGTCGACGCCGCCCTCGCCAATCACCTGGTCATGGGTCCCGCGATCCTCGCCCGCGCCGGCATCGGTCCCTTCGCCGCCAAGATCCACGGCTCCGCGCTCGAGTACACCGTCAAACCGCATCTGCGCTTCCTTCCTTATGCCGAAGAGGGCCTGCGCGCCGCCTCGGGCGTCCTGGTCGGCTCCGGCCACACCGCCAAGTCGCTATGGACGGCGATGGCGGCTCTGCCCGAGTTGAAGGACAAGACTCGCCTTGGCCCCCCGGGCGTCGACATCTCCGCGTTCCGCCCGTTGGAGAGCGGGGCTGGGCGAGCTGCTTTGGTCGTGTTTGTCGGGAAGCTGATCGTCTCCAAGGGAGTCGACCTGTTGCTTGCCGCGTGGCCGCTGGTGAGGGCGGCCCATCCCGGAGTGAGATTGCAGGTGGTTGGCTATGGCGAGTACGAGGGAGGGCTGCGGAGATTGCTGGCGGCGCTCGATCGCGGTGATCTTGGCGATGCGCGGGAGGTGGCCCGGCTCGGCTGGACGCTGGAGGGTGGGGAGGAGAAGCCGCTGGCGATCCTCTTCGCGTTCCTCGCGGATCCGCCGGCTGGATACCTGGAAGCCGCCAAAGGCATCGCCGACTCAATCGAGATCGTCGGGCGGTTGGAGCACGAGCAGATCGCGCAGCTGCTTCCGCGAGCCGAGGCGCTGGTGATGCCGAGCACGTTTCCGGAGGCGTTTGGGATGGTCGCGGTCGAGGCCGCGGCCTGCGGGGCGCTGCCCGTCTCGGCGGGGCACTCGGGGATGTTGGAGGTCTCTCGGCAGCTGGCCGGGTCGCTGCCAGCGGAGGTGGCTCGACTCACCTCCTTCCCGGTCGAGCCCGGTGCCGTCGAGGAGATCGCCGACCGCCTCGACGGCTGGCTGGGGCTGCCGGAGGTGGAGCGACAGCGCGCCCGCGAGGCGCTGGTCGAGACGGTGGGACGGCTGTGGAGCTGGGAGGGAGTGGCCCGTGGGGTCCTCGCCGCCTCGGCCGGGGAGCTGGGGGATCTGCCTCGTCCCGTCTAGCTAGTGCCAAGCGTCACCTGAGGCCGGAAAACCTCCCGCCGCCGCTTCAATAGAATGCCCGCCGCCTCATGTATGGCCGCCTCCCGATAGTGAAGATGCTCGCCGCCACGGTTGTGTTGGCTGCTGCGATTTCGGCGGTGATGGTCTCGATTAACTGGGACGGCCAGGAGGCCTCGACCGCGGCCCCGAAGATCGACGACCTGCTCAACGTGATGATCGTCGTCTCCTCCTTCGTCTTCTCGCTGGTGATGGTGATGCTCTTCTACGCGCTGTGGAAATTCAGGGCCAAGCCAGGCGACGAATCCGATGGCGAGCCGATCCACGGCAACACCCGGCTCGAGGTCGCCTGGACGTTGATCCCGACGATCATCGTCCTCTTCGGCGGCGGCTACAGCTGGAAGGTGCTGAACGAAATCGAAGAGCCCGCCAAGAATCCCCTGACGGTCGAGGTCTTCTCCCAGCAATACGCCTGGAGCTTTGGCTATCCGGGCAAAGGCATGGCCTGGTCGGAGGGGGAATTCCACGTTCCCGTCAATCGCCAGGTCCAGTTCAAGATGCACGCGCAGGACGTGATCCACTCGTTCTGGGTGCCGGAGTGGCGGATCAAGAAAGACAACGTCCCCGGAATCACGACGACCGCGATCGTCACCCCCGACAAGGTCGGGACCTATCAGCTGATCTGCACCGAGCTCTGCGGTTTCGGCCACGCCTCGATGCGGGCGAAAGTCGTGGTCGAGCCCCCGAGCCAATTCCGGAAGTGGGTCGCCGGGTTGAAACAGAAAGTCCCGCAGCCGCTGGCTGAGTCGGTGGCGCAGGACACCGAGAGCAACCCAGTGCCGCTCGATGCGGGCGGGGCATAATGGAGGAGAACCGATGACGGCTGCGATCAGGCAACCCGGCTGGATTAGAGGCGCCCTGGGCGCCCTCCTCGCCGCTGCATTCGGCTTCGGCCTGGTCATCGCGCTGCGGGCGATCTCGGACCTGCCGCTGTACAACACTGAGCAGACCGGCTACCCGCATGTAATCGTGCCGGCGATCCTCGCCCCGTTCGGCTTCCTCGCCGGCTTCGGCTGCTTCGACTACTGGCTGCGCTGGGCCGCCGGCCTGCCGACGATTCCCGACGATCACTCCCAGCACGGCGCCAAGAGCTGGAAGGACTACTTCCGCTTCAACACCGACCACAAGGTGATCGGCATCCAGTACATCTGCACCACCTTCGTCTTCTTCTTCATCGGCGGCTTGATGGCGATGCTGATCCGGGCCGAGCTGGCCCAGCCGGGCACCCAGATCGTCGACGCGGCGACCTTCAACAGCCTCTTCTCGACCCACGCCGCGATCATGATCTTCCTCTTCGTGATCCCGGTCTTCGCCGGGATCGCCAACTACGTGCTGCCGCTGATGATCGGCGCCCCGGACATGGCTTTCCCGCGCCTCAACGCGCTCAGCTTCTGGATGCTGCCGCTGGCCGGCATCCTCTTCCTCAGCAGCTTCCTCGTCCCCGGCGGCGCCTTCGACGCCGGCTGGACCGGCTACGCGCCGCTCTCGACCGGCGCCCCGCTGGGGCAATCGTTCTTCAACCTCGGCGTCCAGTTCGCCGGCGCCTCCTCGATCGCGACCGCGCTCAACTTCCTGGTCACGATCATCACCATGCGGGCGCCGGGGATGACCTTCTGGCGGATGCCGCTGCTGGTCTGGGCGAACCTCTCGACCTCGCTGCTGGTCGTGGCCGCGACCCCGTTCATCGCGGGAGTGCAGTTCATGGTCCTCTTCGACCGCGTCCTCCACACCAACTTCTTCGACTTCGCCTCCGGCGGCGACGTCATCAGCTATCAGCACATCTTCTGGTTCTACTCCCACCCGGCGGTGTACATCATGATCTTGCCCGGGTTCGGGATCATCAGCGAGGTCATCTCGATCCACTCCCGCAAGCCGATCTTCGGCTACCGCCTGATGGCGCTGGCACTGATCGGGATCGTCGTCCTCAGCTACTCGGTCTGGGCCCACCACATGTTCGTCGCCGGCATGTTCAGCTGGCTGCGGGTGCCGATGATGCTGACGACGCTGCTGATCGCGGTGCCGACCGGGATCAAGATCTTCTCCTGGTTGGGCACGCTCTACTTCGGCAAAATCCACACCTATTCGACGTCGATGTTATTTGCGCTCGCCTTCATCGTCACCTTCACGATCGGCGGCATCAGCGGCGTCATGCTGGGCATGGTGCCGATCGACATCCACGTCTCCGACACCTATTTCATCGTCGCCCACATCCACTTCGTCCTCTTCGGCGGCTCCGTCTTCACGATCTTCGCCGGGATCTACCACTGGTTCCCGAAGATGACCGGGCGTATGTACGACGAGAAACTGGGCCGGGTCCACTTCTGGGGCACGCTGGTCGGCACCTGGGGCACCTTCATCCCGATGCACTGGGTGGGGATGGACGGGATGCCGCGCCGCGTCGCCGACTACGCGACCCAGTTTGGTAACTGGAACCTGCTGATCAGCTGCTTTGCCTTCATGTTGGGCGCCGTGCAGCTGGTCTTCCTCTACAACATGATCGTCAGCTGGCGGTTCGGACCGCGCGCCGAGGGCAATCCTTGGCGCGCCAACTCGATCGAGTGGCAGGTCTCCTCGCCGCCGCCGATCTTCAACTTCGACGAGATCCCGCGCGTAGTCGGCGGCCCCTACGAGTTCGGCGTGCCCGGCGCCAAACACGCGATCATGGGCGGCGAGGGTGCGGAGGTGCCGGCCCAGGAGCCGAGCGTGGTGGGGTCGTCGTGAACGCCGTCGAAGAAGGCCGGCCGCTGCTGGTCTTCCTCAACGAGGTCGCCGGCGGTCGCAAGCTGCTTCAGGCCGTCCGCGAACGCCAGGGCAAGGTCTCCAAAGTCGTCGTCGCGGCGCCGCAGAACCAGCCCTCGGTGGGACAGCTGATCGACACCGGCGAACTGCGCGAGGCCGCCCGGGCGCGGGTCGAGGTGACGATGTCGGTGCTCGCCGAGTTCGGCATCGACTCCGTCGGCGAGGTGATGGATCCGGAGCCCTCGCTGGCGCTCGACGACGCCGTTCGAGCCCACGAACCGGGCGAGGTGCTGCTTTCCTGCCTGGCTGGGAACCGTTTTGGCTTCACTCGCAAGGACCTGGTCGAGTGGGCCCGGGCTCGGGTCGAACCGGAGACGAAGCTGACCCACATTCCCGTTCGCATCGAAGACGACGCGATCCGCTGGGACCTGATCCACACCCTCGTCGTCGCCTCCCAGACCGTGGCGACCCCCGACCTCGTCAACCGTCTCAAAGAGCGCGCCGCCGACCGCCCGCACCGCTACACGATTGTCTGCCCACGGACCGACGATGTCAGTGAGACCGAGATCGTCCGCGATCTCGCCTCGACCCTGGCCGAGCTCTACCGGGCCGACGTCGACGCGACCGGGCAGCCGATGAGCCCCGATCCCTTTCAGGCGGTCAAGAACGCGATCGAGCACTACCGGATCGACGAGGTCCTGATTTCGACCTTCGCCGGCGAGGGCTCGCGCTGGCTCGAGGACGACCTGATCGGACGGGTGCGCGAGATCACCGAGAAGCAGGTCGAGCACATTGAGGTGGGCAGGCCGGCGGCCGCGGTCGCCGCCGCCGTGGCTGGGGGAGAGGACGCCTGATGGAGAGCGCAACGGTTGCCCTAGGACACGGGCACGCGGAGGAGCATCACGGGCCTCCCGAGGCCAATGAAAGCTCGCGCATCGACAAACAGACGCTCGGGATCCTGCTCTTCATCGTTTCCGAGATCATGCTGTTCGGCGCTTTCTTCGCGTCCTACTTCTTCCTTCGGGTCGTCGTCGACCCCTCGAGTTGGCCGCCCGAACCGTACGAACTGCCGGTCTCGGTCGCCGGCGTCAACACGGCGATCCTGGTCTCCTCCAGTTTCACGGTCCACTACGCCCTGGAGTCAATCCGTCGTGGCAACAAGCAGGGACTGAAACTGGGCTTGGTCCTCACCTGGATGCTGGGCGCGACCTTCCTCTTCATTCAGATCAACGAGTACGTCCACCTCGGCTTCAGTGCCCGCGATCTCGCCTTCGGCTCGATCTTCTACGGTCTCACCGGCCTGCACGGCGCCCACGTCTTCGTCGGCCTGATGCTGCTCAGCTTCGCGACGATCCGCGCCTTCCGCGGCCACTTCGGTCCGAAAGCTAAGGACCATCTCGGCGTCGAGGTGCCGGGCATCTACTGGCACTTCGTGGACGTTATGTGGATCATCGTCTACGTGACCGTTTACATCCTCTGAGGCGGCTGCAAATCGGCGTCTGGGGGTGTCCTCGGTCGTTCGCCTGCGGGTCACGCACCTGAAGTGCGCTCCCCTTGTCTCACTCCCTGCGTCCTACCCAGACTTGATTTTCGCCGCCTCAGGGCGTCGGTGGTGGGATGAGACTTGGTTTGCGCGCCCGTCCGTGAGACAAACTGCAGATAGATGAAGATTTCCGAGGAGGCTGTGTTTCGCTGGGTCGTGATGGTGGGGGTTGCGGCGGCTTCGATCATTGCCTTGACGTTGCTGACGCGGCCGTTGGTGGGGGCGATCTGGGGCTTGGTGCTGGTCTGCGTGGCCGCCTGGTATGGGATTCGCTGGGTTGCGCGTAAGCGGCGCGAGAGTTGATTCGAAGCTTTTAAGTTTCGCGGACAACTCATTACATCTCTCCGGCTAGTCTGCAAACATGGAGACCGTGAGAGACAGCTGGACCGATGAGCGACTGAACGAATTCGGCAAGCGGATCGATGAACGGTTCGACCGCGTTGACGAACGGTTCGACGAGGTCGATCGTCGTTTTGCGCAGGTGGATAAGCGCTTTGAGCTGGTTGAAAAGCGTTTTGAGCAGATGGACAAGCGTTTTGCGCAGGTGGACAAGCGTTTTGAGCAGATCGATGGTCGGCTCGAGCGGATCGATGGCCGTCTTGACTCGGTGGGACGGGCGATGATGTTCGGGGCGATCGCGATGTCGTCAACCATGATCGCGGGCTTTGGCGCGATGGTTGCGGTTATCGCGACCAAGCTTTAGCCGTCCGTCCTGTCAGCTCCAGCAGCGCCAGGGTCAGCGCGATCGGAACGGTCGCCGGTAGCTGGTCGACGGCGAAGAAGAGCAGGTCGAAGCCGAGGGCGATGATCGCGGCGAGGGCGGCGCCGGTCAGCTGCAGGCGGCGATCGGAGGCGAGCAGCGCGCCGAGGGTCGCGGCGATGAAGATGTCGCCAAAGCCCATCACCGCCGAGCCGAAGGAGACGAGCTGCAGGCGCGGCAGACCGCCCGGCGAGACGGCGTTGAGGACCGCGTTGGGCTCCTGCAGGAGGTTCGAGCCGACCAGCCAGGCGTCGATCGCCGCCATCGCGTAGATCCCCAGCTTCAGCCAGCGGCTGGGGACAAGGCAGGCGAGTAGCCAGCCGAGGCTGACGCAGGCCAGGGCCGAGAGCGCCAGCGCCGCCGTCTGGCCGCTCAGCGAGCCCCTTGCCGCCCAGGCGATCGCGAAGAGAGGCACGACCAGCAGGGCGAGCTGTGGACGGCCTCCCCGGATTAGCGCGGCCAAGGCCAGGGCCGCCAGAGGCGGGACCGCGATCAGAGCCAGGTAGGTGAGGAAGCGGGCGACCGTCGAGTCGAGTGCGATCGCGCCGACCACGACCGCGATCGAGAGCGGCAGGATCAGCGCCCAGGCGCGGCCATGGAGGCCGGCGCGAAGCGGGGCCGCGGTGGGGCGGGGCGCCGCCACCAGCGCCGCCTGCACGAGGCTGAGGACGCTGATCGAGAGGGCGAACGGGAGCATCGTGGCGGGGCCGGGGTGCCGAGTCTAGGGACGCGTCTGGCGCCGTCGCCGGCCTAGAGGGCGCCGGCGGGGGCGGAGGTGGTCCCGTCCGCCAGTTGCTCGCCGATGGTCTCCGGCCGCTGTCGCGACTGCAGCCGGCCAGCCGCCGCGACCGTCCAGAGCATCGCCAGCCAGTTGAGGGTGGCGATGGCGACATGGACCCAGACGATCTCGCTCGGCAGCTTCAGAGCCCACTGCAGGCCGCCTACCGCCCCCTGCAGCGCCAGGAGCCCCAGGACCACGGTGAGGGGCCTCAGGGCCCGCCTGTCGCCTCCTGGACGCCGCAGGAGGAACCAGACGGCGATCGCGGCGAAGCCGTAGACGGTGGCCAGCACGGCGTGGCGCTGGACCACCCATTCCAGCGTCGCGCCTCCCTCGAAGGTGAAACGGTGGACGAGCTGGCCCGCGTGGGCGCCGGCGTGGGGACCGGAGGCGGTGGCGATCGTGCCAGCCAGGATCGTCAGCTGGCCGAGCGGGATCAGCGCCCGCACCGACCAGACGCCGAGCCGGTCGTCAGAGGGCCGCCGCTCCCACGGCTCGTAGCGGGAGCACCAGGCGAGTGCGAAGGCCGCGTCGAGCAGCATCATCGAGAGGATGAAGTGGGACATCACCAGGCCCGGAGCCAGGTGGTACTTGACGACCAGCGCCCCGAGCACGGCCTGGCCGATCACCCCCAGTGGCAGCAGGGCGCCGAACAGGGCGAGGTGCCAGCGGAAGGGCACCCGAAAGAAGGCCAGCGCGGCGGCGGCGATCACGGCGAAGCCGACGAACCCGGTCAGCAGCCGGTTGCTGTACTCGATCACCGCGTGGGTGTCGAGCGGCGGGGTGGTGCCGCCGTAGCACTTAGGCCAGTCCGGGCAGCCCAGGCCGGACCCGGTCAGCCGTACGCCGGCCCCGGTGAGCACGATCAGGGCCAGCGCGGCGAGGGCGACCGCGGTCACCTGCGCATAGCGCTGCGGGGAGATCTCGAGGCGGTCTCGGAGGCGTTGCCGCATCGTCGGAATGATCGCAGCGGCCGAGCGGCCGCGGAGCTCAGCCTTTGGAGCTGGAGCCGGCGGGCTTCGAGGAGCCTTTGCCGCCGGTTTCTTCGAACAGGTACTGGACCAGGTCTTCGAGTTCTTTCGCCGACAGGGTCTGCTCGTAGTCCTGCGGCATCACGTTGGGTGGATAGCCTTTGGCGATGTCTTTGTTCGGGTCGGCGACGTCCTCGTGGATCATCGCCGCGGTCTGGCCCGGCAGGACTTCATCGAGGTTCGGACCGGTGACGCCGCCCGATTTCGCGGCGGCGAGGGTGTGGCAGCCGCCGCAGCCGTTGTCGGCGAAGACCTGCGCGCCGGGCCCCCCCGGCACCTGCGGCGGCGCCGCGCCGGGCACGCCGGCGTATTTGGCGACGTAGGCGGAGACGTCGTCCAGGTCCTGGCCTTCGACGATGTCCGGCGGCATCGAGACAGCGGGATTGGCGTTGACCGGACGGGGCGACTCAACCTGGGCGGCGACGATTCCTTCGACGGTGTCGCTGTTCTCCCCGACCGCACGCGCGGCGGCGAAGGCATCGTCGAGGTTGGGACCAATCTGGGCCGTCGTCCCGGCCTGGGCCAGGGTGTGGCAGACGCCGCACTTCTGCACGAAGAGCATCCGTCCGCGGGTTTCGTCCGCACTGGTCGTGCCACAGCCGGACGCGGCCACGACGACGCCTGCCAGGGCGGCGAGGACAAGCAGCGGGCGGATGAGTTGCGAGGGGCTGTGCATACGGCTGGCGGGCGCCGGAGTCTATATGTCGAGGTCGGCTGGAAGCGTCCTGTCGGCGCTCGCGATTGGAGTAGTCTTGCGGCGATCCGCACTATCTCAAGGGCTGGCGAGAGGAGGCCGCAGATGCAGGTGAGGGATGGGATGTCGGAGGTGTCGCTGACCGTCGGCCCCTCGCACACGTTGCGCGAGGCGGCGGCGAAGATGGTCGAGAAGGGCACGGGCGCGGCCCTCGTCAGCGACGCCGAGTCGCCGACGCCGGGCATCGTCACCGAGCGCGACCTGCTGGTCTCGGTCGGGGGCGGCGAGGACCCGGATGCCGAGCTGGTCGCCGATCACATGAGCGAGCGGGTGATCGCCGCGGCACCGGACTGGAGCCTGGAGCGGGCCGCCGCCGAGATGTCGCGCCGCGGCGTCCGCCACCTGGTCGTCTTCGAGGGCGGCGACGCGGTCGGCGTGCTCTCGATGCGCGACATCGTCCGGGTCTGGACCAGCGAGGGCGCTACTTCCGGGATGACCCCCGGCTGAGGGGTCTCAGTCCTTCAGGGTGATCGTTTCGACCGGGAGCGCCGCGCCCCGCACTTTTTGCCTACGGGGTAGGCGGAAGTAGCCGCGGGTGGCGCCGCGGACGAGGTTGCGGAAGCCGGCGAGGAGGAAGATCGCGCCGACGATTGCGTAGGTGAAGGGCGAAAAGATGAAGCCGCCGGCGTAGATGCCGCAGACCAGGCCTAGAACGCCGAGGGCGAAGAAGGCAGGTGCCCAGGAGGGCTTCGGCGCGTAGACCATCTCGCCGGGCTCGGGGATGTGTCGGTGCTCGCTCATCGGTTACTGGGCGATGTAGAGGAAGGCGACGATGAAGCAGAGCGCGAAGACGGCCGCAGCGAGCCCGCCGGCGACCAGCCCGGCGCTCATGTTCTTCCGTGCGGTCTCGCGATCCACGCCCGGATTTCTATCAGGCGGGCCTGGTGTAAGGGATCAGGGTTGAAGGGGAGGATCGGGTGGGACTTGCCTGCGCGAACTGCGGGGAGGCTTGGCAAGTCCCACCCGATCCTCCAGTCGAAACCACACCCCCGGCTCCGGGGGCCGCCTGCTTCATCGGGTAGCTCCCGTCCCTCGGAAGCTTCCGTGCATCAGGGAGGAAGCGACCCCAACCCCTCCCCGCCAACCCCGTATCGCCGGATCAGACGTTGGCGGCGATCGCCATCGAGAGGAACAGCAGCGCCAGGTAGGCGAGGGAGAAGAGGTAGGTGCGCAGCGCCCAGGCACGTTTCTTGGTGCGGAGAAGTTTCGTCGAGAAGTAGATGAAGACGGCGCCAAGCAGCATCGAGGGCACCAGGTAGGCGACGCCGAGACCGCCGGCGCAGAAGGGCAGCTGGGTGACCGCGTAGAGCAGGACGGTGTAGAGAAGAATCTGGCGGCGGGTCTCGTCCTCGCCGCGCACCACCGGCAGCATCGGAATCCCGGCCTTGGCGTACTCGTCCTTCATCAGGATCGAGAGCGCCCAGAAGTGCGGCGGGGTCCAGAAGAAGACGATCGCGAAGAGGTAGAAGGCCATGCCGCTGAGGCTGCCGGTTACCGCCGCCCAGGCGACCAGTGGTGGCACGGCGCCGGCGGCGCCGCCGATGACAATGTTCTGCGGCGTCGTCCGCTTCAGCCAGAGGGTGTAGACGAAGACGTAGCCGAACAGGCCGGAGAGCGAGAGAGCGGCGGCCAGCGGGTTGACGGTGAGGGCCAGGAGGGCGAACGAGGAGCAGCCGAGCAGGGTTCCGAAGGCGATCGCGGCGGCGGCCGAGACCCTGCCGGAGGCGACCGGGCGGTCGGCGGTGCGCGCCATCGTGCGGTCGATGTCGCGGTCGATGGCGTGGTTGATGGCGCCGGCGCCACCGGCCGAGAGGGCGCCGCCGAGGCAGGTGAGCAGGATCAGGCCGAGCGAGGGGTCGCCGGCGACGTACATCGTCGTAACGGTCGTGAACAGCAGCAGCGACTGCACCTTCGGCTTGGTCAGCGTCAGGTAATCGCGGACCGCCGTCATCGCGGCGGAACGCGGGGCAGGCACGGCTGCCGTCGGGGTGGGCGCGGTCTGCGCGCCGGCGCCGGCTTCCATGCTGGTCAGGCTACCGGCTGGGACTCGCGAGCCGGTGCTTCGCTGCTGCCGGTGCGGTTGGCGATCGCGTCGCGGATGTCGCGCATCGGCTGGGCGCTGCGAACGTCGGGCAGAACGTCGAAGTTGTGCGGCTGCGGCGGCGAGAGCGTGAACCACTCGAGCGAGTCGCCACCCCATGGGTCATGGCCGGCCTCGGGCCCGTGGACGCGGCTGAGGATTGCGTTGACCAGCGTCATCACGATGCCCGCCGCGAGGATCAGCGTGCCGATCGAGGCGATCAGGTTGTAGGCGTCGATGCCGCTGCCGCCGAAGAACTTGTAGGCGTCGATCACCTGATCCTGTTCGCTGCCCGCGAGGAAGAGCGGTACGAAGGCGAAGAGGATCCCGATCGCCATCGTCCAGAAGGAGATCCGGGCGAGGTTCTCGCCCATCGTGCGGCCGGTCATCTTCGGGAACCAGAAGTAGAGGGCCGCGAAGCCGCCGAAGACGGCGCCGCCGACTAGGGCGAAGTGGGTCGCCGCGGTGGAGTCGGTGGTGTCCTTGAGCTGCCAGGCAGCGGCGACCATCGAGTGATCGATCTCGACGGCGAGGCCGATCGAGATCGAGGAGATCGCGCCGACCGCGAACAGCAGCGGTGCCCGCATCCGCAGCGCTCCGCCGACCATCGTTGCGATCAGGTTGAAGACGATCAGGCCGAAGGGCACGATCAGCGCCAGCGACATCAGCATCGCGAAGTACAGCCAGCCGATTCCGATCGGCGCGGTCAGCATGTTCTGCATCCAGGCCAGGGTGCCGAGTACGGCGATCGCCGCCAGCGACCCCATCACGACGCCGCGGTTGAGCAGGGTCCGGCCAGAGAAGGCGGCGACGATTTCGGCGATCGCGCCGAAGGCGAAGATCAGAATCAGCATGTAGGCGCCGGAGTAGAAGATCCAGCTGAGGTGTTGCCAGAGCAGTGGCGCGCCGCCAGAGCCGTCGGCGAAGAAGATGCCGTCGTAGTTGCGGTCGATCATCAGCATCGTCAGCGCCGCTAGCAGCACCGGGCCGATCACCAGCAGCAGCCAGCAGCTGACCGTGGCGGCCCAGGAGAAGACCGGCACGCGGCGCCAGGCCATGCCCGGCGCCCGCATGTTGCGCAGCGTCGTCAGTAGGTCGATTGCGACGAAGACGAAGCCGAGGGTCGCTAGGCCGGTCGCGGTGGCCCAGGCGTCGACGCCGTTGTTGGAGAGGAAGGCGAGCTCGCTGAGCGGCGCCAGCGGGTTGACTCCGGCCTCCGAAGGCGTGAAGAGGAAGCCGGCGTAGAGCGCGGTGGCTCCGGCCGCCCAGAGTGCCACGCCGATCTGACCGAGGCGCGGCAGGGCGGTGCCGCGGGAGCCGACCTGCAGCGGTGCCACGTAGTAGAAGAAGCCAAGCGCAAGCGGGATCGCGAAGAGGAAGATCGCTGAGGCGCCGTAGAGCGAGAGCATCCGGTTGAAGGCGACCGGCGAGAGGAAGGTGTTCTCGGGGATCGCCAACTGCAGGCGCATCAGCAGCAGCTCGACCAGGGCGATGAAGAGGAAGCCGAGCGCGCCGCCGATCAGGATGCGACCGAGGTCCTTGTGGTCGGCGCTGGTCGCCAGCTCGACCCAGCGCGGGCGTTGCCTGCCTGGGAAGCCGTCGATGACCAGCTCGGGGTGCGGTTTCTCGCTCATGGCACTTCTCCGTCTTTGATCAGGCCGACGACCCGGTCCTGGGCGGTCTCGATGTCGGCTTTCTGCTGCTTGATGAACTCTTCATAGGCCTGTGGCGAGACGACTTCGACGGCGGTTCGCATCGCCGCGTAAGCCTGGCCGGAGAGGGTCGCCGACTGGCCGTCGTACTCGCCTTCCTCATCGGCCCGGAAGACGACCCTGTTGGTCTTGCCGGGAACGGCGTCGCGCTTGCCGGAGAGGTCCGCGACGTCCCAGGTGTGGACGACGTCGGTGGAGAGCAGCTCGAGCTCGACCGCGGTGTCGACTGGGACCACCAGCTTGTAATAGGAGAAGGCGCCGTTGGGGTAGTCGTAGCGCCACAGCCACTGCTGGCCGGTCGCCTTGATCGTCAGCGGCGCGGTCTTGGCGGCGGCCAGGCCGGCCGAGCCGGTGACCGGCGTTTCGCGGGCCTTGCCGGTGAAGACGACGCTGAGCACGAAGATCGCGGCGGCGAAGACGCTGAGGACGGCGCCGACCCGGAATTGCAGGCGGCTGTCGCCGCTGGTCGGGCGCGGAGCGGTGCCGCGCCCCGCCCGATATTTGCGGACCGCATAGATCAGCGCGACGTTGATCGCGACGATGACGATCGCCGCGGCGACGAAGCCAATCGTGAGCAGAGTGGAGATCTGGTCGGTGCCAGGGGAGTGCGGCGTCAAAGCGCGGCCATTCTAATCACGCCGGACGGCGCGCCGGCTGCCCGCTCCCAGGCGCCTACCTATACTCGCCGGCCTTATGAAGAGGCGCTCCCGGCCATCACCTGCGCTTCGACATCTGGTGCGCGGCGGAGCGGCCGCGCTCGTCGCCGGGGCAATCGCCGTTCCGCTGCTGCGCCGCCGGCTACGGATACCGGCTTCGCTGACGGTCGCCGCCTGCGCCGGCGGGCCACTCGCCCTCGCCGTGCTCTACCCCCGTTCCAAGAAGCGCGACGTCGCTCTCTACGCGCTGCAGATGTGGGCTTTCATCATGGTTCACGAGATCCCCTTCGACGATCCCGAGCGCCTCCGCAGCCGCCTCCGCAGCCGCTATCCGATCGTCGCCGACCGCGTCCTCGGTGGCGGCCAGCTGCCCAACACCCGCCTCCAGCACCGCCTCGCCCGGTTGCCCCGGGTCGCTGCCGTAAACCGCTTCCTGACCTGGACCCACTGGATCTGGTTCTTTGAGCCCTACCTGGCCCTGGCCCTGATCCTGGCCCGCGACAACGAGCGCTTCCCGCGCTCCGCTCGCCAGATGGCCGCGGTCTTCGACATCGGCTGTGCCGTCTACTTCGCGGTGCCGACGGCGCCGCCGTGGTGGTCCTCGGAGCAGGGCCTGACCGGCGAAGAGGTGCGCCGGATCATGGTCGAGGTCGGCGAAGACACCTGGGGATCGGCCTGGCCGAAGATGTACGACGCGCTCGGTGGCAACCCCTGGGCGGCGATGCCCTCGCTGCATTTCGCCACCTCGCTGGTCGCCGCGCTCTCGCTCTCGGAAGCCGGCAAGGTCGAGGGCGCGCTCGGCTGGGGCTATGCGGGGACGCTCGGCTTCGCCCTCGTCTACCTCGGCGAGCACTACGTCACGGACCTTGCCGCCGGGGCGCTGCTGGTGGCCGTCGTCAGGCGTGGCGAGCCGTTTGCCGAGCCGCTCGTGGAGGGTGTCAACCGGGGGCTGCGCCGATTGGAGCGCCTCGCGAACGGGTAGCGTCCGGTGAGTGTCTGGAGAGGACTCGGCGAACGTCACCGGGACGGCCGAGATGCCGCTGCTCACGACGCGGCGCCTGGTGCAGACGGTCATCGTGGTCCTGCTGCTGCTTGGCTGCATCTACTTCCTCTTCCCGAAGCTGGTCGGGCTCGGCGACGCGCTGGGCAAACTCGACGACGCCGATCCCCTCTGGATCGCCGTCGCGATCGGCTTCAACGTCGTCGCCTACGCGACCTACATCGCCCTCTTCAAGGCGGTGGTCGGCGGCGACGCGCTGCGGCTGAGCTGGGTCGAGACCTACGAGATCAACATGGCCGGGGTGGCGGCGACGCTGCTGTTCTCGGCCGGTGGCGCCGGTGGCGTAGCCCTCACCTACTGGGCGCTGCGCAAGGCGGGAATGGGCCGGCGCGACGTCGCCCGGCGGATGGTCGCCTTCATCACCCTTCACTACGCCTTCTACCCGATCGCGCTGATCGTCTTCGGGGTCCTGCTGCGGACCGGGGTCCTGAACGGAGAGGACTCGGTCGAGCTGACGATCATCCCGGCCGCCGTCGCCGGTCTGCTGATCGCGATCGGCGTCCTCGTTGCCCTGATTCCAGCCGACCTCGAACGCCGGCTGGCTCCCTTCGCCCATGGCGAGCGCGCCAGGGCATTCCTCAAAAGCGCCGCCAAGGTACCGGCGACGGTGGGGGAGGGATTCCGCTTCGCGATCGGGCTCTTCGCCCATCCCTCGCGGGGCGGCCTGGCGGTGCTCGGTGCCGCCGGCTTCTGGGCGGCCAGCATCGGCGTGCTCTGGGCCTCCTTCCACGCCTTCGGCGTCCACGTGCCGCTGGCGGTCGTCGTCCAGGGATTCTTCCTCGGCATGGTCGCCAATCTCTTCCCGCTGGCGCCGGCGGGAGTGGGGGCGGTCGACGCCGGCATGATCGGCGCTTTCGTCCTCTTCGGCATCCCCGAGACGACCGTCTTCCCGGCGATCCTCGTCTTCCGCCTGGTCGCCTTCTGGATGCCGATTCCACCCGGCATATTCGCCTTCTTCCAGCTCCGCAAAACGGTCCACCGCTGGGAAACGGAGGGGCTGCCGGTGAGCCGCGGCGGCAACGCCGAATCCGACCTCGAGCTGCCCGTGGGCGGATTTGCGATGAGCCGCCAGGGGGACTACTATAAAAAGTAAAGTAATAGACTCCAGGCGGCTGAAAATGGCTGATTCAAAGAAAATCGAGAACGTGATCATCATCGGCGGGGGCCCCGCCGGCTACACGGCGGCGCTCTACACGGCGCGCGCCAACCTCGAGCCGCTCGTCTTCGAGGGGTTCCAGTGGGGCGGCCAGCTGCAGAACACGACCGACGTCGAGAACTACCCGGGCTACCCCGAGGGGATCATGGGCCCGGAGATGATGAGCCAGTTCCGCGCCCAGGCCGAGCGCTTCGGGACCCGCTTCGTCACCGACGACGTCGATCGCGTCGAGCTCTCCGACGGCGGCGTTCAGAAAGTCTTCCTCGGCGATGAGGAGCACCGTGCCAAGACCGTGATCCTGGCGATGGGGGCGGAGCCGAAACGGCTTGGCCTGCCCGGCGAGATGGAGCTCGGTGGGCGCGGCGTCTCCACCTGCGGCGTTTGCGACGGCGCCTTCTTCAAGGACCAGCCGGTGATCGTGATCGGCGGCGGCGACTCGGCGATGGAGGACTCGATCTTCATCGCCAAGTACGCCAGCGAGCTGACGATCGTCAACCGCCGCGACGAGTTCCGCGCCTCGAAGATCATGTTCGAGCGCGCCCGCGAGCAGGACAACATCGACCTGAAGACCCCGTTCATCCCGGAGGAGTTCGTCGCCGGTGAGGATGGCAAGCTGGCCAGGGTCCGGGTTCGCAACGCCGAGACCGGCGAGCAGGAGGAGATCGAGGCCAGCGGCGCCTTTGTCGCGATCGGCCACATCCCCAAATCGGAGATCGTCAGCGGCCAGGTCGACACCGACGAGGACGGTTACATCATCACCGAGGCGGGTTCGACCCGAACCAACCTGGCCGGTGTCCTCGCCGTTGGCGACGTCGTCGACCACACCTACCGCCAGGCGGTCACGGCCGCTGGCACCGGCTGCATGGGCGCCCTCGACGCCGAGCGCTATCTGCGCGACAGCCCGCCCCCGGTCGAGGCGCACTGGATGCCCGGCGGCGAGCCGATCGAGATCGCCCCTTAGGGGCCTGCCAGCTTTCCCATATAGGTTGGGGCAATGGGCGAGCGCGCGACCAATCTCTTTCCCTTCGGCATCGCCGTCGTGCTGCCGCCGGCCGGCCTAATCATCGGGCTGCTCAATCTCCAGCAGGACAATCGCGAGCTGGGCTCGCGGCTGATTCTCGTCTCGCTGCTCGCGGCGGTCGTCTGGGTTCTACTCTTCGTAGGCTGATGGCGGCGGAATGCACCCATCTCGACTCGATTGAGTACCTCGACCTCCCGGAGCAGGTCGAGGGTTGCGAGGAGTGCCTGGCGTTGGGGATGCAGTGGGTTCACCTGCGGATGTGCCAGAGCTGCGGGCACATCGGCTGCTGCGACAACTCGATCGGCAAACACGCCACGGCCCACAACAAAGAGACGGGCCACCCGGTCATCCGCTCGGCCGAGCCCGGCGAAGACTGGAGCTGGTGCTACCCGGATGAACTGATGTTCGAGCTGCGCAGCGAGTGACGCGTCTGCTCTAGCCCGTCTCTAGGGCGGGTAAAGCAGACGCGCCACCGCTCAGCGCAGATAGCCGCACTCCTTGGCCGCCGCCGTCAGCTCCTCGCGGAACTTCGGGTGGGCGACGTCGATCAGGCGCGGTCGCGCAGCGGCAGCATCTGGTGCAGGCGGACTTCTTCGAGTCGGGCGGCGCTTCGCCTCGATCGCGGCTTCGCTGGCGGTCATCGGCGGACGCTATCGCTCGACGTTCCGCAACTCGACGCCCTGCTCGGCCGCGCGGCGCAGCAATGGAGCCTGCGCGTAGGCAGCGCCCTTCTCGCGCTCGAGCTTCTCCAGCAGCTCCACAGCTGCGGCGGCGCCGATCTTCTCGGCCAGGCCGAAAGGCCCCAGCGGCCAGTTGAGTCCCAGCCGCATCGCCGTATCCATGTCTTCGGCAGAGGCGATGCCTTCTTCGAGGGCGAAGGCGGTCTCGTTGGCGATCTGGGCAAAGAGGCGGCTGAGGATCTCGGTCGCGGCCGGGTCGATCTCGGCCAGGGCGATTGGATCGAGCGTCGGCCCCACCGTTGCGCTGTCCTCTTGCGCATTGCGGTGCAAAGGAACGGCGGAGCCGGAGTCCTCGGCGTAGGCGTAATAGCCCTCGCCGCTCTTGCGACCGAGCTTGCCTTCCTCGACCAGCCGTTCCTGGATCGGGCTCGGGCGCCAACGCTCCAGCCCACCTCCCTGGGCGAAGAAGGAGCGGGCGATGGTCAGGTTGACGTCGAGGCCGATCAGGTCGATCAGCTCGAATGGGCCCATCCGGAAGCCGCCTCCGAGGCGGACGACGCGGTCGACCTTCGCCGCGTCGACGAGGCCGTCACCGAGAATTCGCAGCGACTCCAGAGCGAAGGGGCGGGCGAGCCGGTTGGCGACGAAACCCGGCGTGTCTTTGGCCCGGATCGGCGTGCGGCCCATCGCCACCGCGACCTCGGTCGTCGTCCTCAGCGCCCGCTCGGAGGACTTCTTCGCCGCGACCACCTCGACCAGCTTCATCAGCACCGGCGGATTGAAGAAATGCATCCCCACCAGGCGCTCCGGGTTGGGCACGCCGATGGCGATATCGGAAACTCGCAGGGAGGAGGTGTTGCTGGCGAGGATCGTCTCGGGGCCGCAGACCTCGGCCACTTCCGTGAATAGCTTCCGCTTCAGCTCAAGGCTCTCGGGTGCCGCCTCGATCAGCAGCTCGCAGCCCGCCAGCTCGCCGATCCCGAGCGCCGGTCCGATTCGATTCGAGGCCGCGTCGGCTTCGGCGTCGCTCCAGCGCCCGCGGAAGGCGCCTTTGGCGAGCGCCTCGCGGAGCTTCACCGCGGCGCCTTCGGCGGCTTCCGGATAGGCGTCGTAGAGCCGCGTCTCGTAGCCGCCCAGCGCCGCGACCTGGGCGATGCCCCGGCCCATCGTGCCGGCACCGAGGATGCCGACGCGGGCGACTGTCACCGGCCCTTGAAGTCCGGCTCGCGCTTCTCGATGAAGGCGCGCATGCCCTCGACGCGGTCCTCGGTCGCCATCGTTTCGTCGAACATCCGCCGCTCCGCCGTGAGGCCGTCGGAGAGCGCCGTCTCGGCGGCGGTCAGCACCGCCTGCTTGGCGAGGCGGATGGCGATCGGCGGCCGCTCGGCGATCGTCCGGGCCAGCTCCAGCGCCTCGTTCTGGCAGTGGCCGTTTTTTACGACTTTGTTGACCAGCCCCCACATGTAGGCGAGGCCGGCGTCGAAGTGACGGCCGGTCAGCACGTACTCCATCGCCCGTTGCTTGCCGATCGCGCGGGTCAGGCGCTGGCTGCCGCCGCCACCGGGAATGATCCCCAGGGTTATCTCCGGCTGGCCGAAGCGGACCGTTTCGTCGGCGACGATCATGTCGCAGGCCAGGGCCAGCTCGCAGCCGCCGCCGAGCGCGTAGCCGGAGACCGCGGCGACCAGCGGCGTCTGCACAGCGGCGATCCGCCGCCAGAATTCGGCGCCGCTGGCATCGGCGGGCTCGCCCAGGCCACGGGCAGCCAGGGCCCGGATGTCGGCTCCGGAGGCGAAGATCTTGTCGGAGCCGGCGATGACGATGCAGCGGACCTCAGGATCGGCGTCGAAGCGCTCGAGCCCGGCGAGGATTCCTTCCCGCATCTCGATCGAGAGCGAGTTGCGGGTCTCGGGATGGTTGAGGCGCAGGAGGGCGACGTGGAAGTCGTCGACCGTGGTCTCAACGATCTCGGCCAAGGAGCTAGCTTTCCTCGAAGGGCAGCATCGCGTTGATCCCCGTCGCGGCGCGGCCGATGATCAGCTTCTGGATCTGCGAGGTGCCCTCGTAGAGGGTGGTGACCCGGGCGTCGCGCAGGTAGCGCTCGACCGGGTAGTCGTCGACGTAGCCGGCGCCGCCGTGGACCTGGATCGCCAGGTTGGCGCACTCGACCGCCGACTCGGTTGCGTAGAGCTTGGCCACGGAGGTCTCGGTCGTGTTCGGCTTGCCTTCGTCCTTGAGGACGCCGGCGCGGTAGACCAGCATCCGGCTGGCGTCGCGCTTGAGGATCATGTCGGCGATCATCTCCTGGACCAGCTGGAAACGGGCCAGCGGCACGCCGAACTGCTTGCGCTCCTTGGCGTACTTGACGGAAGCGTCGACACAGCCGTCGCAGATGCCGACGCAGCCGGCGGCGACGCTGTAGCGGCCGTTGTCGAGGGCGCTCATCGCGACTTTGAAGCCGTCGCCGATCTCACCGAGCATCGCCCCCTCGCCGACCTCGACCTCGTCGAGCGCCAGCGAGGCGGTGTCAGAGGAGCGCAGCCCGAGCTTGCCGTGGATCTCCTGGGTGGAGAAGCCCTCGGTCGCGGTCGGGACCAGGAAGCAGGCCAGTCCCTTGTGCTTCTTGGCGGGGTCGGTCTGCGCGAAGACCAGCGCCACCTCGGCGAAGTTGCCAAGTGAGATCCACATCTTCTGGCCGCTGATCGACCAGCCGGAGTCGGTCTTGGTGGCGCGGGTGCGCAGGTTGGCGGCGTCGGTGCCGGTGTCTGGCTCGGTCAGGCCGAAGCAGCCGAGCGCCTCGCCCGAGCAGAGCCGCGGCAGCCACTGCTGCTTCTGCTCCTCGCTGCCCCAGCGCTCGATCGAGCCGGCGACCAGCGAGGTCTGGACCGAGACGACGGTGCGGGCGGAGGAGTCGGCGCGGCCGACCTGCTCGACAATCAGTCCATAGCCGATGTAGTCGAGTCCGCGGCCGCCGTATTTTTCGGCGACCGGCGCGCCCAGGTAGCCGACCTCGCCGAGCTTGCTCGCCAGCTCGCGGTCGAAACGGGCGGCGCGGTCGTTCTCTTTGACCCGCGGCTCGATCTCCTTGTCGGCGAATTCCCGGGCCGCTTCGGAGATCAGTCTCTGCTCGTCGCTCAGCTGGAAGTCCATCTATCCCCCTAGGTCTCGTCGCATGCGGCAGTCCTTTGTGACGCATAGGGGTACAAAGGACTGCCGCAACGTTTGGTCATTGCAGTTCTCGCAGCTCGCGGCCGAGGGTCTCGGCGAAGGTCCGCTGGGCCTCCTGCGTGCGCGGGCCGGGTGCGGCCGCCAGCTCGGTGCCGTCGATCGCGGCGACTGCCTGGATCTCACGCGTGGTCGAAGCGAGGAAGGCCTCGCTGGCGGCGCTCAGATCGTCCACTTGCCAACTGCCCTCGGCGACGTCGAGCGCCTTGATCAGGCGGTCGCGGGTGATCGACTCGAGGACGCCGTCGTCGAGCGCCGGGGTGCGCAGCTCGCCGCCGGTGGAGACCCAGAAGATCGCCGAGGTCGGCGGCTCCAGCACCGTCCCGTCGGGCCGGACCAGCACGGCCTCGTCGGCGCCGCGGCCCTTGGCGAGGCGACTGGCCTGCATGTTGGCGGCGTAGGAGAGCGACTTAACCCCATTCAAGATGATGGTTGGGCTGTAGGTGACGGTCGCCAGCGTGAGCGTCTCGCCGTGGTCGGGAATCGGCTCCGTGGCGGCGATCCGGCGGCCGCCGCGGGTGACGATCAGCCGCAGCTGCCCCTCGATGTCGCCGGCTCCATCCAGCAGCGTCGCGATCTCCGCCTCCAGCGCCGCCCGGTCGAACTCGAGCTTGATCGCGGCGGCCGAGCGGCCGAGCCGGTCGAGGTGATCGATCAGCGCGAACGGCTTCCCCCCATACAGCCGGATCACCTCGAAGGCGCCGTCGCCCCGGTAGAGCCCGTCGTCCTTCATCGGCACCATCGCCTCGGCGGTCGGGGTCACCGTCCCGTCGACGCTGGCCAGCTCTGTAAAGCCCGAAGTCACCGCTGGCGAGGCTACCTCAGACGGCTTCGAAGACGGTCGCCAGGCCCTGGCCGACGCCGACGCACATGGTGGCGATGCCGTATTTGCCGCCGCGGCGGCGCAGCTCCCGGACCAGGGTGGTGGAGAGGCGGGCGCCGGAGCATCCGAGGGGGTGGCCGAGGGCGATCGCGCCGCCGTTGACGTTGAGGCGCTCCTCCTCGATGCCGAGCTCACGGGCGCTGGCCAGGACCTGGGAGGCGAAGGCCTCGTTGAGCTCGACCAGGTCGATCTGGTCGAGGCTGAGCTTGGCGGCGGCGAGGGCGCGGGGGATCGCCTCGACCGGCCCGATGCCCATGTAAGCGGGGTCGACTCCGGCGACGCCGGTGGCGACGACGCGGGCCAGGGGCTCGGCGCCCAGCTGGCGGGCGCCCTGCTCGGAGGCGATCAGCAGGCAGGCGGCGCCGTCGTTGAGCGTCGAGGCGTTGCCGGCGGTGACGCTGCCGCCCTCGCGGAAGACGGGACGCAGCTTGGACAGCTGCTCCAGGGAGGCGTCGGGGCGGGGCCCCTCGTCGACCTCGACAAGGATCGTCTCACGGCCTTGCGGGGCCTCGATCGGGACGATCTCCTCGGCCAGCTTGCCGGCCTCGGTGGCGGCGACAGCGCGCTGGTGGCTGCGCAGGGCGAAGGCGTCCTGGTCCTCGCGGCTGATCCCGTAACGCTCGGCGACGTTCTCGCCGGTCTCGCCCATCGACTCGGTCGAGACGCCGAGCTCAGCCATGCGGGGGTTGATCATCCGCCAGCCCAGGGTCGTGTCGTGCATCGTCTGGGGGCCGCGGGGGAGGGCGCGCTCGGGCTTCTCGACCACCCACGGCGCCCGGCTCATCGACTCGACCCCGCCGGCCAGGTAGAAGTCGCCCTCACCGAGCTTGACTGCCCGGGAGGCGGCGTTGATCGCCTCCAGGCCGGAGGCGCAGAGGCGGTTGACGGTGGCGCCGGGAACGCTGTCGGGCAGGCCGGCCAGCAGTGCCGCCATCCGTGCCACGTCGCGGTTGTCCTCGCCCGACTGGTTGGCGGCGCCGAAGTAGACGTCGGCTATCCGCTCGGGATCGACTCCGCTGCGCTCGACCACGGCGCGAATCGTGTGGGCGGCGAGGTCGTCGGGGCGGACACCGGCGAGGGCGCCCCGATAGGAGCCCATCGGGGTCCTGGTTGCGTCTAGTACGTATGCCTCGGACATTGAAGGGAACCGTATCCTTGTTGGGTGCTGTTCATTCTGGGGACCCTGGCGGTGCTTGCGTTCATGATCGGCGTGCTGCTGCTCGTCGGGCACTTCTACCCCGGTTCCTCCGCCGACCTCGTCGACTGGAGGCCGACCCGTTCGCCGGCGGTCGAGGCCCAGAACGAGATCGACGACATTCGCCAGATGATGGAGGCCCAGAACGAGTTGCGCCGTCGCCGTGGCGCCCCGGAGCTGACCGAGGCCGACCTGCAGGAGAAGGTCGCCGAAGACGAGCGGCTGCGCCTGCGTGAGCGCGGGCCGTTCGAGTCGGCTTAGGGGGACTAGCCCTCTTAGCGCTGGTCGCGCTGGGGCATCTCGAAGAACATCGAGATCACCCGGGCGGGGATGCCGGCGGCCTCCGGATCCTTGCTCATCCGCTCGGCGCTGGCTGCCTCGACCTCGACCGTCCGCCGGAACGCCTCCGCGTAGACCTCGTTCAGTTCCTTCCAACCCTCCTCATCGACCGTCAGCGGCAGCCGGGTGAGGTAGTGGTCGTGGCGCTGCGTGAAGGTCTTCGCCTCGATCGCGGTCGCGGCGTCGGCGACGGAGAACTGCAGGCCCAGCCGGGCGAATCGCAGACGCTCCTCGACTGAAAGCCCGGCGTACTCGTCGTCGCTCATCAGCGGTCGCTTGATCGCCCGATAGAAGTGCTCAACCGCGCCGCGGACGGGACGTTCGCTGGCAAGCTCGATCGCCCCCATTTTCAGCAGTTGCTTGACGTGGTAGGAGACGTTGCCGACGTCCTCCCCGAGATCCTTCGCAAGTTCGTTCGGGCTGGCGGTGTGGTCGCTGAGGATCGTCAGGCACTTGGCCCGCAAGGGGTGGGCGACGATCGCTCCTAGCGTGGACTCAAGTGCGCCGGACTGCTTTACCGCTCCCATCTACTCCTCCTGTTTTCGAGCGCTGGACCGCACTCATCGTAAACGGAATTTCTGAACATGCTGAGCTTTTATGCCCTAGCTAGCTCAACCGTTGGAATCAGTTCAAGTGATCGCGAGGGTCACAGCGGTAAGGCATTCAACGCGGAAGGGGGTGAGGGAATGAAGCTTGCTGCCATAGAGCAACTGGTTCCGATGATTTCGGTCGTGAAGACGTCGTGATGTAAAGCAGCGGGGCTGGCCTCCAAGACCCTGGGGGGAGGCTGGCCCTTTTTTTCTAGGCGGCACCGTGCTGCGGGGTGAGCTCCGCGGCCGGTCGCTTCGCCGGCACTCCGACCGGGCCGAAGGCCAGCGCCAGCGCCGCCGTGCCCAGGCCCGCCGCGAGCGAGAACCACCAGCCGCGCCGCAGGCCGGCGAGCAGATCGCCGCCCTGTAGCGAGTCGTTGAGCAGGGCGACCAGGACGGCGACGCCGATAGCGGCGCCGAGCTGGCGGGCCATGCCGAAGACGGCGGTGCCGGTCGCGAAGCGATCGGGCGGCAATGTCGCCGCGGCCACCGCCGGCAGCGTGCCGAGCGTCATCCCGACTCCGGCTCCGCCGAGCATGAAGCCGGGCAGGAAGGTGCCGGCGTATTCGGGCGTGGCGCCGACACTGGCGAGGATGTAGGCGAAGCCGGCGGCGAAGGTGAGACCGCCGGCGACGGCAATCGGCCGCTGACCGATCTTGCCGCCGAGGCGGCCCGACGGGACCGAGAAAAGGGCCGCCATCAGCGGCCCGGGAGAGAGGGCGAGGCCGGCCTGCAGCGCCGAGAAGCCCCAAAGTTCGGTCAGCAGCAGCACGCCGGAGAGCAGCATCGCCCCGAAGCCGGCGAAGAAGACCATCGCCGCCAGGTTGGCGAGGGCGAAGGAGCGCACGCGTAGCAGCGGCAGCTCGATCACCGGCGCGTGGTGGTGGGCGGAGCGGACGACGAAGGCGACGACGAGCGCGATCGCCCCAGCGAAGGCGGCGAGGGCGCGTGGGTCCGCCCATCCCCACTCTGGGCCCTTGACGATGCCGAGGGTCAGCAGGGCGATTCCCAGGGCCAGCTCGGCGGCGCCGAGCAGGTCGGGCCGGCCGTCATCGGGTTCACGCACCTCCCGCAAGGTCCGGACGGCGACGATCGCGGTGATGATCCCGATCGGCACGTTGACGACGAAGATCCAGCGCCAGCTCAGCTCGACGAGCAGGCCGCCGATTGGCGGCCCCAGCGCGGCGGCGACGCCGCCGACCGCCGACCAGATACCGATCGCAAGGGTGCGCTGCTCGACCGGGAAGGCGGGCAGGATCAGGCCCAGGGTGGTGGGGAGCATCATCGCCCCGCCGGCCGCCTGCAGGATCCGCGCCGCGATCAGCACGTCGAGCGAGGGAGCAATGGCGCAGAGGGCGGAGGCGGCGGCGAAAAGGAGCAGGCCGAGGATGAAGACCTTCTTGCGCCCGACCCGGTCGGCGATCCGACCGGCGGGGACG
The DNA here is from genome assembly GCA_036269775.1 of Solirubrobacterales bacterium. Taxonomy (GTDB): domain Bacteria; phylum Actinomycetota; class Thermoleophilia; order Solirubrobacterales; family 70-9; genus VAYN01. Next base: position 41,870 of record DATBDU010000001.1, read on the forward strand.
AGCAGCGCCGCGAAGACGATCGCGTAGGCGTTCAGCACCCAGGAGAGGCTGGGCAGGGAGGCGCCGGAGAAGTCCCGCGCCATGTCGGGGAAGGCGATGTTGACGATGAAGAGATCGAGGCTGGCCATGAAGAGGCCGACCGAGGTGATCAAGAGGACCTTCCAGCGCTGCTCCATGCTCGCTCCCATCGACTCGCTTGCAATTAGCAAGTCACAGTAGCAAGCCTAACTTGCAAAAGAAAAGTGAGTGGCTAAACTGGTCGTATGGCCATCGAGGCATTCGCCAAACTGAACTGCTCCGTCGCCCGCCCGCTGTCGTTCCTCGGCGAGCGCTGGGCGCTGCTGGTCCTGCGCGACCTCTTCCTCGGCCGCCGCCGCTTCGACGAGCTCCAGGAGTCGCTGGGGGTGGCGAGCAATGTGCTCAGCCAGCGCCTCGCGACCTTGGTGGACGAGGGGGTCGCCGAGCGCCACCGCTACAGCGAGCATCCCGAGCGCTTCGAGTACCGCCTTACCGAGAAGGGCCGCGATCTGCAGCCGGTGCTGCTGGCGATGCTCGCCTGGGGCGACCGCTACACCGCTCGTCCCGAGGGCCCGCCGCTAGAGACCGTCCACGACGACTGCGGCAAGCCCTTCCACATGGTTCCGACCTGCTCGGAGTGTGGGGGCGAGCTCAACTGGCGTCATATCCACGGTCGACCCGGCCCCGGGGCCACCGAAGAGCAGCGCCGCCGGTTCGACGAGCAGCGCCGGCGCAACGCCGAGCGCCAGGCCGCCTAGCCGATTCCCTTGGCGCGGGCGCTGATCGTCGGCTGCGGCTGCCGCGGTAGGGAGCTGGGGGAGCGATTGCTGGCCGCGGGCTGGGCGGTGCGCGGGACGACTCGACGCGAGGAGGGTCTGGCGGCGATCGAGACGGCCGGGATCGAGGCGGCGCTGGCCGATCCTGACCGGGTCGGGACGCTGCTCGAGCTGGTCGGCGACGTGGCGGTGGTTTTTCACCTGCTCGGCTCGGCGACGGGTGAGCCGGAGGCGGTCGCGGCGATCCACGGGCCGCGTTTGGAGCGGTTGCTGGAAAGGGTCGTCGACACGCCGGTGCGCGCCGTCGTCTACGAGGCGGTCGGCAGCGTCGACCCCGGCCTGCTGGAGGCTGGCGCGGAGATCGTCCGGACCGCCTCGCGGACCTGGCGCATCCCGGCCGCCGTCGTCGAGGCGGAACCCGACGAGTCCTCCGGAGGGTCCGAGGAAATGGCGAATCTCGCTCTGGGCCTGCTTTCGCCGGCCGACGAAAGCAAAGGTCTAAACTCGGATGGGAATTAAGGTAAATCTGACATTCGAGAGGGGCACCCGATGGCGTTGCAACTTGGCGACGTAGCACCAGATTTCGAGGCTGACACGACCGAGGGCCGGATCAAGTTCCACGACTGGATCGGCGACTCCTGGGCGGTTCTGTTTTCCCACCCCAAAGACTTCACCCCGGTCTGCACGACCGAGCTCGGCTACATGGCGAGCATCGAGCCCGAGTTCGCGAAGCGCGGCGTGAAAATCATCGGCCTCTCGGTCGACCCGCTCGACAAACACGAGGCCTGGGCGAAGGACATCGAGGCGACCCAGGGGACGGCGCCGAACTACCCGATCATTAGCGACGCCGACTTCGAGGTCTCGAAGGCCTACGGCATGTTGGCGGCCGACGTCTCCGGCGACGCGGCGGACCGCACGCCCGCCGACAACCAGACCGTGCGCAACGTCTTCGTCATCGGCCCCGACAAGAAAGTCAAACTCATCCTCGTCTATCCGATGACGACCGGGCGCAACTTCGACGAGGTCCTGCGCGTGATCGACTCGCTGCAGCTGACCGCCCAGCACAAAATCGCAACCCCGGCCCAGTGGCAGCGGGGCGACGACGTGATCATCGCCGGCTCGGTCTCCAACGACCAGGCCAAAGAGATCTACCCGGATGGGTGGGAGGAGCCGCGGCCCTATATCCGCATCGTCCCCCAACCGTCTGAGACGTCGTAACCGGCGCCTGGCGGTGTCCTCGGTCGTTCGCCTTCGGGTCACGCACGGAAGTGCGCTCCCCTCGTCTCACTCCCTGCGTCCTTGCCAGGCTTGGTTACGCCGTCTCAGACCGATCTAAAAAGTCGCCGAGGATCCGCGCGGTGGCTCCCCAGATCAGCTGCCCCTCCACCTCGTAGGTGGGGGTGCGGATGGGGACGCCGCGGCGGACCAGGCGGCGCATCTCGTAGCCCTCGCGGAGAACGTCAAGGGAGAAAGTGAGGACGGTCTCGACCTCGGTCGGGTTGGGGGTCAGGCCCAGCTCGGCCGGGTGGGCGACGAGGCCGACGAAGGGGTGGACGCGGTAGCCAGTGACGAAGGTCGAGACCGGCGGCAGGGCGCCGACCAGCTCGACCCGGGTTGGAGCGAGCGCAATCTCCTCCTGCGCCTCGCGCAGGGCCGTCGTCGTCAGGTCGGCGTCGATCTCGTCCCGGCGCCCGCCGGGGAAGGAGATCTCGCCGGCGTGGCGCCGCAGGTCGGCACGGCGCTCCGTGAAGATCAGCCCCGGCTCCTCGGGCCAGCCGTAGAGCGCCAGCAGCACGGCGGCATCGGTGCCGCCGTGGGTCTCCATCGCCGCCGCCTCCTCTGGGGTCAGCAGGCGCTTGGCCAGGTCGCTCAAATAATGACCTGCACGGTGCCGCCGTCGACCGACCAGGCGGCGCCGCTTACGTAGGAGGCGCGCTCGGAGCAGAGGAAGACGATCGCGCCGGCGATCTCGGCCGGGTCGGCGAGGCGGCCGATCGGGCGCTTGGCACCGGCTTCGGCGAGCGCCTCGGCGCGACTGGCGGCTCCGCTCAGCGCCTGGGACTGGTCGAGCAGGCCGTCCGGCTCCATCCACATATCCGATTCGGCCGGGCCAGGGCAGATCGCGTTGACGAGGACGCCGGCTTTGGCGTAGCGATCGGCGAAGAGCCGCGAGAGCGAGAGCTCGGCGGCCTTGGCGACGGAGTACTCCGGCATCGCCGCCGAGGGGCGCTTGCCGGCGGTCGAGCAGACGTTGACGACGCGGCCCCAGCCGCGCTCGGCCATTGCCGGGGCGGCGGCGCGCATCGCCCGCAACGGTGCCATCACGTTGAGCTCGTACTGGGCGCGCCAGTCCTCGTCGGGGACGTCGTCGAGGTCGCGCCAGGCGGCGGTGCCGGCGTTGTTGACGAGGACGTCGAGCCCGCCGAAGTACTCGCCGGCGGTGGCCAGCATCCGCTCGCCGGCGTCGGCGGCGGTGACGTCGAGGGCCAGCACCGCCGCCCGCCCGCCGGCCCTGGCACCGGCCCCGTCGGCCTCTTCCTGCACCTCCCGCAGCCGCTCTTCGCCGCGGGCGACCAGCAGCACGTTGGCGCCCTCGGCGCAGAGCTGGACCGCGGTCTCACGGCCGATGCCGCGGCTGGCGCCGGTGACGACGCAGGCCCGTCCCGCCAGGCCGAGATCCATTAGAGCGCCTCGACCCGCTCGGCGATGACCACGGTCGCTTCGCCGACGAGAACCTTGTGGACCGGACACCTGGCGGCGATCGTCAGCAGGCGCTGGCGCTGGTCGTCGCTCAGCTCGAGCGGCAGCTTCAGCGCCACCGCATAGGTGGACGGCACCGGGCCGTCGTAGATGACGTCGACGTCGACCTCGATCGAGCCGACTTCCCAGCCCTTGCGCGCGGCGTACATCTCGACCGTGATCGCGGTGCAACCGGCGAGGCTGGCCGCCAGCAGCTGCGTCGGCCGCGGGCCCGTGTCGGTGCCGCCGATCTCCGCCGGCTCGTCGACGACGAGCGTGTGCCCGCCCTCGATGTCCACCTCGTGGGCGAACCCGTCGAGACGGCGCGCGACGACCCTCACGCCGCTAGGCCTTGCCGCGGCCCTCGAACAGGGCCGGGTCGTCGACGTCGGCGAAGCGGGCCAGCGCGTAGGCGTAGTCGGAGGCGCGGTTAACGAAGTGGATCACGGTCTCCGAGGCCAGCTCGCCTTCCGCGGCGAGGGCGGAGATCTGCCGCTCGGCACGGCGGATCACGGTGCGGGCGACGTCGAGCTGGGCGGACAGCTGGTTGCCGCCGGGGATCACGAACTTGGGCGGCAGGGTTACCTGTGCCATGTAGCGATCGATTCCCTGCTCCAGCTCGGTCACCATCGCCCCGGTGGTGCGGCTGACCCCGTCTTCGAGCCGCTCGGCCGCCTCCGGCGCCGTCGCCAGCTCGGCGCCGGCGACGAAGAGGTCGTCCTGGAGGCGGAGGATGTCGGCGGCCAGCTCGGCCTGCTCGGACCCGCAGAGGGCGCGGGCGACGCCCAGCGCCGAGCAGGCTTCGTCGAGGGCGCCGTAGGCGCTGGTGCGGCCGTGGTGCTTGGGGACGCGGCCGCCGTACCAGAGCGAGGTGGTCCCATCGTCGCCCTTCTTCGTATAGATCTTCACCATCGGGCGATCCTACGTGGCGGTGCTCAGCGGACCGGGTTGAAGGCGATGCCGGTCATCACCTTGGGGAAGAAGTAGGTCGACTTCGGCGGCATGTTCTCGTCGGTCGCGGCGACGGCGCGGACCTGCTCGATCGGGACCGGGCGCTGGATGAAGGCGACGTCGAAGTCGCCGTTCTCGATCAGGGCGAGGGCGTCGGGGATGCTCTTGGCGTACTCGAGGCCGCTGCGAGCGTCGATGTCCTCGTCGGTCATCCCGGCCAGTCCCTTCAGCACCAGCGCCTCGAGGATCGCCGAGTCGAGGCGGCGATAGGCCTCGGGCTTGCCCTCGAGCCGGCGATCGAGCTCGGCGGTGTCCTTCAGCCGCAGCCGCAAGCCCTGCCTGTGGAAGCCGTCGTAGAGGCCGAAGACGCCGACGCCCTCCTCGCCGACCGGGTCGAGGCCGTCGACGCCGACCTCGCTCACCTCGAACAGCTCGCGCAGGCCGCTGCCGAGGCGCCGCTGGCGCTCGGGATCGGCGGCGAAGCCAGAGAGCAGGCGGTGGGTGGGGTAGACGGTGAGGCCGGGGTCGTCGAGGCCGGTCAACGCCATCAGCGTGTAGTTGTGGGGCCCCTCCCCGCCGACCTCGTCGCGATAGGCGCGGGCGGTCTCGTAGCGATGGTGGCCGTCGGCGATCAGCAGTTCGGCGCCGGCGAGGCGGTCGCTGACGGCGGCGTGGACGGCCGGGTCGGTGACGCGCCAGACGCGGTTGACGGTGCCGCCTTCGTCGGTCGCCTCGCCCCAGGGCTCAGCGGCCAGCGCCGGCTCGACCAGCGGCCAGGCGTCGGTGCTGCTGAGCGAGAAGATCGGCGAGAGGTTGTAGCCGCTGGCGCGGGTCAGCTCGAGCCGGTCCAGCAGCGGCCCGGGATGGGTGCGCTCGTGGGGGCGGATGCCGCCGCTCTCGTAGTCCTCGACGCGGACCCGGGCGAGGATCGCGTGGCGGCTGTGGCTGGAGCCGTCGGGAGCGGTGTAGTCCTGGGTCAACGCCCAGATCGAGGGCTCCTCGTCATCGACCAGCGCCCCCTCGGCGCGCCAGGCGTCGATCGTCCTCGCCGCCTCCGCGTAGGGGTCGCCGTTGGGGCTGCTCGCTGGGTCGGCGGGGTCGAATGGCTTCGGCAGGTCGATCGCAACCGCGTTATATGGAGAGCGCTCCAGCAGCCGCGCCCGGGCGGCGGCGTCGATCACGTCGTAGGGCGGCGCCGCCACGGCATCCAGCGAGCCGACCTTGCCGAGGTCGTAGTGCAGCGCCTTGAAGGGCTGGACGTCCGCCATCGCCGTCAACGCTAACGGGTGCTCCTCACCGTTCCTAACCGCAGACCGGGTTACTCGCTCTAGACTGGGGCCGGTCGGGGTGTGGCGCAGCCTGGTAGCGCGCGGCCTTTGGGTGGCCGAGGTCCTCGGTTCGAATCCGGGCGCCCCGACTTAAGCGCTGGACGTTTGTACGGTCTGGTTTGCGGGTCCTTCTACCGATAGGGGGCTGGGATGGCGAACGACGACGAACGCAACGAGCGGCGCGTGGAGCGGGCTGTCTTCGAAACCGACCGGCAGCTGGTCGTCGGCGACGTGACCCTGCCGCCAGAGGGCTATCAGGCCCGTTTCTCGGACTTTCTAAACCGGCACGACGTCGACTTCCTGCCTCTGACCAACGTGGAAATCACCTCGTTGGCCGACGGCACGGTGAGTGAGCGGCCGTTCCTGGCCCTCTCCAAGCACCACATCAGGCTCGCCTACTCGTACATGGTCTAGTGGCGGCCGGCGCCGCGCGATCTCAGGCGTTGGTGCGCCGCGCCCGGCCCCGGTTTGCGTAGGAGCCGAGGTCGATCGCGAAGGCGAGGATGACGATGAACCACTCGAAGCCGGAGACGCGGTTGGAGCTGCTCCACATCACCGCATAGGCGAGCGTCGTCCAGGGCAGCAGGAAGAAGCCGAGGAAGGGCACGAACCAGCTGTCGAAGGCGCGGCTGAGCAGGTCCGAGAAGAGGAACAGCGCGAACAGCGCCAGGCGCGGCGAGATGAACGCGAAGAGGACGAGGAGGCAACCCACGGTCGGACCGTATCGCCTGCGAGCGCCTGCGTCTGCAATAGGTCGCGAATAGCGCCGCCGATTGCAGACGCGTGTGGCGGTCGGTTAGCCGAACAGCTGGCTGCGGCCGCGGAGCAGTGCCCGAGTCGCGGCCGCGGCGCGCTCGGCGGCGGTGTCGACGGCCTTCGGTGGTTCGCCGAAGTAGCCCTCGAGCAGCATCGTCGCGTGGCCTTGGGCGAGGCTGGTCAGGGCCTGGACCAGGATCGCCGCCTTCTCCTCGTCGCCGCCGGGCGTGAGCTCGAAGGCCGGTGCGGCGACGGCGGAGAGCGCGGCGGCGCCTGCCTCCGCCAGGCGCGGGTACCTGGTCTTGTCGAGGCCGGCGCCGAAGATCGACTCGAACATCGGCCGCCGCTCGGCGGCGAAGCGCACGTAGGCGGCGATCGCGGCGGCGAGCTGGTCGGCGGCGGCGTCGTGGGCGGCCAGCGCCGCCTCGAAGTGGCGCTGGACCGCTTCGCAGGCCGCCGTGGCGCAGGCCGCCAGCAGCTCGTCGCGGTCGGCGAAGTGGCGGTAGGGGGCGGAGATGCTGACCCCGGTCCGGCGGGCGGCTTCGGCGACGGTGAAGCCGTGGACGCCGTTCTCGCCGATCAGCTCGAAGGCGGCGTCGACCAGCGCCGCCGGCAGATCGCCGTGGTGATAGCTGGCCCTCTGGCGGACTTTCTGCACAGTGGCGACTCTAGCCGGAGCACGAAGTAAGAGAGATTCACATATATTGCTGGGCGACGACGACCGGCGGCGAACGGAGGGCGCGATGAGCGAGAAGTGGAAGGTTGAGGACATCCCCGATCAGACGGGTCGCACCGCGGTGATCACCGGGGCCAACAGCGGCCTTGGCCTGGCCGCCGCGCGGGCGCTGGCCGGGGCGGGAGCGGACGTCGTGCTGGCCTGCCGCAACATCGAGAAGGGCGAGGCCGCGATGGCCTCGATTCGGGCCACCGCGCCCGCTGCCACGGTCACGGTCGAGGCGCTCGACCTATCCAGCCTGGCCTCGGTCCGCGAGTTCGCCGAGCGCTTTGGCGCCGAGCGCGACGGCCTCGACCTGCTGATCAACAACGCCGGCGTGATGGCGCCGCCGCGACGCGAGACCGCCGACGGCTTCGAGCAGCAGTTCGGCACCAACCACCTCGGCCACTTCGCCCTCACCGGCCTTCTACTCAGTGGGATGCAGGGACGTGGGGATGCGCGCGTGGTCACCGTCAGCAGCACCGCGCACAAAATGGGCAGGATCAACTTCGACGACCTGCAACGGCAGCGGCGCTATTTCCGCTGGAGCGCCTACGGCCAGTCCAAGCTCGCCAACCTGCTCTTCGCCCGCGAGCTCGACAAGCGCCTGCGAGCGGCCGGCTCGACCGTGAAGAGCCTCGCTGCCCATCCCGGTTACTCGGCGACCAACCTGCAGTCGGCGGCGCCGCCGTTGATCGACCGCGCGGTGATGACGGTGACCAACCGCCTGCTCGCCCAGAGCGCCGAGATGGGGGCGCTGCCCGAGCTCTACGCCGCCACCCGTCCCAACCTCGAGGGCGGCCTCTTCATCGGCCCCGACGGGTTCGAGGAGCAGCGCGGCCACCCGAAGGTCGTCAGCCCGGTCAAGGCCGGTCGCGACGAGGCGGTGGCGGCGCGGCTGTGGACGGTCTCCGAAGGGCTGACCGGTGTCAGTTACGAGTTTGCCTGAGCCGTCAGTTCACAGACTCGTTAGGCCGCTGCCGTAGCCTGAATGGCAGGAGGAAACGACATATGAACCGACTTGGAAAGTTGATGACGATGCTGAATCCCGAGAAGACGCGGATGCCCGCCCCGGAGCAGGCGCTGCCCGGTCGCAGCGAGCCGGCCTTCGACGTCCCCGACTCCCACGCGGTGCTCGGCACTCCGATCAAGCCCCCCTTCCCGGAGGGGATCGAGGTCGCTTACTTCGCGCTCGGCTGCTTCTGGGGGGCGGAGCGCTTGTTCTGGGATCTCGACGGCGTCTACACGACGGCGGTCGGCTACCAAAACGGGACGACGCCGAACCCGACCTATGACGAGGTCTGCTCGGCCCGGACCGGCCACGCCGAGGCGGTCCTGGTCGCCTTCGACCCGGCCAAGATCTCCTACGCCGAGCTGCTCAAGGTCTTCTTCGAGGAGCACGACCCGACCCAGGGGATGCGCCAGGGCAACGACGTCGGCACCCAGTACCGCTCCGGGATCTACTACGCCAACGATGCTCAGAAGGCGACGGCGGAGATGGCCCGGAACGCCTACGACGCCGACCTGCGGGCGGCCGGCAAGGAGCCGATCACGACCGAGATCGAGCCGGCCGGGCACTTCTACTACGCCGAGGAGTACCACCAGCAGTACCTGCACAAGGTCCCGAACGGGTACTGCGGGCTGGCCGGGACCGGCGTCTCCTGTCGCATCCCGGCAGCCGCTTCCTAGGCGCGGGGTTACCCCACCGGCGCGGCGAATAGCATCCCGCGCCCGTGGCACCCTCCTTCGGCTCCTACATAGGCGGCTGCCTCGCCGTGATCGGCATCGTCGCGGCGCTTGGCCTCGGCGGCTACTGGCTGCGACGCTGGATCGTGCCGGAATTCTCCGGCGCCCTGGCGCGGCTCGCCGACGCCACGATCGCAGCCGCTCTGCTGGTTATCTCGCTGGAGATCCTCGGCACCCTCAGCATCCTGCGGCTGGGTTGGATCGTCCTCCTCTGCATCGCCATCGGCCTCGGCACGGCGCTGCTCGGCTGGCGCCGGGCACCGAGCGGCTCGCGGGAAGTGCCGGCGCCGAGAGTGGGCACGATTGCCCTCTTCATCGCGCTCGGCGTCGCCTCCTTCACGGTCGCCGAGTGGACCTTCCCGTCCCAACTCAGCCTCGACCTGGGGATGTTCGGCGGCGACACCACCTGGTACCACATGCCGTTCGCGGCCACGATCGCCCAGGAACACTCCACGGTCCATCTCCATTTCACCGACCCACTGCGGCTGGCGACCTGGTTCTACCCGCAGAGCACCGAGCTGATCCACGCGGCCGGGATCGTCCTCTTCAAGAGCGACTGGCTCTCACCGCTGATCAATCTCTTCTGGCTGGCGATCGCGCTGCTGGCCGCCTGGTGCGTCGGCCGCCCCTACAAGGTCGGCCCGGCGACGCTGGTCGCCGGCGCGATCGTGCTCGACGCCGGGGTGATGATCGAGACGCAGCCCGGCGAGGGGCGCAACGACATCATGGGCCTGGCCTTCCTGATCGCCTTCGCGGCCTTCCTGATCAACGGTCATCAGCGACGCGCGCCTGTGCAGGAGGTGGTGCAGGACGCGCCCGAGCGCGACGCGCCGCTGCTCGACAAGGGACCGCTGGTGATGGCCGGGATCGCGGCCGGGCTGGCCGGCTCGGTCAAGTACACGTTCCTGATCCCAGTGGCCGCGATCACCGTCGGGGTGATCCTCTTCAGCGGCAGGGGACGGCGCTGGACGACCGCCTGGGTGATGGCGGTGCCGATGCTCGTGGTCGGTGGCTACTGGTACCTGCGGGCGGCGATCAAGACCGGCGGCAACCCGATCCCGATCACCAAGTTCGGCCCGCTCAAACTGCCGACGCCCGACCAGATGCCGCTCGACCCGCGGCCGCGCTTCGCCGTCGCCCACTACCTGACCGAGCCGACGATCTACCGCAAGTGGTTCTTCCCGCAGCTCGACAACGCCTTCGGTCCGCTCTGGCCGCTGATCCTGATCATCGCCGTGGCGGCGGCGATCTTCATCGTCGTCCGCTCGCGCAACCGGATTCTCCAGGTGATCGCCGCCGCCGCGCTGGCCACCGCCTTCGTCTACGTATTCACGCCGCTGACCGCGGCCGGTCAGGACGGCTCGCCGACGGGCTTCTTCACCAATACGCGCTACCTGGTTCCAGGTCTGGTCCTGGCCCTGGCCCTGCTGCCGATCGCGCGGCCGCTGCGGGCGCCCGACAGGCGCGCCTGGCAAACGCTGCTCTTCTTGACCGCGGTCTACGCGATCACGGTGCTGACGACGCCGCGCTGGTACCCGGGCTACATCGTCGGCACGGTCTTCCTCACTCTGGCGCTGGTCTGGGTGCCGGCCGGGTTGGGCCTGGGACGGGTGCGGGGCCAGGTCAGCCGGGGGCTGGTGGCCGCGGTCGGCGCGGTGGTGCTGTTGGTGGCCGTCGGGGTGGGGCGGGCGCAGGAGGTCCAGTACGCCGACCACCACTACACGAAATCGACCCTGTTCCTGGGCGAAGGCGGGCCGCAGAAGGCGTATGACTTCGCCCGCCGCCAGCACGACAAACGGATCGGGATCGTCGGCTCCAGCGAGATCATCTTCGGCCAGTACGGCTTCTATGGCGCCGACCTCTCCAACCGTGTCCAGTACATCGGCGTGCCGGGCCCGAACGGCGCCTACCGGCTGGCGACGACCTGCCCTCAGTTCCGCCGCCGGATTAACGCCGGCGACTACGACTACCTGATCCTCAGCCAGTACACCCAGGACACGCCCGATGTCGAATACTCGTACCCGATCTACGCCTGGGTGAAGTCCGATCCGGCGCTGCAGCTGGTCGTCGCCGAGCCCGACATCGTTCCCGGGCCCGACTACGTCTTCAAGGTCAACGGCAAGCTCGACCCGGCCGGCTGCTAGGCCGAGGCCAGGGCGTGCTGGCGGACGAGCTCGGCGGCGCGCTCGGGCTGCTCCCACCAGAACATGTGGCCGACGTCCTCGAGGGTCTCCAGGCGGGCGCCGGGGATAAGCGAGGCGATCAGGGGGCCGTTCGGGTAGCCGAGCACGCGGTCGACGGTGCCGTGGATGACCAGAGTCGGCGTGGTGAGCTCTGACAGGCGGGGGCTGGTGTCGTGGGCGGTGATCGCCTGTATCTGCAAGCCGATCGTCTCGCGCGGCGCCGGCAGCGCTTCGGCCATCTCGGTGAACTCCGCGTAGTGGCTCTCCTCGGCACGGAAACCGGGGGAGAGGTTGAGCTCGTACATCGCCCGGAAGACCCGCTGGGCGTCGCCTGACCCCATCGCTTCGACCAGGCCCTGGAAGTCGGCTGGGTCCATCAGCCGCGAGCCCTCGCCGCCGCAGTAGGTGCAGCCGAGGGCCAGCGAACGCAGCTTCTCGGGGTGGGCGAGGGCCAGCTCCTGGGCGATCATCCCGCCCATCGAGATGCCGAGCACGTGGGCGCTCTCGATCTCCAGCGCTTCGAGCAGCGCCGCCGTGTCGGCGGCCATCTCGGCGATCGAGAAGGCCTCCGTGACCGGGCGGGAGAGGCCGATGCCGCGGTTGTCGAAGGAGATCACCTCGAAGCTCCGCTCGAGCAGCGAGGAGAAGGGCCGTCCCCAGGCCATGTGGTTGGCGCTCATCCCCTGGATCAGCAGCAGCGGCTCGCCCCCGCCCGCGCGCTGGTAGCTCAGTTCGGTTCCGGGCAGCTCGACTTTCGGCATGCGGTGAGGCTATGCGATGCCGCGTGGGAGGGCCTAGTCTTCGCCTCCCGCCCCCGTAGCTCAGTGGACAGAGCACCGGCCTTCTAAGCCGATGGTCGTTGGTTCGAATCCAACCGGGGGCGTTTTCGACGGCTCAGGAAATCGTCAGTAACCGGGTGGGTGGCGGACGACGAAACCGTCCCCCGAGGCCGGGGCTAGGTGCCAGCGCGGGCCGGTGCCCTGCTCGTCGCCGACCGTGTCCCAGCGCAGGCCGGCGATCTCGGCGAAGGTGTGGCCGGCGTTGGCGTAGACGGTGATCCACTTGCCCGGGCCGGGGGCGCCCCAGCCCTCGAGCGAGCTCGAGGTAAGCGGTTCCGGGATCATGCCGCCGCCGAAGAGGGCGAAGCTGACCGAGCCGGAGCAGTCGTAGCCGTAGGAGTAGAAGGAGCCATGGCCGCCGCCCCAGACATAGGGCCGGCCGACGATCGTGTTGGCGTTGTTGACCACGTCCTTGACCGCCTGCGGGGCGTCGGGCGGGGGCAGCGCGATGCCGGTCAAGAGGATCGAGGTGGAGCCGTCGCCGCCGGCCCGCGTGTGGGCGAAGATCTTCTCGCCGGCGGCGGCGCTGTGGCGCTGAACCGCGGTGCCGTTGGAGCCGGCCGAGGCCGGCGGCATCTTCGACGGGTCGGTGGGGACCTGCGGTGCTTCCAGGGTTTTGGCCCCTGGGGGGGCCACGATCCTGGTCTCGGCACCGGCGTCGATCCGCTTGCGCGCTTCCATCAGCGCCAGGCTGTCGCCGAGCGAGCCGAGCGCCTCGTCGGCGTTCGTGGTGGAGACGATCGCGCCCAGGACGGTGTGGCCGAGTGCTTCGAAGGCGCCGTGTTCGGGCTCTTGCCCGGCGGCTGCCGCCGAGGCGCTGAACGGCAGCGCCAGCAGGGCGAGAGCGCAGAGCAACGCGGCTGTGTAGAGGCGTCCCATATCCAAACCCGACCGAGGGACACCATAATGACCCCGCGCATGGGGGGAATCCGCATCACTCACGTCGGCGGGCCGACGATCCTGATCGAGGTCGGCGGCTGGCGGCTGCTGACCGATCCCACCTTCGACCCACCGGGCCGCAAATACAACTTCGGCTGGGGGACGAGCTCCCGCAAGCTGGCCGGGCCGGCGATCGCGGCGGCCGACCTCGGGGAGATCGACGCGGTGCTGCTCTCCCACGACCACCATGACGACAACCTCGACGACGCTGGAAGGGCGCTGCTTCCCTCGGTGGGCGCGGTCGTCACCACCGTGCCCGGTGCGAAGCGGCTCGGCGGCAACGCCCGCGGGCTGGCGGCGTGGGCCTCGACCGTGCTGGAGGCGCCGGGACGAACCCCGATCGAGGTCACCGCGACGCCCTGCCGCCACGGCCCGCCGCTGAGCCACCCGATCGTCGGCGAGGTCGTCGGCTTCGCGCTGGGCTGGGAGGGTCAAGAGCACGGCGTGCTCTGGATTTCCGGCGACACCGTCCTCTACGACGGCGTCCGCGAGGTCGCCGACCGGCTCGAGGTCGACACCGCGCTGGTCCACCTCGGCGGCGTCAAGTTCCCGGTCACCGGGCCGCTGCGCTACACGCTGACCGCCGCCGAGGCGGTCGAGCTCTGCGGCCTGGTCAAGCCGCGGACGGTGATCCCGATCCATTACGAGGGCTGGAAGCACTTCCGCCAGGGACGCGACGCGATCGAGGCCGAGTTCGCCACCGCTCCCCAGGCGTTCCGCGACAGCGTCCGCTGGCTGCCGATCGGCGAGGCGGTCGGCCTCACCTAACGCGTGCTGTAGGCATTTCTCTCCGCTATCCGGAGAGAAGTACGTACAGCACGCGTATCGGTGACCTCTAGGTGTTCTGGTAGAGCGGGCCGTCGCCGCCCTCGGGCGGGGTCAGGCGGCCGCCCTTGGCGGTGATCGCGCCGCACTGGACGCAGTTGGTGTAGTTCACGATCACGTCGACGTCGCCGTTCTCGGGAGCGTCGTCGGGGATCTCGTAGACGCCGGCCGGGCACATCCAGGCCCAGGTCTCGGCGATCTCCCGCGGCACCTTCTTCTGCACGCGGATGTGGTTGGGCGCGTCGTCCCGGGTGGCGTTGCCGCTGATGAAGACGCTGGAGAGCTTGTCGAAGGTGTATTTGCCGTCCGGCGTCGGGTAACCCTCCTTGGTCTTGCCGACGAACATCGGCTGGGCATCGTTGCGGTGGATCTTCCAGCGGCCGCCCGGGAAGTGGCCCTTGGTGGCGATCATCAGGTTGACCAGCGGCCCGCCTTTGAGCAGGCCCTTCTGGAAGGGCTGGCGGGTGTTGCGCTGTTCGTAGAGGTCCTTGCCGACGATCGAGTCCCCGATCGCCCGCTCGTAAGCGGAGAAGTCGTTGCTCTCGGCCTTGAGGCTGGCGTAGATCGACTCGGCGGCGAGCATCCCCGCCTTGATCGCGTAGTGGACGCCCTTCAGCGCCGCCAGGTTGAGCATGCCGGCGGCATCGCCGGCGATCACCGCGCCGGGCGCCGAAAGTTTCGGCATTGCCCAGTAGCCGCCGGCGGGAATCGCCTTGGCGCCCCAACTGACCCGCTCGCCGCCCTCGAGGATGTCGCGGACCAGCGGGTGGGTCTTGAACTGCTGCAGCAGGTCGTGGGCGGAGGTGGTGGCGTCGGCGTAGTCGAGGTCGAGCACCCAGCCGATCGAGACCAGGTCCTCGCCGCTCTTCTCGTCCACCATCGGGTAGATCCAGGAGCCGCCGATCTGGTGGTACTTGGCGGAGATCTTCAGCGGCCAGCCGGCCAGGGTGTGGATGACGCGGTCGAGCGGCTTCTTCACCTTCCAGACCTCTTTGACGCCGAGCTCCCAGACCTGCGGCTCGCGCCCCTCGGCGAGGTCGAACTCGCGTACGGCGGCGTCGGTGAGGTGGCCCCAGCAGCCCTCGGCGAGGACCGTCGCCTTGGCGGCGATGTCGGTGCCGGGCTCGTAGTTGCCGAGCGGCTGACCGTCCCTGCCCCGGCCCTTGTCGCCGGAGCGGACGCCGACGACCGCGCCGTCCTCGACGATCAGCTGCGTCGCCGCGGTCTCGGTCAGCAGGTAGGCGCCCGCCTCCTCGGCCCGGGCCTGCATGTAGCGGCAGAGGGCGGAGACGGAGATCACCTCGTTGCCGTGGTTGCGCTGCGGCGGCGGGGGCGGGATGCGCAGCTTGCGCTTGCCGTTGGGGAGAAGGTAGATCGCCTCCTTCTTGACCTCGCCGAAGCCGAAGCCCTCCTGGCGCCACTGCTCCCGGTTGACGTCCGGGAACAGCTCCTGCAGCGGGCCGGGGCGCATCACCGCGCCGGAGAGGTTGTGGCCGCCGCAGGTTTTTGCCTTCTCGATCACCGCGACCGGCACCTCGCCGAGCTTCTCGAGCATCCCCGGATCGTCGGCCAGCAGTTGCAGCAGGCGATTGGCGCAGGCGAGCCCGGCGGTGCCGCCGCCGACGATCGCGACGCCGATCTCGATCCGGTCGTCCTCGCCGTCGAGGCCGCGCTTGACGAACTCCTTCTCGACCTCGACGGGGGGCGGGAAGTCCGCGGGGGAGACCTTGCCGCTGCTGGAAGCCATGTGACAGCCTTTCGTGTCGATTGACTGGTCAGTCAATGATATCGCCGGCGTATGGCGGAAGGCGGCGGAGCCGACGAGACGTGCATTGCCCGCTCTGGGGATGGGAATGCACTCCTTGTCTCCGGGCGCGCTTAAGAACTCGCTTAAGGGGCAGGAGGACAATCGGGACGTGTGAAATTCCTCCTCGTCCCGTTCGCGATCCTCGCCTTCGTCCTCTTCCTGTTGTTGCTGGGAGCGATCGGCCTGGTGATCGCAATGGGCGTGCTCTCGGCATTCGGCCGGGTATGGCGGCTGGCGATGCGCCGCTAGCGGTGCTGTAGGCACTTCTCCACGGTATGCGGGGACAAATGCCTACAGCACGATCTGGGGAGGGATCAGCAGCTGTGGACGGCGGCGGCGCTCTTGACGACCTCGAAGGCGCTGCCGGGGATGGCCTTCAACTGGTTGAGGTTCTCGTCGTCCCAACGGCGGTCGCTGCTGCCGCTGAAGAACCAATTGGAGCCGTTGTCGGCGACGATCAGGCCGTAGCGTTTCATCGCCTCGGCGATCGTCCTGGCGGGGCCGCTGAAGTCGCCGAGCCCGTAGCCCGCCTTGAGACGCAGCCGCAGGCCCATCGGCGGCGCGGCGGCACTGGAGCTGTCGCCGGCGCAGTGGGAGGCGGGGTGCAGCCAGGCGTTACGGGTGCTGTCGAGGGTGACGCGGATCGCGTGTTCGAGTTGGCCGGCGGCGACTTCGTCGTAGCGGATCAGGCCCGGGAAGATCGGCAGCCCGGCGGCGTCGGCGGAGGTCCAGCCGTCGGGGCGGAGCGCGGTCGAGTCGAGGTCCCAGGCGACGCCGGAGTCGGCGTTCCAGTGCGGTTTGGGGGCGGGGGAGTAGAAGGCGCGGTAGAGCTCGTAGAGCGTGCAGCTCGACTTGTCGACGGCGAGCACGTGGCGGTCGCCGTCGCTGCCGTTGCCGCCCTCGACCGGCGCGCCGCCGGGGATCGGGAAGGGCCCGGGGTCGCTCTCGTCCCCGTAGGCGGTGTAGTGGACCGGCAGCTGGCGCTGGCTCGAGCCAACCACCGCGAAGGGGAAGCCGTAGGGACGCGGCGAGCCGAAATCCGGGTGCAGGTGGTCGCCGCCGTGGGAGTCGATGTAGGAGATGTAGGCGGCCGAGTGCGGGTCGCGCGGCGCCTTCGAGACGTCCTGGTTCCAGGCGGCCTGATTGGCGAGCGACGGGGCGCGCGGCGAGAGCGAGGCCGGCGGGTCGGGGAAGACCTGGCAGGAGCCGAGGTCGGGGTAGGGGCCGACAGCGCGGGCAGGAGAGGCAAAGGCGAGCGCCAGGCCGATTGCAGCCAGCGCGAGCGCAGCAAATCGGGCCGTGTCTGACTTTATGGGGCCATTTGACCCCCTTAGCTCAGACACGTCTCGGATCAAAGAGGGAAAGTGGGTTTGGTCGGCGGCCAGCCCTCGCGGACGCTGAGGCGGCCGACCTCGAGCTCCTCGATCTCGACCTTGCCGAACTTGGCGCGGCCGACGGCGAGGCGGCCGATGCTGAGCCGCCCGATCGCGAAAGCGCCGATCGCAGTGGCCCCAATGGCAAGCGCCCCGATCGCCACGGCGCCGCGGGCCTGCGCGCCGCTTAGGGCTCTGGGACGGACCTCCGGCTTGAAGAAGGCGATCGAGCCGAGCTTGCTCATCGCGCCACCGTAGCGCGGCCGGGGCTTGGCGGCAGGGGGCTTGGACCGATGGTTAGCCTGGTGCCGTGAGCGACGACCGGCCCACCCTGGTGGCGATCCAGCACGTGCCCTGGGAGGGTCCGCACCGGATCCTCGATGCCTGCGGCGCGCTCCATGTACACACCGTGAAGCCGCTGGCCGGGCAGCCGCTGCCCGCCCACGACGAGGTCGGCGGCGCCGTCGTCATGGGCGGCCCGATGAACGTCGACGAGGTCGAGCGGTTCCCCGGGCTGGGCGCCGAGCGCGAGTGGCTGGCCGAGGCGGCGCGCCGCGAGATGCCGGTGCTGGGGATCTGCCTGGGAGCCCAGTTGCTAGCCCGCGCGCTCGGCGCCGAGGTGCGGCCGGGGGAGGGGAAGGAGATCGGCTTCGCCCCGGTCGAGGTCAGCGACCCCGACGACCCCGTGCTCGGCGGCCTCGCTCCCAGCAGCGACGTCCTGCACTGGCACGGCGACGTCTTCGATCTGCCCGACGGCGCCCACCCGCTCGCCTCCTCGGCGCTGACCGAGCACCAGGCCTTCCGCTTCGGCAACGCCTGGGGAGCGCTCTTCCATCCCGAGGCCGACTTCGCCCTGGTCGAGGCTTGGCTCGCCGTCCCGGAGATGATCGACGAGGCGGTCGAAGCGCTGGGCAACAAGGGCACCCAGGCGCTGCCGGATCGCGCCGCCGCGGTCGAGGCCCCTTTGGTCGAGCGCACCACGCCGGGGTTCGCCGCGTTCGCCGGGCTGGTCGCGGCCGCCCGTCGGTGAGGCGACGCATGCCGTTCCCTAGGTTGTAGGCCCAGCGATGCCCCCGGCCATCTCAGTCAAAGACCTGCGCAAGTCATTCGGCGACTTCGAAGCCGTGCGCGGCGTCAGCTTCGAGGTCGAGAGCGGCGAGGTCTTCGGCTTCCTCGGTCCCAACGGCGCCGGCAAGACGACGACGATCAACATGCTCTGCACGCTCTCCAAGCTCAGCGGCGGTGCCGCCACGGTCGCCGGCCACGACGTGGTCAGGGCGCGCGACGACGTCCGCCGCCACATCGGCCTCGTCTTCCAGGACCCGACCCTCGACGGCTACCTCACGGCCGAGCAGAACCTGCGCCTGCACGCCGAGCTCTACGGGGTCGAGAAGGGACTGGTGGCGCCGCGGATGCGGCAGGTGCTGGAGATGGTCGGGCTGTGGGAGCGCCGCGGCGCCCAGGTGCTGACCTTCTCGGGCGGGATGCGGCGGCGGCTGGAGATCGCCCGCGGGCTGATGCACTCGCCGCGGGTGCTGTTCCTCGACGAGCCGACGATCGGGCTCGACCCGCAGACCCGCAATTCGATCTGGGGCTACATCCGCCAGCTGCAGGAGAGCGAGGAGATCACGATCTTCATGACCACCCACTACATGGACGAGGCCGAGTTCTGCGGGCGGATCGCGATCATGGATCACGGCGAGATCGTCGCCCTCGACACGCCCGAGGCACTGAAGGAAGAGGTCGGCGCCGACCGGATCCGGATCGAGACCGACGACGACGGGGCGGCGATCGAGGCGCTCGGCGTGCGCTTCGGGCTCGAGGCCGGCATCTCCGAGGGCGCGGTCACCTTCGCGGTCCCCGACGGCGAGGAGTTCGTGCCGCGACTGTTCGCCGAGCTCGGCGTGCCGATCCGCTCGGTCAGCCTCTCGCGGCCGACCCTCGACGATGTCTTCATGTCCCACACCGGGACGACGATCCGCGACGCCGAAGAGTCCGGCAACAAGACGGACAAACGGGTGGCGATGCAGATGATGACCGGGGGGCGGCGATGAGCGCGCCGGCCGAGGGCGTCGTCGCCACCGCTCCGGGCACCGCGCCGCCGGACGGGACGCCGGTCGTCACCGTGCGGGTGCCGGCACGCAGCTTCCGCAGCGAGCTGCGGGCAATCAAGGTCGTCTGGCGCCGCGAGCTGATCCGCTTCCGCGCCGACCGTATGCGGATCGTCACCTCGCTGGTGCAGCCGCTGCTCTTCCTCTTCGTGCTCGGCTCGGGCCTGCAGCAGCTCTCGGCGGCGAGCACCCACGGCGTCGACCTGAAGACCTTCATCTATCCGGGGGTGCTCTGCATCTCGGTGATGTTCACGGCGATGTTCTCCGCCGCCTCGATCGTCTGGGACCGCGAGTTCGGCTTCCTGCGGGAGATGATGGTGGCGCCGGTGCGGCGCAGCTCGATCGTGATCGGCAAGTGCTGCGGTGGCGCCACCGTCGCCTCTCTGCAGGGCGTGATCCTGCTTGCCCTCGCCTGGGCCGTCGACGTCCCCTATAGCGTCTCGCTCGTTCTCGGCGTCTTCGGGCTGCAGCTGCTGCTCGCCTTCAGCATCACCGCTTTCGGCGTCATGGCCGCCGCCCGGGTCAAGCAGATGCAGTCCTTCATGGGCCTGATGCAGCTGGTGGTGATGCCGATGTTCTTCATCTCCGGCGCCCTCTTCCCGGTCACCGATCTGCCCGGCTGGCTCGCCTTCCTCAACCGCATCGACCCGCTCACCTACGCGGTCTCGCCGATGCGCAGCCTCGTCTTCGGCCACCTCGACCTCAGCAAGCAGGCCGAAGCCGCGCTCAACCCCGGCATCACCTGGTTTGGCTGGACGGTGCCGATGGCGCTGGAGATCTTCACCGTCTTCGCCCTCGGCATGGTGATGCTGGGGATCGCGATCTGGGAGTTCAACTCGGGCGAGTAACGGGGAGTAGGGAAGGCGACCCAACCGACGAGGAGGCGCGGCATGGATGTCTGTCTGATGATCGAGGGGCAGGAGGATGTGAACTGGGCTGACTGGAAGGCGATTGCGGCCGCCTGCGAGGAGCACGGTGTGGGGAAGCTGTTCCGCTCCGACCACTACCTCTCGGTCGACGACCGCCGCGAGCGCGGCTCGCTCGACGCCTGGACGACGATTGCGGCGCTGGCCGCGATCACCGAGCGGCTGCGGCTGGGCACGCTGGTCTCGCCGGCGACCTTCCGCCACCCGGCCATCCTGGCGAAGATGGCGGTCACCGCCGACCACGTCTCCGGCGGCCGGGTCGAACTTGGCATCGGCGCGGGGTGGTGGGAGCGCGAGCACGAGGCCTACGGCTTCGACCTGCCCGAGCCGGGCCCGCGCCTGGACGCGCTCGAGGAGCAGATGGAACTGATCCGCCGCTACTGGGAAGAAGGGGCATTCAACTACGAGGGGCGCCACTACCGCGCCAAGAACCTCGACCCGCTGCCGAGGCCGATGCAGCAGCCGCGCCTGCCGCTGATCCTCGGCGGCAAAGGGGGTCCGCGCAGCCTCCGCCTCGCCGCCGCCCTGGCCGACGAGTACAACACGGTGATGTCGACGGCGGAGGAGATCGCCGACGTCCGCAAGCGCCTCGACGAGACCTGCGAAGCAATCGACCGCGACCCCGCCAGCCTGCCGCTCTCGATGATGACCGGCTGGCTGGTCGGCAGTGACCGCGACGACCTCCGCGACCGCGCCGCCAACCTGGCCCGCTGGAAAGGAGAGGGGGAGGACGGCGACGCCTTCCTGGCCGACGTTCGCGAGAGCACGATCTGCGGAACCGTCTCCGAGGCGATCGAGCAGCTGCAGGCCCTGGAGGCCGCGGGCCTCTCCCGGATCATGGGTCAGCACCTGCTCCACCGCGACCTCGACGCCATCGAGCTGCTCGGCCGCGAGATAGTCCCCGCCCTCGCCTGAGGCAGGGCTTGCACGCCCGAGCCCGCTAGATTGGGTGCCGCGTGGTGGCTGTAGCTCAGTTGGTAGAGCTCCTGGTTGTGGTCCAGGCGGTCGCCGGTTCGAGCCCGGTCAGCCACCCTTCTTCTAGTTGCTGCACACCGTGATGTGTGACGGGCGACTCAACTACCGAACGGCGGCGCCACCCATTGCTTCGCGCTGTGCTTTCTGGCGAGGACATGGCGGGGGGACGCCCAGCCGAACGAGGAAGAGACCACCGAGGCGAAATTCGCTGATTTGCGGGCTCTCCCCAAGCGCTTCACTCTCCAACCGCGCGTGCGCTCGAGTTGCTCGCGGCCTACCTTGGTTCGGGCTCGTTCCAGGTGCGCTGACCAGAGACGGCTCGGGATTGATGTTTGGGGTTTACAACTCCGTGCGCCGTGGTAGAAATATTGGATCTTGATTAGGGAAGGGGTTCTCAACTGGTGGCGAGGCCGAGGTGGGGCGACCCTGTGGATGGCGCTCGGCTGCGGCCTGCTCGCGTTGCTGCTGGTCCCCGTCGGCGCTGAGGCCGCGCCGTCGTTCGATGCGCACGGGAGCGTCGAACAGGTCTATGCGACGGGCCTTTCCTCGGGGGAACAGGCGACTCTCTACGACCCCCAGGGCGGGGAAGTCGCGACGAAGAGCGCCGACAGCCTCGGCGGGGTTCTCTTTCGCGACGTGGCGCCGGGCGACGGCTACACCGTCGGCATCGTTCCCGGGGGGCAGAAATCGCCTCCGCTGCAGGTACTCACGACCCAGTCCGCGCCGCCCAGCACCGACTTCTACGGCCAATCGATCCCGTCGAGCGGATACGGGTACCTGACCACCCGCGACGGGACCAAGCTGGCGATCGACGTCCATCCGCCCCAGGACGTGACCCACGTCCTGCCGGGGGTCGAACTGCCGCCGCTGCCGAGCGGTCCGACGCCGACCCTGATCGAGTACTCGGGCTACGGGTACGCCGACCCGGCCGGGCCGCAGAGCGGGATCTCGATCATCGCCAACCTGATGGGGTTCACGGTGGTCGACGTCAACATGCGGGGCACTGGCTGCTCGGGCGGCGCCTTCGACTTCTTCGAGCCGCTGCAGAGCCTCGATGGCTATGACGTCGTCGAGGCGGTCGCGCACCAGCCCTGGGCCCTGCACCACGAAGTGGGAATGATGGGGATCTCCTACGGCGGGATCAGCCAGCTCTTCACCGCCGCGACCCAGCCCCCGCACCTGGCGGCGATCTCGCCGCTGTCGGTGATCGACAACACCCAGACGACGCTTTACCCGGGCGGCATCCTCAACACCGGGTTCGCGCTCGAATGGGCGAAAGAGCGGGTCCACGACGGTGAAGCGGCGGGCCCGACCAGCGGCCAGGAATGGGCCTACAAACGCATCCAGGAAGGCGACCAGACCTGCGCCGAAAACCAGGCCCTGCACCCCGAAGCGGTGGACCTCCTCAACAAGGTCGAAGAAAACAGCCACTACAAGCCTGAGGTCGCCGATCCGCTGGCGCCGATCACCTTCGTCGACAAGATCGACGTGCCGACCTTCATGGCCTGCCAGTGGACCGACGAGCAGACCGGCGGCCACTGTCCGACCCTCGCCGAGCACTTCACCGGAACGCGACGTAAATGGTTCACCTTCACCAATGGCACCCACGTCGACTCGCTGGACCCGGCGACGTTCAACCGCTGGTACGACTTCCTCCAGCTCTACGTCGCGAAGCGGGCGCCGATCCTCGGCTCCGCGGCGATCCGCGCCGCCGCGCCGCTGGTCTATCAGGAAGCGATGGGGATACCCGCGGTCACGCTGCCCCTCGATCCCGTCCAGCTGCAGCCGACCTATGGACTGGCGCGGGCCGCCTTCGAAAACCTGAAGCCGGTCCGGGTCCTCTTCGACAGCGGCGCCGGTGGTCTCTCGCCGGGCCGGCCCTACCCCGGCTTCGAGAAGTCCTTCGACGAGTTCCCGGTGCCCGGCACGGAAGCGAAGGCCTGGTACCTCTCGCCCGGCGGCAGTCTCAGCGGCAGCCCGCCCGCGGGTTCGGATGCGGACGAATTCATCTGGAACGCGCACGCCCTGCCGATGACCGATTTCAGCGGCGACACCGCCGCCGGCTCCGGTGGCCTCTGGACCGCCACGCCCAAATACGAATGGGCCCAGAACCCGCCGGGGAGCGCCGTCTCCTACCTCACCGCTCCGCTGACCGCGAACACCACCGTTATCGGTGCCGGGGCCGTGAACGTGTGGGTTCGCTCCTCGACCCCCAACGTCGACCTGCAGGCGACGATCAGCGAGGTCAGGCCCGACGGCAAGGAGACCTTCGTCCAGAACGGCTGGGTGCGTGGCAACGAGCGCCAGCTCGACCCCGAAAAGAGCACCGCGCTCGAGCCGGTGCTGAGCCTGCGGGAATCCGACGTCTCACCGCTTCCGGCCGATAGTTTCGTGCCGGTCACGATCCCGCTCTACTACGAGGGCCATGCCTATCGCGCCAGCTCGCGCATCCGGGTGACGATCGCCGCCCCGAACGGCACCCAGCCGATCTGGGCCTTCGATCGCACCGAGCCGGAAGGCACCTCCCAGGTCGCGATCGCCTACGGCGGGGACGCGCCCTCGAACCTCCTGCTGCCCGTCGTGCCCGGGGTGAGCGTGCCGACCGGCCTGCCCCCCTGCCCGGGCCTGCGCGGGGAGCCGTGTCGCGACTACCAGGCGTTCGCGAACTTGCCGGCCACGCCCTGAGCGCACCGGGTCCGTAGCCAGCCTCGCAACCCCGGGAGACGCCAGAGTGAAGATCGAGATGCTGAACGTGGGATGGGTGAGCGGCCCGGCGGCGATCTGGCGCCGGGACGAGGATCCTGAGAAGCGGATTCGCTTCTCGGTCCCCGCCTATCTCGTCGAGACGGACAGCGAGCGGATCCTGATCGACACCGGCCTGCATCCCGGCGCCTGCGCCAACACGACGACGTACTACGGCCGGCCGGAGGCGACGAGCTTCTTCTCGCTCGAGCTCGACCGGCCCGTGCACGAGCAGGTCGACGTCGCGACGATCACCCGGATCGTCCTCACCCACCTCCACTACGACCACGCCGGCGGCCTCTCGCTGCTGCCCGCGGACATCCCGGTCGTGGTCCAGCGCCGCGAGTGGGAGGCCGGTAAGGACACCGCCGCGGTCGCGCGGAACTTCTTCTTCCCGCGCGACTACCTCGACGAGGAGCGCGAGGTGGTCCTCGTCGACGGCGACCACGATTTGCTCGGCGACGGCTCGATCGAGCTGCTGCTGACCCCCGGCCACACTCCAGGCCACCAGTCCGTCCGCCTCGGCGAGGGCCTGATCCTCGGCGTCGACGTCGCTCACCTCGCCTCCGGGCTCGACGACCACCGATTCCCCGTCTTCGCCGACGACCACGCCGAGCAGCGCCGCTCCGCCGAACGCCTCCGCGCCCTGCGCGACGGCGGCGCCCGCGTCATCCCCGGCCACGACCCGGACGTCCTTCGCCCCGGCGTGGTGGCGCCCGGCTAGCGGGGCCGGAACCATCAGCGGCGGGCTCCCGCTGGGACGACGAGCTCGGCGAGTACGTCCTCGACTGGGACGTCGTCATCGCCAGGCTAGGAACTACACCTAGAGGCGCACCGCCACCGCCGCGATTGCCAGTAGCGGCACCGCTACCGAAAGTCCCAGCAGTGCTCCGTCCAAAGGTGCGGCGAGGTCTGCCCGGCTGAGCCGCCTGACCGTGCCGTCGCTGAGGCGCTGTTGGCCCTCGACCGCCAGGGTGCGGCGCCGCAGCTCCCGGACCGGCGTCGAGAGCCGCCGCTGGACGAGGGTGAGGAAGAAGCAAGCGAGCACCGCGGCGGCTGCGGCGATCGCTTCGTGGACCGAGTGCAGGCCGAGCGAGTTGACCCACCAACCCGTCAAGGCCGAGAAGCCGCCCCAAGAGGCCGCCAGCCAGAAGTCGGTGTGGAAGCGGCCGCCGAGCCACTCGAGGTTGTAGGCGGGGGCGATGAAGCCGCCGAACAGGACCAGGGGCGCGAGGGTGGGGGAGACGAAGATCGTCCCGGCGATGCCAATCGCCAGCGCCCCCCCGAGGCCTCCGATCGCCAGCGCGAGCAGGGTGCGCCGGGAGAGCTGCGTGCCCAGCGGCCGGCCGTTCAGCTCATCGAGGGCGTGGGCGCCGATGCCGACCGCGAGGAAGAAGGCCGCGATCGCCGCCGCCAGGCGCCCGGCGTAGATATGCGTCGCCGCCGCGGCCCCGATCGCCACGTTGCTGACGTGCCAGAGCGTGTAGGGAGGGTGCAGGACGGTGATCAGGTCGCGCCAGCCGCCCGGGCGCAGGGCGTAGAAGGCCGGGCGAGGGCTGGGCTCAGTCGCCAACGGTGCCCCAGATGACGACGCCGCCGCCGAGGCTCATCCGCCTCACCTCGACCTGCCCGATGCCGGCTGCCTCCCAGAGCGCGATCTGCCGGCGCAGCGGGTAGCTGCGGTAGAAGCTCTCGATGCTGGGGCCGAGGAAGCGGCCGGCCTCAAACCAGCTCCGCGAGGCGAGCCGGCCCAGGACGGGCAGTCCGACCCGGGTGTAGAGGCGCCAGGGCCAGAACCAGATTCCGCCGGGGACGCAGAACTCGAGGCTCGAGACCCGGCCTCCCGGCTTGACCACCCGCGCCAGCTCGCGCAGCGTCGCCGCCGGATCGTCGACGTAGCGCAGCAGGTAGGTGAAGGTGAGGTGGTCGAACTCGCGGTCGGCGAAGGGAAGGCTCTCGGCTTCGCCCTCGACCAGCGTGATCCGCGCCGCCAGGCGTGGATTTGCGGCCAGCATCGTCCTGGCCCGACTCAGCATCGAGGCGCTCTGGTCGAGCCCGACCACCCGGCAGCCCCAGCGCTCGACCAGCGCGCGGCTGACCAGGCCGGTTCCACAGGCGATGTCGAGGACGCGGTCATTCGGCGCCGCCGCGACAGCCTCGACCGCCGCTCGCCGCCAGCGCGGATCCTGGAAGAAGCTGAGGGCCGCGCCAAGCTCGTCGTAGCGAGCCGGCAGCTCCTCGAATAGCTCGAGCGCATGCTGCTTGCGCTGGGAGCGATTCGAGGCCATGCACCAGAGAGTTTCAGATGGTGCTCTCGGAGCTTGCTCGTCGCTTAAGAGATGCGGCTGCGGACGCCGCTTCGTACAGTGCCGCGATGGCGACCAAGTCCTCGCGAATCTGGCTGCCGGTCGGCTTCGCGATGCTCGCCGTCGGCTGGGGTGCCAACCAGTTCTCGCCGATGCTGCTCGTCTACCGGGCCCAACTGGGGCTCTCGGCCAGCGGACTGGCGCTGCTCTTCGCGCTCTACGCGATCGGTCTGATCCCAGGCCTGCTGATCGGTGGCCCGGCCTCCGATCGCTACGGCCGCCGCACCCTGGTGCTGCCCTTCGTGGCGCTTTCGCCACTGGCCTCGTTGTTGCTCGTCCTAGCCCATCACTCGCCCGCCGGGCTGGGGGCCGCTCGCCTGCTCGCCGGTGTCTGCTCGGGCGTCGTCTTCGCCGCCGCGGGCGCCTGGATACAGGAGCTCTCCAGCGACGCGCCGTTCGGTGCCGCCTCCCGCCGCGCCGCCGTCTCGCTCTCACTCGGCTTCGGGCTCGGGCCCCTGGTCGCCGCGCTGATCGCTCAGTGGGCGCCCGACCCGCTGGTGCTGCCCTACTTCCCGCACATCGCCCTCGGGGTGCTCTCCTTCGGCCTCGTCCTGGCGGTGCCGGAGACGGCGCGGCCCGGCGCCGCGAGCGGACCGCTCCTGCGCCTGCCGAGCACGGCGGGCCTCTACCGCTTCCGGCGCGCCGTGGTGCCGGTGGCGCCGTGGGTGTTCGGCTCGGCCTCGCTCGCCTTCGTCGTCCTGCCGGCGCAGGTCAGCTCCGCGCGCAGCGCCAGCGTCGCCTTCGCCGGCGTCGCCACCGCGCTGACCCTGGGCTCCGGCGTCCTCGTGCAGGCCTTCGCCCGCCAGCTCGAGGAGCGTCGCCGCCTCGCCGCGGCCCCGGTCGGCCTGCTGGCGGCCGCCCTCGGCCTGGCGATCGGCCTCGCGGCCGATGACCTCGGCTCGAAGCCCCTGGTGCTGGTCGCCGCGGTTCCCTTCGGCATCGCCTACGGCATGTGCCTGGTCTCCGGGCTGCGCGAGACCGAGCGACTGGCGCCGGCCAGCGAGCGCGGCGCCAGCATCGCCGTCTTCCTCGCCCTCACCTACCTCGGCTTTGGCGCCCCCTTCCTCTTCGACCTGCTGGACGGATTGACCGGTGCCTCGGCGACGCTGACTCTCGGCATCGCCTTGGCGCTGCTGACGGCGCTGTGGATCTGGCGGCAATCTCGGCCGGGCGGCGATCCGGCCCTGGTCGCGGCGGGCTCGCCGGGCGTCTCCGGCTAGGCCCTGGGCTCAGACGGCCCGCGCCCCGGCCGCTTCGGGGGCGGCGACCTGGGGGACCTCGGAGGCCTTCGAACCGCCCAGCGCCCTCGGAACCAGCAGGCCGGTGAGGAAGCAGAGGACGAGGAACCCGGTCGCCATCGCGAAGGTCTCGGTGAAGCCGGTCACGGTCGGCAGGCCGTGGGCGGTGTGTTCGGCGATGAAGGTCGCCGAGAGCTGGCCGCCCAGGGCCCCGCCCAGGGTTCGCATCACCGTGTTGACGCCGCTGGCGACCCCGGTCTGGTGGCTCGGCACGGCCTGGACGATGAGGTTGCCGAGGGCGGCGAAGGCGAGGCCGATCCCGACTCCCAGCAGGGCCGCCGCGACCAGGAACTGCCAGGGCTGGCTGTGGGCGACGGCGAGCAGAAGGAAGGAGGCGGTCGAGAAGACGGTGCCGCCGAGCAGCGCGGCCCGCGAGCCAAAGCGGGCCGAGATAGCGCCGGCCTTGATGCCGAGGATCGTCATCCCGATCGTCGCCGGCAGCAGGTACAGGCCGGAGACGACCACGGAGGCGCCGAAGCCGAAGCCGGTGCTGGTCGGCAACTGGGCGAACTGGGGGAAGACGATGAAGGACGCGTAGAGCCCCGCACCGAGCAGGAAGGCGGCGGCGTTGGTCGTCCAGACGCCGCGCACCCGCATCATCGCCATGTCGACAAGCGGGTTGTCGCTGCGCACCTCGACCGCGATCCAGGCGGCGATGAAGGCGCAGCCGACCAGAACCAGGCCGACCGTTTTCGTCGACACCCAGCCCCAATCCGTGGTTTGGCTGATCGCCAGCAGTACGGCCGAGATGCCGACCGTCATCAGCGCCGCGGCGAGCCAATTGACGCGGCCGGGGACCCGCACCGGGGACTCGGGGACCAGGCGCCAGGTGAGGAAGGCGGCGGCGACGATCGCGACCAGCGGGATCCAGAAGAGCCAGTGGTAGTCGAGGTGCTCGACGATCACGCCCGAGAGCACGATCCCGGCGCCGCCGCCGACGCCGAGGATCGCCGAGAGCAGGCCGATTCCCCCCGCCACCTTGGCGGCCGGGAACTCGTCGCGGACGATCCCGAAGGAGAGCGGGAAGATGCCGCCGGCGACGCCCTGGATGACCCGCGCCGCGATCAGCACCTCCAGGGAGTTGGATACCGCCGCGAGCAGGGTGCCGGCGGTGAGGATCGCCAGGGTCCAGAGCAGCAGCTTCTCCTTGCCGTACATGTCGCCGAGCCGGCCGATGATCGCCGTGCCGACCGAGGCGGCCAGCAGGTAGCCGGTGAGCAGCCAGGTGATGCCGGTCTCGGTGGTGTGGAGCTCGTGCTCCATGGTTGGCAGCGCCGGGACCACCAGCGAGCTCAGCATCGCGTAGGCGAGCCCGCCGAGCGCGAGCACGGCGAGGGTGATGTTGGGGTGGGTGCGGTCTGCGGTCTCGGAGGCCATGCGGGGGCGGGCGAGGCCGACTTCGGGCCTCATCGGAGAAGGACGGTACGGTAGCGGAATGGTCATTCCGGTTGATCGCGGTGCCTGCTGGTCCGAGCTCGACGCCAGCGGCAAACGGGCCAGGCTGCTGCGGGCGGCCAGCGAGGTCTTCGCCCGTTCCGGCCTGCAGGCGCCGATGCCCGAGATCGCCGCCGCTGCCGGTGCCGGCGTCGGCAGCGTCTACCGCCAGTTCCCCTCCAAGCGCAGCTTGCTCGCCGCCCTGGTGATCGAGCGCCTGGAGGAATCGCGGCAGGACGCGGAAGCCGCGATTGTCGGCCCCGCGGGTCCCTGGGCGTCGCTCGTCGCCCTGCTGGGAGATCACGTCGAACGCCAGGCCGGCGACGACGTCTTCGCGGAGGCGATCGCCTGCCTCTCCAGCGACCCCGACGTGGAGCGGGCCTACGCCTCCACGACCGCCGCCTGGGAGCGTCTTCTGGAGGCCGGCAGAGCCGAGGGCCGGCTGCGGCCCGACGCCAGCACCGACGACCTGCGCCTCCTCTTCGCCGCCGCCCGCGCCGCGGGCGGGCTCGAGCCCGGCGCCTGGCGGCGGATGCTCGAGCTCGGCATCGACGCGCTCGATACGCAGGCGCGTTGATCCGCGCCGCGCGCTGGAATGGCGCCCGCCGATCTCACGAACTCGCCGGCCGCGGCGTTCTATTGACTGACGACACGCAACCGGAGAGGAGCCAGTGGATGACCGCCACGCACACCACCATCGACTCGCCGTTCGGGGAGCTGACGCTCACCGCCAGGGACGGGGTGTTGAGCGGCCTCTACTTCCCGGGCCACTGGTACATGCCCGGCCCGGATGCCTTCGGGGCCCGCTCCGAGCAGGGCTTCGAGCAGGCCCAGCTGCAGCTGGCCGAGTACTTCGCCGGCGAGCGGACCAGCTTCGACCTGGCAACCATCATGACCAGCGGCGACGAGTTCCAGCGGCGCGTTTGGGAGCTGATCGACCGCATCCCCTACGGAGAGACCACCACCTACGGGGAGATGGCGGGGGGCCTGGGGGACCCGACCCTGGCCCGCAGGGTCGGCGGCGCGGTCGGCCGCAACCCGCTCTCGGTGATCGTCCCCTGCCACCGCGTGGTCGGCAAGGGCGGCAAGCTGACCGGCTATGCCGGCGGGCTCGACCGCAAGCGGTTCCTGCTCGAGCTGGAGGGTGCCGGCGTGGTGGCCGGGGACGGGGCCCGGCTCTTCTGACCCGGGCCAGGCCTTAGGATCGCGTCATCAAGGCGGCGGTGATATTCGAGAACGGCCCGCCGGACGTGCTCCGCTACGAGGACGTCCCCGATCCAGCCTGCCCCGATGGCTGCGTCCTGATCGAGGTCGAGGCGATCAGCATCGAGGGCGGCGACCTGCTCGCCCGCGCCGGCTCGCCGCCGCCGGCGACCCCGCACATCGTCGGCTATCTCTGCGCCGGCACCGTGATCGAGGTGGGCGCCGGAGTCGAGAGTCCCGCCGTCGGCGAGAAGGTGGTGGCCCTCAACGCGGACGGCTCGCATGCCGAGAAGCGGGCCGTGCCGGCGGTCATGACCTGGGCGATACCCGCGGGCCTCGACCCCGCGGTGCGGCCTGCATCCCGGTTGCGCTCGGCACCGCGCAGGAGTGCCTCTTCACGGCCGCGAGCCTCGAGCAGAGGCAGACGGCGCTGATCCACGCAGGCGCGGGCGGCGTCGGGATGGCGGCCATCCAGCTGGCCAAGCAGGCCGGCGCGACGGTGATCTCGACCGCCTCCAGCGATCAGAAGCTCGAGCGCCTGAAGTCGCTTGGGCTCGACCACGGCATCAACTATGTCGACGAAAGCTTCGTCGACCGGGTTCGCGAGCTGACCGACGGGCGCGGCGTCGACGTCGTGCTGGACTCCGTCGGCGGCAAGAACCTGGTCGACAGCATCGAGGCGCTGGCCTACCGGGGGACGCTCGTCAGCGTGGGCGTTGCGGGCCGGGCCGGCTCGGAGATCGAGGCCAAATCGCTGTGGGCGAAGAACAACACCCTGCGCGGCGTCTACCTGGGCGGGGCGCTGCTCGCCGAGTACCCGCGGGTCCATCCAATGATCTCCGACCTGATCGAGCGTGTGGCGGCTGGGGATCTGCACGTCGAGATCGACAGATCCTTT
Organism: Solirubrobacterales bacterium; assembly: GCA_036269775.1. GTDB lineage: Bacteria > Actinomycetota > Thermoleophilia > Solirubrobacterales > 70-9 > VAYN01. The sequence goes on from DATBDU010000001.1 coordinate 72,818, forward strand.
CCGCTTGCCGAGGCGGCCGCGGCGCATGCGTATCTGGAGGGCCGGAACGCCTTCGGGCGGGTGGTGATGGTCCCGTGATCGGTGCGATCGCGGCGATCGCGCCCATGCGAGCGCGGTAGCTAGCCTCCCCGGAGACAACTAGCGGAGGAGAAGCCGATGCTTTCGTGGCTGGCCGGCAGGATGATCGCCCGCAACATGGAGTCGATGCGTGCCGGGGACCCGGGGCCGACGCTGGCGATGGACGCCGACGACGTCAAGTTCAGCTTTCCTGGCGAGAGCTCGTTCGCGCCGGGGGCGAGCGACAAGCGGGAGCTGGCGCAGTGGCTCGATCGCTTCGCCAGCCTCGGGCTGCAGATCTACCCCGACGAGGTGATCCTCAAGGGGTTCCCGTGGCGCCAGACGATCTGCATCCGCGGCCACATCCAGCTCGATGACCCGGATGAGGGTCGGGTCTATGACAACCGCTATGTGATCTGGGGCCATATCGCCTGGGGGAAGCTGCGCGAGTACGAGGTCTACGAGGACACCGAAGAAAGCAGGCGGCTCGACGAGTACCTGGCGAGGACCGGGAAGGCGTAGTGCCGGCGGATCCGGATGCGAACGCGGTGCGCGCCGTCGTGCGCGGCGAGGTGCAGGGCGTCGGCTATCGCGACGCGACGCTGGAGCTGGCGCGCGAGCGCGGCGTGATGGGCTGGGTGCGCAACGGCGAGGACGGCGACGTGCTCGTCCACGCCGAGGGTCCCGAGCCGGCGGTCGAGGAGCTGATGGCCTTCCTCCGGAAGGGGCCGCCGGGGGCGCGGGTCACCGAGGTGGCGACCGAGCCGGTCAAGGTCGAGGGCCACGAGCAGTTCGCGATCCGCGGCGTCAGCGCCGGCGCCTTCGTCGTCCAGGAGCACGCCGCCACCGCCCATCACTTCGACCTGCGCCTGGAGGTCGACGGGACGATGCGCTCCTGGGCGGTTCCGAAGGGCCCCTCGCTCGACCCCGCCGTCAAACGCCTCGCCGTGCAGGTCGAGGATCACCAGCTCTCCCACAACGATTTCGAGGGCCCGCTCGGCGACGGCGCCGTGATCGTCTGGGACCGCGGCAGCTACGAGCAGGGCGGCCGGGTCGCCTGGCCGGAGGCGCTCGAGCGCGGTCACGCCGTCTTCGTCCTCCACGGCGAGAAGCTGCGCGGCGGCTTCGCCCTGCAGCGCACCCGGCCCGGTGAGAAGCCCCAGTGGCTGCTGATCAAGCGCCGCGACGAGCACGCCCACCCGGGCTCGGACGTGGTCGCCGAACAGCCGCGGTCGGTGCTCAGCGGCAGCGCGCTCGAGGAGCTTGGCGCACCGGAGTCATCCGGCGATTGAAGCTGTGACGCCCTTGCGGCGACGGCGAAGACCTCCTAGGCGATCGGCAGGGTCAGCACGAAGACCAGCCCGCCGAGCAGCATCGCGGCAGCGAACGCGAGCACGGCGATGCGCAGCCGGCGCCAGTCCACCCGCAGCGAGATGCCGGCGAAGAAGAGCACGGCGGCGAAGAAGACCGTCGAGAGGATGTAGTCGTCGTCGTGCCCCTTGGCGTCGGTCCCCTCCTGGTAGAGGTCGTCCGCTTCGCCGTCGAGGGTCGCCGAACGGGTGGCCGCCCGCAGGTGGTACTGGGGCATGTACAGCGGCCCGGGGATGGCGTTGGGGTTGGTGAACGGCCGCTGGGCGATCCAGGCCTCGAAGGCCGGCACGAAGGCCGACCTGAAGCGGCGCCGGTAGACGTTCGCGAGATCCTGGTTGCCGGCCTGGTGGGCGTCCAGCCAGCCGTTGAAGTAGAGGAGGTCGTCGATTCGGGACTGACCGGCGTGGCTTGAGGCCTGCTGGGCCTTGATGCGGGTGGTCGACGCCTGCGCGTAGTGCTGCGACTGCTCCCCCGACCACAGCGAGGCCTGGTAGCCGCTCCATGCGGTGGCGAGCACGGTCAGCGAGAGCAGGGCGACCGCGCTCAGCTCGAGGATGCGCTCGCCGCGCGGCGAGGTCGAGCCCTCGGTCAGCTCCTCGGGGAGATGGGCGTGGCCGTGTGGCATGGCGGGGAGTATCCCGTGAGCGCAAGCCGATGACGGGTACGGTTTGCCGGTGGCCCCAACGGTCGACGAGTTGAAGGTCGCGGACCCGCCGGGTGCCTGGTCGGCGCTTGGGTTCGCGATCGACGGCGACGTCTGCATGGTCGGGGAGGTGCGGATCCGGCTGGCGGGCTCGGAGGCAGGCAAGGGATTGACGGGCTGGTCGCTGCGCGACGTCGGGTCGATCGAGCTGGACGGGCTGGCGACGGCGCGTTCGGATCGCCCGCCGCCGGACGAGCGACCCACGCATCCCAACGGCATCACCGCGCTCGACCACGTCGTCGCGATTACGCCGGCGCTGGAGCGGACCGTCGCGGCGCTGCAGGGCGCCGGGCTCGACCTGCGCCGCATCCGCGAGGAGCCGACGCCGGCCGGCGCTCCCCGGCAGGCCTTCTTCCGCCTCGGCGCGACCATCCTCGAGGTCGTCCAGGAGCCAGCCGAGGCGAGCGAGCGCGCCGGCCGCGACCGGCCCGCCTTCTTTTGGGGCCTCGCCCTCCTCGCCCCCGATCTGGAGGCGACCGTCGCCGGGCTCGGCGATCGCGTTAGCGAGGTCCGCGCCGCGGTCCAGCCCGGTCGCCGCATCGCCACCCTGCGCCGCGCGGCGGGCCTCTCGCTGCCGGTCGCGCTGATGACGCCGCCGCCGGGGTAACACTCGGGAGCACCGCTCCCTGGTAGCCGCGAGCTCGCTCGGGCGCAATCATTGAACGATGCGGGCGATGGTCCTCGAGCGAGCCGGTCAGCCGTTGCGGCCCGCCGAGCTGCCCGATCCGGTCCCCGGCCCCGGCCAGGTTCTAATCGCGGTCCGCGCCTGCGGCGTCTGCCGCACCGACCTGCACATCCTCGACGGCGAGCTGGCCGAGCCGAAGCTGCCGCTGGTGCCGGGGCACCAGATCGTCGGCGCGGTCGCCGCGGCCGGGGAGGGGGCGGAGCGCTTCGCGGCCGGCGAGCGGGTCGGCGTCCCCTGGCTGGGCTGGGCCGACGGCGAGTGTCGCTACTGCCGCGGTGGCCGCGAGAACCTCTGCGACAACGCCCGCTTCACCGGCTATGACCTCGACGGCGGCTACGCCGAGCTGGCGGTCGCCGACGAGCGCTTCTGCTTCCCGATCCCGGCTGGCTACCCGGACGAGCAGGCAGCACCGCTGCTCTGCGCGGGGCTGATCGGCTACCGGGCGCTGCGGCTGGTCGGCGCGGCGGAGCGGATCGGCCTCTACGGCTTCGGCGCTTCCGCCCACATCCTCTGCCAGATCGCCGTCCACGAAGGGCGCCGCGTCTTCGCCTTCACCCGCGAGGGGGACGGGGCGACGCAGGCGTTCGCGCGCGGGCTCGGCGCCGAGTGGGCCGGCTCCTCCACGCAGCTGCCGCCGGAGCGGCTCGACGGGGCGATCGTCTTCGCCGCCGCCGGTCCCCTGATGCCGGCGGCGCTGCGGGCCTCCGCCAAGGGCGCCCGGGTGATCAGCGCCGGCATCCACATGAGCGAGATCCCCTCCTTTCCCTACGAGATCCTCTGGGAGGAGCGCAGCCTGGGCTCGGTCGCCAACCTGACCCGTGCCGACGGCGAGGAGTTCCTGGCCCTGGCGCCGCTGGTTCCGGTTCGCACCGAGGTCACGACCTATCCCCTGGAGGAGGCGAATGCCGCCCTCGAGGACCTGCGCGCCGGCGCTTCCGCGCCGCCGCCGTCCTCCGGGTCTAGGCTGAGGCGGATGGCCGCAGACCACCTCCACCCGCACGGCTTCGAGTGATGAAGATGCGCGCCGCGGTGCTGGAGGAGTTCGGGCAGCCGCTGGCGGTCCAGGAGGTCGAGCTGGCGGAGCCCCGGGCCGGCGAGGTGCTGGTCCGGCTCGTCGCCTGCGGCGTCTGTCACACCGACCTCTATACCGCCTCCGGCGCCGATCCCTCCGGCTACGCGCCGACGGTGCTCGGCCACGAGGGCGCCGGCGTCGTCGAGCGGGTCGGCCCCGACGTCGCCTCGCTCGCCCCCGGCGACCACGTCGTCACCCTCTTCTCGCCCCAGTGCGGCGAGTGTGTCCACTGCGTCGACCCGCGGACCAATCTCTGCATGGCGATCCGCGAGCAGCAGAACCAAGGCTTCCTCCCCGACGGCACCACCCGGATCTCCCGCCAGGGCGACGGGATCCGCCACTTCATGGGCTGCTCGACCTTCGCCGAGTACACGGTGATGCCGGAGATCGCCTTGGCCAAGGTCAACCCCGAGGCGCCCTTCGCGCACGTCTGCCTCTTCGCCTGCGGCCTCTCGACCGGCCTCGGGGCGGCGATCAACACGGCCGCGGTGACGCCGGGGAGTACCTGCGTCGTCTTCGGGGCGGGGATGGTCGGGTTGGGGGCGGTCGCCGGCTGCCGGCTGCGGGGCGCCGAGCGGATCGTCTGCGTCGACCTCTCCGCCGACCGGCTCGAGCTGGCCCGCGGCCAGGGCGCGACCGACGTTCTCGAAGGCGGCGAGGGCGCCGTCGAGCGGATCCTCGAGATGACCGGCGGCTTCGGCGCCGACTACACCTTCGAGGCGACCGGCAGCGTCGCCGTGATGCGCCAGGCAGTCGAAGCCGCGCGGATGGCTTGGGGCCTGTGCACCGTCGCCGGAGTGGCCGGAAAGGGGGAGACCCTCGACGTCGTGCCCCGCTTCCTGATTACCGGCCGCCGTATCGCCGGCTCCTCCTTCGGCGGCGTCAAGGGGCGCGACCAGGTGCCACTCCTCGTCGAGCGGGCGATGGCCGGCGAGATCGACGTCGAGCCCTTCATCTCCCACCGCCTCGGGCTCGACGAGGTCAACCGCGGCTTCGAGCTGATGGAGGCCCAGGACGGGATCCGCAGCGTCATCGAGTTCTAAGCTGTCCCTATGGACGATGCAGTCTCGCGCTACCGGGCCGCCACCGAGGCGGGGGACGTCGACGGGTTCATGGAGACGCTCGCACCCGACGTTGAGGTTGTCTCCCCGATCTCCGGCCGCATGGTCTTCCGCGGCCAGGACGATGTCCGGATTTTGCTCAGCGCCGTCTACGGAAGCCTGAACGGCCTGCGCTGGACCAAGGCGGTCGGCGAGGGTGAGAGTTGGGTCGCGGTGGGGGAGGCGCGCATCGCCGGGGTCAGAATGACCGACGCGATGGTCTTCGATCTGGGGCCCGACGGGCGCATCCGGCGGATTGGTCCCCATCTCCGGCCCTGGCTCGCATTAACGCTCTTCGCTGTCGTGTTGGGTCCAAAGGTTGCTCGGCACCCGGCAATGCTTCGGCGGGCGCTGGCCGCCAATCGCTGACGGTTTCTTCGGCTCCCTGCTCGGAGCCGAAAGCTAAAGGGGCCGATCCCCTCCCAAACCCGCGGGGCGAGACCGACCCCTGAACCGGTTTAGGAGTGCTTCATGATGCGCACGCTCGAATAAACATGCGCGATTTGCGCGATCTTCATCGCCTCACCCCCTCCCCTGTCTCAGCCCCAGCGCGAGCCGCCAGGAGGAGGGCGAATGCTAAAGCGAAACTAAGTATCAGGCTTTTACCGTGCGGTCGGTATTCACCTAGGCTGGGCAGGGCCTATGCTCGGCAACGACTGACTAGCCAACACCCATAAAGTGGAGGGCCAGCATCGTGGCGAAGCCGGCAGGGGCACTACAGAGCAGGGGCGGCAAGGGCGGCCGAAGTCTTGAGGAGGCGGTCAGTTACGCCGTCGGGCACCGCATACGGATCGAAGTCCTGGCGGCGCTGCACGAAGGGCCAGCCAGCGCGAACGACCTCGCCAGGATCGTCCACCAGCCCCTCAGCAAGGTCACGCACCATGTCGAGGAACTGCTCGTATCCGGCTCTATCGAGATCGCCCGCACCGAGACGGTCGGCAACATCAGCCAAAATTTCTATTGCGCGGTCGAGCTGCCGTTCTACTCCGATGAGGAAATCCAGGCGATGACCGCCGAACAGCGACAGGGGCTGGCTGGGCTGATTCTGCAGGCGACGATGGCCGAGGCCCTTGCCTCGCTGTGGGCCGGGAAGCTGCACAGCGACCCCCGCGTCATGCTCGCCTGGAATCGGATCAACTTGGACGAGCAGGGGCGTGAAGACCTCGCCGACGAGCAGGCCCGGTCGTGGGCTCGGATGCAGGAGATAGAGGCCGAGGCGGCTGCTCGCCGGATCGAGTCAGGCGAGCCGGCCGTCACCTACGTCGTGACTTCGCTGGGGTACGAGCGCAGCCGAGCTTCAGCCCCTCCACCAGTCAGGTCTGAGAAAAGCTGATCGTCAGGGAAATCCCGTTCGAGTAATCGGTATGGACTCCAGTCCTTCGGTCTGGAACCGTTCACCACTCAGCCCCGGCAAGACCATGGACCGAATTTCCTCCGCACGCCACCCCCGCAGCTCGCCACCCGCCCGGCGGCGGCAGACGGCATGACGATGAAGGGGGGCGAGCTGTCGTTCGACTGGGATGCGCTCGTACCCCACGTTCTGCACCCGTTGAAGGTGGCGATCGTCGAAGCGCTGGGGTGGGTCGGCAAACCGCTTTCGGCAACCGACCTCACGAAGCTCTTCGATGACGACGACTTCGGGCTCTCGCACGTCTCCTACCACCTGCTTAAGCTCGCCGAGGCGGGCGCCATCAAGGTGGTGAGGCGGCGCAAGGTGCGCGGCTCGGTCGAGAAGTTCTATTTCTTTGCGGTGCCGCGCTAGCGAGAGCGTCAACGCGCCGGACGCAGGTTCTCGACGTTGAAGTCCCAGTCGCGCCGCAGTCGCGCCGCGATCAGCGAGCGGTGACAGGCCTCCGGATCGCGCTCGACGCAGAGCAGCGCCGCCGAGCTGTCGCCGATCCATTTCAGGATCGGGCCGAGGTCGACGGGATCGAGGATCTCCTCCGTGTAGCGGCGCGCGTACTCGGTGGCGAGGACCGATCGGGAGCGCTTGCCCTCGCCGAGCCTGGCGTCCTCGCGGTACTGCAGCTCGCGCAGCTCCGTGGTCGGTGCCAGCTCCTTCAGATGGGTGTAGCCGATGCCCGCCTCGGCCAGCGCCGCCTGCAGGCGGCGTACGTTGGCCCAGGCGTACTGGCTGCCGCGCACGCCGCGCCGCTGGCGCACGTCGAGGACGAGATCGACGCCGGCGCCGGCCAGGGCTTCGAGAAACGAGTCGCGCTCGAAGCCGTAGACGCCGATCGTCGCGATCGATGCCACGTCCGCCGGGCGGCCCTCAGCCCTGCTGCTCGGTCGGCCGAATCAGGATCTCATTGAGGGAGACGTGCCAGGGGCGGGTCACCGCGTAGACGATTGCGTCGGCGACGTCGACGGCCTCGAGCATCTGGATGTCGGCGAAGCGCTCGCGCACCTGCTCCCTCACCCCCTCGCGGATGTGGTCGGAGAGCTCGGTGTCGACGGCGCCGGGCTCGATGATCGTCGACCTGACCTTGCGCGCGGCAAACTCCTGGCGGAAGGACTCGCTGAAGGCGCCGACGCCGTGCTTGGTCAGGTTGTAGACGCCGGAGCCGGCCCGGGCGACGCGGCCGGCGACGGAGCTGATGTTGACGACGTCGGCGCAGCCTCGCTGGGAGTCCGCGGCCGCGGCGAGCAGGTGGGGGAGGGCGGCGTGGGTGGTGTTGATCAGGCCCTTGAGATTGAGGTCGATCATCCGGTCCCACTCCTCGGTGGGCGCGTCCTCGATCGGGCCCAGCAGCATCTGACCGGCGTTGTTGACGACGACGTCGAGGCGGCCCAGCTCGGCGACGGTGCGGTCGACCGCGGCGATCGCCTGCTCCTGATCGGTGATGTCGGACTCGATCGCCAGGGCGGTGTGTCCCTGGCCGCCGATCTCGCCGGCCAGCCGCTCCAGGCGCTCCAGCCGGCGGGCCGCCACCGCGACCTTGGCTCCCCGCGCCGCCAGCGACCGTGCGGTCGCCTCGCCGATGCCGCTGCTGGCACCGGTCACCAGCGCGACGGTTCCGTCCAGTGACGTGGTCATCTCCGCTCCACCTTCCTTCGGTTGCTTACTTCGCGGCTGTTCCGCTTGCCAACTTACTCCCCCCGTTTAGCAGCGAGCCGCCGGTTGAATCTTCAAAACCCTCGTCCAAGGGATAGATCACCTCGATCCCCTGACTGGTGAGCAGCTCCCCTAGATCGGCACGCGGTTTTGAAGGCAGTAGTACGGCGAGGTGGCGTGGCTGTCCAGCGTCGACAAAGCGCTTGTAGTCCGCGAGTTGTCCTATCGCCATCCGAATTGAGTTGCGCGCGACCGTGCCCTTGGCCTCGACAAGCGTGCCGGTGGTCGCGTCGTAGAGATCGGTGAACAGGGGCCGGGCCTCTCCCGGCGGCACGATCCGCTTGCGCGAGACGTTGTGCTTACGGCGTCGAAGGTATGCGCTGAGTTCAAGCACGAGTCGCTGCTCGCGACGCTCCGCCTCGTAAGGCTCGTGGCTGGGAGAGACAAAGGCCCGCTCGGTCTGCTGTTGCTCGATCGGAACGTCCTCGCTGATCGGCCCATCGAGCACGCTGGCGAGTTTCATACCCGGTTTCCCCGCCGCCACGTTTTTGGGTCGGAGGCGGAAAACGATCACCTGGCGCGGCGGGCCGTCACCGGTCTCCGGCGCATCGGTCCAGTAATACGGTCCCTCAGGGTCGAGCTCGAACTCATCGAGGTAGGTGACGGTCCCTCGGGCGCCATCGAAGACGCGCAGGGCCCGGCCCTCGGCCGCATGGTTGAGGATTGCTGCATTGCCCGACTTCATCCGCTGGTCGCCGTACTGACCCTCGCCGGTGTAGTGGAAGCAGCCGTCTTTCTGCCAGCCGTCGTAGTAGCCGTGCGGCTCACCGGCTACTGGGTCGGAGAAGATCAAGACGTTGCGGCTCTTGCGGGAGGGCCCGATGCCGCCCTGGGTGCGGCCGCCGTACTGCGCCTGAAGCTTCCTGCGCTCGATGCTGGTGCCCGGCTCGAGTGTCCAGTCCACGGCGATGGTCCTCATTTCCATATAGAAATCGGATACCAAAAATCGATATCCGATTATGGCACATGGGTCCGGCTCCTCCTTTTTAAAGCTCTCTCGGCCCGCCGTCGATGGGAGCAAATGCGAATCCCCTCTGCAGCATCTCCTGTCCTGCGCAGCCGTCTGGCGCTCATCTCTGCCGTCGTCGCGCTCGCCACGCTGGCCGGACCAGCGCTGGCCGTCGCCGCGCCAGCGCCCGCCGTGCTGACGCTGAAGACCGCTACGGTCGGCGCCGCCGGCAACCCGGCGGTGGCGATCCAGCCCTTCACCGACGCCCTCTACCGCTCCTGCGCGGAAGTCCCCCAGTCGGAAAAAGAATGCCTGATGGTCGGCGGGGTCAAGTACGGCTATGGCATCGGCCAGCTCGAGGTCACCGCCGCCCAGTGGGTCGACTTCCTCAACACGGTCGATCCCAGCGGGCGCGATCCTCACCATCTCTACGCCGAAAGCGAGAGCTCCTCGGCCTGGCCCAAGTACGGCCAGATCGACTTCTCCTCCGCCCTCGGCAAGGGCCGTCATTACATGGTGGCTTCGCCAGAATGGGCAGACAAGCCCTACGGCTTCGCCAACTTCCTTCGCGCGGCGCGCTTTACTAACTCCCTCTACAACGGCCAGCTGCTCTCCAAGCAGTCGAGCAGCGCTGGCGCCTTCAACTACGTCACCTACCGGGTCCGCCTCTCCAGGCAGACCGAGACCGGCATGTACAGGATGGCCGGCAACCGACTGAAGGGCGCGACCCGCGGCCATAAGAGCGGCTTCGTGGTGCCGAGCCAGAACGAGTGGATCAAGGCCGCCTACTACGAACCGAACGGCGGCGGCACCTACTCCTACTGGAAGTACCCGACCAACCCCGGCGTCTTCGGCCAGGGTCAGGCTGACGGTCCCAAGACGACGACGCTCAACCCGACGACCGGCGATGTGACCAACGCCACGACGCAGCCGCTGGCCACCTTCCGTGCCGAAGGTGCCCCGGTGCCGAGCTGGTGCCCGGCGACCTTCTCCGCCTCGGCCTGCGCGACAAGAACCCCTTCGGGATCCCCGCGCCTGCCTACGAAAAAGCCTTCCAGGGCAGCCTCAGCACCGTCGGCCAGGCGCTGACCACCTCACCCTGGGGCACGCTCGACCAGGGCGGCAACGCGGTCGAGTGGACCGACACGATCGCTCCCTCGCCGACCGGCAAAAGCGGCGGCAAAGTCTGGCGACGGCTGCACGGCGGCATCGCCAACTCCACCGCCTACCAGCTCTGGATCTCGGCGGTCGGCCTGCAGCCGCAGGACAACTCGTTCGGCACCGCCACCTATCCCTGGCTCGGCTTCCGGGTCGGCGTGCTCGGCAACCTGAAGCCGAGCAAGAAGCGCTAAACGACTCTCGGCGGTTCCCGTCAGCCGGAGTGCGGCTGACGGGTGACCCGCCGGAAGATCGCGATCGCGTTGCTTTTTGAAGCGGCCGCGTAGAGGTAACGGCCGTCGGGGCTGAGGACCAGCGAGCCGACGCCGTCCAGCGCCCGCGCGGGCGAACAGTCGGGCAGCGAACCGACACAGCCCGCCCGGTGTGGCTTCTGGGCGACGGAACCGGAGCGCCGGTCGCGAGCGAGGACGGCGATCGCCCCCGGCGCGTAGGAGGCGACGTAGAGGTTGAAGCCGTCGGGGGAGACGGCCAGCCCCTCCGGAGCGCTGAGGGCGCGACCGAACGAGCAGCCCGTCGAGCGTAGGAAGACCAGGCAGCCGGCGCTGCCGAACTTCTGGGTGAGCAGGCCGGAAGCGGTCGAGCGGGTGAAGGAGGTGACGCTTTTGCTGAACAGCGAGGTCAGGTAGACGTCGCCGCCGTCGGGGCTGATCGCTACCGCGTCGGCGCCACCCAGCTGTGCGCCCGTGGTGCAGCCGGCGAGCGGCACGGAGACGATGCAGCCACTGCCGTCGGTCGCCTGGGTCAGGGCGCCGCTGGAGGGGTTGCGCCCCAGCACGACCGCGGCTGCGGAGGCCGCGGCACCGAGGTAAAGGCTGGTGCCGTTGCGGCTGATCGCCATGCCCTCGATGGATTCCAGGGCGATCCCGGTGGCGCAGCCGCTGGTCGCGGTCTCGGCGAGGCAGCCGCCACCGCCGCCCGGCTGCGTCAAGGCGCCGCTGGAGGGATCGCGGTTGAAGACCGCGATCGCATTGCCGAAGAACGAGCCGACGTAGACGTTGTCGCCGTCCGGGCTGGCGACGATCACGTCGGGCCCGACCAGGGCGCGACCGTTGGTGCAACCGGGGAAGGCGAGGCCGGAGATGCAGCCACCGCCGCCCGGGAGCTGGCTTAGGGCACCGGTCGTGCGGTTGCGGTCGAAGACCGTGACGGCCTCGCTGACCAGCGAGGCCGCGTAGACGTTGCGGCCGTCGGGGCTGACCGCGACCGAGTTCGGGCCGTTGAGCCCGATCGCCGGCGCGCAGCCGCCGGCGCCTTTGGCGGCGATGCAGCCAGCGGCGCCTTTGGGTTGGGTCAGCCTGCCCGAGCGGGCGTCGCGGTTGAAGACGGCGATCGCGTCGCTTGCGGCCGAGGCGACGTAGAGGTTCCTGCCGTCGGGGCTGACCGCGACGGCGCGCGAGCCCAGCAGTGGCGCCGGTTCCTCGAGCGCGCGGGCGCGGGCGCAGGGGCTGCGGGTGACGGAGCGGTCGACCAGGCAGCCGCTGGGGCCGGGCAGCTGTACCAGCGTCCCCGCCGCCGCCGGCTTGCCGGCTTGCCCGGGCTTCGCCGTGCCGAGCGCGCTCGCCGGCAGCATGAGCATGGCGAGAACAGCGAGCGCGGCGAACAGCGCGGCAGGAAATTGGGGGAGGGGAGGGAGGGGGCGCATATGCACGTGGGCAGGCTCACCACGGGCATCGGGTGCTCGCAGGTCAGCGCCGTCCGAACGTATTCGCCAGCCCGAAGGGTTTCCCTACAACGGCGCCTCGGCCGGCTCGGATGCTCCCCGCGCCTGTGGCTCGGCCTGGCTCAGCTCCTCGCAGAGGCGTTCGATCATCGCGTCGACCGCCGGCGACTCGGGTTCCCAGTCGGCGACCAGGGTGTTGAGGCTGCGCTGGCGGGCCGCCAGTAGCCGCTCGCGGACGGCGGTTCCCGCGGCGGTCAGTCGTGCCGGCGCGGCCGGTGCGCTGTCGACGATGCCGCGGCCGCGCAGCCGCTCGATCGCCGCGGCGAGACGGGCCCGGTCGGCCGGGTCCTCGGCCTCGAGGGCGTCGCGACCGATCGTCCCGTCGGCGGCGCGGCCGAGCAGCCAGACCTCGGCCGGGGTCAGCTCGACCTCGGCTTCTTCGATCACGCCCTCAATGAAGGCGCGGGTGCGCTCGCGGCCGACCAGGCGGCTGAGCTCGCGGGTGATCTCGCGCAGCGAGTCGGTGTCCTGGGGCGCTGCGAAGGCGTCGCCGAGGTCGCTGTCCTCGATCGTCCTGCGCAGCGGTCGCTCCTCGAGGAACCAGGCGAGCAGGAAGGCGAGCGCGCCGACCGCCGCGGCGATCAGGAAGACGGTCGAGATCGAGTCGGTGAAGGAGCGCACGTAGCTGTCGTGCAGCGCCGCCGGCAGGGCCTGGAGCCGGGCCGGATCGATCTGCCCGGAGGAGAGGCCGGCCGCGGCCGGGGAGCCCACGGGCAGGCTGGAGGCGAGCTCGTCGGCGAGGCGGTTGGCGAAGATCGCGCCGAGGATCGCGGTGCCGAGCGAGCCGCCGATCGAGCGGAACAGGGTCGCCGACGAGGTGGCCACGCCGAGCTGGGAGTAGGGGACGGCGTTCTGGACCGCCAGCACCAGCACCTGCATGACCAGGCCGAGGCCGACGCCGAGCACCAGCATGTAGAAGCCGACCTCGAGCGAGCCGGTGTCGGGCTTGAGGCCGGAGAGCAGCAGCAGGCCGACGGCGGCGATCGCGGTGCCGGCGATCGGGAAGTGCTTGTAGCGGCCGGTCCGCGAGATCAGCTGCCCCGAGGCGATCGAGGCGGTCAGCAGGCCGACCATCAGCGGCACCAGCTGCAGGCCCGAGGCGGTCGGGCTGAGCCCGCGCACGACCTGCTGGAAGAGCGGCAGGTAGGTAAGGGCGCCAAACAGCGCGAAGCCGACCACGAAGCCGACGGCGCTGGTGATGCGGAAGACCGGGTTGTGGAACAGAGCCGGTGGCAGGACCGGCTCCTGCGCCCGATGCTCGACCCGGACGAAGGCGGTCAGCGCCAGGATCGAGAGCAGGCCGAGGCCGATGATCGTCGCCGAGTCCCAGGCCGCGGTGGTGCCGCCGAGCGTGGTCAGCAGCACCAGCGAGGCCAGCGAGGTGCCGAGCAGGGCGGTGCCGAGGTAGTCGACCCGGTGGGGCTTGCGCTCGCTGGCGCTGGGCAGGGCGATCGCCAACACGACCAGCGCCAGCGCTCCCAGCGGCAGATTGATGTAGAAGATCCAGCGCCAGCTGGCGTGGCTGGTGAAGAAGCCGCCGATCAGCGGCCCGGCGACGCTGGCGACGCCGAAGACGGCGCCGAAGAGGCCCATGTAGCGGCCGCGCTCGCGCGGCGAGACGACGTCGCCGATCGCCGCCTGGGCGCTGACCATCAGACCGCCGCCGCCCAACCCCTGGATCGCCCGGAAGGCGATCAGCTCGGTCATTCCCTGCGCTTGTCCGCAGAGCGCTGAGCCGATCAGGAAGAGGATCAGTGCCCCCTGCAGCACCACCTTGCGGCCGTAGAGGTCGCCCAGCTTGCCGTAGAGCGGGGTGACGATCGTGATCGCCAGCAGGTAGGAGGTGACGACCCAGGAGAGGTGGTTGAGGCCGCCGAGCTCGCCGACGATCGTCGGCAGCGCGGTCGAGACGATCGTCTGGTCGAGCGCCGCCAGCAGCATCGTCAGCATCAGCGCGCCGATCACGATCAGCACACGGCGGCGCGGGGTCGCCTCGACCGCCTCGGCTCGGGATGGCTCGACCATCGCCCCTGAGCCTATTGGGGGACTTCGACCGACAGGGCCAGCCGGCACCGGCCCTGTCGGTTCGACGCTCTATTTGTTGGCCACCTCTCCGGTGGGCTCCTTCGGCAGACCGGCGGCATCACGCAGTTTCGCGGCGATTTCCTCGATTTCGCCCGCTTCCGGGCCCGGCGCGAAGACGGCCGGCTGCGCCGGCAGGTCGTGGGCCGGAGCGCCCTCGGGGTGCGTTTCCTCGGCGATGAACAGCTCCTCGCCGGTTTCCGGGTGCGGGCCGTTGAAGACGGCGCCGATCTCCAGGAAGTCCTCCTGGGAGAAGCGGTAGAGCTTGAGGTGCTCACCGCGTTTGATGTGCGGTTTGCACTCGGGGATCTTGTCGGTGGGGATCCGCGGTGAGGGGAACAGTTTCATCATGTCGGCGCCGGTCAGGTTCTCCAGGGCACGGGCATAGGCGATCTGGTGAACGCCGCCGCGCACGAGTAGGTAGCCGGTCAGCGCGCGGGCGGCGGGGTGATCGACCATCTCGTAGATCTTCAGCTTGTTGTTGCGGGCGCCGGTCTCGAGGAAGAAGTTGTACGTGAGGTCCCCGATCAGATCGCCGGTGGCGTTGACGTAGTCGCCATTCCAGGGCTTGCCCATCGAGTCCTGGACCATCGCCGAGGCGCCGCCGGCGAGGAACTGCTGGGTGTTGCGAGTGTCCTTGACCCCTTTCAGAGCGCCTTTTTTCCCAGCTTTTCCATTTGCGGCGCCGCTAAGCATCGTGTTGATCGTGGCTGAGACCAGCTCGATATGACCGAACTCCTCGGCGGCGATGCTGGCCAGCAGGTCATAGAAGGGACGCGCTCCCTGGCGATTGCGGAAGTTGAACGACTGGTAGGTGTAGTTCATGAAGGTCGACATCTCCCCGAACTTGCCGCCCAGCAGCTCCTGCACCGCCGAGGCGCCGACGGGATCGGGATCGGAGGGTGGGGGCAATTCGGTCTGCAGCCGATCGATGCGGAGAATCATGCTGGCCTCCTAGTTAGGACATTGTCTGACCAAGGTCCTACCCGGAACCGCGCTCATAATGCACGGGTGTCCCAGAAACCGCCCGACTCGGCGGCGCTGCTGCGCAGCCACGGCCTGAGGAGCACCCCCCAGCGCCGCGCGATCCTCGCCGCCTTCGAAGGCGGCCCCACTGAGCACCTCTCGGCAGACGAGGTCCACGCCCGGGCGGCGCAGTCGATGCCGGACCTCGGCCGCGGCACGGTCTACGCGACGCTGGCCGAGTTCACCGAGCTTGGCCTGCTCTCCGCCTTCGGGGCTCCGGAACCGGTTCGCTATGAGACGAACACCGCTGGCCACGACCACTTTCGCTGCCGGCTCTGTCTGCGCCTTTTCGACCTCGACCTCGGCGGAGCCCCCGCGCTTGCCGCCATTAAGGGCTTCCGGATCGAGCGGATCGAGCGCAAGGCGGAAGGAGTCTGCGCCGAGTGCTCCGACTACGACTCCGGCCTCAGCGAGGGGACGGTCGCGATCCGTGCCAGCGAGAGCGACGGCTCGGCGCTCGCCCAGCGTGGGGTGGCCGGCCGGGTGCTGGAGGGGCCGCTCGGCCCCCTGCTCCTGGCCGCCAGCGCGCGGGGGCTGATCCGGATCGCCTTCGAGGAGGACGCCGAAGCCGAGCGGCTGCGGGCGCTCGCCTCGAGTCGCCGCGGCGGTGAGACGGCGCGGCGCCACCTCGAGCGGGCAGCTGGTCAAATCGAGGCGTACTTTGGCGGCGCCGCCGCGGAGATCGAGTCCGCGATCGACTGGGAGGCCCTCAGTCCGAGCCAGCGTGACGCCCTGCCGGCGACGACCGAGATCCCCTACGGCGCGAAGCGGTCCTATCTCGACCTCTCGGTCGATCTGCCGGCGAGATCGCTGGGCGCGATCCTGGGCGCCAATCCGATCCCGCTTGTCATGCCGTGCCATCGCGTCACCCGCGGAGTCGAGGTTCCAGAGAGTTTCGTCGGCGGTTCCGAGCGCCGTCGCTGGCTGCTCGCCCACGAGCAGCGCTAGAGGCCCGGCGCACGCAGCCCCCCGCCCGCCTTGCTTGACACGGGGAGGATTATCATCATAATTAGGTCAAATGCCGTCGGGAGCGGCTGTGCGGGCGTAAAAGGAGACGGAATGGCCACGGGCAACACGACGGATCTCGCCGAGCGCCTCGACGCGATCGAGAGCCGGTTGGCGATCGAGGATCTGATCAGCCGCTACGCCCACGGCTTCGACCGGCGCTCCTTGGAGCTGATGATGGGGGTCTGGCACGAGGACGCGCTGTTCGACCTGGGCGGCGATTTCGGCAGCTTTCGCGGCCGTGATGAGATCGCCGAGGCCGTCGCCGGCTTCTGGCGCGAGACGCCGTGGATGCACCACTTCATGGCCAACCCGCTGATCGAGATCGACGGCGACTCGGCGACCGGGGCGGTGGCGCTCGACTGTATGCAGCGCCATGCCGAGGACGGGCCGACGATGGTGGCCGGCTTCTACTTCGACCGCTTCGAGCGCCGTGACGGCCGCTGGGGAATCGTCGAGCGCAGGTTCCAGCTGAGCTACTGGGCGCCGCTGGCCGAGTGGAAATCGAAGCTGGGAGCGCTGATTTGAGGGCCCCCCGCAGGTGAGCGCTCCGAGCAGCGAGACGCTGGCGCCGGCGCATGACGGCAGGTTCGCCACCGAGCTGGCCGGCGGCAGGCTCTTCGCCGTCGGCGGCAGGATCGCCTTGGACGGCACCGCCAGCTGGGCCCCGGCTGCGGCGACGGGCTACCAGTCCGCGAACGCCTACCTGCTGCTCGGCGAGGAGGCGCTGATCGTCGACCCCGGGCTGCCCTGCGTCGCGGCGGCGGTGATGGCCGGGCTGAAGCAGGCGGTCCCGGCGACGGTCACCCCGCGGGTCTTCCTGACCCGCTCGCAGTTCGACTGCATCGGCAACCTGCACGCGGTGATGACGGCGCACGGCGTCGAGGACATCTTCACCGGTGGCCTCGACAACCCCTTCGACTCGTTCGACTCGGCGACCTCCCTGGAGGCGGGCGGGCCGGCCGCCAGCCGCCGGGTCGTCGAGCGCTCCCCGGAGGAATCGCGGCTGGAGATCTACAGCACCCCGCTGCGTCTGCTGGCGACCTTCTGGGGATACGACGCCGAGACCCGCACCCTCTTCAGCTCCGACTCGTTCACCCACGTCACCGTCGCCGACCTCGAGACGGTGCCCGTGATCCGCTCCGGGGCGGAGGACCCGACGACCGTGGAGCAGGTCCGCGCGCATCTGTTCGCGACCTTCTGGTGGCTGCCCTACGCCGACAAGCGGGCGATCGCCTCCGAGCTGCGCGGCTTCTTCGCCAGCCACCCGGTCGAGGTCCTGGCGCCGTGCCGCGGCGGGGCCCTGGTCGGCGCCGACGTCGTCGCCCGCCACGTCGAGCTGCTGCTGGCGGTGCTCGACGAAGCGCCGCGGGAGACGCTGTGGCGCTAGCGGTCCCGCCCGTCTCGACCAGGCCGCGCGAGATCGCCGAGGGCGTCTGGTGGCTGCCGGAGTGCGTGGTGATCCCGCTGAAGGGGGTGCCGACGCACGTCCACGTCTCCCCCTACCTGGTGATCGGCTCGGAGAAGACGCTGCTCTGGGACGCCGCCTCGCCGCAGCAGTGGCAGAACGTCGAGCGCTCGCTGGACGCCCTGCTCGGTGGCCGGCCGCTGGACTACCTGGTCCCCTCGCACCCAGAGGTCGCCCACTGCGGCAACGTGCCGCGGATCATGGAGAAGTACCCGGCGGTCCAGCTGGTCGGCGACGTCCGCGACTACCCGCTCTACTTCCCGCGCTTCGCGGCGCGGATGACCAGCCTGCCGGTCGGCGCCGAGATCGACCTCGGCAGCCACCGCTTCGAGCTCGTCGACGCGGTCCTCAAAGACCTGCCCAGCACCCAGTGGGGGTATGAGTCCTCCCAGCAGGTCCTCTTCGTCAGCGACGGCTTTGCCTACTCGCACCGGCCGCCCCTGGAGGGCGACGACCGTCCCACTCACTCGCCGGGGGAATGCGACATGTTCGCCAGCGAGCTGGAGGCGGCGCCGGGACCGGAGCAGATCGTCTGGATCACCAAGGCGGCGCTCTACTGGACGCACTTCGTGAAGATGGACCTCTTCCTCGAGTGGTTCGAAGAGGTCCTCTACGAACACCCGGCACGCTTCGTCGCGCCCGCCCACGGATCGGTGATCGACGACGTCGACGCGGTCCTCTGGACGGTCTGGGAGGCGCTGCGGATGTCCTACGACCCGACCAGCGGCGTCGGCAAGGCGCGCTCCTACATCGCGGCGCCGGCGAGGCCGGCATGAGCGAGCCCGCCTGCTTCGTCGGCGTCGACGTCGGCGGCACCCACACCGACGTCGCCGTGGCGATCGGGGACCGGGTCGAGCGCGGCAAGGCGCTGACCACCTACGACGACTTCAGCCGCGGCGTGCTGGAGGCGGTCGCCGTCGCCGCCGGGCAGTTCGGCATCGGCCTCGACGAGCTGCTGGGGCGGACCCAGCTCTTCATCAACAGCACCACCGTGGTCACCAACGCGATCACCGAACTGCGCGGCTCCCGCGTCGGGGTGCTGGTCACCGCCGGCTTTGCCGACGTCCTCCACCTGGCCGGCGGCGCCCGCCTGGCCGAGTTCGACGACCACCTCCAGGTCAACGTGCCGGACCTAACCAGCCGCGCCGCGATCGCCGAGATCGAGGAGCGCACCGACTACGCGGGCGAGGTGCTGGTCGCGGTCGACGCCGAGCAGGTCGCGAGCGAGTGCCGCCGCCTGGTCGAGGAGGTCGGCGTCGAGGCGCTGGCGATCTGCTTCCTCTCCAGCTTCGCCAACGGCGCCAACGAGCTGGCCGCCGAGCGGACCGTCAGGGACCTCTACCCGGACCTCTTCGTGACCGTCTCGCACCGGGTCTTTCCGGTCGCCGGCGAGACGCGGCGCTGGACGACGGCGCTGCTCAACTCCTTCGTCCAGGCGCAGGCCGAGGCCTACCTCGAGTCGCTGAACGGGAAGTTGCGGCAGGCCGGCCTCAACGGCGGCCTCGCCTTCTTCCAGGGTCTCGGCGGCGGCGTCAGCCTCGCCAAGGCCAAGGAATACCCGCTGGCGCTGCTCGGCTCGGGGCCGGCGGCGGGCGCGATCGGCGCCAACGAGCTGGCCAAGCGGATGGGCTACGCGAACGTCCTGCTCGGCGACATGGGCGGCACCAGCTTCGACACCGGCATCGTCAACGACAACCGGATCGCGATCGAGAAGAGCCTCGAGCTGGGGCCCTTCCTGACCGGGATCAACGTCGTCGACGTCGTCTCGGTCGGCGCCGGCGGCGGCTCGATCGCCTCGGTCGGAGAACGCGGCGTGCCCCAGGTCGGCCCGCGCAGCGCCGGCTCGATGCCCGGCCCGGCGGCGCTGGGGCGGGGTGGGGAGGAGCCGACCGTGACCGACGCGATGGTGGCGATGGGCTTCATCGACCCCGACCGCTATCTGGGCGGCCGCGTCCGGCTCCAGCCCGAGCTTGCCGGCGCCGCCCTCGAGCGCGGCCTCGGCGCCCGCTTCGGCTGGAGCGCTGACGAAGCCGCGGCCGCCGTGCACGACCTGGTCGTCGCCAACATGGCCAACGCGGTCCGCGAGGTCAGCGTCGAGAAGGGGCATGACCCGCGCGAGTTCCTCTTCGTCGCCTACGGCGGCACGCTGCCGCTCTTCGCCTCGCAGATCGCCGAGCGGCTGCACATGGAGACGATCGTGATCCCGCGCAACAGCTCCGTCTTCTCGGCCCTCGGCCTGCTCGCGGCGGACTTCGTGCTGCGCACCGATCAGAGCGTCGGCTGGGACCTGAGCAGGCCCGAGGACGTCGGCCGCGTCAACGCGATCGCCGAGCGGATGGTCGCCAGGGGGCGGGCGGAAATGGCGGCCGAGGGGTTCGCCGAGGACGCCATCCGCACCCAGCGCTCCGCCGACTTCCGCTTCCAGGGCCAGGCCTACGAGCTGGCGATGCCCGTCCCCGAGCGCGCGCTGGCGCCCGCCGATGCCGCCGGCCTGGCCGACGCCTTCCGCCGCCTCTACGAGCGCACCTACGGCGAGGGAACCGCCTGGGCCGGGGTGCCGACGACGATGGCCAACTACAGCGTCACCGTGGTCGGCCGGCGCACGCCTCCCCAGATCGGCCCGGCCGCCGCCGAGGCCGCGGCCGGCGACCTCGTCCGCGGCCACCGTGACGTCTACCTGCCGAGCAGTCGCCGTCGCGAGCGGGTGGCGGTCTACGACGAGGGGCGGATCAGGCCCGGGGCCGGCATCGAGGGACCGGCGCTGATCGACGCCGGCGACACGACGATCTTCGTGCCACCGGAAACCAGCGCCGGCCGCGAC
Source organism: Solirubrobacterales bacterium (assembly GCA_036269775.1). GTDB lineage: Bacteria > Actinomycetota > Thermoleophilia > Solirubrobacterales > 70-9 > VAYN01. The sequence continues at coordinate 93,171 of DATBDU010000001.1, forward strand.
GAGCACATGAACTTCGTGCTGAGCCGGGGAGGAGCTCGATGAGCGGGCCCAGCCGAGACGTGATCGCCGCCGAGGTCCACCGCAAGGCGCTCGAGAACCTGACCCGGGAGATGGCGATCACGCTGGTCCGCACCTCCGGCTCGCCGACCGCGGTCGAGTCGAAGGACTTCTCGACCTGCCTGCTGGACATGGGCCCCGAGCACCTCGGCTACGCGGCCTACGTCCTCAACCACATGGGCTCCTCGCTGGTCGGCACTCGCGTCGTCGACGCGCTCGCCAGGGACCTCGACGTCAAGCCGGGCGACGGCTGGCTGGTCAACGACCCCCACAGCGGCGGCGCCCTGCACCAGGGGGACGTCAGCGTGATCATGCCGACCTTCCACGGCGCCGAGCAGCTCGGCTGGAGCTTCGTGAACATGCACGTGCTCGACATCGGCGGCATGGGGATCTCCGGCTTCGCCCCCGGCGCCCACGACGTCTGGCAGGAGGGCCTGCTGTTCCCGGCGGTGCGGATCATCCGCGACGGCGCGATCGGCGCCGAGTGGGAGCAGCTGATCGCGGCCAACGTGCGGGTCCCGGGCCCGGTGCTCAACGACGTCCGTTCGATGATCGCCGCCAACAACACCGCCACCCGCAAGCTCAACGAGATCGTCGACGAGTACGGGGTGGAGCGGCACAGGGAGTACTGCGAGCGCAACAAGGACCTCACCGAGGAGCTGCTGCGCGAGCGCATCGAGGCCCTCCCGGACGGCCTCTACGAGTCGGTCAACTGGGCCGAGTTCGACGGCCACGACGGCCCCGACCGGCTGCTGGAGATGCGCCTGCGGCTGCGGATCGAGGGCAGCGACCTGCGCTTCGAATACTCCGGCGTGCCGCAGATCGACGCCTTCGTCAACTCGACCGAGGGGGCGATGACGGGGATGACGATGGGCGCGGTGGTGCCGATGCTGGCTTACGGCGACCTGCCGATCAACGGCGGCCTCTACCGCCCGATCGAGATCGACCTCGGCGAGCCGGGCACGATCGTCAACGCCGAGCCGCCGGCGCCGGTCAGCATGGCCCACGGCGAGGTCGGCGCCCACGCCCTCAACCTCACCCGCGACGCCCTCAACCAGGCGCTGGCGCTGAGCGAGGACCCGGTCCTGCGCGGCCGCGTCTGTGGCCGCGCCACCGAGGGCTTCCCATCGCCGGCGCTGTTCGGGCCCAATCAGCACGGCGGCATGTCGGTGCTCTTCTACGTCGACACCGCGGTCGGCATCGGCGGGCCGGCCCAGACCGTCGGCGACGGCCAGGACACCTACGGGTTCACGGTGATGGTCGGCTCCGGCCTCGCCGACGTCGAGACCCACGAGGCGCTGGACCCATTGCTCTTCCTCTGGCGCCGGCTCGCTCCCGGCTCCGGCGGGCCCGGGCACAACCGCGGCGGCAACGGCATGGAACAGGCCTTCGCGATGCAGTACGCCGACTACGCCGCCGGCCCGGCCTGGAACGGCGTCGCCCAGGTCTCCCCGCACGGCTTCGGCGGCGGCCTGCCGCCCTCGGCCGGCGACTTCCACGTCCTCCGCGAAACCAACCTCGCCGCCCTGCTCGGCGCCGGCCGCATGCCGACCGAGGCTCGGCTCGAGGGCGAGCGCGAGGTCACCCGCAACAAGGTCGCCCACCTCGTCCTCTCGCGCGGCGACGTCTTCGTCGCCCGTAGCGGCGGCGGTGGCGGGCTCGGCGACCCGCTGCTGCGCGAGCCGGAGCGGGTCGCGCGCGACGTCGCCGACGGCTACCTGACCGCCGCCCAGGCCGCCAGCGCCTACGGCGTCCTCCTCGACGACTCGGCCGGACTCGACGCCGGCGCCACCGCCGCGCGCCGCGCCGAGCTGCTGCGGGCCAGGCTCGGCCGCGAGCCGGAGCGCTCGCTGGCGGCGGCCGAGATCGTCGGGGTCTCGGTCCGGCGCGACGCGAGCGGCTGGTCCTGCGGGTACTGCGCGGAGCCGCTCGCCGGGCCGGACGAGGACTGGCGCGGCGCTGCCGCGGTGGTCGTGCGCGAGGCCCCGCTCGCCGAGCGCTTCGCGGAGCTGCGGATGCTGGTCCGCGACCGCGCCGAAGCGCCCCGCGTCGTCCTCCGCGAGCACTTCTGCGGCGGTTGCGGCGGCGCCCTCGGCGCCGAGACGCTGACCGCGGGGCTGCGCCCCAGCCCGTCCGACCGCGCCGTCGAGGTCTCGGCGGCGGGCCCCGACCTTGTCCGCCACTCGCCGCAGTCGATAGGAGAGAGATGACCGATGCAACCGAGACGCTGACGGCGCCGCGAGAGGGCTCCGCCCGCGGGCTCTTCATCGTCGACGCCGACTCGCACAACTTCCCGACCCTGGCCGAACTGGCGGTGTACATGCCGGAGCGCTGGCGCGACTACCTGGCCAGGTTCGGCTTGCGCACGCCGGGCGAGCAGGGCGTCATCCGGGCCCGCTGGATGGCTAGCCGCACCGACGCCTGGTCGCCCTCAGGCAAACCGCCGGGCGCCGACCCGGCCTTCTTCCGCGAGCAGCTGATGGACCGCTACGACGTCGACGTGGCGATCCTCAACAACATCATGGCCTCCGCCCAGATGTTCATCGGCGGCGCCGCCCCCCAGGAATTCACCAACGCCCTGATGACCGCCGGCAACCAGTGGGCGGTCGACAAGTGGCTCGACGACGAGCGCCTCTACACCTCGGTGATGGTCCCCTACGAGGACGGCGCCTCCGCCGTCGCCGAGCTGGAGCGCTGGGCCGGGCACGAGCGCTTCGTCCAGGTGCTGCTGCCGTTCCGCACCCAGCGGCCGTTCGGGAACCGCAAGTACTGGGACCTGATCGAGGCGGCGGTCCACCACGACATGCCGCTGGCCTTCCATCCCGGCAACGGCGCCAACGCCCCGGTCACCGGGGTCGGCTGGTCGTCCTTCTACTACGAGGAACACACCGGCCTCGCCCACGCGCTGATGAACCAGATGGCGAGCCTGGTCTGCGAGGGCGTCTTCGACCGCTGGCCGAACCTGAAGATCGTCTTCCAGGAGGGCGGCTGGTCCTGGGTGCCGTCCTTCGCCTGGCGCTTCGACCGCGCCTGGCGCCAGCTGCGCGAGGAGGTGCCGCACCTCCAGCGCAAGCCCTCGGAATACCTCCGCGATCACTTCTGGTACACGACCCAACCGGTCGACGAGCCCACCCATCCGCACCAGTTCGAGCAGGCGCTCGAGGTCTTCGGCCAGACCGACCGGCTGCTGTTCTCCAGCGACTACCCGCACTGGGACTTCGACTCGCCCGACGAGATCGCCCGCATCCTGCCCGAGGGCATCCGCGCCGGGGTGATGGGCGGCAACGCCCTCGAGCTCTACGGCAAGAAGCTCCCCGCGCCTGGATCGGGGCGGAGCTGATGGCGGTCCTGGAGGAGCGAGACAAGCTGACCGGCGGCTGGACGGGGCGCCTGCTCGACGCCGACGTGCACGCGACGGTGCCCTCGATCGAGGTGCTGAAGCCCTACCTCGAGCCCTACTGGCTGGAGTTCGTCAACGAGACCGGCTTCGAGGCGCCGCCCTGGACGGGGACCTTCTACCCGCCCGGGGCGGAGACCACCGTCGCCCCCGAGTGGATACCCGGCGACGGCCGCCCGGCGGCCTCGTCCCTCGACCACCTGCGCCAGCACATCCTCGACCCCTGCGGCGTCGAACGCGCAGTGCTGAACTGCTACTGGGGCATCGAGGCCGTGCGCCATCCCGACTTCGCCCTGGGGCTGGCGCGGGCGGTCAACGACTGGCTCGTCGAGGAGTGGCTGGAACGCGACGAGCGGCTGCGCGCCTCGCTCGTCGTGCCCGGCTTCGTGCCCGAGGAAGCGGCCGCCGAGATCGACCGCGTCGGCGGACACCCCGGCTTCGTCCAGGTGCTGCTGCCGGTCCGCTCCTCGCGGCTGTACGGGCAGCGCCCCTGGCACCCGATGTTCGCGGCGATCGAGCGCAACGACCTGGTCGCGGGGATTCACTACGGCGGCACCCCGGACGCGGCGCCGACCCCGACCGGCTATCCGTCCTGGTTCCTCGAGGAGTACGTCGGCCACGTGCAGACCTTCCAGGCGCAGTTGCTCAGCCTCGTCGGCGAGGGCCTGTTCGAGAAGTTCCCGAAGCTGCGGGTCTCGCTGCTGGAGAGCGGCTTCACCTGGCTCGGCCCGACCCTGTGGCGCATGGACAAGGAGTGGAAGGGCCTGCGCCGCGACGTGCCCTGGGTCAAGCAGCTGCCCTCCAAGACGGTCCACGAGCACATCAAGGTCTCGGTGCAGCCGCTCGACGCCGGGCCGCCCGAGGGCTTCCGGCGGGCGGTCGAATGGCTCGACTCCGACGAGCTGCTGATGTACGCGTCGGACTACCCGCACGGGCAGGGCGACTGCATCTCGCAGCTGCTCGACGTCCTGCCCGAGGCCGCGCACGCGAAGCTGATGGCCGCCAACGCGGCCGCCCAATACCGGCTCTGATGGCGAAGCACGTCGTCGCCAAAATCAGCGAGATAGCCGAGGGCGACCGCCTGATCGTCAGCCTGCAGGGCCGCTCGATCGGCATCTTCAACGTCAGGGGGAAGTTCTACGGGTTGCTCAACCGCTGCCCGCACCAGGGCGCGGAACTGTGCCGCGGCTCGATCCTCGGCCAGCTCGAGGCCGACGGCCCCGGCCAGCTCGAGTGGTCCGACGAGCGCTGTCTCCTGCAGTGCCCCTGGCACGGCTGGGAATACGACCTGGAGACGGGTCAGTCCCATTTCGACTCCCGGGTGCGGCCGTACCCGGTCGGCGTCGAGCCCGGCGGGCGGCTGCGCGGGGAGGTCGATGCCGGTGAGGCGGCGCAGGCTACCGCCACGGCGACGATTGCCAGCGGGCTCTCGGCGCCGCTGCTGAAGGAGGGGCCGTTCGTCGCCGAGACCTACCCGGTCGCGGTCGAGGACGACTACGTGGTCGTGACCCTGCCCGGCTCGGCCGCCACGGCGCCGCCGGGGAGCGAGCGCCCGGCCGAGCTGGACGCGATCGTCAGCGCGGTCGAGAGGGCGGCCGAGGGCGTCCTTCTGCTGACCCTGGCCCGCGCCGACGGCGAGGCGCTGCCGGCCTGGCAGCCCGGTGCCCACGTCGACCTGATCCTGCCCGGCGGCCTCGAGCGCCAGTACTCGCTCTGCGGCGATCCGGCCGAGACGGGCCGCTGGCAGGTGGCCGTGCTGCGCGAGGCCGAGAGTCGGGGCGGCTCGGCGTGGATCCACAGCCAGCTGCGGGTCGGGGACCGGCTTGGCCTGCGTGGGCCGCGCAACCATTTCCAGCTGGTCGAGGCCGACGCCTATCTCTTCATCGCGGGCGGGATCGGGATCACGCCGCTGGTCCCGATGATCGACCGCGTCGCCGCCGCCGGCGGCGAGTGGGAGCTGCTCTACGGCGGCCGCCGCCGCCGGTCGATGGCCTTCGCCGAGCGCCTCGCCGCCCACTCCGGGCGGGTGGCTCTGTGGCCGCAGGAGGAGCTCGGGCTGCTTGACCTCGAGGCTCTCCTGGAGGCGCCGCGCGCCGGCACGGCGATCTACTGCTGCGGTCCGGAGCCGCTGATCCGGGCCGTCGAAGCGGCCTCGGCCGCGTGGCCGGCGGGCTCTCTGCACGTCGAGAGGTTCCGGCCCAAGCCGGGCGCGCTGGAGGGCCCGAACAGCGCCTTCGAGGTGGTCCTGGGGCGCTCGGGGACGACGGTCGCCGTGGCCGCCGAGGAGACCGTCGCCGAGGCGCTCGAAGCCGCCGGCGTCGATATCCCCACCTCGTGCCGGGAGGGCATCTGCGGAACCTGCGAGACGGCGGTGCTCGAGGGCGAGGTCGACCACCGCGACTCGTTTCTGACCGATGAGGAGCGAGAGGCCGGCGCGACGATGATGGCCTGCTGCTCGCGCGCCCGCTCCTCCCGGCTCGTGCTCGATGTCTGACAAGGAGAGGCTGGAGCGATGGACACGACGGACCTGATCACGATCGACGATGTGAGGCGCCGGGCTCGCCGCAAGCTGCCGAAGATGGTCCTCGACTTCGTCGAGGGCGGCGCCGAAGAGGAGCTGACCCTGGCCCGCAACCGGGCCGGATTCGGGGACATCGTCCTGCAGCCGCGCTACCTGGTCGACGTCAGCGAGCGCGACCTGGCGACGACGATCCTCGGCAGCGAGGCGGCCTCGCCGGTGCTGATCTCCTCCACCGGCCTCAACCGCCTGGCCCACCCGGAGGGCGAGCTGGCGGTGGCGCGGGCGGCCGCCGGCGAGGGCAGCATCTTCATCGTCGGCGTCTTCTCCAGCTACACGATCGAGGAGATCCGGGCCGCCTCGGCGGGCCCGCTGTGGTTTCAGATCTATCTCTGGAAAGACCGCGGCGTCACCCGCGACCTGGTCGAACGGGCGCGGCAGGCCGGCTACGAGGCCCTCTGCCTGACCGTCGACGTGCCGGTGCTGGGGCTGCGCGAGCGTGATCTGCGCAACGGCATGACGATTCCGGTCAAGGTCAGCGTCCGCGGCGCCCTCGACGTGGCCCGGCGGCCGCGCTGGCTGTACCGGCTGGCGCGCGACTCGGCGCCCACCTTCGCCAGCATGCGGGGGATCGAGGGGGCCGGCGGCGACAGCGGCATGCCGCTGATCTCCTACGTCAACCGCGAGCTCTTCGATCCGTCGCAGAGCTGGGCGGACCTGGAATGGCTGCGCGAGCTCTGGGACGGCAAGCTGGTGGTCAAGGGCATCCTCCATCCCGACGACGCCCGCCGGGCAACCGAGCTCGGCGCCGACGGGATCATGGTCTCCAACCACGGCGGCCGCCAGCTCGACGGGGTGGCCGGCACCGTGGCGGCGCTGCCGCGGGTGGTCGACGCCGTCGGCGACCGGGCCGAGGTGATCCTCGACGGCGGCATCCGCCGCGGCAGCGACATCGTCAAGGCACTCGCCCTCGGCGCCCGTGGCTGCGGGGTCGGGCGTCCCTACTGGTGGGGCCTGGCCGCCGGCGGCGAGCCCGGCGTCCGGCGCGTCCTCGAGATCCTCAACACCGAGACCGACCGGGTGATGGCCCTGGTCGGCAAGCCGCGGCTCGCCGATCTCGACAGCTCCGTGCTCCTTGCCGCCTAACTCGCGGCCGCGCCGCCGTTCCTGCCTCGTCGTGCCGGGCTCCTCGCCGGGCAAGCTCGCCAAGGGCGCGACGCTCGCCGTGGACGAGATCGTCATCGACCTCGAGGACGCGGTGCTGCCGGCAGCCAAGGCGGCGGCACGGGCGGCCACCGTCGCCGCGCTGGGCGAATCGGATTGGCGGGCCGGGGCGGTCGCGGTGCGGGTCAACGCGGCGCGGACGCCCTGGTGCCATCTCGACCTCGCGGCGCTGGCGGCGTGCGGCGAGCGGCCGCTCTCGATCGTCCTGCCCAAGGTCGAGGGAGCCGCCGACCTGGCCTTCCTCGAGCGGCTGCTGGACGGGCTCGAGGCCGCCGCCGGTCGGCGCCGCCCGCTGCGCGTCCAGGCGCTGATCGAGACCGCCGCCGGGCTCGCCAACGTGGCGGAGATCGCCCGCGCCTCGGATCGGCTCGACGCCCTGATCCTCGGCTATGCCGACCTCGGCGCCTCGCTCGGGCGGGCCGGCTCGCCGGCCGCCGGTCTCGACCTCTGGCTGCCCGCCCAGCAGGCGCTGCTGGTCGCGGCGCGGGCCGCCGGCCTGCAGGCGATCGACGGCCCGCACCTCGAGCTCGACGCCGGCGAGCGGTTCGCCGCCGCCGGCGAGCGGGCCCGCGACCTCGGGTTCGACGGCAAGTGGGCGATCCACCCCTCGCAGGTCGGCCCGCTCGAGGACCTCTTCACCCCCGGGGAGGCGGAGGTCGAGCGCGCCCGCGCGGTGATCGCCGCGCTCGCCGAGGCCGGCGAGGGCAGCGGCGCCGGCGCCGTCGCCCTCGACGGCGAGATGGTCGACGAGGCGGTCCGGCTGGCGGCGGAACGGGTTCTCGTCCGGGCCGGGACGGGGCCCGCGGGGTGAGCTCCCCGGTCAAGCCGATCGCGGCGCCGTTCTTCGAGGACCTGCGGGTCGGCGAGGTCGCCGCGAGCGCTCCGGCGCTGACCCTGACCGACGGCCACGCCGCCCTGCACCAGGCGATCCTCGGCGACCGGCTGCGGCTGCCGCTGGACGCCGGCCTCTGCGCCGAGGTGGTCGGCTCGAGCCTCCCGGTCGCCCATCCGGGCCTGGTCTGGGACGTCTCGATCGGCCAGTCGACGGTGGTCACCCAGCGGGTCCTCGCCAACCTCTTCTACCGCGGCCTGGTCCTGCACCGGGCGCCGCTGATCGGCGACACCCTGGCCACCAGCGTGGAGACAGTGGCGCTGCGCCAGAACAAGGGGCGCCTGGGCCGGCCCGCGACCGGCCTTGCCCTGCTGCGGGTGCGGACGTTCGACCAGGAGAAGCGCCCGGTGCTCGACTTCCACCGCTGCGCGATGCTGCCGCTGCGCGACCAGCGCGGCAGGACCGGCCACGCCGACGACCTCGCCGCGGTCGCCGCGACGGCGACGGAGCTCGGCGCCGGCCCGCTGGCCGCCTCGGTCGCCGGCTGGCGGCTCGACTCCTTCCGCCGGCTGGTGGCGGGCGAGCACTTCGCCGACGTCGCCGCGGGCGCTCGCTGGGAGGTCGAGGGCGACGACGTCGTCAGCGCCGCCCCGGAGCTGGCGCGCCTGACCCTCAACGTCGCCACCGCCCACCGCGACCGCTACGCCTCCGGCAGGGAGGGCCGCCTCGTCTACGGCGGCCACACGATCGGGATCGCCGCTGCGCAGCTGAGCCGGGCGCTGCCCAACCTGGTCACGATCGTCGGCTGGCACGCCTGCGACCACCTCGCTCCGGTGCTCGAGGGCGACACCCTGCACAGCGAGGTGGAGCTGGAGCGGGCCGAGCCGCTGGCTGGGGGAGGCGGGCTGGTCCACCTGCTGGTGCGGACCCGGGCGCGGCGCGAGGGCGCCAGCGCCGATGTTCTCCACTGGCGCCTGGTCGGGGTGATGGCTTGAGCGGCGGCGGGATCCTCGCCGGCCTGCGCGTGGTCGAGGGCTCGGCCTTCGTCGCCGCCCCGCTGGGCGGCATGACCTTGGCCCAGCTCGGCGCCGACGTGATCCGCTTCGACCAGGTCGGCGGCGGCCTCGATCACGGCCGCTGGCCGCTCGCCGCCGACGGCCAGAGCCTCTTCTGGGCGGGCCTCAACAAGGGCAAGCGCTCGGTTCAGCTCGACCTGCGCCGTGAGCGGGGCCGCGAGCTGGCTACCGCCCTGATCGCCGCCCCCGGCGCCGACGCGGGCCTCTTCCTGACCAACTTCCCGGCGCGTGGCTGGCTCCGCTACGAGTCGCTGCGGCGGCGGCGCGAGGACCTGATCATGGTCGCGCTGACCGGCAACCCGGACGGCACCAGCGAGGTCGACTACACGGTCAACCCGGCGACGGGCTTCCCCTGGGCGACCGGGCCGCGCAACCTCGCCGAGCCGCTCAACAGCGTCCTGCCCGCCTGGGACGTGGCGATGGGGACGCTGGCCGCGGTCGGCCTGCTCGCCGCCGAGCGCCAGCGGAGCCGCGGCGGCGAGGGGCAGCTGGTGCGGCTCTCGCTCTCGGATGTCGCCTTCGCGATGGTCAGCAACCTCGGCCGGATCGCCGAGGCCACGCTCGGTGGCCAGGATCAGCCGAAGGACGGCAACTACCTCTACGGCGCCTTCGGCCACGACTTCGAGACCCGCGATCGCCGCCGCCTGATGGTCGTCGCCCTGACCGCCCGCCAGTGGAGCGCGCTGGTCGAGGTGACCGGGATCGCCGAGGCCTGCGCCGGCATCGAACGGGTCACCGGCCACGATCTCAGCAGCGAGAGCGGCCGCTTCGAAGCGCGCGAGCTGATCGCGGCGCTGCTGCGTCCCTGGTTCGCCGGCCGCGACCTGGCGGCGGTGCGCGAGGCCTTCGCCGGCACCGGCGTCTCCTGGGGCCCCTACCAGACGTTCGGCCAGCTGGTCGCCGAGGACCCGCGCTGCTCGACCGCGAATCCGATGTTCGAGCAGGTCGAGCACCCCGGTGTCGGCAGCTACCCGATGCCGGGCTCGCCCCTCGACTTCGCCGCGGTCCCGCGCCTGCCGGTGCGGCGGGCGCCCCTGCTCGGCGAGCACACCGAGCAGGTCCTCGCCGAGGTGCTCGGCCTCAGCGGGCGGGAGGTCGGGCGCCTGCACGACGCCGGCATCGTCGCCGGCGCCGGGCCCGAGCGCTCGCCGCGGCGGCTCCAACGACATGCCTGAGGCGCCGCGGATGGTCCACTTCTTCGACCCCGCCAACCCGCGGATGCTGGAGAAGCTGCCGGCGCTGGCCGCCTCCGCCGACGCCGTGCTGGGCAATCTCGAGGACGCGATTCCGACCGCGGCCAAGGAGTCGGCGCGGCGCGGCCTGATCGAGGTCGCCCGCGGCCCGGCCCTCGGCGAGACGCCGCTGTGGACTCGGATCAACAGCCTCGAGAGCCCCTGGGCGCTCGACGACCTGACCGAGCTGATCGGCGCGATCGGCGACCGGCTCGACGTCGTCATGGTGCCCAAGGTCGAGGGTCCCTGGGACCTCCATTACCTCGACCGGCTGCTCTCGCAGCTGGAAGCCAGGCACGCCGTCGACCGGCCGATCCAGCTGCACGCGATCCTCGAGACGGCGATGGGCGTGATCAACTGCGAGCAGATCGCCCTCGCCAGCCCGCGCCTGCAGGGCATCAGCTTCGGCCCCGGCGACCTGGCGGCGTCGCGGCGGATGAAGACGACCCGCGTCGGCGGCGGCCATCCCGGCTACCGGGTGATCGCCGACCCGGCCGGCGCCGGCGCGGCGCGGCCACAGGCCCAGCAGGACCTCTGGCACTACTCGATGGCCCGCATGGTCGACGCCTGCGCGGTGGCCTGGATCGTGCCCCTCTACGGCCCCTTCGGCGACATCCGCGACAGCGCCGGCTGCGAGGTCCAGTTCCGCGCCGCCGCCACGCTCGGCTGCGCCGGCGCCTGGACGCTGCATCCCGCCCAAATCGAGATCGCCAAACGGGTCTTCAGTTGACGAGCGATGCCTGTCACCTCTGGGATGACAAAGGCATCGCTCATGGGCGATCGCTAGACCAGCCGGTGGGCGGCGCGCTCGAGCTCTTCGCGGAAGTCCGGGTGGGCGATCGCGATCATCCGCCGGGCTCGCTCCGCCAGTCCCTGGCCGCGCAGCTCGGCGACCCCGTACTCGGTCGCGATCAGGTCGGCGTCGCTGCGTGCGGTCGAGGTGACGGTCAGGAGCCGGGGGACGATCCGCGAGACGGTGCCGCCCCTGGCCGCCGAGGGCAGCGCCACGATCGAGCGGCCGCCGGCCGAGGCCTGGGTGCCGCGGACGAAGTCCACCACCCCGCCGACGGCGCCGACGTGGACGCCGCCCACGGCCTCGGCGTTGATCTGGCCGGTCAGGTCCACCTCCAGCGCCGAGTTGATGGCGAAGAAGTGATCGAGCCGCGCCAGCGTCGCGATGCCATGGGTGTAGGCGATCGGCATCGAGCGCAGCAGCGGGTTGTCGTCGGCGAACTCGAACAGCCGACGTGAGCCAAAGAGCAGGCCGGTGACGGTGACACCGGTGTCGATTGGCTTCCTGGCGTTGGTCACAGCCCCGGCCTCGATCAGGTCGAGGATCGCGTCGTTGACGAGGGCCGAGTGGACGCCGAGGTCGCGGTGCCCGGCCAGCGCCTCGCAGACCGCCTCCGGCGCCGCGCCGATCCCGATCTGCAGCGTCGCGCCGTCCGGCACGCGCTCGGCGACGCACGCCGCCAGGCGCCGCTCGACCGCTCCGACGTGCGCCGCCGGGGCGGCGAGGATCGGGCGCTCGTCAAAGACCGCCGCCGCGATCCGCTCGGCGGCGATCCGCGGCGCGCCGCGGGTGCGGGGGACCCCCGGGTTGATCTCCGCCAGCACCACCCTGGCGCGCTCGATTGCCGGCTCCAGGTAGTCGCCGGCCAGGCCGAGGTGGTGCAGTCCGTCCCCGTCGGCGGGGCTGAGCAGGGCGAAGACGACGTCGATGCCGAGCTCGCCGGAGGCGATCAGCCCGGGCAGGGACGAGAGGTGGGCCGGGACGACGTCGAGGACGCCGGCCCGCGCCAGGCGGGCGTTGGCGCCGAAGCCGCCCAGCGCCCGGAAGCGCAGCGCGTCGGCGTGCTCGGGCCGCAGCGTCTCACCGAAGGAGGCGCCGAGGAAGACCTCGACGCCGCCGAGCTCGAGGCGCTGGCGCACCAGCGCCTCGCTCAGCGCCCGGGGCTCGCCGGTGCCCTGTCCCCAGGCGATGCGGTCGCCGGCGTGGACGAACCGGCGGAGGTCGATCGACGTCTCGCCGGCAGCGGTTGATATGCCCTCCCTTACATCTATAGTGATAATCTACCCAAATCGGCCTGACGAGAGGAAAGAGGCGAGATGCGACTGCTTGAGGACTACGTCGACAAGTGCAAGGTGGCGAAGGTCGAGCGCGACGACGCCGGCATTCTCGAAGTGAGGCTGCACACCGACGGCGGCGAGCTGCGCTTCGGCTCCGACTACCAGACGCCGTACCAGCTCTCGGACCTGTTCAGCGACATCGCCGACGACCCCGAGAACAAGGTCGTGCTGTTGACCGGGACCGGGGAGACCTTCTGCGACAACGTCGAAAGCGGCCTGCAGGCGGCCCACGGCGTGCCGATGATGTGGGACAAAGTGATGCGCAGCCGCACCCGGATGCTGCGCAACCTGCTCGAGATCGAGGCACCGATCGTGGCCGCGATCAACGGACCGGCCCGCGCCCACGCCGAGGTCCCGGTGCTCTGCGACATCGTCCTCGCCGCCGAGTCGACCTACTTCCAGGACGCCCCGCACTTCCCGCTCGGCGGCACGCCCGGCGACGGCGCCCACATCCTCTGGCCCTACCTGCTGGGGCCGGTGCGCGGCAAGTACATGCTGCTGACCGGCGAGAAGATCCACGCCGAGGAGGCGAAGCGGTTGGGCATCGTCAACGAGGTGCTGCCCGCCGACAAGCTGCAGGCCCGCGCCCGCGAGCTGGCCGAGATGATCGCCGCCCGGCCGCCGCTCTCGGTCCGCTACACGCGGCAGGTCCTCAACCTCGGCCTGAAGCGGCTGTTCGCCGAGGATCTCCAGCACGGCTTGGCGCTGGAGGGACTGGCGGCGATCCAGATCCGCGGTTGGCGCATGCACAACGGCGGCTCGGTGCCGGCCGAGGAGGAGTGGGGCGATCCGCTCTGGCTCAGCCGCCCGGAGGTCGCCGAGGGCGATTCGTGAGCGGACCGCGGTCCGGGGCGGCGAACGTCGCCCCGATCCTGCCGCTGGAGCAGCGCGGGATCGGCGACATGCTGCTGCGCCAGGTCGAGGCGCGGCCCGGCGCCGCCTTCCTGGAGTTCCCGACCTTCTCGATGGGCTGGACCTACGCCGAGTTCCTGGCCGAGGCCAGTCGCATCGGCGGCGGCCTGCGCGGCCTCGGCCTGGAGCCCGGCGAGCGGGTCGGGATCATGCTCGACAACCGTCCCGAGTACGTCTTCACCTGGTTCGGCTCGGTCCTCGCCGGCACCGTCGACGTCTCGATCAACCATGGTCTGCGCGGGGCGCGGCTGAGTCACCAGCTGCGCCGCGGCGAGGTCCGCGCCCTCGTCTGCGACTCGGAGTCGGCGGCGGCGGTGCTCGACGTGCGCGACGACGTACCGACCCTGGAGACGTTGATCCTCACCGACGGCGACGTTCGCGCCACCGCGCTGCGGACGCTGGACTTCGATTCGCTGTTCGACGGGCCGGCGATCGACCGCTACCCATCCTCGCCCAAGGAGACCACCTCGATCCGCTACACCTCGGGCACGACCGGCCCGGCCAAGGCGGTCGCCAGGACGCACTCGGCCCTGGCCGCCCACTGCGCCCACTTCGTCTGGCTGACCGAGTACGGCCCCGAGGACACCCTCTACACCTGCTTCCCCCTGCATCACGGCATCGCCAGCGTGCTCGGCCTGATCACGACGCTGCTCTCGGGCGGCCGCCTGGTCGTCGACGAGCGCTTCAGCGCCAGCCGCTACTGGGCGCGGATCCGCGAGCACGAGGCGACGCTGGCGCACGTCATCAACCCGCTGGTGCCGATCCTGATGGCGCAGCCGCCCAGCCCGCTCGACCGCGACCACCGTTGCACTCGCCTCTGGACGGCGACGCCCAACGCCGCCTTCGAAGCCCGTTTCGCGACGCGGCCGATCTACTTCTACGGGCTTGCCGAGGGCGGCACGATCGCCTACACGCCGCCGGGCGAGACGGCGCCGCCGGGAGCCTCCGGCAAGGCCAGCCCGCTCTTCGACCTGCGGATCGTCGACGAGGACGAATACCCGGTCGCGCCCGGCGTCAAAGGCGAGATCGTCTGGCGGCCGACGGAGCCGCATGTGATGTCGCCCGGCTACGTCGGCGATCCGGAGGCCACCGTGCGCGCCTGGCGCGGCCTCTGGTTCCACTCCGGCGACGCCGGCACGATGGACGAGCGGGGCTACCTCTTCCTGGCCGGGCGGATGGGCGATCAGATCCGCCGCAAGGGCGTCAACATCTCCGCCGAGGAGGTCGAGTCGGCGGCGCTCGAGTACGAGGCCGCCGCCGAGGTGGCGGCGATCGCGGTGCCCTCGGAGCTGAGCGAGTCCGAGGTCAAGCTCTGCGTCGTGCCGCGCGCCGGCGAGTTCGACGTCCAGCGCTTTCGCGGCCACCTGGCCGAGGTCCTGCCGGCCGAGATGGTGCCGCGCTACGTCGAAGTGCGCGAGGCGCTGCCGCGCACCGACACCCACAAGATCGCCAAGGCGAAACTGCGCGCCGAGGGCGAGAGCGGGATCACGCCGGCGACGCTCGACTTCGAGGCCGATCGCCGCCGGCCGGTGAGTGGCGGGGAGGGGCGATGATCGACGTGCGCGACAGGACCGCCGTCGTCGGCGTCGGCCGCACGGCCAGCGACCGCGACCCCGGCGCCGACCCGATGAGCCACATCGCCGCGGCGCTGAAGGCCGCCTGCGCCGACGCCGGGTTGAGCGAGGGCCAGCTCGACGGGATCATGGTCAACCTCGGGCCGGAGGAGGCCTCGATGGACAAGCTGCCGCAGATGCTGGGCCTGCCGAACGTGCGCTGGGCCTTTCAGTCCTGGCCGCACGGGCGGCTGCAGCCGGTCTGCATCGCGACCGCGGTCGGGGCGGTCCTCTCCGGCCAGGCCGACTACGTCGCCTGCGTCTCGACCGCGCAGTCGCTGGCCGGGCATCGCGGCGCTTTCGGGCCGCAGCGCCGCGCCGAGAAGCTGCGGGAGGGGGGAGGGCCCCACCTGGAGTCGCCGGTCTACGGGCTGATCTCGGTCGGCGGCGGCGCCGCCCTGGCCTGGCGCAAGTACCTGCTCAAGTACGGCGGCGACCCGGAGGGCCTGGCCGAGGTGGCGCTGGCCCAGCGCGCCTGGGCGCAGCTGCAGCCCGAGGCCTACTTCCACGACAGGCCGCTGACGATCGAGGACTACCGCGACTCGGAGATGGTCGTCGAGCCGCTGCGGGTGCTCGATCACTGCCTGCCCGCCAACGCCGGCTTCTGCATGATCGTCAGCTCGGCCGAGCGGGCGGCGGACTGCCGCCGGCCGCCGGTCTACGTCAGCGGCATGCAGGGCGCCGCCTCCGGCGCCGAGCACTTCGTCTTCGGGCGCACCGGGCTGGGCGTCGGCCAGCAGACCGAGGGGCCCTACACGGCGCCGGAGATGCCGGTCTACCGGATGGCCGGAATCGCCCGCGAGGAGGTCGACGTGTTCGGCGCGCTCGACGCCTTCTCCCCGGTGGTTCTCTTCGCGCTCGAGGAGTTCGGCTTCTGCGCCGAGGGGGAGGCGCTCGACTGGGTCGCCGACGGCCGCACCCGCCCGGGCGGCGATTTCCCGCTCAACACCTGCGGCGGCGGCCTCTCTGACGCCGAGTCGTTCGGCTGGGGCCACAGCGTCGACATCGTCCGCCAGCTGCGCGGCGATTCGGGCGCCGCCCAGGTCGAGGGCGCCCGGGTCGGCCAGTACGTCTCCGGCGATCGCGCCTCGGTCATCTACAGCACCCACTGACGATGAGCGCCGACCTCTTCTCCAAGGGCCCCGACCGCGACTACGCGAAGCCGCTGCCGATCCTCACCGCCACCAACCGCCCCTACTGGGAAGCCGCCGCCCGGCACGAGTTCCAGCTGCAGCGCTGCTCGGCGTGCCGCAGCTGGATCTACCCGATCTCGGTCGTCTGCCAGAGCTGCGGTGCCCAGGACGACTACGTCTGGACGTCGCTCAGCGGCCGCGCGACGCTGTCCTCCTGGGCCGTCTACCGGCGCGCCTTCGCTCCCTTCGAGCCCGCCGACGTGCCCTACGCGGTCGCCGAGGTCGAGCTCGAGGAGGGGGTGCGGCTGGTCAGCCACGTCGTCGACGCCGAGATCGCCGAGTACCGGGCGGGGCTGGCGCTGCGGGTGGCCTTCCGCGATCTGACGCCGGCGATCTCGCTGGTCGTCTTCGCACCTCTCTCGCAGAGGTACAATGATTATCACTGTAATGAACCCACGCGCCCGCGGGGCGAGATTCTGGAGGCAGATGGATGAGTAGGCCGGTAACGCCAGCGGACGAGTTCATCACCCACGGAGTGCCGGCCTCGGTCGACGCCTCGGCGCAGGCCCAGCGGGCCTGGTTCGACCACACCGAGATGATGATCGTCCCGCCCGACCCGGGCGACCCGATCGTCAACTCCTACTTCCAGGCGCACCAGTCGATCGGGATGCTGCACGGCTACACGATCGTCCTCCACGAGGGCTCCCAGCACAACGTCAAGGGCGGCCGCGAGCTGACCGCCGCCGAGGATTTCACCGGACGGGTCGACACGACGCTTGGGCCGATCGCCCAAGCGGTCGTCGACCCCTTCGCGCGCTGGACCTTCTCGCTCGAGCCGACCGCGGACAGCGACATCGCCGTCGAGGCCGTCTGCGTCCCCTCGACGCCGCCCAACCTCTGGCCGCGGATGGAGCATCCGATCGACGATCCGGCCAGGTACCACACCCGCCAGGACGTCCTCCTGCAGCTGATCACCGTCGTCCAGGGCCACCTCAGGATCGGCTCGCGGACCTGGGACATCGCCGGCTGGCGGGGCTTCCGCGACCACTGCTGGGGCTTCCGGCTACCCGCCCCGACCGGCGGCCCCTCGGTGCACACCTGGCTGCCGGCCTTCTTCCCGGCCCGGCAGCTGCTGCTGATGCACCGCGAGAACACCGCCAGGGAGTCGATGTACTCGGCCGCGACGGTCTTCGGCGAGAAGGGCGTCGAGGACGTCGCCGAGATCTCGATGGGCATGGCGGGCGAGCCGGGGCAGGCGGTGCCGACCCGGGTCGAGTGGGACTTCGAGGGGACGAGCGGAAGCCATCACCTCGAGACGGGGCCGATCGAGTTCGAGAACGCGACCTTCATCGCCGGCGGCTGGATGGGCGAAAGCGCCGACGAGTACTACGGCCCGTTCCGGGTCGAGGCCGATACCTGGGGGGAGAAGGAGCGCCGCGAGGCGGCCAAGGTGCCGGGCATCCGCGGCATGGCCCGCTACCGCGTCCCCTACCGCTTCGACGACGAAGAGGGCTACGGCTTGCTGGCGGCCTTCATGGCGAACGACTACGAGCCGACGCTGAACGGCGCATGACCGCGCCGGCGCCGGCGCACCCGCCGCTGCGGCTTCCCTACCCGGACCGGCGCGACTGGACGATCCCGAAGCTGCTCGCCGACCGGGCCAGGACGCACCGGGACAGGCCGTTCGTCGTCGACGGCGACGACCCCGAACAGAGCTGGACCTACGGCGAGATGGCGGCGGTCGCCAACAGCGTCGGCAACAGCCTCGTCGGGCGCGGCTTCGCCGCCGGCGACCGGCTCGCGATCATGCTCCACAACTGCACCGACTTCTTCGCCGCCTGGCTGGGGGCGGCGGTCGCCGGCATCGTCGAGGTCCCGATCAACGTCGACTACAAGGGCAGCTTCCTCGAGCACGTGATGGGCCTCACCGCTCCCCGCGGGGTCGTCACCAGCCCGGCCCTGGCCCCCGAGTTCCTCGCCTCGCGGGCCGGCCTGCCCGATGACCTGCGCTTCTTCGTCGTCGACGACGGCGGCGACGTCGAGGCGACGATCGCGCGGCTGACGGCGGCCGGCTGGGCGGCGGAGAACTTCGACGAGCTGCTGGCCGGCAGCCCGGAGCCGGTCGACCGCGACGTCTACCCCCACGACCTCGCCGCGATCCTCTCCACCTCAGGCACGACCGGGCCCTCCAAGGGCGTGATGATGCCGCACGCCCAGCTCGTCTTCAGCGGCCAGTCGGTGGTCAACGTCCTGCGCCTGGGCGACGAGGACGTCATGCAGCTGGCCAACCCGCTGTTCCACGGCAACGCCCAGTTCATGACCGTGATCCCGGCCCTGGCGGTCGGCGCCAAGCTGGTCCTCTTCGAACGCTTCAGCCCCTCTCGGTTCCTGG
Organism: Solirubrobacterales bacterium; assembly: GCA_036269775.1. Classification (GTDB taxonomy): domain Bacteria; phylum Actinomycetota; class Thermoleophilia; order Solirubrobacterales; family 70-9; genus VAYN01. Next base: position 111,687 of record DATBDU010000001.1, read on the forward strand.
CCCGGATCGAGCGGCACGGGATCACCACCGCCAATCTGCTCGGGGCGATGATGGACTGGATCTGGCGCCAGCCCCCGACCGAGGCCGACGCCGCCTGCTCGCTGCGGGCGGTGATCTCCTGCCCGACCCCGGCCTCGATCGCGGCCGGGTTCCAGCGGCGTTTCGGCCTGGAGGCGATCGGCGAGACCTTCGGCCAGACCGAGATCGGCCTGCCCTTCCTGACGCCCTACGGCCGGCCGCGGCCCGACGGGGCGATCGGCCTGCCGGTCGAGGAGTTCTACGAGGTGGCGCTGGTCGACCCCGAGACCGACGAGGAGGTGGCGGCGGGCGAGGTCGGCGAACTGGTCGTGCGACCGCGGCTGCCGTGGATCGTCAGCAGCGGCTTCTGGGCGATGCCGGAGGCGATGGCGGCGGCCAGCCGCAACATGTGGTTCCACAGCGGCGACGGCCTCAGGCGGGACGAGCGGGGCTGGTACCACTTCACCGACCGGATGAAGGACACGCTGCGGCGGCGCGGCGAGAACATCTCCTCGTTCGAGGTCGAGGAGGCGCTGCTCGGGCACCCGCGGGTCGGCGAGTGCGCGATCGTCGCCGTCCCAGCCGAGTTCGAGGGTGGCGAGGACGAGGTCAAGGCGGTGATCGTCTTCGCCGAGCCGGTCGGCTGGAAGGAGCTGGTCGGCTGGGCGCGCGAGAAGCTGCCGTACTTCGTCGTGCCGCGCTACTGGGAAGCAGTCGAGGAGCTGCCGAAGACGCCGACCACGAAGGTCCGCAAGGCGGCCCTGCGGGAGGTCGGCCTGACGCCCGCGACCTTCGATCGCGAGGCGGCCGGCATCGAGGTCAGCCGCAGCCGCCGCCGCGGCCCCGGCCGCGAGGTTCAGCGCGACCCGCGCTAGCTCCGCGGCGCTTGACAGCTCCTGGACTCAGGATTAAGATAATAATGATCCTAAATAGCGCGAGACGGTGGGCTGGAGCGCCCCGGGAAGAGGAAGAGATATGAGCACTAGCACCATCGGTCTGGACGTCGAGGTCCCCGAGCTCGGCAAGCTGTTCATCGCCGGGCAGTGGGTCGAGCCGGAGACAGACGCCACCCTGGATGTCTTCGATCCCGCGATCGGAGAGGTCGTCGCCAGCGCCGCGGCACCCTCGATCGGGGACGCCGACCGCGCCGTGGCCGCCGCCCGCGCCGCCTTCGACGAGGGTCCCTGGCCGCGGATGTCGATCGAGGAGCGGGTCGAGGTCTGCCGCCGCTTCGCCGAGCAGATCGAAGCCCGCAAGGAGGAGATCACCCGCGTCTACTCGATGGAGGCCGCGGCGCCGATCTCCTACGCGAAGGTCATGGTCGCCGTCACCACCGGCCTGCTCGACCACCTGCTCTCGCTGGCGCTGACGCTCGACTTCGAGGAGCGCCGCACGACCGAGAACAGCGACGTGCTGGTGCGCCGCGAGCCGGTCGGCACCGTGCTCGCGATCCTCACCTACAACGGCCCCGTCAACTTGATGGCGATGAAGGTCTTCCCCGCCCTGCTTGCCGGCTGTCCAGTGATCGTCAAGCCGGCGCCGGAGTCGCAATTGACGATGCGCTTCGTCGCTGACGCCGCCAGGGACGCCGGCTTCCCGGAGGGCGTCATCAGCGTCCTCACCGGCGACGTCGAGGTCAGCCAGCACCTGGTCGGCCACAAGGGGATCGAGATGATCTCGATCACCGGCGGCACCAAGATCGCGATCGACGTGGTCCACCGCAGCGCCGACCGCCTGGCCCGCACGGCGCTGGAGCTCGGCGGCAAGTCGCCGGCGATCATCGCCGAGGACGCCGATCTCGAGGCCGTGTCCCAGTCGCTCGTCCCCGGTGCAACCGCGCACTGCGGCCAGGTCTGCGTGGCTCTGACCCGCGTCCTGGCCCCGCGCAGCCGCTACGGCGAGGTGGTCGAGCTCCTGGCCGAGAAGTACCGGGCGATCCAGATCGGCAACCCCAGCGATCCCAGCACCGAACTCGGCCCGCTGACCAACGAGCGGGCGCTGAAGCGGACCGAAGAGTACGTCGAGGCCGGCATCGCCGAAGGGGCCAAGGTCGCCGCCGGCGGCGCTCGCCCGGACGACATCGACGGCGGCTGGTACTACCAGCCGACGCTGCTCAGCGACGTCGACAACTCGATGCGGGTCGCCCAAGAGGAGATCTTCGGTCCGGTCACCTGTGTGATCCCCTACGACGACATCGACGACGCGATCCGGATCGCCAACGACACCAAATATGGCCTCGCCGCCTCGGTCTACGCCGGCAGCGAGGAGGCGGCGGTGGACATCGCCCGCCAGCTGCGCTCCGGCGGCGTCGCGATCAACACGGCCGGCGTCTGCCTGACCGAGCCCTTTGGCGGCATGAAGCAGTCCGGCTGGGGCCGCGAGTGCGGTAGCGAGGGGATCTTCGAGTTCACCGAGTACAAGCAGATCCTGCTTTCCAGCAGCCTCGGCTTCGATCCCTCGGCCCTCTAGCGGCGGTCGGGGGTCGGATGAGCGACATCGTCGTCGAGCGCCGCGGCGAGGCCGCCTGGATCCGGCTCAACCGACCCGAGCGCCGCAATGCCTTCGACGCGGCGATGAGCGAGGAGATCGCCGCCGCGGTCAGGGCCGCGGTCGACGCCGCGGCGATCGTGATCACCGGCAGCGAGGGCTCCTTCTGCGCCGGCGGCTACCTGGCCAACCTCAGCGACCCCGACGAGGCGGAGATCCGCGGCATGTTCGAGGGCTCGCTGCGGATGTTCGACGAGATCCGCCGCTCGCCGCGGCCGGTGATCGCCGCGGTCAACGGCTCCGCCGCCGGCGGCGGCAACGAGCTGGTCGTCGCCTGCGACTTCGCGATCGCGGCCGAGAGCGCCAAGCTCGGCCAGACCGGGCCGAAAGTCGGCAGCGCCCCGGTGATCGGCGGCACCAACCTGCTGGCGGTCTCGGTCGGCGAGAAGCGCGGCAAGGAGATCTCGATGCTCTGCCGCCGCTACAGCGCCCAGGCCGCCTTCGAGATGGGCTGGGTCAACGCCGTCGTCCCCGACGAGGAGCTGGAGGCCGAGGTCGACCGCTGGGTCGAGGAGATCCTCCTGCTCAGCCCCCGCTACCTGGAGATCGCCAAGATCAGCTCCAACGTCTGGTGGAACCAGCTGCGCGACTCCTACAGCTCCGGCCTCGGAATGCTCACCCAGGCGATCGGCTCCGACGACATGCGCGAGGGGGCGAGCGCCTTCATGGAGAAGCGCAAGCCGGACTTTCGGAGTAAAGGCGACGCTTAACGGCGACTTACCCATCCTGCTAAATTTAGCTTCTTATCTTAATTTAGATAGGAGGCTAAATGAATATGAATTCGGTGGACTTCAAAAATCCATATCGGCCTGGGGCGGGGCATATGCCCCCTTATCTTGCAGGCCGAGAGCAGGAGTACGAGGAGTTCGATCGACTCCTGCGGCAGGACCAGATACTTGAGAATCTGGTCCTCACCGGGCTGCGGGGGGTCGGAAAGACCGTCCTGCTTGAGACCTTCAAACCCAAGGCCATCGAAAAAGGCTGGCTCTGGGCTACCGCGGATCTCTCTGAGTCGGCGAGCATCAGTGAGAGCGCACTTGCTGAACGGCTATTGGCAGACCTGGCGTTGATTACGTCCTCTGCGACCGTGCCCGCCCCTGGGCCAGGGCGAGGAGTCGGATTTGCCGCGCCAACGCAACCGAAAGAGGTGCCCCTCTCCCATGAAGTGCTGGTTGGGGTCTACAACGCCACTCCAGGCTTAACGGCAGACAAAATTAAGGCGACTCTCGAATTTGCTTGGGATCATCTGCGGGACCAGGGGCAGCATCGCGTGATTTTCGCCTACGACGAGGCCCAGAACCTGTCGGACCACGCGGGCAAGGAGCAGTTTCCGTTGTCGGTCCTGCTCGACGTGTTTCAATCGATCCAATCGAAGGGAATTCCCTTCATGCTCGTCCTGGCCGGGCTGCCGACGTTGTTCCCGAAACTTGTCGATGCCCGCACCTACGCAGAGCGCATGTTCCGCGTCATGACCCTGACCACGCTCAGCGATGACGAGAGCCGCGAAGCGATCCTCAAACCGATCGACGTCGCCGGTTGCCCGGTCAAATTGGCACCGCCCTCGGTTGAGATCGTCATCTATGAGTCGGCGGGCTACCCGTACTTCATTCAGTTCATTGGCCGAGAGGTATATGACGTTTTCATTCGCCAGCACGCCGATGAAGAGCAGAAACAAGTGCCGGTGGAGGCGATACAGCGCAAGTTGGACGCCGATTTCTTTGCTGGTCGGTGGGCCAGGATTACTGACCGGCAGCGGGAACTGCTCTGGGTCGTCGCGCATCTGGAGCGCTCCGATGAAGAATTCACGATCTTGGAACTGAAGGAAAAGGCTACGGAGCTGCTTCCAAAGTCGTTTTCCGCCAGTCACGCGAACCAGATGCTTGCCAGCCTGGCGGAGAAGGGAATGATCTACAAGAACCGCTTGGGAAAGTATTCATTTGCGGTTCCTCTCCTGGGGCGCTTCATCCTTCGGACTTATCGGCTTCCCGGAGCTTCAGAGATGGCAGCGGGAGAGATTCCTTAGGAACTTTCAGCGTGAAGGGGAACGGGCGACAGTACCGTCAAAGCCGTTCGATCACCGTGGCGTTGGCCATGCCGCCGCCCTCGCACATCGTCTGCAGGCCGAAGCGGCCGCCGGTCTGCTCGAGGGTGTGGAGCATCGTCGTCATCAGACGGGCGCCGCTGGCGCCGAGCGGGTGGCCGAGGGCGATCGCGCCGCCGCGTGGGTTGAGGCGCTCGGAGGGGACGCCGAGCTCCTTCTGCCAAGCCAGCGGCACCGAGGCGAAGGCCTCGTTGACCTCGAAGTGGTCGATGTCCTCGATCGTGAGCCCGGCCCTCTCGAGGGCCTTGCGGGTGGCGGGGATCGGGCCGCTAAGCATGATCAGGGGGTCGTCGCCGACGACCGAGGCGGCGACGAAGCGGGCCCGGGGCCGCAGCCCCAGTTGTTCGGCGCCCGCCTCGCTGGCGATCAGCATCGCGCTGGCGCCGTCGGTCAGCTGCGAGGAGTTGCCGGCGGTGGTCTGGAAGCTGAGGTCGGGGAAGCGCTCGGTCCACTTCGGGGAGGCGAAGGCAGGCTTCAGCTCGGCCAGCTTCTCGACCGTTGAGTGGGGGCGGATCGTCTCGTCGGCGCCGACCGTGCCGTCGGCGACCGCAATCGGGACGATCTCGCCGTCGAAGCTGCCGTCGGCTGCCGCCGCGGCCGCCCGCAGGTGCGAGCGCACCGCGAACTCGTCGAGCTCGCGGCGGCCGATGCCCCACCTGTCGGCGACCAGCTCGGCCGAGACCCCCTGGGGGACGAGGCCCGGCGCGTAGCGCTCGCGGACTCCTTGGCCGAAGCGGTCCTTGCCCATCCGCTGCGACCCCATCGGCACCCGGCTCATCGACTCGATGCCGCCGGCGACGACGACGTCGTACATGCCGGCCATCACCGCGAAGGAGGCGAAGTCGGCCGCCTGCTGGCCGGAGCCGCACTTGCGCTCGACCGTCACCCCGGGGACGTGGGCCGGGAAGCCGGCGCTGAGCCAGGCCATCCGTGCCGGCGTCGAGGACTGCTCGCCGCCGAGGCCGACGCAGCCGGCGATCACGTCCTCGACCAGGCCGGGGTCGACGTCATTGCGCTCGACCAGCGCCTTGAGAACCTGGCCGAGCAGGTCGACGGGGTGGACGGAGGAGAGCGCGCCGCCCTCCTTGCCCTTGCCCATCGGCGAGCGGACGGCGTCGAGGATGAACGCCTCGCCGCGGAAGGGCCGGCCGCCGGCCCTGGCCTGGGTTGCGCTCATCTCAGCTCTCCGTTCCATAGATCTGACGGGCAATGATCAGCTTCATCACCTCGGTGGTGCCGCCGGCCAGGCGTGCCTGGCGGGCGTCGACGTAGGCGCGGGCGATCGGGTACTCCCACATGTAGCCCCAGCCGCCGTGCAGCTGCAGGCACTCGTCGACGACCCGGCAGTGGAGATTGGTCGCGTTCAGCTTCGCGATCGCCGCGTCGGCGGCCTCCAGCTCGCCCTCCAGGTGCAGGGCGACACAGCGGTCGACGAAGGCCCGCTGGGCGGTGGTCTCGGCGACCAGCTCGGCGACCTTGAAGCGGGTGTTCTGGAAGTCGGAGATCGGCCCGCCGAACGCCTGCCGGTCCCGCGTGTAGGCGACGGTCCACTCGATCGCCGCCTCGGCGCTGGTCACCGAGCGACAGGCCTGGACCAGCCGCTCCTGGGCCAGCTCGGTCATCAGCTGGCGGAATCCGGCGCCGACCTCGCCAAGCACCGCCGAGGCCGGCACCCGCATCTCGGAGAAGAAGAGCTCGGAGGTATCCTGGGCCTTGAGGCCGACCTTTTTCAGCCTGCGACCGCGCTCGAAGCCCGCCGTCGTCGTGTCGACCAAAAACAGCGTTACTCCTCGAGCGCCCGCCGTGCGGTCGGTCTTGGCGGCGATGATGATTACGTCGGCGAGCTGGCCGTTGGAGATGAAGACCTTCTGGCCGGAGATCACGTAGCCATCTGCGTCGGCGCTGGCCGTCGTTTCGATCCCCTGCAGGTCGCTGCCGCCGCCCGGCTCGGTCATCGCGATCGCGCCGATTGCCTCGCCGCTGACCATCCTCGGCAGCCAGCTCCGCTTCTGCTCCTCGCTGCCATAGGCGACGACGTAGGGGGTCACCACGTCGGAGTGGAGGTGGAAGTAGGGACCGTTGGCGCCGGCCCTGGCCATCTCCTCGCCGACCACCAGGGAGAAGAGGAAGTCGCCGCCCTGGCCGCCGTAGCGCTCCGGCACGGTCGCGCAGAGCATTCCCATCTCACCGGCGCGCCGCCAGATCTCGCGCGGAACGATGCCCTCCTCTTCCCAGCGGTCGTGGTGGGGGACCACCTCCGCCTCGATGAAGCGCCGCACCGACTGGCGGAAGTCTTCGTGCTCGGCGGAGAAGAGCGTGCGGGGGATCAACTCGCTCCTCCGCCGGCCGCCTCGCGCCCCTCCTCCAGGTAGTGACGCGCCAGTGGCACCACGGTGATGTCCATCCAGGGGAAGAAGGGAAAGCCGCTCAGCAGCTCGTGCAGCCGATCGGCGTCGTCGACCTTCCAGAGGCTGACGCTGGCGCGGCGACCGGGCAGGCGCCACATCCGCAGCAGGGCGCCGTCGCGCATATAGCGCTCGCCGGTGGCGCGCTCGCGCTCGCGCAGGTCGCTCTCCTCCGTCGCCGCCAGCTCGAACCGCTCGAGCTCGATTGTGACCAGGAACTCCATGGTGCCTTCCCCTTGCGATTCGCGTCAGCAGTAACTAGGATACTAATCATAACGGAATTCATTTCACCCATATCGGCAGCGGGGGTTGTGTCCAGTCGATCGATTAGCATCGAACCGACCACAAGTGGTTGGGGAAGTTTGCGGCATAATGAAAATGCTTGTAACGGATTCTTGATGCGGGTCCAATGACGGGGGAAGAACGAATGACCAAAGTTGCGACCAAGAACGGAAACGGGCGTCCGGAGGCGCATTCCGGGAATGGCTTGACGCGCCGCCGCGGCGGCGTCAAGAAACCGAAGAAGACGGCGATCCTGGTTGCCCAGCAAATCGTCGACGAGATCATCGACGAGGAGCTGCAGCCGGAAGCCTCGCTGATGTCCGAGCGCGAGATGCTGGAGCGCTACGGCGTCTCCCGCGGCACCCTGCGGGAGGCTCTGCGGATCCTCGAGACCTACGGGCTGATCTCGATCAAGACCGGTCCCGGCGGCGGCGCGATCGTCGCCGACGCCGGCTCGCGGCCGCTGGCCAGCGTGATCGCGCTGGTCCTGCAGATGAGCCGCACCTCGTTCCGCTCGATCGTCGACGCCCGGCTGCAGCTGGAGCCGCTGCTGGCCCGGGAGGCGGCGGAACGGCGCGACGACGGGGACCTGACGGCCCTGCGGGACTCGATCGAGGCGATGAAAGCCTGCATCGACGACTCCGGCGAGTTCCTCGACCAGAACCACGTCTTCCATTCCGCCGTCGCGGCGGCGGCGAAAAACCCGGTCCTCTTCAACATGGTCGCCTCGCTGAACTGGATTCAGGACGGCACGGCGCTGGGGATCGACTACGCGCCCGAGAACCGCGAGGCGATCCTCGCCGCTCACCGCCGCATCTACAAAGCGATCGAGTCCGGCGCGGCCGAGATCGCCGAGGCGGCGATGAGGATCCACATCGGCGAATTCGCCGACCACGCGGAGCGCCACTACGCCCACGTGCTCGACACCCCCCTGCGCTGGGACCAGGTCGAGGCCTGAGCGCAGCCGCCCGTGAAGGTCCTGGTCATCGGCGCGGGCATCATGGGCAACGGCATCGCCCAGTGCTGCGCGATGTCCGGGCACGAGACGGTGCTGCAGGACGTCTCGGCCGAGCAGCTCAGCGGGGCGCGGGCCGGGATCGAGATCAGCCTCGGCCGCTTCGAGCGCAGCGGCAAGATCGACGCCGCCGGGATCGCGGCCACCTGGGGGCGCCTGGAGCTGAGCGAGGAGCTCGCCGCCGGGCGGGCGGCCGAGGTCGTCATCGAGGCGGTGCCGGAGAAGCTCGACCTCAAGCACCGGGTGATCGCCGCCGCGGCCGCGGTCGCCGCGCCCGAGGCGCTGCTGGCCACCAACACCTCGCAGCTGAGCATCTCCTCGATCGCCGTCGCGCTCGGCGCGGACGCCCCGCGGCTGATCGGCCTGCACTTCTTCAACCCGCCGGTGATGATGAAGCTGATCGAAATCGTCACCGGCGTCCGCACCGCGCCGGCGACGCTGGCCGCCGCGCAGAGCTTCTGCGCCTCGCTCGGCAAGGAGACCGTGGTCTGTCGCAAGGACAGCCCCGGCTTCATCTCGACCCGGGCCTACGTGGCGTTGCGGCTCGAGTGCATCCGCATCCTCGAGGAAGGCGTCGCCAGCGCCGCCGACATCGACAAGGCGCTGCGGCTCGGCTTCAACCTGCCGATGGGCCCGCTGGAGCTGGGCGACTTCAACGGCCTCGACACCAACCTCAGCGCGATGGAAGGCCTTTCCGAGGCCTACGGCGAGCGCTTCCGGCCGCCGCCGATGCTGCGCTCGATGGTCGCCGCCGGAATGCTGGGACGCAAGACCGGCGCCGGCTTCTACGACTACGAAGAGGACGACGGCGACTAGATCCGGCGGCGCGGCGCCAGGTAGACGGCGTCGCCCTCGACCTCGACCGGCAGCATCGTCAGCTTGCGCTTGTCGACCGGGCCGATCGACTCGCCGCTGCGCAGGTCGAACTCCCAGCCGTGCCAGGGGCAGCGGACGACCAGCCCGTCGAGGCCGTAGACGTACTCTCCCGGCGGCGAGGGGAGCATCGTGCCGGTGACCACGCCCTCGCAGACGGGGGCGCCGCGGTGGGGGCAGATGTTGAGCATCCCGTAGAAGGACTCGCCGTCGCGGAAGACGCCGACGGAGCGGCCGCCGACCTCCCGGACCGTGATCTCGCCGTCGCGGAAGTCGCTGACCTCGCCGAGCCGCTCTCGCATCTCAGGCCTCGGCGCCGGCCGCCACGGGACCCGGCCTGCGCAGTCGCTCGCCGAAGAAATCGAGCGCCGTCTCGGCTTCCACCGCCCGCCGCGCCGGCTTCGGTATCTGGGCCAGCGTGCGGGTCGGGTCGTCGAAGTCGTAGTGCGGATAGTCGGAGGCGAACATCAGCGTCCGCTCGACCTGGATCATCTCGCAGAAGTCGCGCACCTGCTTGGCGGTGGGAGGCTCGACGAACGGCTGCGAGGTGAAGCGGACGTGGTCGAAGACGTACTCGCTGGGCGGCCGTTTCACCCACGGCGCCTCGTCGCGCAACGCCTTCCAGTTCGTGTCCATCCGCCAGAGCAGCTCCGGCAGCCAGCCGATCCCGCACTCGGTCATCACCAGCTTCAGGTTCGGGAACTGCTCGAAGACGCCGCGGATGACCATGCTCGCCAGGTTCGCCTGGTAGACCGTCGTGTAGGTCGACTTGACCTCGAAGTAGGTGGCCGGGATGCCACCGGGCATCGGCGGAGCGCTGGGGAAGACGCCCTCGATACCGGAGATGTGGACGCCGATTGGGATTCCCTGGCGTTCGGCCTCGGCGTAGATCGGGTGGTAGGCGGCCTCGCCCATCAGGGCGTTCCTGAGCGGCAGCATCACCGCCACCCAGGCTTGGCTGCGCTCGGCGCAGCGGCGCACCTCGGCGGCGGCGCGCTCGGGCTCCTGGGGGGCGACGACGATCGTGCCGCGGAAGCGCTGGTCGGCCTCCAGCCAGGTTGCCTCGAGCCAGTCGTTGAAGGCGGAGGCGAGCGCGGTCGCGTAGCCCGGCTGCACGAACGCCCCGAGGCCGAACATGTTCTGGCCCAGCAGCAGGCCCCGGTCAATTTCGTTGGGCTCGAGATGGTGCGCCACCACGTGGGCGGGGTCGGAGGCGGGCGGGCCGCCGTCGGGTGGCACGGCGTCCTTGCGAAAGGCGCCCGGCGTGGGGAAGTAGAAGGGGCTGCGCGGCATCTCGACCGTCGCTTCCCGGGCGGCGCCGAACTGGTCCGTCGCCAGTGGCTTCGCCATCCCGAAGCGGGCGCGCCAGTCGTCCGTCAAGTGGGGGGCGAGGTCGCGCAGCCCGCTCCTGAGGATCGGGTGGATGTCGCAGTCGACGCGGCGGATCTCCGTCGTGGCGGTTGCTGCCGGCAATTTCCCTCCTTCTCTCGCTGCCCGAGCCTCAACGGCCTTAAAGTATAATGATATACCTGGAAGGCAAATTGACCGACCACGCCTCCAGCTCGCCGATCCAGCAGTCCGCCGAAGGCGCCGTCGCCGTCCTCACCCTCGACGACCCGCAACGACGCAACTCCCTCCACGACGAGACCCTGGCCGACCTCGCCGGCCGGCTCGGCGCCCTGGACCGGGACCCCCGGGCCCGCTGCATCGTCATCGCCGGCTCCGAGAAGGTCTTTGCCTCCGGGGCCGACATCGGCGCCCTGCTCAGCCAGGATCCAGCCGACGTCTACGACGGCGACCGGGCCCGGCTCTGGGAGGCGGTGCGCGCGGTGCGGACGCCGATCGTCGCCGCCGTCTCCGGCTACTGCCTCGGCGGCGGCTGCGAGCTGGCGATGACCGCCGATGTCCTGATCGCCTCGGAGACCGCTCGCTTCGGACTGCCGGAGACCGGCCTGGGCTTGATTCCGGGCGCGGGGGGGACGCAGCTCCTGCCCCGCGCGATCGGCCGGGCGAAGGCGATGGACCTGGTCCTGACGGGGCGACTGCTCGAGGCCGCCGAGGCCGAGCGGGCCGGCCTGGTCTCGCGCGTCGTCGCCAGCGGCGAATGGCGCCAGCAGGCGCTCGAGGTCGCGGCGAAGATCGCCTCCCGGCCGGCGCTGGCGCAGCAGCTCGCCAAAGAGTCGATCCGCGCCGCCCTCGACACCGACCTGGCAAGCGGGATCGCCGCCGAGCGGCGCGCCTTCGCCCTGGCCTTCGCCGATCCGGACGCGCGCGAGGGCCTGACCGCCTTCCTCGAGAAGCGCGAGCCACGTTGGCGCGACTGACCCGCCATGGGGCCGGCCGACGGCCCAGATTTTCCCTTGACTTTCGCTTCCTTACATCTATGATGATGATCTAACCAAACCGGGAAGGGAACCGGGACAAATGGAGGAGAAGACATTGGGCACGCACGGGAAGATGATCCTGGCGATCTTGGCGGCGATTGCCGTCGTGGCTGTCGTCGCCGGTTGTGGAAGCAGCAGCGACAGCAGCGGCACCAGCAGCGGTGGCGGTGAAAGCTCGGAAGCCGATCAGGGCGGCCTTGCCGAAGCCGAAAAGCTCACCCAGGAAGGCGAAACGCGCCCGACCAGCATCGGGCTCGACAAACCGATCTCGAAACCGATCCCGGCTGGGAAACACATCGAATTCGTGATCCCGTCGGTGCCTTCGACGCTGGAATTCGTGCCCAACCTGGAAGCCGCCGCGGAAGCCGTTGGATGGACTGCGGAGACCGTCGAAGGTGGTACCTCTCCCGAGGAATTCAAGGCCGCTTACGAACAGGTCGTCCGCAACAAGCCCGACGCCGTGGTCAGCGCCGGAATCCCGCCCGAAGCGGTTGAACCGGAGCTCGAAGAACTGAACGCGGCGAAAATCCCAATCGTCCTCATCTCCGCCGAGCCCCTTCCCAAGAACGCCAAAGTGCTCGCCGATGTAGCCGAAGGCGAAACCCACTATGGCTACGGCCAATTGCTCGCCAACTGGACCACCAGCGACGGCGGCGGCAACCCCGACACGCTGCTGATCAACGTGCCCGAATTCCCGGTGCTGGACGAACTCCAGGAAGGCTTCGAAACCCAGTACGCCAAGGTCTGCCCCAACTGCACGCTGGAAACCAAGTCCTACCCAGCCGGTTCGATCGGCAAAGAACTGCCGCAGACGATCGCCAGCTATCTGCGCTCCCACAGCGAAGTGAAATACGTCGTGGCGACGTTCTCCGACATGTTGCTCGGGGTTCCGGGGGCTCTGTCCGAAGCCGGCATCACCGACGTCAAACTCGCCGGCAACGCGGCGACGCCGGCCAACGTGGTCAACATCGCCGCCGAAAACTATGAGGCGGCGGGCTCGCTGGCCGGGCTCTTCGAAAACCCCTGGCACGCGGTCGACGCTCTGGCCCGCTACTTCGCGGGCGAACCGCAGACGCCGAAGACCAATTCGACGCAGCCGGAGTGGATCCTGACCAAAAAGAACGAAGCGGAATGGGGCGGTAAGCCAGAAGACAAGTGGCCGATCGTCGCCGACTACGAAGCTCAGTACAAGGCGCTCTGGGGCCTCAAGTGACCGAGGCGCAGGACGACGTTCGGCTCGTCCACGTCTCGAAGACGTTCCCGGGAACCCGGGCGCTCCGCGACGTGTCGTTCTCGATCCGGCCAGGGGAGATCCATGCCCTGGTCGGGCAGAACGGCAGCGGCAAGTCGACCCTGATCAAGATCCTCTGCGGCTTTCACGAGCCCGACGAGGGCAGCGAGGTCTACGTGCGGGGCGAGCGCATCGAGCCCCACCGGGCGGCGGAAGCCGCCCGGCGGCTCGGGCTCCGCTTCGTCCACCAGGGGCTGGGCCTGATCGACGAGCTGGACGCGGTCGACAACATCGCCCTGGCGGGCGCCTATGAGACCGGCTTCGCCAGGCACATCGAGTGGCGCTCGCAGACGCGGCGCAGCCGCGAGCTGCTGGCCCGGGTCGGCGTTGCCATGGACGTGCGCTGTCCGGTCGGGGAGTGCGACGCGGTCGAGCGCACCGCGGTGGCGATCGCCCGTGCCCTCGCCGACCTGCCGCCCGGCCAGGGCACGCTGGTTCTCGACGAGCCGACCGTGGCGCTGACGCCGGGCGAGTCGGAGCGCCTCTTCGCGATTATCAGGGACCTCGCGCAGAGCGGCATCAGCATCCTCTACGTCTCCCACTACCTCGACGAGATCTTCGCGATCGGCGATCGCCTCACCGTGCTCAGGAACGGCCAGCGCGTCGCCACCCACACGGTCGAGGAGATCACCAAGCACCAGCTGGTCACCGAGATGGTCGGCCAGGAGCTCGGCCAGAGCTCCGCCGCCGTCTACCGGGGCTCGGCCGGCGCCGAGCCGATCCTCGCCGCCACGGGACTGGCCGGCCGCGAGCTGCGCGGGGTCAGCCTCGAGCTCTTCCCAGGCGAGATCCTCGGCATCGCCGGGGCGCTCGGCTCCGGCCGCTCCGAGCTGCCGCTGGCGCTGGTCGGCGCCACCCCGCTCGACGAGGGCGCGGTCAGCGTCAACGGCGTGGCATGGAAGCGGCCGTCGCCGCACGCGATGGCCGCCCTCGGCGTGGCCCTGGTCCCGGCCGATCGCCGCCAGAAGGGGTCGGTCAGCGAGTTCAGCGTCAGCGAGAACCTTTCGCTCGGGAACCTCGGCTCCCTGCGCCGACTCGGCCGCGTCGATCGCGGCGCCGAGGCGACCTTTGTCGAGGGTTGGCTGCGCGAGCTCGACGTCCGCCCACCCGAACCGCATCGTTCCTTCCAGACCCTCAGCGGCGGCAATCAGCAGAAGGTCGTCCTCGCCAAGTGGCTCGGCGTCGACCCCCACGTCCTCGTCCTCGACGAGCCGAGCAGCGGCGTCGACGTCGGCGCCCGCGCGACCATCTACGAGATCCTCCGCGAGCGTGCCGCCGCCGGGCTCGGGGTCCTGGTCTGTTCCTCGGACACCGCCGAGCTGGCCGAACTGGCGACCCGGGTGCTGGTCCTGCGCAACGGCATCGTCGGCGCCGAGCTGGTCGGAGAAGGCATCAACGAGGCGGCGATCCTGGGCGCGATCGAGGGCACCGGCGAGCCGATCACCTTCGCGGGGGCCGCCTGATGGCCGACCCCGCCGCCTCGCGCCGGGGCTCGGACACGCTGCTCGAAGGCAGGGGGCCGGCCCCGGGCAGCGAGGGCCCGCCGGAGTCGGAGCGCAAGGAGAGCTCCGGCTTCCTGCTGCGCTGGTACTCGCCGACCAACATCGGCGCGATCTACGTCTGGGTCGCCGTCATCGTCCTCTTCTCGATCCTCTCGCCGAACGGCTTCGGCACCAGCCAGACGGCCCTCGACGTCCTCAACGGCCAGGCCGTCACCGCGCTGGTCGCGCTGAGCCTGGTGGTGCCGCTCTCCTGCGCGATCTTCGACCTCTCGATCGGCTACACGCTCGGGGTCTGCTCGATCCTGGTCGCCAAGCTGTTGGCGGAAGGGATGGACCCGACCCTGGCGATCGCGATCTGCGTCGCCGTCGCCGTCGTGATCGGCGTCGTCAACGGCTTCGTCGTCGTGGTGATGCGGATCGACTCCTTCATCGGCACCCTGGCCACCGGCGCCCTGCTGCAGTCGGTGATCCTGATCATCTCCGACCAGCCGATCGCCTCGCCGGCGCTGCTGGGCTCCTTCTCGAACATTGCCCAGACGGAGCTCTTCGGGATCACGCTGCCCGTCTTCTACGCCCTGATCGCGCTGGTCGCGCTCGTCTTCCTGCTCGAGCACACGGCGACCGGCCGGCGCATCTACGCGACCGGCTACTCGCACGAAACCGCCCGCCTTACCGGCATCCGTACGGAGCGGCTGCGCTTCTCCTCGCTGGTCATCTCCGCCACCCTGGCGGGGATCGCCGGCATCGTCCTGACGGCGCGCCTGACCACCGGCTCGCCGACGGTCGGCGCGGCATATCTGCTGCCGGCGTTCGCCGCCGGCTTCGTCGGCGCGACCCAGTTCCGCAACGGCCGCTTCAACCCGCTGGGGACGATCGTCGCGGTGCTGCTGCTCGGCACCGGCACGGTCGGCCTGGCCACGATCAACGCGCCGAGCTGGGCCTCGACGGTCTTCGTCGGGGTGACCCTGATCGTCGCGGTCGGGATGACGAACCTGCAGCGCCGCCGCTCCGGGCCGAGGGCGTCATGAGCGGCGCGCGGCGGCCGGCGGCAGCGACTTACAGCAACCCAAGGCAACGAACTTACGAACCCGAGAGGTGAGGATACGAATGGCAAGCAACTCGACTTCACGTGGCGCGATCTACGAGCGCGAGGCTCCCGAGGGCTGCGATTTCCTGGTCATCGGCAGCGGCTCCGGCGGCAGCGCCGCGGCCGGTCGCCTGGCCGGCAACTCCGACGCGCGGGTGGTCCTGCTGGAGAGCGGCGGCACCCACAACCGCGACGACGTCAGCAAACCGATCGGCTGGGTCGAGCTGCTCGAGTCCGACGCCAACTGGGGCTATGAAACCGTCCCGCAGGAGGCCACCCTCGGCCGCGTCCACGTCTGGAAAATGGGCAAAGTCCTCGGCGGCTCCAGCTCGGTCAACGGGATGATGTACATGCGCGGCGCCCAGTGGGATTACGACGCCTGGGCCGAGATGGGGAACGAGGGCTGGGACAGCGAGACCGTCTTCGGCTACTTCAAAAAAATGGAGGACTACCCCGAAGGCGACCCCGACAGCCGCGGCACCGGTGGTCCCGTGAAACTGGTCAAGGTAGCCGAGAAGCACCCCGTCATCACCTCCTTCCTCAAGGCCTGTGAGGAGACCGGCTGGAGTCGTGCCGGCGATTTCAACGGCATCGACCCGGAGGGCTACGAAGTCCACCAGCTGAACGTGCGCGACGGCAAGCGCCAGTCCTCGGCCGTGGCCTTCCTCGACCCGCTCGCCGACGCCGACAACCTGACCGTGCTGACCGACGCCACGGCGCAGCAGATCGTGCTCGAGGACGGCCGGGTCACCGAAGTCGTCTTTAAGCAGGGCGAGGAGATCAAGCGCATCCGCGTCGAGGGTGAGGTGATCGTCTCGGCCGGCTGTATCGGCTCCCCGCAGGTCCTGCTGCTCTCCGGCATCGGTCCCAAGGACCAGCTCGAGAAGCTCGGGATCGACGTCGTCCTCGACCTCCCCGCGGTCGGCGAGAACCTCCACGACCACATCGGCGTGCCGGTCGCCTTCGAGGCGAGCCAGCCGCTGCCGGAGTCCGAACACCAGGCGGTCGAGGTGGGGATGTACTGCCGCAGCGAACCGAGCAAACCCCACTACGACATCCAGGTGCCGGTGCAGAACTTTCCGTTCGTGCCGCCCGGAACCGACTCTTATGCGATCAAGGACGGCTTCACCTTCTACCCGGGAATCATGAAGCCGAAGAGTCGCGGCCGGATCTCGCTGCGCTCCTCGGACCCCAACGACCGGCCGCTGATCGACCCGGCCTACCTGCAGCATCCCGACGACCTCGCCCTGCTGACGCGGGCCCTGGAAGTCGGCCGCGAAGTCGGCCAGGCACACGCGTTCGATGAGATCCGCAAGCGCGAGGCCCAGCCGGGCCCCGACGTCACCTCGGCCAAGGACGTCGAGCTCTACATCCGCGAGCGGGCGGCGACCTACTTCCACCCGGTCGGCGGTTGCAAGATGGGCTCCGGGGACGACGCCGTCGTCGACGAGCGGCTGAAGGTGCGCGGGGTCGAGAACCTGCGTGTCGCCGACGCCTCGGTGATGCCGGAAATCATCTCCGGCAACACCAACGCGCCGTCGATGATGATCGGCTGGCGGGCCGCCGAGTTCGCCCTCGCCGAGGGGTCCGGGAAGGCCGGCGTCGAGGCCTCCGGGAAGGCGTAGGCGCCGGCCCGTGAGCACCAGCAGCGGAAAAGTCACCTTCGCGGTGAAGCTGAACGCCTACGCGCTTCCGGGAGACACCCCCTACGCGGACTTTGAGGAGATCGCCGTCGCGGCCGACCGACTCGGCTACGACGGCGTCTACCTGATCGACCACCTCTCGATGCCAAACGATCAGCTGGCGGGCTTCTCGAGCCTGCTCGAGGAGGAGCGCCCGTTCTTCCCGGACACCTGGACGATGCTGGGGGCGCTGGCGCGCGATACGACGCGGGTGCGCCTCGGCCCCCAGGTGACCCCGCTGGTGCGGCTGCACCCCGTCAACCTGGCCCGGGCCGGGGCGGCGATCGACTGGATCTCCGGCGGCCGCTTCGTCCTCCAGGTCGGTGCCGGCTGGAACCAGGCCGAGTACGAACAGTTCGGGTTCCCCTTCGTGGAGAGCTTTCAGGAGCGCTACGAACGCACGCTCGAGGGGGTGCGCCTGATCCGCCAGCTCTGGACCACCGACGGCCCCGTCTCCTTCGAGGGCAAGTACTACAGCCTCGACGAAGCGCCGCTCTGGCCGAAGCCGACGGCCCAACCGGCGCCGCCGATCTGGATCGGCGGCAGCAGCAAACGGATGCGGCGGGCGGTGGCCGAGGTCGGCGACGCCTGGACCCCGGCCGCGCCCCACTACAACGGCATGACGCCGGAGTCCTATCGCGAGGGCATCGAGGAAATCCGCAACGCCGCCGTCGAGGAGTTTGGCCGCGCGGCGGATGACATCCTGGCGGCGGCCTTCCTCTTCGTCGTCGTCGAGGAGACGCGCGAGCGGGCGATCGAGACCGCCGAGCATCTGCTGCGGCGGCCACTCTGGAACGAGCTCTCGGTCGAGGACCTGGGGGCGCGCGGTATCGCCCTGATCGGCGACCCGGACGAAGTCAGCGCCGGCCTGCGCCGCTTCGCCGACGCCGGCGTCGAGTACTTCACGATCGCCTTCATGCCGATCCGGGGCAGCGAGGAGACGGTCAGGAGCATGTCGCTGTTCGCCGAGCAGGTGATGCCCCAGTTCGCATCGGATCCGGCGTGAACCCGCTCACCGACAGTGCCCTGCCGACCTCCTTCGCCGGCCTCGAAGCGATTGGGCGCCTCAGCGAGGAGCAGCGCCAGCTGAAGGAGACCGCGGCCAGAATCGCCCGCGAGCGCTACCGCCCCAAGGCAGCCGCTTGGGACGAGCAGCGCCTCGCCTTCCCGGTTGAGGAGCAGCGGATGCTGGGCGAGCTAGGCCTGCTGGGAATTTCGCTGCCGGAGGTCTACGGCGGCGCCGGCCTGCCGATCTTCGACTCGCTGCTGGCGATCGAGGAGTTCGCCAAGGAGTGCCGCCCGGCGGCCTTCCAGGTCTTCGAGGCCAACACCGGCCCGGCCCAGGTGATCGCCCGGCTGGGCACCGAGGAGCAGAAAGAGCGCTGGCTGCCGCCGGTAATCGCCGGCGAGGCGACGATCGCGCTGGGGATCTCGGAGCCCGAGGCGGGCTCGGCAGCGACCGACATGAGCACCGCGGCCCTGCGCGACGGCGACGAGTACGTCCTCAACGGCACCAAGCGCTGGATCTCCAACGGCGGCCACTCCAGCCATTACCTCGTCTACGCGAGGATGAGCGAGGATCTCGGCGCCCGCGGCATCGGTGCTCTGATCGTCGAGGACGGCACCCCGGGCTTCAGCTTCGGGGAGCAGGAGAAGCTGATGGGCTTTCGCGGCATCCCGTCCTGCGACCTGATCTTCGAGGACGTGCGGGTCCCGGCCGAGAACGTGCTGCGCGGCCCCGGCGGCGGCTTCCGCGACCTCTTCGGCGCCTTCTCGATCGAGCGGCTGGGCAACTCGACGATGAGCCTGGCGATCGGCCAGGCCGCCCTCGAGCGCAGCCTCGACTACGTCCGCGAGCGGGTCCAGTTCGGCAAGCCCCTGATCGAGTTCCAGGGCGTGCAGATGATCCTGGCCGACATGGTCATGCAGGTCTATGCGGCGCGGATGCTCGTCTACGGGGCCGCCCTCACGGCCGGCTCCGGCCTGCCCGACCCGCTGCAGGTCTCGCTCGCCAAGTGCACCGCGAACGAGATGGCCAAACGCGTCTCCGACCTGGCGATGCAGGTCCACGGCGGCAAGGGCTACGCCGAGGATTACGGGATCGAGCGCCTGCACCGCGACGCCCACGGCTGGGCGATCGCCGGCGGCACGCCGACCATGCAGCGCATCCGCATCCTCTCGGAGCTGCTCGGGCGCAGTTTCGACCAGCGTTCCTAGATGACGGCGCTGTCGCCGCTCTCGTTCCTGCGGCGCAGCGCCGGCGTCTGGGCCGAGCGGCCCGCCGTCCACCTCGGCGAGCGGACCTGGAGCTTCGCCCGCCACGCCGAACGGGCCGAGCGCGTCGCCGACGCGCTGCAACGGCGGTTCTCGCTGGCGCCCGGCAGCCGTGTCGCGGCGATCCTGCCCAACCTGCCGGCGATGCTGGAGTTGCACTACGCGGTGCCGGGCGCCCGCTGTGTGCTGGTGCCGCTCAACCCGCGCTTGGCGGCGCCGGAGTACGCATACATCCTCGATCACTGCGGCGCCGAGCTGGTCTTCGCCGACGCCGGCTTGCGCGGCGTGCTCGAGCCGATTGTCCCCTGCCCGATCGTCTGGGTCGACCACGCCAACCCGGAGGCGTGTCCCTACGAGGCCCTGATCGCCGCCGCCGAGCCGCGGCAGCTGGTCGCTCCCGAGGACGAGGACGAGCTGCTCTCGATCAACTACACGTCCGGGACCACCGGTCAGCCGAAGGGGGTGATGGCGACCCATCGCGGCGCCTACCTGCACAGCCTCGGCGTGATCGCCGAGGCGGGCCTCTCGGCGCGCAGCCGCTACCTCTGGACGCTGCCGATGTTCCACTGCAACGGCTGGGCCTACACCTGGGCGGTCACCGCGGCGGGGGCGGCTCACGTCTGCCTTCCCCGCCTCGACCCGGCGGCCGTCTGGCGGCAGATCGGCGCCGGCGTCACCCACTTCTGCGCCGCTCCGACGGTCCTCGGGATGATCCTCGATGCTGAGGAGAAGGTGCCTGTCGAGGGCCAGGTCCGGGTCTTCGTCGGCGGCGCTCCGCCGGCGCCGGCGGAGCTCGCGCGCGCGGCCGACCTCGGCCTCGACGTCACCCACCTCTACGGCTTGACCGAGACCTACGGCCCGCTGGTCGTCTGTGCCTGGAACCCCAACTGGGACGCGCTCCCGGTCGAGCGCCAGTACGCGCTCAAGGCCCGCCAGGGGGTGTCGACTGTCGTCAGCGAGCCGGTCCGCGTGGTCGACGGGGAGATGCGCGACGTGCCCGCCGACGGCGAAACGGTTGGCGAGCTCGTCATGCGCGGCAACAACGTCACGCCCGGCTACTATCGCGACGCCGCCGCGACCGCCGCGGCTTTCGAGGGCGGCTGGTTTCACTCCGGCGACCTCGGCGTCATGCACTCCGACGGCTATGTGGAGATCCGCGACCGCTTCAAGGACGTGGTGATCTCCGGCGGCGAGAACATTTCCAGCATCGAGGTCGAGCAGGCCCTGGTGGCGCACTCGGCGGTCGCCGAGGCCGCCGTGATCGGGATTCCGGACGAGCGCTGGGGGGAGCTGCTGGTGGCCTACGTCACCGTCCGACCCGGCATCGAGATCGACCCCGAGCAGGTCCGCGGCTTCCTCCGCACGCGCCTCACCCATTTCAAGATCCCGAAGCAGATCCGCGTCGTCGAGGACCTGCCGAAGACGGCGACGGGCAAGATCCGCAAGCACGTTCTGCGGGCTCAGACGTAGCTGTCTCGGCGCTCGCGCGGCTCGGGTTTCACCATGGGTAGCGAACCCGGCCGGTGGGTAGGAAGGGGGCATGAGCGATTACACCATCGTCGCGGCCGACGAAGTCGAGGACTCCTACGCGGGCAGCGACGTTCCCGGCGAGTTCCGTAGCCTCGGCGAGGCCCTTGGCAGCGACCAGCTGGCGCTGACGCTGATGCGGATCCCGCCCCACTCTGACTTCGAGCAGGGCACCGGGCACTACCACGAGGAGATCGAGGAGCTCTACCTCGTCACCAGGGGCACGCTAACGATGCGCTTCGGCGACGAGGTCGAGGAGGTCACGGCGGGCGCGGTGGTCCGGGTGGCGCCGCAGACGCCGCGCTCGCACCGCAATCTCGGCGACGAGCCGGTCGAGATGTGGGCGATCTCGCGCCGCATCGACCGCGGCGACTCGACCAAGATCGACGACTTCTGGGAGGCCTCGCCCGGCGCCACTCAGGAGCGCGGCGGCTAGCCCCCTAGCTCCGCGCCAGCTCGCGGTCGATGATCGCGCCGAGCGCGTCGTTGACCCCCTCGGCGGGAATGCTTGAAAGCAGAGCTCCGGCGGCGGCGCCGCGCACGTTTTCGGCGGCCCGCAGCGCGTGCCAATGAGAATCAAAGGACTCCCCGGACGTCGCCACGGTGCGCCCGTCGACGCCGAGCAGGCGCCAGCGCCACTTGCCAACTAGGTCTTCATAGGCGTCAAATTGGGACATCGTTCCTCCTCGCTATGGATGGGAACGTATGTTCGCACGCAGGGCGGCGGCAAAACTGCTGCTCAGGACAGTGAGACGATTTCGCGCCTGGGGCCGCGACCGGCTTGAGCCAAAGGGCGCAGTGAAGCCTCCGGGTTTATCCAATCCGTCCAGTGGGTAATTCATCAGCGGCCAGTTATCACGGGAAAGCAGGAGGGGAATCATGTTCCAGTGCGAGAGATGCGGAAGCAGCTACAGCGCCAGCCACCTGGGAGTGGAGCATTGCCCCCGCTGCAAGCTGCGCGACCGAGTTGAGGCGCCGCTGGCGTTCAAGGCCTTTCGGCTGCCGGAAACGCAGCCTGAGATGACCCGGTCTGAGGCGACCCTGCCTACGCCGACTCCGGTGACTCCTCCCCCGGCCACGAGCCCGTCGCCTTAGCGAAGGAGCGCCTGGCGCCATGGTCGACCAGGCCTTTGACGAGGCGGAAGATCGCCCCCTCGAAGACCAGCGCGGCGATCAGCTTCGGCCAGGCGAATTCCCGGTGCTCGGGCCGCGGCGGTTCCTCTTCGTCAACCAGGCCCCAGAGCCGTTCGAAGATCTTCTTTCCGACCATCCCGGCGACCAGGCCGAGGACGATGCTGAGCGGCGTGAAGACGAGCTTCATGACGGGCTCCCATCGACGCCCTGCGGGGAGGAGTCGGAGCCGAAGAGCGAGGAGCGCAGGTCCTCGTTGAGGGCGATCGCGACTCCGGCGCCGACCGCCGCTAGCGGCAGCAGCTTCAGCAGCATGCGGCCGCGCCGCTTCTTCGGCTTCTGGGCGCCCGAGACCAGCTCGTTGGCGCCGTCGCTGAGCGATCGCAGGGCACTCCCGAGCTGAGCTCGGAGCTTCTCGTCGCGGCTGACCTTGACGCGCCGCTTCCGCGAGCGCTCGTAGGCGGCGCGTAGCTTGTCAGCGCCGCGCCGCAGGTCGTCGCGGGCGGCTTCGTCTTCGAGCAACTGCTCGATATAGGGGGTGAGGCGGGCTACTGCTGCGGTCGCTGCCATCGGTGTCTCCGTTCGTCAGGTGGTCTTTTGGTCCTTGGGCTCGCTGCGCGGCTCCAGCTGGATCTCCCGCTCGGCCCGCGGCCGACCCTCTTCGATCTCGAGGCTGCGCTCCCGCTCGGCGTTCAGCTGGTGGCCGAAGAGGATCGCCAGGTTGCTGATCCAGAACCAGACCAGCAGGGCGACGAGGCCGCCGAGGGTGCCGTAGGTCTTGTCGTAGGAGCTGAAGTTGGCCACGTAGAAGGCGAAGGCCGCCGAGGCGATCGCCCAGACGACGATCGCCACCAGGCTCCCCGCCGTGACCCATTTGAAACCCCGCAGCTTGACGTTGGGCGAGGCGTAGTAGAGGAGGTCGACCATGACGATGAAGATCGCCACCATCACCGGCCACTTGGCGATGTTCCAGACGCTGACGGCGGTATCGCCGAGGCCGATCGGCCCGGCGACGGCGTCGACGATCGGCCCGGTCAGAACCAGGCCCAGCGCCAGCAGGGCCATCAGCACGATCATCCCCAGCGTCACTACCAGCTGCAGTGGCCGCAGCTTCCAGAACGGCCGCCCCTCGGGCGTCTCGTAGATGACGTTCGAGGCGCGCATGAAGGCGCCGACATAGCCGGATGCCGACCACAGCGCCACCAGCAGGCCGATCACGAAGGCGAAGCCGGCGGCGCTCTGGTTGGAGGCCAATGATTCGATCGGCCCGGAGAAGGTTTCCGCCGCCGAGCTCGGCCCGATCGAGGTGATGATTTCGGTCAGGCTCGAGGTCGTGCTTTTCGGGTCCCCGACCAGACCGATCAAGGAGACCATCGCGATCAGCGCCGGGAAGAGGGCGAGCAGGCCGTAGTAGGTGAGCGCGGCGGCCCAGTCGGTGAGGTTGTCCTCCATGAACTCGGTCGCGGTGCGTTTGAGGGTCGCGAAGGTGCCCACCCCGGCAGCGGCGCCTTCAGGGCGGTAGTCGCGGCGCGCACCGTTCTCCTGGCGCGCGCCGCTGTCGTCGCTCGTCTTCTCGCGAGCGCCATCCGTATGCCGGGCCGGGCTCATCGCGAGAGCATTCTCCCGACCAGCAGCCCGGCCACGAAGGCGCCGGCCAGCGCCATCGGCACCGGGTTCTCCTGGGCCAGGCGTTGAGCCTGCTGGACGCCTTCGCCGGCGTTGTCAGGGGCGGCCTCTTTCGCCTTCTCGCCGACCTCACGGGCCTTCGTCTTCGCTTCCTCGGCCTTGGCGGCGGCCTGTTGCTTCAGCTCGTCGGCCTTGGCCTGCGCCTGTTTCTTGACGTCGGTCTTCTCGGCCACCGCGGCGACCGTCTCACCCAGTTCCGCGCGAGTTTCCTCGATGTCCTGGCGGATCTCCCCCGGGTCGTGGGTGCCCTGCTCGTCAGCCGTTGGCGACTGCCCTTTCTCTGCTGCGCTCATGCCCTTCCCTCCTTTGCTTTCTGCTTGGTTTCTTTCAGGTCTTCTTTGACGCTCGCCGCGGCTTGCTCCGGCACCGGGGGCGTCGCGGCTTGCACTCTCGAACGTCCGAGCAGGGCCAGCACCCCGGCGACCAGCAGGTAGACGACGGCGACAATCAGAGCGGCGAGCCAGGCCTCGACAGCGGCGGCGAGCCCGAGGATCGCGGCCGCCGTCAGCGCCCCCAGCGCCAGCAGGGCGAGCAGCCCGGCGGCGCTGAAGGCCCCGGCGCCGACGCCGATGCGCTTGCCCTTGATTGCCATCTCCGCCTTGGCCAGCTCGATCTCCTTCTGGCCGAGCCTGGTCGTCTGCTCGGTCAGCTGTCGCAGCAGCTCGGCGACCGATCGCTGCTCGGCGGGATCGCTCGGTGCGGTGGGACTCGAGTTCGATGCGGCCATCGAGATGCTCCTTCCGGGTCGGTGGCGGGAGACGCGCTTCCTCCTTCTGCCCCTGGTTGCGGATCTCAATCCGACCGATTTCGGAAATGCCCCAACTGGCACACTCCGGGGAGACGTGCTGTTCCAGATAGGGCGGGAGCCGATGAGCGATTCGGAGAACAAGGGAACCGACGGGCGCCGCGCCGACGCGCTGCGCAACGACGAGCGCATCCTCGACGCGGCCAAACGACTGCTCGAGCAGTCGCCTTCGGCGAGCCTCTCTGACATCGCCGCCGCCGCCGGTGTCTCGCGCTCGACCCTCTACCGCCGCTTCGCCGATCGCGACCAGCTGATCGCGACGCTCGACGCTCGCCCCCAGGACGGCGCTCTGCACAGCGCCGAGGACCCGCTTCCGCCCGGTCGCCTTGGCCGCCGCCGGCCGCTTGCCCTCGACGCGATCCACGTCTTCGACGTCGTCCCGCCGGCGCTGCTGCCCCAGCAACTGGTCGCCGAGGCGCAGCGGATCGCGGCGGTCCCGGTTGCCCTCTACGTGCTCGATATCGATGGCAGCCACCTGTTGCACATGGCCGGGCCGGCCCGGCTGGGCACGGAGCTGCGGGCACCGTTTGCGATCGGGCCCGAGCTCGACGCCGACGGGATCGCCGCCCTGCGCCACAGTCTCGCCGAGCTACGCGGCGTCGAGCTGTTCGCGCTCTGGCTGCGCGGCCGGGCGATCGGCGTCTTTGTCGCCTTCGGCCGTCCCCGCGAGCCGCTGACCGAGATGGCCCGACAGGCCGCCGCCGCTGTGACCCTCGCCGACCGCTACACCGACGTCTTCGCCCGCGCTCAGCGGCGCAAACAGCCGCGGGCGGCGGCGGAGATCCAGCAGAGCCTGCTGCCGCCGCGAATCGTCCGCGTGACCGGCGCCGAAGTCGCCGGCAACGTGCTGCCGACCTATGAGGTCGCCGGCGACTGGTTCGACGTGGTCGAGAACGCCGACGGGGTCTGGGTCACGCTCGCCGACGGGCTCGGCGACAGCACCCGCTCAGCCGCCAGCAGCGCCGTCGCCCTCGGCGCCCTGCGGGCGAGCAGGCGTAGCGGCGCCTCGATCGGCGAGGCGCTCCTGGTCATGCACCAGACGCTTCGCGAAATGCCCGGGCCGCGAGCCGAGATGGCGGCGATCGTCGCCCACTGGGATCCGACCAGCGGCCAGCTACAGCTCGCCAACTGCGGTCACGTGGCGCCGATCGTCCTCCGTGAGGAAGGCGAGCTGGAGCCGCTTGCCTTCCCGGCTACGCATGGCCTCGGTGGGCGCTCGACCCCGAAACCGAGCGAGCGCTCGTGCACCGCTCGCCGGCGATCGGCTGGTCATGGTCTCCGACGGGGTGATCGAGTGGGGCGAGGGGCAGGCGGGCCTGGGTGTCGACGGCTTGGCCGAGGCGGCTAGCCGCTCCCGCCGCGGCTCGGCGGCTGACACGGTGCGCGAGATCCACGACGCGGTGCGGGAGGCCAGCGTCGGCCAGCTGGCCGACGACGCGACCGCGGTCTGCCTCTCGGTTGGTTGAGGCGCTCAGAGCGCCGGTTCGGTGAGGTGCTCCAGCAGCCCCCGCATGCCGCTCTCGCGATGGATTCGGCGCTGCTCGTCGGCGCCGTTGCCCTCGCGCAGGATTCGCTCGATCTCCTCGATCGCGCTCTCGCCATTCAGCGCCCGCGCGTAGGGGCGCAGGGCATCCAGCGTTTCGCGGCCGACCTCGCGGGCCGGGCGGGGGGTCTCCTCGTTGAGCAGGATCCGCGCCTCGAGCCCGTGGCTGGTGGCCTGGAAGTAGGACTCCTCGAGCGCCTCGCGGTAGAGGCCGGGCGCGGTCGGCTGCTCGAGCTCCTTCGCGGCGATCGCCTGGATCAGCACCGCGAGCGCGCTCGAGGTCAGAGCGTCGGTCTGGACGTCGACGGCGCGCACCTCGACCGTGCCGAGCCGCGGGTGGGGACGGACGTCCCACCAGACGTAGGTGTAGTCGTCGACCCCGGCCGCGGCGATCAGCTGGTCGGCGACGCCGCAGAATTCCTCGTAGTCGCGAAACTGGCGCGGCAGTTGGAAGCGGGGGTAGCTGCGCACGACCGAGGTCCGCGAGCTGGCGTTGCCGGAATCGGTGCCTTCCCGGAACGGCGAGTTGGCGCTCAGCGCCTGCAGCAGCGGCAGGTAGAGGCAGAAGGCGTTGGCGATGCGGATCGCGGTTTCGGGATCCGGCATGCCGACGTGGATGTGGAGGCCGCAGGGCGGCGTCCTCAGGAGGTCGCCGAAGTCCCTGCGCACCACCTCGTAGCGCGGTTTGCCGACCAGCTTGGCTTCGCCCGAGTCGGCGGTGGGATGGAGCCCGGAGGCGAGCAGCCCGAAGCCCGCCTCGCGGATCGCCAGCCTTGCCTCGCCGAGCTCGGCGACGACACTCTCGAAGTCGCTGCAGATCCCGGTCTTCAGCTCGATCTGCTCGGCGAAGATCTCCGCCGAGACCCGCTCGGCGACCGGCCCGGCGATGCTGTCGAGGACGGCCTCGCTGGCGGCGACCAGCTGACGGTCCTCGTCGACCAGCAGCAGCTCCTCCTCGACGCCGAGCGAGAGCGGCGGCGAGGCGCCGAAACGATGCTGGTCGGGTCTGGACGCGCCCTTTGCTGCGGGTGAGGACGAGGGGTCGGCGGACGTCACGGCCCCTCCGCTACCCCGGATGGCGCGCAGGGAACCAGATCGATTTCCCGTTTCAATCGGGGCGCAGCGATTTCAATCGGCGACGAGACGACCGCTGCTGGCTAGTCTCCTAGGCCGGCTGGGGCAGGACGACCGGCTCGAACCCCGCCACGGAGAGGATCACGACGCTGTAGCCGCAGCCGCAGACCTCGCGCTCGAGGTCATCCAAATCCTCGACCAGGATCTCCGCTTCCTCAGCGCAGTCCGAGCAGACGACTATCGCTTGCCACATGTCCTGAATCGTCCCCGGCGGGCCGGACGTCTGGAATCGGCGCCCGGATCAGCGGCCGGAATCAGTCCTCGACCGCGACCGCGATTGCCGCGACCGCTCGGCGCAGCTCGCGCTCGCCCGGCAGGCCGTAGCCGAGCACCAGGCTGGGCGGGTGCGCATGGGTGCGGGTGAAGCTGGCGAGGCCGTGGACGTGGACGCCGCCCCGCTTGGCGCGCTCGATGACGCCGACCTCGCTGGTGCCGGCGGGCAGCTCGAGGACGACGTGGAGGCCGGCGGCGATGCCGCGGACTCTGGCGTCGGGAAGGGCGCCGGCGAGGGCGTCGAGGAGGGTCGCGCGCTTGAGGCGGTAGTGCTGGCGGGCGGCGCGGACGTGGCGGTCGAAGGCGCCGCTGGCGATCAGGTCGGCGAGCGCCCGTTCGTCGATGCGCGGGCCGCCGCCGTCGGCCATCGTGCGGGCGGTGACGACGATCGGGACCAGCTCGGCCGGGAGCAGCAGCCAGCCGAGCCGTAGGGCCGGCGCCAGCGTCTTCGAGGTGGTGCCGGCCAGCACGACCACGTCCGGTGCTAGGCCCTGCAGGGTGCCGGCGGGGCCGCGGTCGTAGCGCAGCTCGGCGTCGTAGTCGTCCTCGAGCACGAGGGCGCCGCTCTCGCGCGCCCAGGCGGCCAGCTGGCGGCGCCGGCTCGGCGCCAGCACGGCGCCGAGCGGCAGCGCATGGGCGGGGGTGACCACGACCGCGTCGGGCGCGGCGGCGACGAGGGCGGCGACGTCGATGCCGTCGTCGTCGATCGGGACCGGCACCACCTCCAGCCGCTCGGACTCGATCGTCCAGCCGGCGACCGGGTAGCCAGGGTCCTCGACCGCAATGCGCCGGCCGCCCCTTCCCCGCACCAGCTGGCAGAAGAGGCGCAGCCCCTGCTGGTAGCCGGCGGTGACGACGACGCGGTCGGGCTGCGCCGCGGCGGCGCGAACGCGCCCCAGGTGCTCGGCGAGCGCGACCCGCAACTCGGTCGTGCCGGCGAACTCGCCGTAGCTGAGGCGGGCGTCGGGCAGCTCGGCCAGGGCGCGCCGCAGCGCCTGGCCCCAGGCCCGGCGCGGGAACAGAGAGAGATCGGGGGCGCCGGGAAAGAGGTCGATGCCAGTGACGGGTGGTGGCACGGGGGCGGGCTCTTGCAGCACTCCCTCGCCGCCGTCGCGGGCGGCCTGCGCGGGGCGCGCGACGCGCGTGCCTGAGCCGCGGCGGGAGACGATGTACCCCTCGGCCGCCAGCTGTTCGTAGGCCTCGACGACCAAGCGCCGCGACACGCCCAGCTCGGCCGCGAGGGCGCGGGAGGAGGGCAGGCGGGCGTCCGGCCGCAGGCGCCCCATCCGGATTGCCTCCCTCAGTCCGGTCTCCAACTGGGCGCGGCGAGGCTGACCCGGATCCCAGCGCGGCAGCAGCAGCTCCGGTGAGCCGGTCGATGAAGTGGACCCCGATTTAGCCACCGCATTGGACCTTATCGCGGGTGCCACATCGTGCCTAAGCTGCTGGCCCACTTCGAGAAGGAGGCCCAACGATGTCCAGGATCGAGCCACGCCAGGGAGTCTTCGCCGGCCTCGTCGCCCGCGGCAGCCGTGCCGCCTACGGGCGCGAGCTGAAGTCTGCCCGCGTCTTCGCCCAGCACCCGCGGTTGATGGTCGACTACATGCGCTTCAACCGCGCCGCCGAGCGCGGCAAGCGGGTACCGAAAGCGCTCAGCGAGCTGGCGGTGACCAAGGCGGCGACGATCGTCGGCTGCGAGTTCTGCATGGACATCAGCTCCGAGTACGCGCGCCGCGCCGGTCTCAGCGACCAGCAGCTCCTCGCCCTCCACGAAGCTCACGACTCGGGCCTGTTCAGCGACGACGAGCTGCTCGTCGTCGATCTGGCCACCGGCATCAGCCGCACCCCGGGCGAGGTCGACGACGAGCTGATGGCAAGGGTGCGCCAGCGCTTCGGCATCAAGGGAACGCTGGAGCTGGTCCAGCTGATCGCCTGGGAGAACGCCAGGGCGCGAATGAACGTCGCCCTCGACATCGGACCCGAGGGTTTCTCCGAGGGCAAGGCGTGCGCCGTCCCGGACCGGCTCGGGGAGCCGGTTTCTGGATACTCCAAGGTGTGGCCGAGCTGACCTGTCCCAAATGTCAGGCGCCGATGCGCACCCACCAGCGCAACGGGGTGACGATCGAGCAGTGCACGAAGTGCCACGGCATCTTCCTCGACCGCGGTGAGCTGGAGCAGTTGATCGGAGCTGAGAGCTCGTTCCTCGGCCGCGACAGCTTTTTGCCGGGCAAAGTCGCCGATCGTCCCTGATGCTGAGGCCATGTCCTCTGCCCTGATCGAGTTCCCGGCCGACGACGCCGAGCGGGCGCTGCGCTTCTGGCGCGGCGTACTCGGGGTCGAGCTGGCGCCGCGCTCCGGTGACGCTGGCGCTGGTTGGGTCCACGAGGAGGCGGGGCTGCGGCTCGGGGTCCACGAGCGCGGCAGGGGACCGGGCGACACCGGCTCGCTGCCCTATTTCTCCGTGCCGGACATGTCCGCGGCGCTGGAGCGGGTGCGCGAGCTCGGCGGCTCGGTCGTCCATCCGGGTGAGCGCTGGTCGATCTGCCGCGACTCCGAGGGCAGCCCGTTCGCGCTGGAGCAGAGCTAGCGGCGCCGCAGCGGACTTTGACCCCAGCCCGCTGTGGTCAAAGTCGGGAGCGTTACTTGGCGCCGGCGCCCAGGGCGGGCTCGACGCGGAAGGCCGAGCGGGCCGGGTGTTCGGGCTTGAAGAAGGTCGCCGTCTGATTCTTGAGGCGCCAGGGGAAGGGCAGGCCGCCTGCGGGGGAGCCGAGCAAGCGGGTGAAGAGGACCGAGGCGCGGTTGCAGCTGATGCCCGATCCCGGCGGCAGGTAGAGGAGGTACTGGCCTTTCGGAAAGGTCAGCGGGCCAAGCACGACGTTGGAGTTGACGGTGAAGGAGTTGCGGCAGAGGGCGCCGAGTTCGTCGTTGGCGCCGCCTTCGCTCCCGCCCGAGATGCGGGCGACCGAGAATCCCGCCTGGCCGGCCGGCCGCTGCGGGTCGTTGGACCCGGAGCTGTAGGTGATCGTCAGCGTGAACGAGGCCTTGCCGCTGCCCTGGGCGGACACCCGCCAAGGCGAGGGCAGGACGCCGTCGAAGTCCTCGAGGAAGCGGGTGAAGAGCTTGGAAGCGGCCGGGCAGGTCAGGCCCGACGACGGGGCGATCGTGATCGTGTAGTTGCCGGCCGGCAGAACGGCCGGGCCGATGCGGTCGTCGTGGAGGACCAGGAAGCTGGGGCAGCCGGCGCCGGCTGCCGACGAGGCGCCGAGGCCCAGGGCCAGGGATGCCAGCAGCGCCGCGACCGCCAGGGCGCCGGCGAAGCCGAGGCCCTTCTTCCGGGATGAGATGCGAGCGAGATCCACGGCGCGGGAACCTAGTGCGCCCGACGGACGCAGGGGATGGGCGAGGCGCTTTTGTCACCCCAGGAGTGACAAAAGCGCCTCCTTACCGGCGGCGGCGCGGTGCGATCCGGTCCAACTCGGCCAGGTCCTCGGCGCTCGGCTGCCAGCGCAGCGCCGCGACGTTCGCCCGCACCTGCTCGGGCCGCGTCGCCCCGGCGATCACCGAGGCGACGCCGGGCTGGGCCGCGAGACCGGCGATCGCCACGTCGATCAGGCCGATGCCGCGCTCCGTCGCGAATCCCTCCAGCGCCTCGACGAGATCGAACTGGGCGTCGCTGCCGGCCGGCCCGCCGGAGGCCAGGCGCGCCCCCCGCGGCCCCGGCTCGCCGCGCCGGTACTTGCCGGTCAGCAGGCCCTTGGCGAGGGGGAAGAAGGGGAGGATCGCAACTTCGAGGCGCTCGCAGGCCGGGGCGACATCGGCCTCGATGCTGCGCTCGAGCAGGCTGTATTCGTTCTGCAGGGTCACGAAGCGCGCCAGCCCCCGCTCCTGTGCCACCCGCTCGGCTTCCTCCAGTTCCGCGGCGCTGACGTTGGAGCAGCCGACCGCGCTGACGAGGCCCTCGCGGACCAGCTCGTCGAGCGCCGCCAGGGTCTCCCCGATCGGAGTGACCCCGTCGGGCTGGTGGTACTGGTAGAGGTCGATGCGGTCGATCCGCAGTCGTCGCAGCGAGCCCTCGACCGCCCAGCGGATGTACTCGCGGGAGCCGCGCGCGGCGTCGGGCTCGCCATCGGCGCCCCGCATGTCCATCCCGAACTTGGTCGCGATCACGTACTCGTCGCGCCGTCCCGCCAGCGCCTCGCCCATCAGCCGCTCACTGCCGCCGGCGCCGCCGTAGATGTCGGCGGTGTCGAAGAAGTTGATGCCGGCTTCGAGCGCCGCCTCGAGTACGGCGGCCGTCCCGTCGGCGTCGATGCGGCCGCCGAAGTTGTTGCAGCCGAGGCCGACGACCGAGACCTTGAGGCCGGAATCGCCGAGGCGGCGGCTCGGTAGCGGGGTGGAGGGGGACTTGTCGTTCATGGCTTCTTCTCCCATACGTAGCATGCGGCCGACAGATGCCTGAACCAGTCAAGCGCAACCAGCGCTACATGCCCGGACTGGACGGGCTGCGGGCGATCGCCGTCCTCGCCGTGATCGCCTTCCATTTCGGCTTCGACTGGGCTCCCGGCGGGCTGCTCGGGGTCGGCATCTTCTTCACCCTCAGCGGCTACCTGATCACCGACATCCTGCTCTCGCAGCTGTCCCAGCGCGGCCACATCCGGCTCGGCAGGTTCTGGCTCGCCCGCGCCCGCCGGCTGCTGCCGGCGCTGTTCGCGATGCTGGCCATCGTCGTCGCCTGGGTGACGATCTTCGGCCCCGCCCAGCCGCAACAGTTCCGCGACGCGGTGGTCGCCTCAGCGCTCTACGTCAGCAACTGGCAGCTGATCTTCGGCGACGTCTCCTACTTCGCCCGCTTCGCGCCGCCGGGGCCGCTCAACCACCTCTGGTCGCTGGCGATCGAGGAGCAGTTCTACATCGTCTGGCCGTTCCTGCTGCTGATCGGCGTCAAGGTCGTGCGGGAGACGCCGCTGGCCTCGGGGGTGCGGCCGCGGCTGGCGATCGTGACCCTGGCCCTGGCGATCGCCTCGGCGGTCCTGATGGCGCTCCTCTACCACCCGAGCCTCGACCCCTCGCGGGTCTACTACGGGACCGACACCCGCGCCTCGGAGCTGCTCTTCGGGGCGGCGCTGGCGATGGTCTGGCCGAGCCGCAAACTGAGCCGCCGGATCGGCGCCGGCGCCCGCAACACCCTCGACGGGCTCGGCGTCGCCGGCCTGGCGGCGATCGCACTGATGATCTGGCAGAGCGACCAGTACTCCTCGTTCCTCTACCGGGGCGGTTTCGCGCTGCTCTCGATCGCGACGGTGCTGGTCGTCGCCGCCCTGGCCCATCCGGCCTGCCGGCTCGGCCCGATCCTCGGCTGGAAGCCGCTGCGCTGGATCGGGGTGCGCTCCTACGGGATCTACCTCTGGCACTTCCCGGTGATCGTCCTCACCACCCCCGGCGGCATCGCCAACGGCGCCGAACCGCTGCGCGAGCTGCTCCAGTTCGCGGCGATCGTCGGCATCTCGGCGCTCTCCTGGCGTTACCTCGAGGAGCCGGTGCGCCACGGCGCCCTCGGCCGCCTCTGGCGGCGCGCCAGGGCCGGTGGCTGGCGGCCCGAGAACGTCTCGCGGCAGGGCTGGGCGCTGGCGGGGGCTTCGTTCGTCGTCCTCGTCGCCGCCGGCGCCGGCATGGCCGGCGTCAACTCGGTCGCGGCCGAAGGCAGAGACGTGCGGGTCGAAGAAGCGGTCGCCGCCGGCACCGCCCAGCCGCCGCCGCTGACTCCGGCTCAGGCGAACTCCTCGACCCGCTCCTCCTGCAAAGCCGTCGTCCACATCGGCGACTCCACCTCGGAGGGGCTCACCTCGCCGGAATACCTGCCGCTGGAAAGCCAGCGGATCGAAGCTCAGTACGCCGACGTTGGCGCCGTCGAAGCGCACATGGAGATCTCCGGCGCCCGCTCGATCGAAGAGCAGTTCGAAGGCGAACCGAACGCCCAGGAAGTGGCGGAAGCCTGGAAGTTCGAAGGCTTCCACGGCTGTTGGGTGCTGGCGCTCGGCACCAACGAGGCGGCCAACGTCTTCGTCGGCTCCGCCGTCGGCGAGATGGAACGGATCGAAATCATGATGGACACGATCGGCGACGAACCGGTGATGTGGGTCAACGTCCGTTCGCTGGTCGAAGCAGGCGATCCCTACGCGGCTGAGAACATGGAAAAGTGGGACGAAGAATTGCTCGTCGCCTGTCGCAGATATCCCAACATGCGAGTCTACGACTGGGCCTCCGACGTCAAAGACGCCTGGTTCATCGAAGACGGAATCCACTTCACCTCACCCGGTTACGCCGCCCGCAGCGAGCTGATCGCCCATGCCCTTGCCCACGCCTTCCCGGCCTCGGGTGAGAGCGAAGGCGGCGGCAACTGCGTGGTCAGCTGACCGGCTCACGTTTTCACCAATCGGGCTCGGGTAGCCCAGTCAACTCAACCACAGGAAGGACCACCAACCATATGAGTGATTTGAACGAGCGGGACGCAAAGCTTGTCCAGTATCTGAACGAGGCTTACGGCAAGGAGAAGGAGCTGGAGACCTCGCTCGAGGCGCACATCGCGATGACGACGAAGGCGCCGTACAAGAAACGCCTCAAACAGCACCTCAAAGAGACCAAGTCGCACGCCAAGCAGCTGGAGCGCCGGATCAAGAGGCTCGGTGGTGGCGGGCACGCGATCCAGACCGTGGTCGCCAAGGCGACCGCCGCCGCGAAGGGCCCGCTGCACGCGGTGCGGGGCAGCGGTGAGCAGGAGAAGATGCTGAAGAACGCCAAGACCGAGTACTTCAACGAGCACGAGGAGATCTCGACCTACCTGGCGATCGAGACCTTCGCCACGAAGGTCTCCGACAAAGAGACGGCCAAGCTCGCCCGCGACATCCGTCGCGAGGAGGAACGGATGGCGAAGTTCCTCGAGGGCCAGATCAAGTCGCTGTCCGGCGCCGTAGCGACGGCAGAGGTCCCGGCTGCGCAGCGGCGGGCAGTGAAAGCGAGCGCCTCGCGCAAACCGAAAGCGGCCCCGAAAGCGAGGACCGGCTCGAAAGCTCGCAAACCGAAAGCGGCCGCCAAAAGCGCCAAATCGAAAGCCGCCGCGACTCCGAAACGCAAAAAAACGGCGCGGGCTTCGCGCAAACGCTCCTAGAACGCAGACGCCCAGCGCCAGAAGGCGCTGGGCGTCTTTTCGGGTGGACGCCGTTGCACAACATGACTTCCCGGCATCTCAGATATCTTCAAAGCTCGGGAAAACGGGGGAGAGGTCGAGATGAAGAAGAAGATCGTCGCCGGAATCGTCGTGCTGGGGCTGCTTGTCGTCGCCGCAACCGCCAGTGCGTTCCACGTACACGTCGTCGCGGGTGACCTCGTCCTCGACGCGGAAGGTGGGTTCGCGCCGAAAGCGCTGCCGAAACACGAAAACGCGCCGATCGTTACGCACGGGGGCGGCACGCTCTCGACGACCTCCGGCGAGCTCCCCCCGATTCTTGACAAATTCGTGCTCGAATTCGACAAACACGGCGCGCTCGACACCACGGGTCTTCCGTTTTGCACGCAGGGGAAACTCGTCGCCACCGACGTGGCCGCCGCGCGGCGGGCCTGCAAGGACGCGATCGTCGGCGAAGGCTTCGGCAGCGCCGTCGTCAAGTTCCCCGAACAGGGCCCGATCAAGGTCGGCTCGCCGATCACCCTCTTCAACGGTCCGAAGAAGGGTGGCGACGACACCATCATCGCCCACGCTCACCTTGACTATCCCGGGCCGACCACCTTCATCATCCCGATCGTGATTGAAAAAATCCATAAGGGCGTTTACGGCTATCGCATCAACGTGAAAATCCCCAAAATCGCCGGCGGCTACGGCCACCCGATTTCAGGTTCGGCGAAAGTTGGGAAAAAATGGACCTTCAAGGGCCAGAAGCACAGCTACATCAACGCTCGCTGTGAAACCGGGCACTTCCAGGTTCGCGGCGAATTCAGCTTCAAAGAAGGACCGGAAGAAACGCCGACGGCCGCCGCAGACGTGGGGGAAATATTGAAAGCCAACTTCTTGCTGCCCTGCGAGGTACGCAAGTAAGCGCGGAGATCCTGGCAAGCTCTCGGCTGCCGGCGCCCTAACCGCCCTCGCTCTCGATCTCGACCGGCTCCAGTTCGTCGGCCGGCTCGAAGCCGAGGATGCGGCCGTAGAAGTAGAGCTCGGCTTCGAAGCAGCGGATCTCGGTCTCCGAGCGGCGGAAGCCGTGGGCCTCGCCGGCGAAGGCGAGGTAGGCGTGGGGGACGCCGTTCCGCTTCAGGGCCGCCACCATCGTCTCGGCCTGGCTGGGCGGCACCACCTCGTCCTCGAGGCCCTGGAAGAGGATCACCGGCGCCCGCAGCCGCTCGACGAAGTGGATCGGCGAGCGCTCGTAATAGAGCTCCTTCTGCTCCGGGTATGGCCCGATCAGCCCGTCGAGATAGCGCGACTCGAACTTGTGGGTGTCCTGGGCGAGCGTCTCGGTGTCGGCGACGCCGAAGTAGCTGGCGCCGGTGGCGAAGTCGTCGTGGAAGACGAGCGCGCAGAGGGTCGCGTAGCCGCCGGCGCTGCCGCCGCGGATCGCCAGCCGCTCGCCGTCGACCTCGCCGGTCTCGGCCAGGTGGCGGGCGGCGGCGATGCAGTCGTCGGTGTCGACCACGCCCCAGCCGCCGCGCAGGCGCTGGCGGTACGGGCGCCCGTAACCGCTGCTGCCGCGGTAGTTGACGTCGACCACGCCGATCCCGCGGCTGGTCCAGAAGAGGTACTCGCGGTCGAGATGGGGGGTGGCATGGGAGGTGGGGCCGCCATGGCTCTGGACGATCAGCGGCGGTAGCTCGCCCTCGGGCGCAGCGAAGTCAGGGTTGGCCGGCGGGTAGTAGAAGGCGTGCGCGGTCTCGCCGCCGCTGGTCGGGAACTCGATCGCCCGTGGAATAGAGACGTAGCCGCCGTCGATCGACTCCTCGCTGGCACTCCGCACCTCCTCCAGCTCGCCGCTCGCCAGGTCGAAGAGCAGGACGGCGGTCTCGCTGGCGGGGCTGGCCGCGGCGAAGGCGACGGTGGTGCCGCGGGACGACAGCGAGGGGAAGCCGAACGAGGTGTAGGGCAGCCCGAGGTCGCGCAGGCGCCCGGCGCCGGGCTCGAGCAGGAAGAGCCGTTCTTCGCCGCGCTCGCAGCGGACGACGGCGATCGAGCCGTCGTCGAGGAAGGCGTAGGTCGAGCCGCCGAACAGCCACTGCGGGTGGCCCAGCTCGGCCTGCTCGGCGGTCAGCTGGACCGTCTCCTCACCCTCCTCGCGGTAGAGGTTCCACCAGCCGTCGCGGTCGGAGACGAAGTGCAGGCGGCCGGCGGCGTCCCACTCGGGCCCGAAGACCGACTCCTCGCGCCCGCCCGCGACTAGGCGGGCGTCGGAGCTGTCCTCGAGCGGCGCCATCCACAGCTCGGTCCCGTCCCAGGGCATGTCGGGGTGGTCCCAGCAGGTCCAGGCGAGCCAGGCGCCGTCGGGACTGACCCGTGGGAAGGAGTAGAAGTCGCGCCCGCGGGCGAGCACCGCCGGCTCGCCGGAGCCGTCGAGCGCCAGGGCGACGATCTGATTTTCGGCTTCGCCGTCGCCGTGGACCTCGCGCACGCAGATCACCGTGCGCCCGTCCGGGGCGACCCGGAAGTCGGCATAGCGCAGGCCGGCGGGGCTCCGCGGCTCCGGCGTGATCGCGACCGGCTCCTCGCCGAGCCGCTGCCGGTAGAGGCGCTGGTCAGCGAAGTCGACGAAGAGGACGAGGTCGTCGCCGGCCAGGGCCCAGGCCCCGCCGCCGTACTCGTGGACACGGGTCCGCACGTTGGCTCCCGCCGGGGTCACCTCTTCGGCCTTGTCGGCCGCGGTAGTCATTTCATCCGCCTGGCGGTTGAAATGACTACCGCGCCGCCGCATCAGCACCACGCGGCCGCCCTCGGCCGGCCGGCCTTCGGCCCACCAGACGGCGCCGTCGCCGGCCAGCGCCGGAGCCGCCAGCCGCCGGCCCGCCTGGGCGACCGTCTTGGCGTCGATCGGCGAGCGCCAGGAGCCGTAGGGAGCGACGGTGGGCACGGGCGGCAGTCTAGGCTGGCCGGCCTCATGACCAACACTTACGAAGTCCCCCAAGAGTCCCGTGATCTCCGCGACATGGTTCGCCAGCTGGCACAGGAGAAGATCGCCCCGCGCGCCGGCGACATCGATCGCGAAGGCAAGTACCCATGGGACGTGCGCAAGCTGCTCGCCGAGCACGACATCCTCGGCCTGCCCTTCTCCGAGCGGCACGGCGGCACCGGCACCGGCACCCTGGTCCTGCAGATGGCGGTCGAGGAGATCGCCAAGGCCTGCGCCTCCTCGGCGCTGATCCTGATGATCCAGGAGCTGGGGACGCTGCCGATTCAACTCTTCGGCTCCGACGAGTTGAAGCAGCGCTTCCTGCCGAAATGCGCCAGCGGCGAGTGGTCGCCGGCCTTCGCCCTGTCGGAGCCCGAGGCCGGCAGCGACCCGGCGGCGATGCGGACGACCGCCGTCCGGGACGGCGACGAATGGGTGATCAATGGGCAGAAGAACTGGATCACCAACGCCTCCGTCGCCGACTTCTACGTCGTCTTCGCCGTCACCGATCGCGAGAGCAAGCGGATCAGCGCCTTCGTGGTCGAGAAAGAGCGGGAGGGATTCGATCCGGGCAAACTCGAGCACAAGCTCGGGATCAAGGGCTCACCGACCGGCTCACCGTCTTTCACTGACGTCCGCGTCCCGCACGAGAACCTGATTGGCATCGA
Source organism: Solirubrobacterales bacterium (assembly GCA_036269775.1). Lineage (GTDB taxonomy): Bacteria > Actinomycetota > Thermoleophilia > Solirubrobacterales > 70-9 > VAYN01. Next base: position 150,060 of record DATBDU010000001.1, read on the forward strand.
GGGCAAGGGTCTCGGCGTCGCTTTGGGCACTCTCGAGCGCACCCGCCTCGGCGCTGCCGCCCAGGCGGTCGGGATCGCCCAGGGTGCAACCGACTACGCCAACGAGTACGCCAAAGAGCGGGTCGCCTTCGGCAAGCCGATCAATGCCCTGCAGGCGATCCAGTTCAAGCTCGCCGACATGGAGACCGGCACCGCCGCCGCCCGCGAGCTGCTTTACAAAGCCTGCTCGATGGCCGACTTCGCCGAGCGCCCCGCTTCCCTCCCCAAGTGGACCTCAATGGCGAAGCTGTTCGCCTCCGACAACGCGATGAAGGTCACGGTCGAGGCGATCCAGGTGCTCGGCGGCTACGGCTACGTCAACGAGTACCCGGTCGAGCGGATGCTGCGCGACGCCAAGATCACCCAGATCTACGAGGGCACCAACGAGATCCAGCGGGTCGTGATCGCCCGCAGCATGGGCGCATCTTGACATGTGACTAAGTAGTCACCTATAGTTCTGGCCATGGACGATGTGTTCAAGGCTCTCGCCGACCCGACCCGCCGCGAGCTGCTCGACCTGCTGTTCGAGCGCGACGGGCAGACCCTCGGCGAGCTCGAGGCCCGCTTCGAGATGTCGCGCTTCGGCGTGATGAAGCACCTCAAGGTGCTGGAGGGCGCGGGCCTCGTCGTGCCCAAGCGACGGGGGCGGGAGAAGCTGCACTTCCTGAACCCCGTTCCGATCCGGCTCGTCCACGATCGCTGGGTGAGCAAGTACGCCGAGCCCTGGGCCGCTGGGCTCAGTGCGCTCAAACACGACATCGAGGAGGAAGCAGATGAATGACAGGCAAGATTGGGAAGTGGTGGACGGACGCGCGATGGCGCTGTTCGAGATCTACATCAAGACGACACCGGAGCGCCTCTGGGAGGCGATCGTCGACCCCGAGCTGAGGCGGAAGTACAGCTTCGGCATCGGCGTCGAGTCCGAGTGGACTCCCGGCTCGAGCTACGAGGGCCGCAGCGAGGCGGTGCCGACCCCGCTGGTCGTCGGCGAGAACCTCGAGGTGGATCCACCGCGGCGGCTGGTGCAGAGCTTTCAGGCGCTGTGGAGTGAGGGTGTTGAGGGGGAAGGCAGCTCGCGGGTGACGTGGGAGATCGAGCAGGTCGAGGACTCCTGTCGGCTGCTGGTCACCCATGACCAGCTGGCTGAGAACGCCAACAGCGAACTCTTCGGCGGCTGGCCGATGATCCTCTCCGGCCTGAAGACGCTGCTGGAGACGGGGGAGACCCTGACCACGCCTGGCTCGCTGCGGTACGCGAACGCCGGGAACTAGGGTCGAGGAGCGCGGCGGGGCTCAGCCCTCGTCGCCGACCTCGACCTCGCGCAGACGGTGCGTGTCGACGTCGTAGACGAAACCGCGCACCGCCTCGCGGTGGGGAACGAAGTCCGAGCGGCGGACCCGCAGGATCGACTGGCGGACGCTGGCGTCGACGTCGCTGAAGGACTCGATCGCGAAAGCCGGCGCGACGCCGGTCTCCTCGCGCAGCTCGGCCCGAAAGCCCTCGTCGGTCAGCTTTTCCAGGCCGCAGTCGGTGTGGTGGATCAGCATCACCTCGCGCGTCCCTAGCCGGCGCTGGGAGATCGCCAGCGAGCGGATCATGTCGTCGGTGATGACGCCGCCGGCGTTGCGCAGCACGTGCGCCTCGCCATCCCCCAGCCCCAGCGCCGCGAAGACGTCGAGGCGCGAGTCCATGCAGGTGACGATCGCCAGCCCCCGGCTGGGGCGGACGTCGAGGTGCCGGTCCGCCAGCGGCTCGGAGAAATCGCGGTTGTTGGCGAGGAGCGCGTCGATCGTGTCCATGGCGCCGCAGCCTAAACGGCAGGCGTCGGCGAGCGGTCAGCGGTCGCGTTTCCCGGCTCCGGCCAGCGGGTACCGGCTCGCCATGAGCGAGAAGAAGCGTCCCGACGATCCACATCAGGCCGACACCGGCTTCCCCGAGCCTCCCGGCAAGGACCCTGGCGACATCTCGGCCGATCGCTCGCCCCACCACGTCCTCAGCAATCCGGTCGGCGAGCCGGACCCGACCGAGTGGCCCGACCCCTACGAGCAGCGCGAGGACCCCCGCGATCCCGCCGATCCAGACGGCGAGCCATTCGGCGAGGAGCCACACCCGGCGACGGGCGCCACCAGCACCAGCGAACCGCACCCTTCTCAGGACCCGGAGGCGGCCGATCGCTGGGAGGGCCCCAAGCGCGACAAGCTCGACCAGTAGCAGGCAAACGAACCAGAGGAGTGGGCAGGCATGGAGACGAACAGCCTCAGCAAGGGAATCTTCGACGGCGACAGCTCGGGTACGCGTGACCACGTGATCGAGCTGCTGACCAAGGCCTACTGGATGGAGATCGAGACGGTGATGAGCTACCTCGCCGCCTCGGTCAACCTCGACGGCGTGCGGGCGCAGGAGATCAAGGAGTCTCTGGCCAAGGAGGTCGAAGACGAGCTGGGTCACGCGCGCCAGTTCGCCGACCGGATCAAGGAGCTCTACGGGGTGGTCCCCGGCTCGGAGGAGTTCGCCGCCGAGCAGAGCTTCCTGCAGCCCCCCGAGCACCAGACGGACACCGTCCACGTCATCCGCGGCGTGATCAAAGCGGAGACCGGCGCGATCGAGCACTACACGCGAATCGTCGAGGAGACCGATCAGGTCGACCCGGTCACCCAGGACATGGTGATCGCGATCCTCCGCGACGAGCAGTCCCACCGCCGTCTCTTCGAGGGCTTCCTGCGCGAGTACGAGTTCGAGGGCATCGCCTGAGGCGCCTGGCGAGGGCCGATGCGCTACCTCCACCTCTGTGCCCACGAGCAGTTCCCGCCCGACGACCTGTTGCGGCAGGCCGTCGCGGCGGAGGCTGCCGGCTTCGACGGGATCGGCTGCAGCGACCACCTTCAGCCCTGGTGGGAGGGGGGCGAGTCCGGCCAGGCCTGGATCTGGCTCGGGGCGGCGGCGCAGGCGACCGAGCGGGTGGCGCTGGGGACCGCCGTGACGCCGCCCGGACCGCGCTACCACCCGGCGCTGATCGCCCAGGCCTGGGCGACCCTGGAGACGATGTACCCGGGCCGCCCGTACCTGGGCTTTGGCTCCGGCGAGGCCCTCAACGAGGTGCCGCTGGGCGCCGAGTGGCCATCGGTCGAGGCCCAGATCGAGCGCATGGAGGAGGCGCTGGAGATGATCCGTGCACTCTGGGACGGCCAGCGCCTGAGTGCCGCGGGCGCCCACTTCTCCACCGACGGCGCCTATATCCACACCCTGCCGGAGGGCCGCCGACCGCCGATCTACGTCTCCGCCTTCGGGCCGCGGGCGGCGCGGGTCGCCGGCCGGCTCGGCGACGGGCTCTGGACCCTCGCCGACCCCGGAGCGGTGCCGGAGATCATCGACGCCTACCGCGGCGCCGCCGAGGATGCCGGCCGCGAGCCGGGCGAGGTCGTCCTCCAGGCCGGCTTCTCCTGGGCCGAGGACGACGACGCGGCGCTGGAGGGCGCCCGCGTCTGGAAGGGCGCCCAGCCGAAAGAGTTCTACGTCGACGATTGGCACGACCCCAAGGCGATGTACGAGCATGCCGAGGAGCAGATCTCCGACGATGACCTGCGCCAGGCATTGATCATCTCGGCCGATCCCGGGGAGCACGTCGAACGGATCCGCGAGGTCGAGAAGCTCGGCGCCACGGCGGTCGCGCTGATGAACAACTCGGGCGCCGACCCGCAGGCGGCGATCGAGGTCTACGCGAAGTCGGTGCTGCCGAAGCTGAAGGGCTAGCGTGGCGAAATGGAGCTGCGACCGATTGGCAGGGTCGAGTCGCCGCTGGCGGACAGGGCGACGGCGCCGAAGCAGGGCGATGAGGGGTCTCCCGAGGCCGTGCTGGTCTTCGATGCACGGGTCGGCGAGGGGCTGCGCAGCCTCCGCGCCGGCAACGAGGCGATCGTGCTCACCTGGCTGGATCGGGCGGATCGGGGCGTGCTCTCGGTGCATCCTCGCGGCGATCTCTCCCGGTCCGAGGAGGGCGTCTTCAGCACCCGCTCGCCCGACCGCCCGAATCCGATCGGCCTGCACCGGGTGGAGATCGTCGCGATCGACGGGGCGCGGCTGCGGGTGCGCAATCTGGAGGCGATCGACGGGACGCCGATCCTCGACCTCAAGCCAGTTCTCGACCGGGACACGGAGCGATAGGCGTGGGCGGCATCGACGGATTGCGGATCCGAGCGGCGGCGGAAGCCGATGCGGAGCTTCTCTTCGGCCTGATCCTGGAGCTGGCCGAGTTCGAGAAATTGACCGACGCGGTCAGCGGCGATGCCGAGCTGCTGCGGCGCTCGCTCTTCGAGCAACGGGCGGCGGAGGCGCTGATCGTCGAGGTCGACGGCGAGCCGATCGGCTACGCGATCTTCTTCATCACCTTCTCCACCTTCGAGTGCCGCTCCGGCGTCTGGCTCGAGGACGTCTACGTCCGCCCCCGGAATCGTCGCGCCGGCATCGGCCGGGCGGTGATGGCGCATCTCGCTGCCCTGGCCCTCGAGCGTGGCCACGTCCGCCTCGAGTGGACGGCGCTGGACTGGAACGAACCGGCCCTGCGCTTCTACGAGAAGCTCGGCGCCACCCAACTGAGCGACTGGGTCACGCACCGCCTCGACCTCGACGGCATGCGCCGTCTGGGCGAAGCTGGTCGGTAGCTCAGTCGAGGAAGTGCAGCTGCGACGGCTTCACGATCACGATTCGATCTAGTACCGGCTCGAGCGGCATCGTCATCAGCTCGACGATGACCATGCCGTTGTCGAGCAGGTCGGTGATTCCCCCTTCGGCGCCGGCAGGGGCGGTTCCTGTTGGCTCGATTAATTCGACCCAGTCCCCGATTGAGATCTCACGCGTGACTGCCATGGCCTCGATTGTAGGTGAGCGGATAGGCGGTGACCAGGCGCGGCCTTGCTTGCTCGGATGAGTAGTGCCACACGGTCCGAACAGGCGCTCGGCGTTCATTCAGTGTCAACTCGATGACGACCCCGCAGCCGACACCGAACCCCTCATTTCGCACTGATGTGATCGGGGGGCCGACAACGGTGCGTGCAATTGCGGTCCAGACATACGGTGCATCATCCAAGTTGACCTGGAAGACGAGCTTCCATTCTTCTCCGTGGCCTCGCTTACCGAGGATCCATTCCCACTTTCGAGGTTCTTGCCATGCCTGATCGCCAAGGGGCAGAGGTAGTCCCAGGAGGGGTGGCCACGTCATCGCATCGACGCTAAGGAACCAGGTCGTACGCGTGTGTGTCTGGGGCTAGGGAAGTTCCACGTAAACGAAACAGCTCTGTGTCAACTGCCGTCGAAATTCTCCCCGGCACGCCCCAACAGCAGCTCCCGCTCCCGCGCGTTCTCGGTCAGGGCCGCCGCGCGGGTGAACTCGGCGGCGGCCTCCTCGCGGCGGCCAAGTCTGGCGAGCAGGTCGCCGCGGACGCTGGGAAGGAGGTGGTACCCCCGCAGCGCCGGCTCGGCGGCGATCTGGTCGAGCAGCTCGAGGCCGGTCTCGGGGCCGAAGGCCATACCCAGGGCGACGGCGCGGTTGAGCTCGACGATCGGCGAGGGGGCGAGCTGGGAGAGGGCGTCGTAGAGGGCGGCGATCCGCACCCAGTCGGTCTCCGCGGCGCTCCGGGCGCGGGCGTGGCAGGCGGCGATCGCGGCCTGCAGGCCGTAGGGACCGAGCGGCCGGCGGGCGTCTTCCGCCCGCTCCAGCGCCCTCAGGCCGCGGCCGATCAGCAGCAGGTCCCAGCGGCCGCGATCCTGGTCCGGCAGCAGCACCGGCTCGCCGCCGGGGCCGAGCCGGGCGCGGCTGCGCGATGCCTGCAGCTCCAGCAGGGCGATCAGGCCGTGTGCCTCGGGCTCCGCGGGCGCCAGGGCGGCGAGGATGCGGCCCAGCCGCAGCGCTTCCTCGCAGAGCGTCGGCCGGATCCAGTCCTCGCCGGCGCTCGCCGTGTAGCCCTCGTTGAAGACGAGGTAGATGACTTCGAGCACCGAGGGCAGGCGCGCGTCGAGCTCCTCGCCGCGCGGCACCTCGAAGGGCACGTTGGCATCGCGCAGGGTTCGCTTCGCCCGCACCAGCCGCTGGGCGATCGTCGACTCCTTGGTCAGGAAGGCGCGGGCGATCTCCGGCGTCGTGAGCCCGCCCAGCAGCCGCAGGGTCAGTGCCACCCGCGCCTCACGCGAGAGCAGCGGGTGGCAGCAGGTGAAGATCAGGCCGAGCAGGTCGTCGCCGACCTCGTCGTCGGCGGCGGCGTCGAACTCGGCCCGCTCCAGCGCCATCCGCATGCCGACGTCACGGGCCAGCTCTTCCTGCTTGCGCTCGAAGGTGGTGTGACGCCGGGCCAGGTCGATCGCGCGGTTCTTGGCAGTGGCCATCAGCCAGGCACCCGGGTTGTCGGGGACGCCCGACTCGGGCCAGCGCTCCAATGCCGCCACCAGCGCGTCCTGGGCGAGATCCTCGGCCAGGCCGACGTCGCGGACCATCCGCGCCAGGCCGGCGATCAGGCGGGCTGACTCGATCCGCCAGACCGCCTCGATCGCCCTGTTGACCCTGGCGCCGTCCATCGGCTATGCCTGTTCGGCGGCCGCCTGCACGTCCGCCGGGAAGTCCTCCAGCTCGAAGACGCGGCGAACCTCGATCGTGCAGTTCTCGCCGGGACAGCGCGAGGCCCACTCGATCGCCTCCTCCTTGGAGCGCGCCTGGATGATCCAGTAGCCGCCGACAACCTCCTTCGCCTCGGCGAACGGCCCGTCGGTGACCGTCGCCTCGCCGCCGGAAAAGCTGACTCGCGCGCCTTCCCCGGGCGGGTGCAGGCCATCGAGCCCTAGCAGCATGCCGGCCTTGCGGAGCTCCTCGTTGTAGCGGCCCATCGCCGCCATGTCCTCGGCCGTCGGGTTCCACTCCTCTTCGCTGATTTCCGGGTACATGAACATCATGAATCGCATCTCGTGCCTCCTCGGCTAGTCGTTTGCGGCGGCTTCGGGCCGCTCTCTACCCAGACGACGAACGAGCATCGCCGAAATCGACAGATCGCAAAACTCGGCGGCTACTCGTCGCGGGCGGTGATGCGGAAGACCGAGACGACCTCGGCCTGATGGGCCTCGGGGTGGGCGACGTAGGCGCTCGGGCCGCCGCCGAACCAGCCGGCGGCTTCGTTGTTGCCGACGAAGATCCCCGGGTGGTGCTTGCCGTCGGCGTCCTGGACCCAGACCTTGTCGCCCTCCTTGAAGCCCTCTTCTATCGGGTCGCTCATCCGCCGGCGAGTCTAGCCACCCCCGGCCCGATCGCCGTCATCCTGCTCGTCCTGCTGCCGCTCGGGAGGATCTAGGGACCGCCTCAGCAGGGGCTCATTCGCGCCAGCCGCTGGCGGTAGACCCGCATCGAGCGGTGCTTCCAGTCGCCGTGGGTCTGTCGTCGCAGGCTCGGCACCAGCTCGTGGTGGTACGGCGAGCTGAGGCTCTCGTTATGGCCGATCACGTTGCCGATCCCGATCCCGAAGCGGCAGCGCAGGTACTGGGTCAGCCAGAGCGAGGCACGCAGCTGCCGCGGGTTCTCGAGTACGTCGGAGTCGCCGTAGCCGGCGTGCTCGATCCCGATCGCGGTCCAGTTGAGGCCGACGGTGTGGCGGCAACGGGTCCGCAGGTTGACCAGTTGGAAGATCCGCCCCGAGGAGGAGACGACGAAGTGGGAGCAGACGTTGGGCAGCTCGCCCAGCTCGACGTCGGCGACGTCCGGCGCGAAGGTGTTGAAGACGGCCGCCGCGGTGCTGGTCTGGGCCATGTGCTCGACGATCACCCGCGGGTTGCGCAAGCGCCACTGGCGCTGGCCGTAGTGGCGCTCGGAGTAGGCGGCCATCTCGCGCTTGCGTTTGGGGCCGAAGGGGATCAGGTGCTGGACGATCGGCGGCCTGGCGATGCTCGCGGTCGCCGTGATTGCCGCGGCCCGCGAGGCGCCGGCGGGGCCGATCGCCGTCGCCGCGAGCAGGCAGAGCCCCAGCACCGCGGCGGCGGCGATCGCGGCTCTGGTGGCGGGCCTCATCGCCGCGGATGCTAGATCCCCGCCCGTTTTCGCCGCTGGGCGGCGGGTAGCCTGGCCGCATGTGCCCAGCCGGCGAGCCGATGAAGGCCAAGCTCACCGACCGTCCCTTCAGTGATCCGGCCTGGGTCTTCGAGCGCAAGCTGGACGGCATCCGGGCGACCGTGCGGCGCGACGCCGATGGGGTGACGCTAACCTCGCGCACCGGTAAGAGCCTCACCCCGGCCTACCCGGAGCTGATCGAGGTGCTCGAGGCGGAGCCGGCCGGCGAGTTCGTCGCCGACGGGGAGATCGTCGCCTTCGAGGGCTCGCGGACCAGCTTCGAGCGCCTGCAGGGGCGGATGGGCATCCACGACCCGCGGTTGGCGCGGATGACCGGCATCCCCGTCTACCTCTACCTCTTCGATCTGCTCGAGTTCGAAGGTCATGGCCTGGCCGAACTGCCGCTGCGCAGGCGCAAGGCGGCGCTGCGGCGCGCCTTCTCCTTCCAGGGCCCGGTCCGCTACACGCCGCACCGCAACGAGCGTGGCGAGGAGTTTTTCCGCGAGGCCTGCGCGAAGGGGTGGGAGGGGCTGATCGCCAAGCGTGCCGAGAGCCCCTACGTCCACTCCCGCAGCAGCGACTGGCTGAAGCTGAAGTGCTCGTTCGAGCAGGAGCTGGTGATCGGCGGCTTCACGCCGCCGCAGGGCTCGCGCAAGCGCTTCGGGGCGTTGCTGGTCGGCTATTACGAGGGCGGCGAGCTTCGCTACGCGGGCAAAGTCGGAACCGGATTCAGCGAGCGGACCTTGGCCGAACTGGGCGCCAAACTGGAAGCGCTGGAGGTCTCGCGTTCGCCCTTCGCCCGCGACGGCCTGCCGCGACTGGCACGCTGGGTCGAGCCGCGGCTGGTCGGCCAGTTCGCCTTCGGCGAGTGGACCCGGGACGGCAAGCTGCGCCATCCCCGTTTCCTCGGCCTGCGCGAGGACAAGCCCGCCGCCGAGGTCGTCCGCGAGGTGCCGGTGCCCTTGGGTGAGGGTCAGCGGTGAGCGAGGACGCTTCCGAGTTCCTGCCCTCGCGGCGGACGATCCCGGCGCTGCGCAAGGCGGCTCAGGGCTGCCGCGGCTGCGAGCTCTGGCGCGACGCCACCCAGACCGTTTTCGGCGAGGGGCCGGCGAAGGCGAAGCTGATGCTGGTCGGCGAGCAGCCCGGCGACCGTGAGGATCGCGAGGGGGAGCCCTTCGTCGGCCCCGCCGGTGGTCTCTTGCACAAGGTGCTGGACGAGGCGGGCATCGATCCCGAGGAGACCTACATCACCAACGCGGTCAAGCACTTCAAGTGGCGGCCGCGCGGCAAGCGCCGGCTGCACCAGACCCCGCGGGTGGGGGAGATCGAGGCCTGTAGGCCGTGGCTGGCAGCCGAGGTCGAGGCGGTGGCGCCGCGGGCGTTGGTTGCGCTCGGCGCCACCGCCGCTCGCTCGCTCTTCGGCCGCGGTGTCAAGGTCACGCAGGATCGCGGCAAGTTGCTGGAGACCCCGCTGGCGCCGATCGCCACGGTCACCATCCACCCCTCGGCGATCCTGCGGGTCCGCGACCACGGGGAACGCGACGACGCCCTGGCGGCGATGGTCGAGGACCTCGAGACCGTGGCCGAAAAGCTGGGCTGAGACGCTCGCCCGGCCTCTCGGCTTGCGGCGTCATCTCTAGAGCGATACCCTATTTTAAGTAACAACTTCTATCTGCTCTCTGGGAGTACGGATGGACGGATACGCGGTTGCTGGGGCTTTGGCGGCGCTGCTGGCACTGGGCCTGCTCGGTGTCTCGCTACTGCGGGCGCGCCGGGAAGCGGCCCGCTTCCGCGTTCTCGACGAAATCGCCCGGGTCTCTGACGGCGCCGACGACCTGGCCGCGACCCTGGAGGCGATCTGCGACGTGCTCGTCCCCGCGGTTGCCGATTTCTGCACTATCGACGTCGTCTCCGACGGCGAGGTGGAGCGCGCCGCCGCCCGGGTTGGTCCGCGGGGCGGGGCGGGGGCGCAGCGGGCGCTGGCCGATCGCGAGCCCGACGATCTCGCCTGGCTGCGCGAGTTCGGCGTGCGTTCGCCGACCACCACCGCCCTGCGTGCCCGCGGCCGGATGATCGGCACGATCACCCTTGGCACCGCCTGGTCGCGTCGCCGCTACCGCCGCCACGACGCCCGCTTCGCCCGGGTCCTCTCCGGCCGCGTCGCCCTGGCGCTTGACAATGCCGGCCTCTTCTCCGATCTCGAGCGCGCCCAGCGCGAACGGGCGGAGATCGCGGCGACCCTGCAGCGCGGCCTGCTGCCGCCGCCGTTGCCGGAGATTCCCGGCTGGGCGAGCGCGGCGATGTACCGGCCCGCCGGCGCCGAGAACGAGGTCGGCGGTGACTTCTACGACGCCTTCCCGATCGCCAGCGGCTGGATGCTGGTGATCGGCGACGTCACCGGGCGCGGCGCCCAAGCCGCCTCGGTTACCGCCCAGGCCCGCTACACCCTGCGCACCGCCGCCTGGCTCAGCGGCGACCCTCTGGTCGCCCTCGCCACGCTCAACGGCGCTCTGCTCGCCCGCTCCGACTCGGCCCTTTGCGCCGTCGTCGCCCTGGCGCTCTCCTCCGATGCCACCCAGCCGGTCCGGCTCGCGGTCGCCGGTCACCTGCCGCCGTTGCTGGTCGACGGCGAGACGGTCACCGAGATCGCCGATGCCGGGCCGGTGCTCGGCGCCTTCAGCAACGCCAGCTGGGATCTCGAGCGTGCTGCGGTCGGCCCCGGCCAGCAGCTGGTCGCCGTCACCGACGGCATCACCGAGGCCGGCAGCGCCAGCGAGCGCTTCGGCGAGGCCCGGCTGCGCGCCGAGCTGGCGGGATCGGCGAGCCCAGCGGCCTCGGTTCGCAAGTTGGAGGGCGCCCTCGACCTCTTCACGGCCGGCGCCCTCGACGACGATGCCGCCGCGCTGGCGGTGACGCCAGTCGGCGGCCAGCCTCCCGCCTAGGAAGGACCAGCCGAACTAACCGGCGGCGTCGTCCTCGGCCGTGCCCCGCTCGGACCTGAGCAGATCCCAGCCCTCGCCACTCAGGGCCAGATAGATGCCCCCGTCTGGCCCGCGCCTTTCCAGGACCAGGCCGAGCCCGGCGGCGCGCCGGATCGAGCGGCGCAGATCGCGCTCACCGAGCCGGGGAAAGAGCGGAATCAGAGCGCTGCGCCTGCAGAACCCGTCGTCGGCCAGCCGGGCGATCGCCGCCAGGACCTCGGCCGGCGTCGCCAGCCGGACCCGTCTGACCACCCGGGGCGCCATCAGGCGTGGGCAGCCGGGGTTGGGCCGTCGAGCCAAATGTGCTCGAAGGCCAGCTCGCCCGCCGCGCAGCGGAGCAGGCCCATCGAACGCCGCGGCGCCCGGCGCCGCTCGGTCGGGCTGCCTGGATTGAAGATCTGGAAGTCGCCATCGCGCTCGTGGAAGGGGAGGTGGCTGTGCGCGAAGACGACCGCGTCGGCATCGGGGAAGCGGGCGCGAAGACGCCGCAGCCGCCCGCGCGCCGGCCCCGCGTCGTGGACGACCGCGACGGTCTTCTCCCCGAACCGGACCCGCAGAACCTCCGGCAGCCGGCGGCGCAGCGTCGGGCTGTCGACGTTTCCATGGACGGCGTGAACGGTCGGGCAGAGGGATTCGATCGCGGCCAGGACGGAGACGTCGGAAAAGTCGCCGGCGTGAATCGTCGCCTTGGCGTTGAGCAGGGCCTCGACGCAGCTCGGCGGCAGCCGCCGCCCACCCTTCGGCATGTGGGTGTCGGCGATGACCGCGACCGAGCTGTCCCTCGACGTCGTCAACCTCCCGATTCGGGCGCTCCCTAGCTCTCTTCCTCGGGGTCTTTCTCGCCCGCCAGCAGCAGCGCGCAGTCCTTGACCTCGCTGAAGTGCCGTTCCTGAATTGGCAGGGCCCACTCGACCAGCTCGGCAACCTCGCTCTCGTTGGCGGTCTCGTTGAGCTTGGCGAGCACGGCCCAGTGGCCGACCTCGCCGGCCTCAGCCATGGTCAGGAACTCGAAGCCGTCCAGTCCGTCGGCGTCCTCGCCGAGGTAGGTCGACATCATCTCGCTCGCCTCCGATTTGGTTTCGCTCGCCTTGTCCAGAATTGCGGTCTTGCGGCCGTCGCGAGCGTCGGCCAGGCCGGTGCAGCGCTGCTCAGTCTCCGCTGCCTCCTCGCGCATCCGCCGCAGTTTCTCGGCCACAGAATCGTCGTCGACCAGGCCCTCAACTTTCTCGGTGACTTTCTGCGCCGCCTGCGCCAAACCCAGAACCTCGGCGAGCTTCTCCTCCAAGACCGTCAACTCCGCCATCTGTCTCTCCTCTGCTCGAATGGAATCGGTCAAGCGCCGTGTCGCGGCGCGTTCGACTCATACCCTGGCTACGGACGCTTGAACCTGAGGCCGAGGCCGCCGCCGCTCAGGGACCGCCCTGTCTGCCCGGTGGCGAAGCCTTGGCGCCGGCGAGTCCCGCCACCGCTCCGGCGACGGCGGCCAGGAAGGCGCGCCGCAGGATCGACCGCCGCTGTCGCCAGCCCCCGCTCGCCGAGTGCGGCTCGGTGCTGGCGAGCACGTTCCCGGGCGAGGGAGCCGCCGCCGCGCCGGCCATCGTCCCCCGCACGAAGGCCCGGTGGGCGATCCGGCGGTAGAGACCGGGGGAGAGCGCGTAGAAGATCTCGAGCGCCCGTCCGGCCTGCCCGTAGTTGACCTCGCGCTTCGGCGATTCTGCGCAGGCCTCGATCCCGGCGGCTACCTCCTCGACGTCGAGGATCGGCGGGACCGGGCGCACTCGCCGTCCCGAGTAGTTGCCGGCGTGCTCGAAGATTGGCGAGTCGACCGCCTGCGGCACCATCGTCGCCACATGGATGTCGTCCTCGTCGACAAGCTCGCCGCTGAGGCATTCCGAAAGGGCGCGAACGGCGTTCTTGCTGACGATGTAGGGAGTGACCTGGGGGGTGCTGACCCGGCCCCAGACCGAGGACATGTTGATCAGCACTCCCGAGTGCTGGGACCGGAAGCGGCGCAGGGCGGAGCGGGCGCCGTGAACCTGGCCCATCAGATTCGTCTCGATGATCTGCCGGAAGACGTCCGAGGGGATCTCGGCGAACGGCCCGTAGGCCATCACGCCGGCGTTGTTGACCCAGACGTCGATCCGCCCGAAGCGCTCGACGGTCGCTGCGGCGAAGCTCTCGACTGCGTCCTCGTCGGCGACGTCGAGCGGGCGCTGCAGCGTCGCCGCGCCGGCCGTTTCGCACTGTTCCGCGATCTCGGCCAGGGGCGCGGGAGAGCGAGCGCAGAGGGCCAGCGAGGCGCCGCGCCGGGCCAGCCGCAACGCCGCCGCCCGGCCGATCCCGCTCGAGGCGCCGGTGATGACGACGACCGCCTCCTCGAGCGGACGCGGCATCGCGCCTAGCCGAGGCCCTTCTCCTCGGCCGCTTTGTAGGCGATCTGGAAGAAGTCCGAGATCGTCAGCGCCGAGAAGACGGAGGCCAGGAAGCGGGTCAGCCGCGGCGCGAAGAGGAGGCCGAGCGAGAAGCCCGCGACGACCCAGAGGCCGAGGCAGTAGGGACAGATCAGCAGCTCGCCGATCGCCTTGCGGAAGCCGCTGCCGCGCGAGCGCTCCTCGAACTCCGAGGGACCGCCCTGTTCTTCGAATTCGGTGAACGGGGCTCGCAGCGGGCTGGTCACCTTGTCCTTCGAGATCAAGCGGCTGAGCTTGTGGGAGGCGACGCCGACCAGGAGGACGTCGCCGGGGCTAGGTCGCTCCGGAAGTTGACGCCCGCCCTGCTTCGCCCGCAGCAGCGCGGCGGCGAAGAGGGCGTTGAAGATCGCCATCAGAAAGGCATAAGAGAGGAGCGGCGGGCGCTCCGACGGCTTCGCGTAACCGGCGAACGGGCCGGATTGAGTCTGCTTGCCGTCGACGTCGGTCGGCGATTGGGTCGTCATGGGGACGGCAGTACCCGCCGCCGCCCCAACCCGAACCTCACCGACTGTGCAGCCCGGCGCCGCCTGGCACCGGGCTGCGTTTTCGACCGGCGTGCTCGCGGGCCCGCCGCGTCAGCCTGCGAGACGGCTGCGGAGCAGGTCCTTCCCTTGCTCCGCGCCCTTGCGGCTGGTCTCCTGCGCACGCCGGAAGAAGTCGGCCAGATCGGAGTCGCCAGCGCGATCCGCGTCTTCGGCGTAGGTCTCGAGCCTCAACACGTTGCTGAGGCACTGCTCGGTGAACCAGATCACGTTGTAGTCCTTGTCCTTGGTCCCCGTTACCTCGCCAGTCTCCTCGGCTGCCATCGCTTCCTCCTTAGGTCGATTTCCCTTTCTGCTTAGTACCCGTCTGCACTCCGCCAAACGTCGGCCCGGGCGGGCGCGGAGGCGACCGTTTTGCCGGTGGGGCGGGGGGTAGAAAACGGGCATGGCGGCCGGGAAGCTCGGCGAATACGAGCGCAAACGCGATTTTGAGGCGACGCCGGAGCCCTCGCCAGGTCGTCGACGCGCGAAGAACAAGCAGCCCCGCTTCGTGGTCCAGGAGCACAGCGCCCGCCGCCTGCATTGGGACCTGCGGCTGGAGCGTGATGGCGTCGCCCCCTCCTGGGCGGTACCAAACGGGATTCCCAGGGATCCGGATGAGAACCGCAAGGCGGTCCACACCGAGGACCATCCGCTCGAGTACCTCGACTTCGAGGGCGAGATCCCGGCCGGCGAGTACGGCGCCGGAACGATGCGGGTCTGGGATCGCGGCACTTACGAATGCCACAAATGGGACGAGGGGAAAATCGTTGTCAGCTTCCGCGGTGAGCGGCTGCGAGGCAGGTACGCGCTGTTCAGGGCCGGCAGGGAGGAGAAGGACTGGGTGATCCACCGGGTCGATCCCCCCACCGAGGAGTGGGATCCCTTTCCGGACTCGGTGCTGCCGATGATGCCCCGCCGGAGCGAGCTACCCGACGATGAAGATCGCTGGGGAGTGGAGGTCGCCTGGGACGGCTTGCGGGCGATCGCCTACTGTCAGCCCGGCCGCATTCGGTTGGTCGACAGCGAGCTCGAGGAGGTCATCGACCGCTATCCGGAGGTGCGGCGGCTGAGCCGTCAGCTGGGCGCGCGCGACGCGGTGCTCGACGGGGAGCTGGTTGCCTTCGGCGAGGACGGCCGGCCCAGCTCGGAGCGGTTGGCGAAACGGCTCGGCGAGGCCTCGCCGAGCACGGTCCGGCGGCGGGCGAAGAGTCACCCGGTCACCTATGTGATCTTCGACCTGCTCCACCTCGACGGAGACGATCTGCTCGGCCAGCCCTACCGCCGCCGCCGCGAGCTGCTGGATGGACTGGGCCTCGATGGCGAGAGCTGGCAGACGCCGAGCTACTCCGTCGGCCAGGCCGAGCCCCTGCTCGAGGCGAGCCGCGAGCAGGGGCTCGGCGGCCTGGTTCTCAAGCATCTCGACAGCCCCTACTCGCCCGGCAAGCGGAGCGGTGAGTGGCTGCGGATCGAGAACGACGGGCGATCGTCCGGCAAGCCCGGCCCCGCCGCGGGGTCCCTCGTCGCCAGCGCCAGGCCACGGCCCCGCAAGCGCGCCGCGCTGACGGTCGAGGGAAGGGAGTTGGAGGTCTCCAACCTCGACAAGGTCCTCTACCCGAGCAGCGGCTTCAGCAAGGGCCAGCTGATCGACTGGTACGCGGCGATGGCGGCGACCCTGCTGCCGCACCTGCGCGGCCGGCCGCTGACGCTGAAGCGCTATCCCGACGGGGTCGAGGGCAAGCACTTCTACGAGAAGCGCTGTCCCAAGCACCGTCCCGAGTGGGTGCGGACCGCGAGCATCTGGAGCGACCGCCATGGCGGCGAGATCGACTACTGCCTGGTCGAGGACCTGCCGACGCTCGTCTGGACGGCGAACCTGGCCGACATCGAGCTCCACACCTCACTCTCGCGGGCGGAGGCGATGGAGCGGCCGACGACGATGGTCTTCGACCTCGATCCTGGCCCCCCGGCCGACGTCATCGACTGCGCGCGGGTCGCTCTTTGGATCAGGGGGATGCTCGAGCAGTTGGGGCTGAGTAGCTATGTGAAGACCTCGGGATCAAAGGGGCTGCAGCTTTACGTCCCGCTCAACAACGAGACCGCCTACGGGCAGACGCGGCCCTTCGCGAAGGCGGTCGCCGAGACGCTGGAGCGTAAATTCCCCAAGCAGGCCGTCTCGCGAATGACCAAGAGCAGGCGGGCCGGCAAGGTGCTGATCGACTGGAGCCAGAACGACCCTCACAAGACGACCGTCTGCGTCTACTCGCTGCGCGCCAGGGACCAGCCGACGGTCTCGATGCCGCTCGAGTGGGACGAGGTCGAGAGCGCGGCGGCAAAGGGCGACGCGGCTCGGCTGGTCTTCGACCACGCCGCCGCCCTGCGGCGGATCGAGGCGAAGGGCGATCTCTTCGCGCCGCTGCTCAGCGAACGGCAGGACCTGCCGGAGCTCGGCTAGCCAGGGAAACTGCAGCGACCCGCCTCGCTCTTCAGCGAATGCGCGTTTCCGCCTCTTCCTGGCGCCCCCGCTCGGCGGCTCGCGCCTCCGGGGTCGTGCCTTCCTGGTCCGAGCGGCGGCTCAGCCCGACGTAGGCGAGGAAGAGGACGAAAAAGATCGCGAAAATGATCACCGCGAAGATCGGGGACCAGGCAACCGCGACGAGGGCCAGGACGATGATCGCGATCAGAGGAATCAGGTACATGCCGAGGGTTTACCCCTGGGCGGGGGATGCGAAACGCTTAGGGGTGGGACGGCCGGGTAGCTGAAGGGCGATGGCCCCCTCTTCCAACCAGGAGCAGCTCGTCAAGTACCTGGCGGATGCCCACTCGATCGAGGAGCAGGCGCTGACCCAGATGCGGGCCGCGCCGGGTCTCGCCGGCGACGCCGGCCTCGCCCGCGCCTTCGAAGCCCACCTGATCGAGACCGAACGCCATGAGCGCATCGTCCGCGAGCGCCTCGAAGCCCACGGCGCCAATTCCTCCCGCGTCAAGGACCTGGCCGGCAAGGCCGGCGGCTGGGGGATGCTGCTGTTCGCTAAGAGCCAGCCCGACACGCCCGGCAAGCTGGCGGCCCACGCCTTCTCCTACGAGCACATGGAGATGGCCACCTACGAGCTGCTGCGCCGCGCCGCGCTGGCGGCCGGCGACCCGGAGACCGCCACCGCGGCGACCGAGATCGGCGCCGAGGAGAAGCGGATGGGCGAGCGCCTGGAAGGCCTCTTCGACGCCGCCGTCGAGGTCTCGCTGCGGGAGCTGGAGCCGGACGACCTCGGTGAGCAGCTCAACGATTACCTGTCTGATGCCCACGCGATCGAGCAGCAGGCGATCCAGCTGCTGCAGGCCGGGCCGAAGCTGGTCGACGACGACGAGCTCGCCAACCTCTTCCGCACCCACCTCGAGGAGACCCGGGGCCACGCGCGGCTGGTCGCCCAGCGCCTCCAGGCCCGTGGCGCGAGCCCGTCCAAGGTCAAGGACATCGCTCTACGCATGGGGGGCCTCAACATCGGCGCCTTCTTCGGCGCCCAGCCGGACACGACCGCGAAGCTCTCGGGCTTCGCATTCGCCTTCGAGCACCTCGAGATCGGCGCCTACGAACTGTTGCGCCGGGTCGCCGCGCGAGCCTCCGACGAGGAGACCGTGGCGCTAGCGGAGACGATCCTCGCCGACGAGCATGCCGCCGCGAAGAAGATCGCCGCGATGTGGGACCGCACGATGCGGTCGGAGATGGGTGGCGACGCCAGGCACGGAGAAGGCTGACCCCGCCGCATTGGGTTCGGACGCGCGGCTGCGGGTATCCGTAGCGGTGGCCCGCAACCGGATTCACGTCGACGCTCCGCCCGCTGCCGTGTTTGCCGTTCTGGCGGATCCCGAGCTCTATCCCCGGTGGGTGGTCGGGGCCGATCGCGTTCGTGACAGCGACGACTCGTTCCCGGCGGTCGGCGCCCGCCTTCACCACACGGTGAAGGTCGGGCCGCTGAGCCTGAAAGACCACACCGAGGTGCTCGAGGTCGACTCGCCGACGCGGATCCTGCTCAAGGCGAAAGCGCGCCCACTGGGAACCGCGCTGGTCGAGATCGAGCTCCGCGCCAGTCGTGGCGGCAGCGAGGTCACGATCGAGGAGACGCCCGGGGACCAGCTCTCTTCGCTGCTCGCGGGCAACCCCCTCGCCGACGTCGCCCTAAGACTGCGCAACGCCGAGGCGCTCTCACGCCTGAAGCGCCTGGTCGAGGGGGTGCCGCCGCCGCTGCCCGCCGCGGCGGGGATCGAGGGGCGCCGCGTCCTCGTCACCGGTGGCAGCAGCGGGATCGGGCTCGCCAGCGCCGAGGGCCTGGCCCGAGAAGGGGCGCGGGTCGTCTTGCTCGCGCGCGGGGAGGAGGGCCTCGCGGCCGCCCGCCGGCGCCTGCGCGAACGAGGCGTCGAGGTTGGCGTCGTCGCCGCTGACGTCACCGACCGCGCCGGCCTGGCTACTGCCTTCGAGCGGGCGGCGGCGGAGATGAGCGGTCTCGACCTGCTTGTCTGCGGAGCCGCCGGCCTCTCCTTCGGGCGCTTCGACGAGACTAGCCCCGAGGATTTCGAGGCGACGGTGGCGACCGTCTTCGGCGGCACGGTCAACTCGATTCGCGAGGGGCTTCCCCACCTGGAGCGCTCGGCGGGCGGAATCGTCGTGATCGGCTCGATCGCCGCGCGGATGCCGCTGCCAACGCTCTCCGGCTACACCGCCGCTAAGCACGCCACGGTCGGATTCGTCGAGGCCCTGCGGATCGAGCTGGCGGAGGCGGAGTCGCCGGTCAGCGTCTCGATCGTCCACCCGGGCGCGGTCGACACCCCGCTTTGGAGCAACCTGCAGAGCGCGACCGGGCTGCTGCCGCCGGCGCCGCCGGACCTCTACTCAGCCGAGGCAGTGGCGGAGGTGATCCTCGCCGTGGTCCGCCGGCCTCGTCCCGAGACCATTGCCGGCGGCTTCGCAGCACTGCAGGTCGCCGCCTACTCGAGCCTGCGCCGGCCGGCCGAGAAGGCACTCACCGCTCTCGCCAGGCTTGCCCTCAGCGCCGGCGATCGTCCCGCGGGCGACGGCGCCCTGAACACTCCCGCCGGCGCCGGTGAGAGCGGCGGCGGCTTCGGCGGCCGCGGCAGTTTCGGGGGCGCCGCACTGGGAGCCTGGGACCGCGCCAGGCGTGCGATCGGGATGCGCTGAATGTCCGCCGACGCGGTGGTGATCGGCGCCGGCCCAAACGGCCTCGTCGCCGCCAACATGCTTGCCGACCGCGGCTGGGAGGTGGTGGTCTGCGAGGAGCAACCGACCCCGGGCGGCGCGGTTCGCAGCGGCGAAGTCACCGCCCCCGGCTTCGTCCACGATCTCTACAGTGCCTTTTACCCGCTTACCCCGGCCTCCCGCTACGTCAAGCCGCTCGAGCTCGAGTCCTACGGGCTCAACTGGCTCAGCGCCGCCGCGGTCGTCGCCCACCCCCATCCCGACGGGCGCTGCGCGCTGCTCTCGCTCGACCTTGACGAGACCTGCGCCTCGCTGGACTCCTTCGCGGCGGGCGACGGCGACTCTTGGCGGCGTCTGTTCGAGCTCTGGCGGCGGGTCGGCCCGCACCTGGTTGGGGCGCTGCTGACCCCGCTGCCACCACTGCGCCCGGCGGGCGGGATGCTGCGGGCGCTGGGGCCGCGCGGGCTGGCCGAGTTCGCTCGTTTCTCACTGCTGCCGGCCCGGCGCATGGCCGAGGAGAGCTTTCGCGGCGAGGGGGCCGGCTGGCTGATTGCCGGCAACGCCCTGCACGCCGACCTGACCCCCGACAGCGCTGGCGGCGGTCTCTTTGGCTGGCTCCTCTGCGGGCTCGGCCAGCAGCACGGCTACCCAGTCGCCGAGGGCGGCTCCGGGGCGATCACCGCCGCCCTGGTCCGGCGCCTGCGCGAGCGAGGGGGGGAGCTCCTCTGCGGGACGCCGATCGAGCGGATCGAGGTCAGCGGCGGCCGCGCCACCGCCGCCCTCGCCGCTGACGGGCAGCGCTTCCCGGCCCGGCGGGCGATCCTCGCCGACTGCGGGGCGCCGGCCCTCTACCGGGACATGCTGCCGGCCGGGACGGTGCCGGAGCGGGCGCGGCGGTCGCTGCGCCACTTCCAGTACGACAACTCGACCTTCAAGGTCAACTGGGCTCTGCGTGGCGCGATTCCCTGGAGCTCCGAGCAGGCACGCACGGCCAGCACCGTCCACGTCGCCGCGGGGATGGAGGGGCTTTCGCGAGCGACCGTACAGCTCGCCGGTCAGGCCATTCCCGACCGGCCCTTCCTGGTCCTCGGCCAGTACTCGACGGTCGATCGCTCGCGCGCCCCGGCCGGTGCCGAGGCTGCCTGGGCCTATACCCACGTTCCGCAGCGGCCCCGCTGGGACGCTGCCGGCGAGCTGCGCGGCGAGTGGGCCGGGGCGGACTCGGGCCGCTTCGCCGACCGCATGGAGGCGGAGGTCGAGCACCTAGCGCCGGGCTTTCGGGACCTGATCGTCGAGCGCCACGTCCAGTCACCCCTCGACCTCGAGGCCAACAACCGCAACCTCGTCGGCGGTGCGATCAACGGCGGCACCGCCCAGCTCTACCAACAGGCGATCTTCCGGCCGCTGCCTGGCCTGGGCCGTCCGACGACCCCGGTTCGCGGCCTCTACCTCGCCTCGGCCTCCGCCCATCCCGGCGGCGGCCTGCACGGCGGTCCGGGCGGCAACGCGGCGACCACCGTCCTACGCCACCACCGACTGCGGAGGATCTGAACGGCGCAGGTTTGAGGGAGCCCGCCGCACGATCTGACACAGCTGCCAAAAGAGGCGCTAAATCGCGCTACCCTGGATGCAGCGCACACATCCGTCGTCGGGTCTCATCCTCCTCTTCCTCGCGCGCGGCAACCCCTAGAGGAGGGGTTTGAAGTGAAGAGATGAACGACGGCCAGAGTACGATGAACGACGGCCGGGGGACGGCGCCCGCATCCCCCAATGGCGACCCCGCGACTTCGGTCCGCGCAGAGATCTCCCGGGAAATGGTCCGCCTTTACAAGGAGCAGTTCGGCCGCGGGCCGACCCGGGCAAGGACCGAGTTCGCCGGTCCCGACATCGTCATCTGCACTCTCGAGGACAGCCTCACCCCAGCCGAGCGCAAGCTGGCGGAGCTGGGCGAGCATCAGCGCCTGCGCGATCTCCGGCTCTACTTTCAGCACGTCACCGAAAAAGAGTTCCGTGAGACGGTCGAACGCATCCTGGGGCGAGAGGTCAGGTCCTTCGTCAGCGGCATGGACACGCACACCGACGTCTCCAGCGAGATCTTCTACCTGCGCGGTGCTTGCTAGCCGAGCCCTTGGCTAGCGCTCTTGACTCGAGGTTTCCGGGCTCCTCACCGTGGTGCGCAGGCGCTTCCGGGTTCGCCGCACTCGCTCGACGAAGCTGTCCCGGATCTCCGTCCGTGGGCCGACCGGCAACCGTCCTCCTTCGTACGTCCGCGCGAGCCCTGCGGGGATGTCCTCGTTTGATGCCCTCATCGCTCCTCCTCGGGTTCTGCTCAGTCTGTCTATCCGATCCCCATCGCCGTACCGAAGCCGGTGAGAAGTGAGCGGGATGCTTCGAAGCGTCTCCGGTCACGTCTTCCGTGCCCGGCGAATCCAGTCCCTCGCTACCCCGGCGGCTCGCTTGGGAAACGAGATGGGCCGTCGAATTTGCCGGCGGCTTTGGCCAGGTTTGGCCGCGTGCACGGCCTGGGTATCAATCCGTCAATTGATCCTTCGAACCCTGCAGGGAGTCGGCGAGTCGCTGCTGAGGCCAGCCGCTCTGATCTCTAGCCACTTTCGCCAGCCGGAGGTTCTCGAAGAGGCCGCCCATCGCCCTTGGGCACCGCCTGACCGACCCTGGCTGATGGGGCAAACCTGGGCTCAGCTGCTCTTCGCGCACTGGCCTCTGACGACGCAGGCGCTCGAGCACGTCGTGCCGCCCCAGC
The DNA here is from genome assembly GCA_036269775.1 of Solirubrobacterales bacterium. Lineage (GTDB taxonomy): Bacteria > Actinomycetota > Thermoleophilia > Solirubrobacterales > 70-9 > VAYN01. Next base: position 172,119 of record DATBDU010000001.1, read on the forward strand.
TCCGGCTCGACACCTACGACGGCTCCGCCTGGATCGGAATAACTCCCTTCCTCGTCGAGGGCCTGCGTCTGCGCGGAACGGCGCCGCTGCCATGGGTCTCTTCGTTCGCGGAGATCAACGTCCGCACTTACGTCAGCGTCGGCGGCAAGCCGGGAATCTTCTTTCTCAGCCTCGACGCCAGCAGTTGCGCTGCCGTCCAGGCGGCGAGGCCCGCCTACCGGCTTCCCTACTTTCGCTCCCGGATCGCGACCGGGGCCGATCCCGAAGGCTTCTCCTTCGCCGCCGTGAGGACCTCGGCTGATGGGCCGCCTGCCTGCTTCAAGGCCAGATATGGCCCCGCGGGGGAGGAGCTGGTGAATCGGCCGGGCTCGCTAGAGCGCTGGCTCGCCGAGCGCTACTGCCTCTACACCCTCGATGAGCGCCAGCGGATATTGCGCGGCGAGATTCACCACCCGCCCTGGCCGCTGCGTCCCGCCTGGGCCGAGATAGAGACAAACACGATGGCGGTGCCGTATGGCCTTTCCCTCCAGGGACCACCATTGCTGCACTTCTCGGCCCGGCAGGACGTCGCCCTCTGGTCTTTGCAGCGCGCTTAGAAGCTCGTCTACTCAGTGCGCGGCGCGCGACTCTCGCGTGTAGGTCGGCTGGGCTTCGGCCGGGCTCCAGCGGGTCGCCAGGGCGGTGATCAGCTCGAGGACGCCGGCGATGATCGTGAAGCGGGTGGCGCCGCCCTCGTCGCTGAAACCGAACACGAACGGTGAGAGAATCAGCACCGCGCCGAGCAGGAGATCGGTCATCAGGTGCACCCTGAGCGGGATCAACCTGACCAGCGAGAAGCGCCAGTCGGTCATCGAGCCGGCAATCAGCATCAGCACGCCGACGGCGATGCAGACCGCCTTGGCATCGCCGACGTCGCTGAAGCCGAAGATCCAGGGGGCGGCGATGATCACAATCGCGATCAGCGGCTCCAGCGCCGCGTGCGCGTTCAGCGGAATCGGACCACGGTCCATGAGAGATCTCCTTAGTTAGGATTTCAGTCACCCGCCGAGCCATCGCCTGACCGTGCCGATCGACGATGTTCCGTGGGAAATCGAGTGCCGGATCTGCCCCTCCGGCTCTAAGGCTGAATTACCCCTCCGCCGAGGTCTTAATCAGCTTCGATCCCCTCCGAAACTGAGGCTCTGGGCGGCTCGACTTGGATCCCACCACGCCAACGCGCTACGGTGGTGGCGAGACTTGGACCCTGAGCCAGGTCGTCGAGCACCACCGTTGAGGCACGCGATTCGGGCGATTCCCGGACTGCGGACTTCTCCCCAGAAAATCCACCGGGAGGGTCCATGTCTCACCTTCAGTGCCCCAACTTCGAGCTCTTTGAGCGGGATATCTGGCCTGGCTGCCGGGAGATCGAGGTCGAAGGCGAACTCGACCTGGCGGTGAGCGATGGACTGCGGGCGGCCCTCGATCGAGCCACGGCGCAGCGCCAGCATGTGCTCGTCGACCTGGGCCCCTGCGACTTCATCGATGCCAGCGGACTGGCGATCCTGGTGCGGGCCAACCGGATGCTGCGGGACCGCAACCGTCAACTTCTCGTCTATGGGGTTCGGGGTCAGGTGCGGCGCCTGCTCGCGATAACCGAGCTGGCCAAGGACGGGCTGCCGATCTCACCCGCCCCGGCACCGCCGCCGTCCAAGCTCTTCGGCAAGCGTGAGGCCGCGGCGCCGGCTGACTTCGAAGCGGTCGCCTGACCGCGGGGCGCACAGTTTCCCTCCCGCCCCGTTTGGGTACATCGCGATCATGAGCAAGGACTCGAGGGAGAAAGTCTCGCCTGCCGCTTCCCCGGTCACGATCACCCCCTACCGGGACGGCCCCTACCTGATCAGGGGTGACTTCGTCGTCCAGGACCAGGAGGGCAACGAGATGTCGATGCAGCGCCGCACGATCGCGCTCTGTCGCTGCGGCAAGTCGCGAATGCGGCCGCTCTGCGATGGCACCCACCGGCTGACCGGCTTCGAGGCTCCCAGCGCGCTCGAGCAATGGCCCGAGCAAGAAGCGGGCGACGTGGCCGCGCCCGGACAGGGATAGGCGCGAGGTGTACGAGTCTTCCCCGCCAGCCCAAGCCGGCCGGCTGATCCACCTTCCGGAGCCCCGCGGGCCCCTGACCGAGTGGCTCTTCGCCGCCCTGCGCGGATCCCCGGACAGCGGGGTCGTCGCGCCCGCGCCGGCCGCGCCGGCCGACCCAATCGGCGACGACGACCTACAGCTGGCGCTCTACCTCTGTTACGAGCTGCACTACGCGCGGATCGAGGCAGTCGACGAGCGCTGGGAGTGGGCACCGGCGCTGCTGGGCTTCCGCGCGGCCCTGGAGCAGAGCTTCGAGTCGGCGGTCGCCGAGCTGGTGACGCCGGCGACGGCGGCGGAGACCGCCTCGGTCGGCGATGCCCTGCAGCGAATCGTCGCCGCCGACGACGGGCCACCGCTATCGCGCTTCCTCGAGACGCAGGCCTCGCGGGAGCAGATGTTCGAGCAGGTCGTGCACCGTTCCGCCTACCAGCTGAAGGAGTCCGACCCGCACTCGTGGGCGATCCCGAGGCTTTCGGCGGTGCCGAAGGCGGCCCTGCTCGAGGTTCAGTTCGACGAGTACGGCGGTGGCGAGAGCGAGCGCATGCACTCGGTCCTGTTCGAGCGCACGATGGTCGGCCTCGGCCTCGACGGGACCTACGGGGCCTACCTCGACTTCCTGCCGGGGGTGACGCTGGCGACCGTCAACCTGATGTCGGGCTTCGGCCTGCACCGCCGCCGCCGCGGCGCCCTGGTCGGCCATCTGGCCGGTTTCGAGATGACCTCCTCGATCCCCAACCGCCGCTACGGCAACGCGCTGCGACGGCTCGGCTACGGCAGGGACGTCACCCACTTCTACGACGAGCACGTCGAGGCCGATGCTGTCCACGAGAACATCGCTGCCTGGGACCTGGCCGGCGGCTTGGCCAGGGCGGAGCCGGACGTGGCGGCCGACATCCTCTTCGGGACGCGGGCGCTGCTTGCGCTCGAGGCCAGGTGGGCGGCTCATCTGCTGGAGTCGTGGGACGGGGGAGAGACCTCGCTGCGCATGCCCCTGCCGCTCTTTGCTCCGGCGTGAGCGAGACGGAAGACTTCTCTTACGTGGTGCCGGTCCGCTGGGCCGACGGCAGTCAGCGGGGCGATCTCACCCGCTATCTGGCACGGCTGCGGCAGCGCGGTGCCGAGGTGATCGTCGTCGACGGCTCTGCCGAGCCAGTCTTCGCCGCAAACGCGGCGGCCTGGGGGGAGCATGCCGTCCATCTGCCGCCGGACGAGGCGGAGGCCTGTCTCAACGGCAAGGTGGCCGGGGTCAGGACCGGCGTGCGGCGCGCCTCCCACGAGCGGATCGTGATCGCCGACGACGATGTCCGCTACGACCCTGGCTCGCTGCGGCGCACCGTCGAATTGCTCGGCGCCTACGACCTGGTCCGCCCCCAGAACTACTTCGAGCCGCTGCCCTGGCACGCCCGCTGGGACACTGCCCGGACGCTGCTTAATCGCGGCCTCGGCGGCGACTACCCGGGGACGCTGGCCGTGCGTCGCTCCCGGATCTTGGCAATGGGCGGCTATGACGGCGACGTCCTCTTCGAGAACCTGGAGCTGATCCGCACCGTCAGAGCGCACGGCGGCAGCACCGTCGCGCCGCTCGACCTCTTCGTGGCGCGGCTACCGCCGAGCACCGCCCACTTCTGGGGGCAGCGGGTCCGCCAGGCCTACGACGACTTCGCGATCCCGGCCCGGATGGCCGTTTGGCTGGCGATACCGCCGCTGCTCGGCCTCAGCGCTCGGCGCCGCAGGATGGGGCCGGCACTCAGCCTCGCCGTGCTCTCGATCCTGGCCGCCGAGGGGGGGCGCCGCCGCCAGCGCGGTGCCGACGTCTTCCCCGCCACCTCCTCGCTGCTGGCTCCGGTCTGGATCCTCGAGCGCGCGGTCTGCTCCTGGCTCGCAGTCGCCCAGCGCCTGCGCTTCGGCGGGGTTCGCTATGCCGGCCGGCGGATCGCGATCGCCGGGCATTCCGAGGCGCAGCTCAGGCGCCGCCTTGAGTCGCGGCGGCCGCCGGCTGGGGATTGAGCGAGACGAGCGACGCCCCTTTCAGTCGTCCTTGGCGGAGCCCGGTTCGGCCATGCCACGGTGCATCTCGGCCTTTTTGGAATCGGGGATGATTTTGCCGGCGACGGTTTGGACTTTGTTCTTGAAGGAGCCGCCGACGATCTTTTCCCGACCTGCCATCAGGGCCTCGAAGCCCTGGCGGGCGACTTCGGCGGGGTCGTCCTTCTCTTCGGAGCCGACCTTGGTGTCCTCCATTTCGGCGCGCTCAAAGAACTCGGTCTCGGTTGGCCCGGGCATCAGTGAGGTGACGGTCACCTCACTGTCCTTGAGCTCGTTGCGAATTGCCAGTGCGAACGACTGGACGAAGGACTTGGAGGCGTTGTAGACGGCCTGGAAGGAGCCGGGCATCGTCGAGGCAATCGACGAGGTGAAGAGGATCCTCCCCTCGTCGCGCTCGACCATGTCGGCCAGCACTAGCTTGCAGAGGTGGACGGTCGAGCGTACGTTGAGGTCGATCAGCCGCAGCTCGTCGGCCAGCTCCGTTTCGGTCGCGAAGGCGCCGCCGGCGCCGATGCCGGCATTGAGGGCGAGAGCCTCGACGGGGCGGCCGCTGTTGGCTATCTGCCGGTAGAGCTCGATCACCCCAGCTTCGGTGGCGAGGTCGACGCGGTGCGCTTCCACGCTTGCTCCCGAAGCTTTGAGTGCCTGCTGGGCGTCGCTCAGCTCGCCGTCCTCGGCGGCGATCAGCAGGTCATAGCCGTTCTCGCCGAAGATTTTGGCCAGCTCGAAGCCGATGCCGCTCGAGGCGCCGGTGACGACGGCGAGCGGCCTGCTCTGGTGTGACTCCATGTTCCCTCCTTGGTCGCGATGGCTCCAGGTGTTGGTTCCCGCGGGCGCCGAGAAGGAAACGCCGCGGCAGGTGACCCAATCAGCGGCGAGCTTGCGAGCGGACAAGCAGGCTGCGCTGAGGCACCAGCACCGTCGCCCGTTGGACCATTCGCTCCGGCTGGGGCGAAAGCGGCGCCAGGCGGGCCTGCCCCAGGATCGCCGGCACCACGGTCTCGATCTCGGCATGGGCGAGCGGCTCGCCGACGCAGCGCCGCGCCCCGCCGCCGAAAGGGAAGTACGGACCGTCGAGGTCCTGGCCGGCAACCCAGCGCTCGAGCCGGAACTCGTCCGGGTTGGCGAAGGTGCGGGGGTCGCGGTGGATCAGGGAGCTCGGCACCAGCACCGTGGCGCCCGCCGGCAGCGGCCAGCGGCCGACCCGCATCGGCTCCTGGAGCCGGCGCAGGACGCCGGATGCCGGCGGTTGTAGGCGCAGCGTCTCGCGGACGATGGCGTCGGCGAGGTCGCCCCGGGGGTCGGCCTGGAAGCGCTCGGCCAGCTCGCGCTGTCGCGAGAGCCGGTCGAGCAGCCAGCTGAGCGCAATCGACGGCGGCTCCTGGGCCGCCATCAGCAGCGAGATCAGCTCGTCGACGATCTCCTCAGTTCGCAGGGCCGGCTCGGCCGCGACCATGCAGCCGAGCACGTCGATCTGCTTGGAGGGATCGGCGCGCCGGGCCTCGACGGCGCGGGAGAGCTCGCGGACAACCGGGCCCTGACGCCACTCGAAGAGGACTTGCCCGAGCTCGCCAACGGCTCCGTCGCCTTTGCCGGGCAGCGTCACCGGCGGGTTTCCCGGCGTCCGCAGCATCCGCCGAATCGCCGCGATCAGAGCCGTTGCGATCTCGTCGTCGCGGACGCCGAGGACGAGGCGAACGAAGATCTCGTCGCAGATGCTGCGGACGCGCTGCAGGAGCCGGAACGGCCGTCCCGCCGGCCACTGTGCGGCATGACGCTCGGCGATGCGGACCATCTCGGCACGGTGGACACCGATCGCCTGCTCCGACATCGCGGCGGCGATGCGCCCACGCGCGGAGCGGTGGCGCTCCGCATCGCCGCCGAAGACCGAGCGGGTTGAGGCGAACGGCAGCACCTGCCGCCGCGCCTCGCCGGCGTGGGCGCGGCGCGGATCGGAGTCGAGCAGGGCCTCGACCGCCTCCGGCTCGGCGACGACGATCGTCGGCCGCGCGGTCAGCAGGCGGATCGTGAAGACGTCGCCGTGACGGGCGCTGGCCGCGCGCAGGAAGGCGAGTGGGTCGCGGTGGAAGGCGAGCGTCTGCGCCAGGACCCCGGCTTCGGGGCCCGGCGGAAGACTGCCTGAAGGTAGGCCTGGCACGAAGCGCCTACTACCCCGGCGCCCATATCCAAACGCCTCCGTGCCGGTGGTGCGGGGCGGCCGATCGGAACTTCGCCCGTTAGGCGCTTCCTCCTGAGGGTAGTTGGAACCCATGCGAGTGATCGTCACCGGGGCAACCGGGAACGTCGGGACCAGCGTCCTCGACGCCCTGGCCGCGGAGCCTGCGGTGAGCGAGATCGTCGGTCTCGCTCGCCGCCTCCCCGATCTACATAGGGAGAAGGTTCGCTGGGTCCAGGCCGACGTGACCACGGCCGAGCTGAAGCCGCTCTTCGAGGGCGCCGACGCGGTGGTCCACCTCGCCTGGGCGATCCAGCCGAGTCACGATGAGGCGGTGATGGAACGGATCAACGTGCTCGGCAGCGAACGCGTCTTCGCGGCGGTGGCCGCCGCCGGCGTGCCCAGCCTCGTCTACGCCTCCTCGGTGGGCGCTTACAGCCCCGGCCCAAAGGACCGGCGCGTCGATGAGTCGTGGCCGACCGAGGGCATTTCCAGCTCCGCTTACTCCCGGCACAAGGTTCGGGTCGAGCGTCTCCTCGACGCCTTCGAGATGGAGAACACGGCGGTGCGAGTGGTGCGCATGCGCCCCGGCCTGATCTTCAAGTCCGAGGCGGCCAGTGAGATCCGCCGCTTCTTCATTGGGCCGCTGCTGCCCGGCTTCCTGGTCAGGCCGAGGCTGATCCCGATCGTTCCCCGCGTCCCACGCCTGCGCTTCCAGGCCGTTCACGCCGACGACGTCGGCGCCGCCTACCGGCAGGCGGTGGTCCGCGATGTCTCCGGCGCGTTCAACCTCGCCGCTGAGCCGACGATCGGCCCGCCGGAGCTGGGCGAGCTGTTGCGGGCCCGGCCGGTCGACGTGCCGGCGCGGGCGTTGCGCACCGCCGCCGACCTGAGCTGGCGACTGCATCTGCAGCCCGCCGACGCGGGCTGGATCGACCTGGCCCTCGGCGTGCCCCTGATGGACGCCAGCCGGGCCGGCGAGGAGCTGGGCTGGCATCCGGCGCAGAGCTCTCTCGACGCCCTCGCCGAGCTGCTGCATGGCATTCGCCACGGCGAGGGGGGACCGACGCCGCCGCTCGATCCCGAGGCCGGCGGTCCGCTCCGGGTCGGCGAGTTCGGCAGCGGCGTCGGCGAGAAGCAGTAGGCCGCCGCCGCTCAGGGCGTCAGCAGGACCTTGATCGCGCCGTCCTGCTTCTTCTGGAACATCTCGTAGGCCTGCGGAGCCTGCGCGAGCGGCACCGTGTGGGTCGCGAAGTCGTCGACCCCGAGCGGATCGTCGTCGCTCAGCAGCGGCATGATCTCGTCGACCCAGCGCCGCACATTCGCCTGGCCCATTCGCAGCTGGATCTGCTTGTCGAACAGGGTCAGCATCGGCAGCGGATCGGCCATCCCGCCGTAGACGCCGCTGAGCGAGATCGTGCCGCCGCGGCGGACGATCTCGATCGCCAGGTGGAAGGCGTTGAGCCGGTCAACGCCGCCCTTTTCCATCATTTTTCGCGCTACCGCATCCGGCATCAGGCCGGTCAGATCCTGCGCCAGCTTGCCAACCGGGCTGCCGTGTGCCTCCATCCCCACCGCATCGACGACCGAGTCGGGTCCACGGCCGCCGGTCAGCTCACGGATCGCAGCGATGAGATCGTCCTCCTGCTCGAGGTCGAGGACGGTGACGCCGTGCTGGCCGGCGCGCTCCAGGCGCTCCGCAACGAGGTCGACGCCGATCACCTGCTCGACTCCCTGCTGCTGGGCGATCCGGCAGGCCATGTCGCCGATCGGCCCGAGGCCGAGGACGACGAGGCTGCCGCCTTTGGGCACGTCCGCGTAGGCGACCGCCTGCCAGGCGGTGGGCAGGACGTCGGAGAGGAAGAGGAAGCGCTCGTCGGCTGGGCCCTCGGGCACCTTGATCGGGCCGAACTGGGCCTGCGGGACCCGCAAGTACTCGGCCTGTCCACCCGGCACCTCGCCGTAGAGCTTGGTGTAGCCAAACAGCTCCGCACCCATTTCCCGGTCGCGGACCTGGGTCGTCTCGCACTGCGTGTAGAGCTCCTGCCCGCACATGAAGCAGTCGCCGCAGGCGATTTGAAAGGGAATGACGACACGGTCGCCAGGGGAGAGGTTTTTGACCTCACTACCCACCTCCTCGACGATGCCCATCGGCTCGTGGCCCAGGATGTCGCCCTCGCCCATGAACGGCCCCAGTACCTCGTAGAGGTGGAGGTCGGAGCCGCAGATCGCGGTGGTCGTGATCTTCACGATCGCGTCCGTCGGCTCTTGAATCGCTGGGTCGGGTACCTCGTCGACCCGGACGTCGCGTTTGCCGTGCCACGTCACCGCTTTCATCGTTTTTCTCCCATTCGCCTCGGCCTTTCCGTGTCCCGTCCCGGTACCCCTGCCAGGCGGGCGGAAAACAGGCCGGGGACGGAGCCGGTGACCGGGCGTTCCCGAGCCCGGCCAGCGGGTATGGGAAGGCGGTGACTCGCAGGGGCACTAGACACGACCGCCACCAGGGTGGCTCCGGGACGACCGCCCTAGTGGTCGTGGACATGCTCAACCCCTACCGGCACCCGGATGCGGACCAGCTCGCTCCCCGCGTGCGGAAGGCCCTGCCGGGACTCGAAGAGCTGCTCGCTCGCGCGGGGGAGGCGCAGGTCCCGGTCGTCTACGTCAACGACAACTACGGGGACTGGAACTCCTCGGCCGAGGAGCTGGCCGACAAGGCGATGAAGGGCGCTCATCCCGAGCTGGTCGAGCCGGTGCTGCCGGGCGACGGCCACTCCTTCGTGATCAAGGCCCGGCACAGCATCTTCTACGAGACCCCGCTCGAGTACTTGCTCGACCAGCAAGGAGTCGACCGCCTGGTGCTGAGCGGCCAGGTGACCGAGCAGTGCATTTTTTACAGCGCCCTCGACGCCCATGTGCGGCACTTCGAGGTGGCCGTCGCGACCGACGCGGTGGCGGCGATCTACGACGACCTCGCCGAGGCGGCTCTGGAGATGATGGAGCGCAACCTCTCGGCCGAGCTGCGCGCCGCCGCGGAGTGCTCCTGGGGGAATCGTGGCGATTCCGTTCCTGTTTCGGGACGCCCCGGAGATGGGTAGGGAGTTGCCTGTCGTACGAGCTTCGATGGACCCCCGACAGGAAAGGCCGGATTCGATGACCGATCAAGAGCAAAGGCAGGAGCGAACCGCCGGTGGGCTGCTGGGTAAGGCCGCCGGGCGTGCCAAGGAGGTCGTCGGCTCGGCGCTGGGCAACTCCGAGCTGGACCGGGAGGGCCGTTTGCAGCAGGTTCAGGTCGAGGCTGAGCGGGAGGCGATCGAGCACGGTCGCGAGGCGGAGGAGAAGGACGCCGAGGCGAAGCTGAGGATCGCCAAAGCCGAGACCGAGACGGAGCGCCGCGAGCTCGAGCAGGAGCTCTCCCAGATGTCGGAGGAGGAGCGGATCGAGCACGAGCGGGCGCAAAACGAACGGCAGGCAAAAGCGGCTCACGCCGAGGAAGTCCGCGAGGCGGCCGCCCTGGAGCAGCAGGCCAACCGCGCCGAGCGGGTTGCCGACGCGGTCGACCCGGAGCAGGACCGATGAGCCTGCTTTCGATTCCCAAGACCGTCGTTGACCGCTCACTGAAGCTGACCCGAGTGCCACTCGACTTCGCCCTCAGCGCCGCGGGCCTGAAGCAGCAGGCGCCGGCAAGCCGGGCCGCCGAGCAGCAGCGCGAACGCGCCGCCCGCTTGCGCGAGGAAGCCGAAGCCGAGCGCCGCCGGGCGGCGGCCAAGCGCGAGGCCAGCGAGGCGCGGGCCGAGAAAACCGCCGCCGCCAAGAAGCGCGCCACCGCGAAAAAAGCTCAGAAAGCGAAACGCGAGAACGAGAAACGCGAGAAATCCGCCCAGCTCGGCAAGCTCGAGGCGCGGGAGAAGAGCATCGAGGCCGAGGAGAAAGCCGTTCGGGCCAGAGGCGAGGCGGAGAAGCTCCGCGAGGCGACGGAGAAAGCGAAGGAAGCCCGCAAGAAAGTCGACTAGGCCGTCGCAAAGGCGACGGCGTGGGATCGATGCGGGGACGGGGGAGACGCCGGTGGGTCGCGCTTCTGGCGGCACTGGCGGCGCTGACTCTCGGCAGCGGCTGCGGGGACCTCAGTCGCGACGAGCTGAGCCGCGGCGTCGAATCGCTCAGCGCCCTGGCCGCCCAGGGCGAACTGGTCGCCAGCGGGGTCGCCCGTGACGCCACCAAGACCACCTACGCCCGGGTGATGGCGAAGACGCTGGGTGGCGAGGCTGAGCACGAGGCCGAAAAGCTCGCCGACGCGACGCCCTCTCCCGAGGTCGAACGGCAGCGCGACGCCGCGGTCGAGGTCGCGGGCGAAATCGCCGAGCTCTTCTCCGAGCTGCAGACCTTCCCCGGCGACGAGCACCACGGGGTCCTGGTCCAGCGCCACCTGGGCGAAGCCAAAGAACAGGCCGACGCGATCGTCGCCAGGCTGACCGGAGAAGCGCCTTGAAAGCTATCTTCAAAATCGCCCTCGGGATCATCGCCGCCGTCGGCGGCTTCCTCGACATCGGCGACCTCGTCTTCAACACCCAGGCCGGTGCCCTCTACCGCTACGACCTGCTCTGGGCTGTGGTGCTGGGCACGCTTGGCATCGCCGTCTACGCGGAGATGTGCGGGCGCGTCGCGGCTGTTACCCAGCGGCCGGTCTTCGACGTGATCCGGATGCGGATGGGATTCGGCATGGGCCTGGTCGCGCTGGTCGCCAGCACCTTCGTCAACGTCCTCACGGTGGCCGCCGAGCTCGGCGGCCTGGCGATCGTCCTCACCCTGCTCTTCGACGCCGCCTTCAGCATGTTCGTGGTCGTCGCCGCGATCGTGCTGGTGATCGTCGTCGCCCTGCTGCCGTTCGGCGGCATCGAGCGGATCTTCGGCTACGGCGGCCTGCTGCTGCTGGTCTTGGTCGCCACCGCGTTCCACCAAAGTCCCGACTGGGGCGAGGTCGCGCACGGGCTGGTCCCCTCGTTCGCCGACTCGCCGCTGTACTTCTACTTCGTCGTCGGCGTCTTCGCCGCGGCGCTGATGCCTTACGAGGTCCATTTCTATTCCTCCGGCGCGGTCGAGGAGCAGTGGGACAAATCGAGCCTGAAGGAGAACCGCCTGAACGCGGTGGCCGGCTATGCCCTCGGCGGTGTCCTCGCCTGTGCCCTGATTGTGGTCTCGGGCTACCTCTTCCACCCGCTCGGGGTGGAACCCGGCGACCTCGGCACGGTCGCACTCCCTGTGCAGGGCGCCTATGGAGAGACCGGCCTGCTGCTGGCGCTCGGGGGAATGATGTTCTGCGTCGGCGGCGCCGCGGTCGACTCCAGCTTCTCGGCCTCCTACAACCTCGCCCAGTTCCTCGGCTGGGAGTGGGGGCGCTACCGCGGCCCGAAGAAAGCCCCTCGCTTCACGGTCTCCTGGCTGATCTTCCTCTTCCTGGCGATGCTGATCGTGCTCACCGGGATCAA
>DATBDU010000002.1:0-18876 GCA_036269775.1 Solirubrobacterales bacterium
TCGCGGCTGGCGTCCAGACTGCTCAAGCCGGGGCCGCCACCCCTGCCAAAGCGGCCAAGCGCTCGAGGGTGTGGAGCTTCTCGGCCGCGTCGACGTGGACCGGGGAGACGATCAGGCGGTCTATCCCGGCGCCGCGGAAACGCTCGACCCGCTCGGCGACCTCGGCCTCGGTGCCGACCAGCGAGGTCGCCTCGACGATCTCGTCGGGCATCACCTCGAAGGCACCGGCGCGGTCGCCGTCCTGGAAGCGGCGCTGCACCTCGTCGGCCACCTTGCCGAAGCCGAAGCGGTGGGCGAGGTCGACGTAGAAGTTGGTCTTGCGACTGCCCATGCCGCCGAAGTAGAGGACGAGGCCGGCCTTGACGATGCTCCGCGCCGCCTCCAGGTCGCCATCGATCGCTACCGACAGCGAGGGGCTGACCTCGAGGTCCGAGCGCTGGCGCCCGCCCTTCGCGAAGCCCGCCTCGAGGTACTCGCCCCAGGTCGACTCGAAGCCGTCGACGCTGAAGAAGATCGGGATCCAGCCGTCGCAGATCTCGGCCGCCATTTCGACCGATTTGCGGCCGATCGCGCCGACGAAGACCGGGATCTCGTTGCGCACCGGGTGGAAGTTCAGCTTCAGCGGCTTGCCCTCTCCCCCGGGCAGCGGCAGCGTGTAGTGCTCGCCCTGGTGGTTGACGGGACCCTCGCGGGCGATGATCTCCCGCACCACTTCGATGTACTCACGGGTCCGCCCCCAGGGCTTGTCGTAGGGCACCCCGTACCAGCCTTCGGAGACCTGCGGCCCGGACGGCCCGAAGCCGAAGAGGAAGCGGCCGCCGCTCAGTTTGTCGATCGTCGCCCCGGCCATCGCCGCCGCGGCGGGCGGACGGGCGGGCACCTGCATGATCGCGGCGCCGAGCTTGATCGTCTTCGTCTGCGGTGCCAGCCAGGCCAGCACGCTGACCACATCGGAGCCGTAGGACTCCGCCACCCAGACCGACTCGAAGCCGGCGCCCTCGGCGGCCTGGACGACCTCGAGGGCGTCCTCGCCGGCCGGGCCGATGCCCCAGTAACCGAGGTTGAGTCCGAGCTTCAAAGCCATCCGGTGCTCACCCTATTGAATAGGCGCTGATGACGGACGCGGCGATCGAGCAAGGCCTCTCCAGCGCCACCGCGGCAAAGCGACTGCGCGAGCTCGGCCCCCCGGCCGAAGACTCCTCGCGCTCGGTCTCCAGCATCGTCGCCGGCAACGTCTTCACCCTCTTCAACGCGATCATCGGCGTTTTCTTCGTCCTCGACCTCGGTCTGGGGCTCTACGCCGACTCGCTGTTCGGCCTGATCGCCGTCGTCAACTCCTACATCGGCATCCGCCAGGAGCTGAAGGCGAAGGCGACTTTGGACGAGCTGGCTGTCCTCGTCGCGCCCCAGGCCAAGGTGGTTCGCGACGGTGCCGTGGCCGAGCTGCGAGCGGACGAGATCGTCCCCGGCGACGTCGTCCGCGTCGAGCCAGGCGACCAGCTGGTCGCCGACGGCGAGGTGACCGCCAGCCGCGGCATGACCCTCGACGAGTCGATGCTGACCGGCGAGGCCGACGGGATCCGCAAGGAGAGCGGCGACCGCGTCCTCTCCGGTTCCTTCTGCGTCTCCGGCTCCGGCCACTACCTGGTCGACGCGGTCCGCGAGGAGAGCTACGCCGGCAAGCTCGCCGGCGAGGCGCGCGCCTTCCGCCACCCGCCTTCGCCGCTGCAGCGCGAGGTCAACCGGGTGATCGTCGCCTCCACCTACGTGATGCTGCCGTTGGCGGCGATCCTGATCTTCAGCCTCAGCGTTCGCAACGTCAACCTCGACAGCGCCGCCCAGACCGCGACCGCCGGCTTGGTGACGCTGATCCCCGAGGGCCTGGTGCTGCTGATGAGCGTCACTTTCGCGGTGGCGGCGGTGCGGCTGGCCAAACGGGACACGCTGATCCAGCAGATGAGCGCCAGCGAGAGCCTCGCCGCGGTCGACACGATTTGCGTCGACAAGACCGGCACGCTGACCGCGGGTGAGCTGCGGCTGACCGGTGTCGAGTTCGCCGCGGACTGCGACGCGACTGCCGCCCAGGCGGCGCTGGGGCGCTTCGCGGCCAGCGCCGGCGACCGCAACCGCACCCTGGAGACGGTCGCCGAGCGCTTCCCGGGCGAGGCCGGCCGGGTCAGCACCGAGGTCCCCTTCTCCTCGGAGTGGAAGTGGAGCGGCGTGGCGCTGGCCGGCAATGGCCCCAGCTACGTAATGGGGGCGCCGGACGTGCTGAGCGGGGCCGGGGCGCTGAGCCTGCCCCCCGACCTGGCTCGCAAGCTGGAGGAGGAGACCGCCGCCGGGCGCCGCGTGGTCGTCTTCGGCGAGTCGGGCGAGGCGCTGCCCGACGACCCGGCCGCGGCGCGGCCACCGAAGCTGACGGCGCTGGCGCTGGTGGTGCTGGAGGAGACGCTGCGGCCCGACGCCGCCGAGACGATCGCCTACATGCGCGAGCAGGAAGTCGACCTGAAGCTGATCTCCGGCGACGCCCGCGCCACCGTCACCGCCGTCGCCTACGCGGTTGGCGTGCCGCGCGACGCCGGGGTGGTCGAGGGCTCGGAGCTGCCGGACGACCCCGGCGAGCTGGGCAGGCTGGCCCTCGCCAACACGATCTTCTGCCGGATCAAGCCGGAGCAGAAGAAAGCGCTGGTCGCGGCGCTGGTCGCGGCCGGGCGCTACGTGGCGATGATCGGCGACGGCGTCAACGACGTGCCGGCCCTGAAGCAGGCACGGATGGCGGTGGCGATGGGCTCGGGAACGCAGGTAACCAAGGGCGTCGCCGACGTCGTCCTGCTCAAAGACGAATTCTCGCGCCTGCCCGAGGCAATCGGCGAGGGACGGCGGATCGCCCGCAACATCCATCGCCTCGGCCGCCTCTACCTGACCAAGACCGTCTACGCGGCCGCCCTGATCCTGCTGGTCGCGGTGCCGGGCTTCGCCTTCCCCTTCCTGCCCCGCCACCTCACCCTGGCCGCCTTCCTGACGATCGGCATCCCCTCCTTCGTGCTTGCCCTGGCGCCCTCCGACGGGCCGCTCTATCGCGGCCGGCTGCTACGGGCGCTGGCCGCCTTCGCGGTGCCGGCCGGGCTGGCAACGGCGCTCGGCTCGATCCTCTCCTTCTTCCTCGTCGACACCGTCTTCGGCGGCAGCCTCGAGGCCGGCCGGACGGCGGCGACGACGACGCTGATCGTGCTCGGCCTCTCCTTCGTGCTGCTGCTCGAGCGTGGCCCCGGCCGGGAGCACATCGCGATCCAGAGCTACATGCTGGCCCTGGTCGCCGGCCTCGGCGCCCTCTACGCGCTGATCCTCGCCGCCGCACCGATCCGCGGGTTCTTCGAAATGGAGCTGCTCGACGCCACCCAGTGGTTCCTGGCCCTGTTCTCCGCCGCAGTCGGCCTGACGATCGCCAGCGTGCTCTGGCGCCTGCCGCAGATCGAACGGCTCGAAGAACCCCCCGCCGAGCCGGAAGAGGCCGTCTGAGCGCTTTCGCCCGCTGTCCAGTCGAAGGCCCGCGATTTTCGACCCTGGGCCATGTCCAGTGGAAATTGCGCTGGGTAGCTTCAGTGGATGGCGATGACCTTGGATCCGGCCCGCCCTCTCCCGGCGCCGGGAAGTACCCGCTCGACCCGGGTCGCTTCGACGAGGCCTTCGCCGCTGGCGGTACCCCGCGACCTCCCTACGCGGCGGTGCTCGACGCGCTCGCGCGGCCCGATTTGACGGTGCTGCGCGAGCGCGTCGCTAAGCGACGCCATCCGCGGGCAGATGTGGATATCGCAGTTCGAGGTCTCGTTCGGGGAATCGCAATGGCTCCGTCGTGCGTTCGTACTCCGCCAGCTCGTCTGGCCCCAGTGCCGAGAACGCTCTTTTTATCCGCTTGACGTATTGGCGGCTCGCATGGACAGCATCGCTCGTCTCGAGCCGGCTCCGGTCGCGAGCGGCATCGGTCCCTACATAGGTGAAGATTCGATGCGAAAGCGTCGGCACGAATGCCGATGAAACCTCGATGCGCGAGTAGTTGACCTCGCGCAGGTCGAGCTCCGCCAGTCGCGTCGCGTCGACCGGGATCGCCAGCCCGTTCACAGTCGATCCCTGCCGCTCCGCGATGTCCAGGTAAACCACCTTGATGCGCGGTTTGAGGCCGCTCTCCGGATCAACGAAGTGCTTCTCCGCGTCCGTCGCCTCCCAGTTGTTCATCGCGGCCCCCCAGAAGCGCCAAAAACCGCACAGGCGGCCCGGCACCGCAGGGAAGACGCGTCCTTCCGTGACCAGAGGCTCCTTGAACTCGACGAGTGAGCCGTAACCGAACACGTAGTCGATCGTTTGCTCCTCAGTCGAAGCCACCCCAGCCTTCCCACGCCTTTGAGTTCTTCCCGTACTCGACATGAACCAGTCCGTATGGCTCGTCGCTTACAGCTCCGGGCAGCTCGAACGCGTGCCGCTCCACGAACGTCTCAGCCACTTCCGGCATCGATCCGCAAACGTGGACGACGAGCCGGTCGCGTTGGTTGACCTGGCGCCCTTCGATTTTTTGCAGCTGGAGCCCAGTCCCGTTTTCGGAGACATCTCCCGGCTTCAGTGGCACGAAGAACGTGTACGGGACATGGCAGTCGGCCATCGGCCAGGTGGGGTTCGCAACCTCAACCGCAATATTTCGCACGACCGAGTCGGTCCCAGTCCCGAACCAGTGCTGATGAACGACGGTGAAGCGGACGTCGAGGGCGCGCATTCGCGATGCGTTGTAGACGCGTATGGCAAGGACATGCCCGTCGTCGCTGAGCTCCCCCCGGAAAGTGGGTGGGCTGGGCATCAGGGCGATCTTCCCGCGGAAGACGAAGACCCTGGGATGAAGGAAGAAACGGAAGACGATCGCGCCGATGAAGAGAGCGGGAACGATCAGCGCGAGCAGACCCTGAACCAGCCTGGTCGCCTGAGCGAGACCGGAGCCGCTGTTTGCCGGAGGGGCTTGGATCGTGAGACCGAGCAGGGCCATGGCCTCGTCGCGCCAGAGCTCCAGGAATCCCGTCCCGGGATTGACCGAGTCGATCGTCAGCACCAGGGCGAGGAGTGCCGCAAGGACGGCGAGGAGAGCGACGAAGGAAGCGACCAGTCCGAGAATTCCGAGTTTCACCAGAAGCCAGCGAAGGTGATCCCTGCGCCTCGGCTGACGACTCGATCGCCGCACTTACGTCAGCCCTCACGTGGCGGCAGAACGAACTGCGTCACGATCAGATTCGCCGCCAGCTTCGGCTCGCCGCCATCCCGGATCCGCTCGATCCTGACCTCGATCACGACGGTGGTGCGCCCGACGTGCAGCGGCGTCGCCACAGCGACGATCTCGTCGTCGAGCAAGCCGGAGCCGAAGACGTTGAGCTTCAGCTCGATCGTCGTGAAGTCATGGCCGGGCGGGATGCTGCGGAAGGTTGCCCAGGCGGCGACGGTGTCGCCGAGGGCGGTCCAGGCGCCGCCGTGGACGAAGCCGCCCGGGTGCAGGTGCCGCCGGTCGACGACGATCCTGCCGCGGGCGTGAGTGTCCTCGATCTCCAGCGGCTCGATCCCGAGATCGCCGGGGAAGCTGCCGTCGAGGAACTCGCGGGCGTTCTCGACGGTGACAGAGGAGAGGTCCGGGCGCGCCATCTCAGCCCAGTCCGAAGCCGTCGAGGCCGTGGTCGCCGAAGGGCTCGTCGCGCTCCCTGACCGCCTCGCGGAAGCCGGACTCGGCGGCGCGGCGGACGAAAGCATGGCCCTCCTCGGTGTGACGGGCGATGCCGTCGAAGAAGGTGCCGAGGGTCTGAGACTGCCGCAGGCCCTGGCTTTCGACGGTCTGGTTGACCAGCAGCTTCATCATCACCAGCTGGTTGATCGGCATCCGCGCGACCCGTTCGAGCAGCCGCTCGAAGCGCTCGTCCAGGCGCACAGGCGGGACCGCCTCGGTCGCCAACCCCCACTCCGCCGCCTCGACGCCGGTCAGCGAGTCGCCGGTCAGCAGCAGCCGCTTGGCCCGCATCGCCCCCAGTCGCAGCGCCCACATCGCCGTCGTCGGCGAACCCCAGACCCGCGCCGGCGGGTAGCCGATCTTGGCGTCCTCGGCGACGACCAGGAGGTCCGAGCAGAGGGCCATGTCGGTGCCACCGGCGACGCAGTAGCCGTGAACCTTGCAGAGCACCGGCTTCTCGGAATGGAAGAGGCTCATGAAGCCACGCACGTTGCGGGCCATGAACTGGTAGTCGGTGACCGGGTCCCAGTTCGTCTCCGGCGTGTGGTTCTTGCCGATCGTTGCCGGGTCCAGCGGCGAGCCGGGGGGCGCCTCCACCCCACCCAGCTCGCTCATGTCGCCCTCGGCCGAGGCGACCAGGTCATAGCCGCCGCAGAAGCCGCTGCCGTTGCCGGCCAGCGCGATCACGTGGATGGCGGGGTCGAGGTTCGCCCGCTCCACGCACTCGGCAATCTCCGCTGGCATCCGCGGGGTGATCCCGTTCCCACGGTCCGGTCGATTTAGAGTGATCCGCGCAACCCGCGCATCGGTCTCATAGGTCACGGTCTCCATAAGCCGACCCTATTCAACGCTCGGCTGGAAGTGCGACTCGGAAGTCCCGCGTGGGTGGCTGGGAGCGCCGGACCCAGCGGAGCCAGGACGCAGGAAGCCTGAATAGCAGCGCTATTCAGGCGACCGAGGACGCCGCCCCGCGCCGCGTCCGCCGCTTCCAGACGCGTGCGCGGGGATTTCGAGGCGTGCTTTCAGCCCACTCTTTCAACCAACATTGCCTCGCCTTGACCGCCGGCCACGCACATGGTCTCGAGGCCGACCTGGTGGTCGTCGGTCTCCATCACGTTGAGCAGGGTGCCCATGATGCGGGCGCCAGTCATCCCGAAGGGGTGGCCGAGGGCGATCGCGCCGCCGTGGGTGTTGAGCTTGTCTTCCGCGATCCCGCATTCGTCCATGATCGAAATCACCTGGGCGGCGAAGGCCTCGTTGAGCTCGACCGCGCCGACATCCTCGATCGTCATCCCGGCTCGATCCAGAACCTTCTTGATGGCGCCGATCGGGGCCACGCCCATCAGCTCCGGCTCATTGCCGTAGGTGGCAGCGGTGACGATGCGGGCGCGTGGAGTCAGGCCCAGCTCCTTGGCCTTGGTGTCGCTCATGATCAGCGCTGCGGCGGCGCCGTCGTTGAGCGGGCAGGAGTTGCCAGCGGTGACGCCACCGCCGCCGAAGGCCTCCGGCAGTTCGGAGAGCTTCTCCAGCGTCGAGGAAGCGCGCGGGCCGTCGTCCTTGTTGACCTCGGTGCCGTCGGGCAGCGTCACCGGGACGATCTCGCGGTCGAAGAAGCCGTCTTCCTGGGACTTGACCGCCAGTTCCTGGGAGCGCTGCGCGAACTTGTCCATGTCCTCGCGGCTGACGCCGTACTTGTTGGCGACGTTGACGGCGGTGATGCCCATGTCGATGTAGGCGTTGGGCTGACCGTTCTCGCCGATCAGGTTCGAGTTGCGGTCATCGGCGCCGGCCGGCTCGGTGCGCTCGTTGAAGCGGCTCACCCACTCGACTCCGGCGGCAATGTAGACGTCGCCCTCGCCGGCCTTGACCGCGTTACCCGCGTGGCGGATCGCGTCGAGGCTGGAGGCGCAATAGCGGGAGACGGTGACGCCGTTGACGGTCTGCGGCAGCTTCTCGGAGAGCAGCGAGACGATCCGGCCGATGTTGAATGCCTCGAGCCCCTGCGGCATGCCGCAGCCGCAGATGACGTCCTCGATGATCGCGGGGTCGACGTCGGGGTTGCGCTCGAGCAACTGGTCGACCACGAAGGCGCCCATCTCCTCCGGGCGCAGCTGGGCGAGCGAGCCCTTGAAGGCACGTCCGATCGGCGTGCGGATGGTGTCGACGATGACTGCCTCGGGCATGCGTGGTCTCCTTGAGCGCTTGGTGAATGCTGCAGTGCGGGCCGCAGGGTAGTTGACCGGGCGAGCCGCCGTTTTGTGCG
Organism: Solirubrobacterales bacterium; assembly: GCA_036269775.1. Lineage (GTDB taxonomy): Bacteria > Actinomycetota > Thermoleophilia > Solirubrobacterales > 70-9 > VAYN01. The sequence goes on from DATBDU010000002.1 coordinate 8,016, forward strand.
AAAAAGCACGATAGGCATGCGTGGTGTCCCCTACCTGCGTTACATTCGCCTCAATCCACCTCGCGTGCAACGCGAGCCTTGCCGCACAAGCGGCAGCGAAAGGAGGGCGCGTTATGCCCGAGGGCTACTGCGTCAAAGAGCGGAAGAAGGTCGAGATCAAGGACGCCAAACAGGTGACCATGAAAAATGGCCGCCCGGCGATCCAGGGCGTCTGCCCCGATTGCGGGACCAAGATCTTCAAGATCGGGAAACTCGAGGCATAGAGCTTGAACCCGGGCTGCGTCCGTCCCGTACATGGAGACGGATGCAGCCTGGGGCATTGAAACGCGAGCGCGACGTACGCGAGGCCTACTCGGCCCATTCCGGCGAGCTGTACGGGTTCGCGGCGCGCTCGCTCGGCGACTCCGGCCTCGCTGAAGAGGCGGTCCAGGAGACCTTCGTACGCGCCTGGCGCGCCGGTGACCGCTTTGACCCGCAGATCGGCTCGCTGCGGACCTGGTTGTTCGCGATCCTGCGCAACGTCGTCATCGACCTCGGCCGCGCTCGCGCCGTCCGCCCCGGCGTTGCCGAGGGAGGCATCGAGCCCTCGGTCGAGCCGCTCGAGCAGGCACTGCTCTCCTGGCAGGTCGAGGAGGCGATGCGGCGGATCGGCGAGGACCACCGCCGCGTCTTGGTCGAGACCCACTTCCGCGGTCGGCCGTACGCCGAGGTCGCCGAGGAGCTGGGCGTGCCGGAGGGAACCGTGAAGAGCCGCGTCTACTACGGATTGCGGGCGCTGCGGGTCGTGCTCGAGGAGATGGGCTATGAAGACTGAAGGCTGCCGCGACTGGCGTCACCTGCTGGGCGCCTACGCGCTCGGCGATCTGGCGGCCGAGGAGCGCGCCGGCCTCGAGGCGCACCTCGACGGCTGCACCGAGTGCCGCGCCGAGGCCGAATCGCTGGAGACGGTGGCGCGGTTGCTGCCGCTCGCCGACCCCGACCGCTTCAGCCGCCCGGCGCCGCAGCCGTCGCCCGAACTAGGCAAGCTGATCACTGCGGCGATCGGCCGCGAGCAGCGCGTCGTCCGGCGCCGGCGACGCTGGCAGTTCGGCCTCGCCCTGAGCGGCGTCGCGGCCGCGACGGCGGCGGTGCTGGCGATCCTCATCCTGCCCGGCGGCGGCGCTGGTCAGCCCGAACAGCACGTCCAGTTCGGTTCCCTGCCGGCCGGGATCACGATCGACGCGACGCTCGAGCCGCACGCCTATGGCACCGAGATCCGCATGTACGTGCACGGGATTCGCTCCGGCACCCTCTGCCAGGTCTACCTTCGAGGCCCGCACGGGGTGCGGGTCCCCGCCGGCACCTTTCGCTACCGCTGGGGCGACGACTCGACGGCGGTGCTGAGCTCGGCGCTCGACCTCTCCCGCACCCGAGCGATCGGCGTGCAAGCCGGCAACCGAACTTTCGTCGCCCCTGTCGATGTGGCCGGGGCGACGGCAGACCGATACTCAAATCAGGAGGACGTGACGTGACAGGGACCAGAACCACTTACGCATTGGCGCTGTTGGCGCTGATCGCAGCACTGGCGATTGCCGGCTGTGGCAGCAGCAGTGACAGCAGCAACGCATCCGGCGGCGCCTACGGGGGTGGCGGCAGCAGTACCACCAGCACCGCGAAATCGCCCCCTGGCGCCGAAAGCGGCGCCGCGGTTCTGACCGTCGCCAGCGCGCCCAAGGTCGGCGCCATCCTGGTCGACGCCGAAGGCTTCACGGTCTACGACTTCCACAAAGACAAGGGCACCACCTCTTCCTGTTACGGCGCCTGCGCCCAAGGCTGGCCACCGGTACTCACCGAAGGTGCTCCGTCGGGCGGCGAAGGAGCGACGTCCTCCCAGCTCGGCACCACCCAGCGCAAGGACGGCACCACGCAGGTGACCTACGCCGGCCATCCGCTCTACACCTTCGTCGAGGACAAAAAACCGGGCGAAGCGAACGGCAACGATGTCTCCGCCTTCGGGGCGCAGTGGTATGCGCTGAAAGGTAGCGGCGAGGAGGCCGGCGACTGAGTCGCTAGGAGCGCTTGCGGTAGGAGATCGAGGGTGGGACGAGCTCGCGGATCTCGGCCAGGAGCCGGGCCGAGAGCTCGCCCGGATCCTCGTCGGGACGCGGCTGACCGCCGGCCGGGTCGAAGAAGCGGACCCGGAGCTTGGGCCGGCGCGGGAAGCCGGTCAGGTCCGAGGTTCCCTCGATCGCGACCAGGGTGACGTGGGCCTCGGGCACCTCCAGCGCCAACCGACCGACGCCGCTGCGGGCTCGCAGCACCTCGCCACGCGAGCGGGTTCCTTCGGGGAAGACGCCGATGCAGACACCGGCTCGCAGCGCCTCGATCGCCCGCGCCAGCGCCTGCGAGTCGCCCTTGCCGCGCTCGATCGGGATCTGGCCCATCCCGTTGAGGATCGGCGCCAGCCCGCGCACCTTCCAAAGGTCCGATTTCGCTAGGGCGCGGATCTGGCGCCGTTTGATCGCGGCCATTCCGACCATGATCGGGTCCCAGTGGCTGTCGTGATTGCCGAGGACAAGCAACGGCCCGCTCTCAGGCAGCATCTCCAAGCCCTCGACCCGCAGCCCGCCCCACAGCGCGACCGGTCGGTTGAGGGCCATCGCAACTCGGTAGGTACGGGTTCGCTCGCGCATCGGGCCGTGAGTTCTACTCGAAACCCTGCCTCGTGTGATCAAAGTCACGCTTTCCGGGTAACGAGGCGGCGAGGCTGGCTTCCAGCTTCTGCAGGGCAATCCGGCTAATGCTCAGCATCACGCACCCGACAAACTAAAGTGTCATTTGTGACGCAGAGGCCGCTAGAGCTGATCCTCGCTCGTAACCTGATGTCGGCTCTCTCGACCCCGGCTTTCCTGGTCGACGAGGGCGGCGTCCTTGTCTTCTACAACGAGGCCGCCGGGTTGATGCTTGGCAAACGCTTCGAGGAGCTCGGCACGGTCGGTGCCGAGGAGTGGGGCTCGCTGTTCGGCCCCTTCGGCGAAGACGGCGAGCCGATCCCCTACGACGACCTGCCGCTGGTCACCGCGGTTCGCAACGGCCGCCCAGCCCACGCCGAATACACAATCCACTCGAGCGATGGCGCCGCCCACGAGGTCGAGGTCTCCGCCTTCCCGATCCTCACCGCTCACGGTTCCCAGGGCGGGATCGCGATCTTCTGGCCGACCCAGATGAACGGCGACGGAGCGAGCCGAGCATGAAGGTCAAGCTCTGGGGAACCCGCGGCTCGATTCCCTCGCCGGGGCCGGAGACGATCCGCTACGGCGGCAACACCTCCTGCGTCGGCGTCACCCTCTCCGACGGCTCGCTGTTGGCCCTCGATGCCGGCAGCGGCATCCGCAGCCTCGGCCTGGCGCTGGACAACGAGCCGGCCCGGCTGCACATCCTCCTCACTCATCTCCACCTCGACCATATCCTTGGCCTCGCCTTCTTCGCCCCCGTCTTCCGGCCGCAGACCGAGATTGTGATCTGGGGGCCGGCCTCGCCGGAGGCTTCGCTGCGCGATCGCATCGCCCGCTACATCTCCGCCCCGCTCTCACCGGTCGAGGTGCGCGAGCTGCCCTGCGACGTCTCCTTCCGACACTGCCCCGAGACCGAGTGGGAGATCGGCCCGGCGCGGATCCGCGCCGCCTCCGTCTCCCACCGCGGCCCAACGCTTGGCTACCGGATCGACGACGGCGACTCCTCGCTGACCTACATCCCCGACCACGAGCCCGGACTCGGCGCCGATCTTGACCGGCTCGAGGAGGACTGGATCTCCGGCTTCGCGCTCGCCCACGACACCTCGCTGCTAATCCACGACGGCCAGTACACAGACTCCGAGTACCCCAACCACCTCGGCTGGGGGCACTCCCCCCTGCGCGACTCGCTCGCCTTCGCCCGTCGCACCGGCGCCGAGCGCACCGTGCTCTTCCATCACGACCCGATGCACTCCGATGACTTCCTCGACGGTTTCGGGGCCGAAGCGCGGCAGCGCTGGGCGGCGCTGGGTGGCGACCCGGCGGCGATCGAGCTGGGGGCCGAGCGAGTCGAGTACGAGCTGCCGGCCCGAACGCAGGCTGCCACCCCCGCCTGAGCGACGCTCGCGGCGCGCTAGGCTCCGCCAAATGCCGTCTCCCACGATCGAGGCAGCGGCCGCCGAGTCGGAGCTGATCGGCAAAGCCCTGGAAACGGCGGAGGGCGCGCACGCCGGCCAGACCCGCAACGGAAGCGGCGGCATGGCCTACATCCACCATCCCGTCGCCGTCGCCGAACTGCTCGCCGCGCACGGCTTCGACGAGTCGACGGTGGCCGCCGCCCTGCTGCACGACGTCGTCGAGGACAGCGAGGCGAGCGTCGATGACATCGCTGCGCGTTTCGGGCAGCCGGTCGCGCGGCTGGTCGCGGTGCTCACGGAAGACGAATCGATCGAGCCCTTCGAGCGCCGCAAGGACGCCCACCGGCGCCAGGTCAAGGAGGCCGGCGGCGACGCGCTGGCGATCTACGCCGCCGACAAGCTCTCCAACGTCCGCGTCCTCCGCCGCGCTCTCGCCAGCGAAGGCGAGTCGGCCGGCAAAGAGTTCGAGGCGCCGCTGGACGTCAAGGAACGCGTCTGGGGAGGCGATCTGGAGATGCTGCGCCGCGCCGCTCCCGACCTGCCCTTCGTCGAGGACCTCGCCGGCGAGCTGGAGAAGCTGCGCGAGGTACGAGCCCGAGCTACTTAGGCGGGTCCGGCTCCTGCTCGGAGCTGAGTCGCCGCTTCAGCGGCAGCGCGTACCAGAACATCACGAAGGTGAGGAGCGCGAGCCCGCCGGTGATCGCCGTCGCGGTGGCGCCGTAGAGAACGTCGGTGATCAGCACGATCGCCCCGGTCATCGCCAGCGCCAGGGCGCCGAGGCCGGCGATCGCGAAGCGGTTGGCGAGGAAGACCAGGTGGTCCTTCTGCTGCATGCGGAAGGTGAGGCGGTGGTAGGCGGAGGGGGAGATCAGCAGCACCGCCGAGATCGCGGTGAGCAGCAGCGTCGCGAAGTAGACCTTCTCCTGGAAGGGGGTGATTTTCGTGAAGTTCTGCTGGAACGGCACCGCCAGCAGGAAGGCGAAGAGGACCTGGACCCCCGGCAGAGCCACCCGCAGCTCCTGCAGCAGCTCGCCGAGGTTGCGGTCGAGCCGTTCACCCTCAGTCTCCTCTCTCCCTGAAGGGCGTTCCGTCATCGGGCCACCATAAGTGAAGGTGAGCTAAGTGAAGGCGGGCGCATGGATGCACCAGTTCCCGGTATCCGGAAAGAAATGCCTTCGCGGAGATCGGGCACGTAGGATCGGCCGATGGGACGCCTTGCCGTGATCCTCGGCAGCAACGCCCTTGGCCCCGGCGGCGAGGAGATCGCCGCGGCGGCGGCTGAGCATGGGGCGGCGATCGTCCAGCGCCACGGCGGCGGCGAGTCCTACGTCCTCCCCCACGAGATCGACCACGCCGCCAACCTCAGAGCGCTGGCCGAGCAGGGCTGCGATCGGGTGCTGGCGATCGGCTCGGTCGGCTCGCTGAGCGCAGAGCTGGCGGTCGGCAGCCTGCTCTGCCCCGACGACTTCATCGCCCTCCAGCTCGGGCCCTCGATCTTCACCGACGCCCGTGCCCACTCGGCGCCGGGCTTCGACCGCCGCTGGCGCGGCGAAGTCATCGAGGCCTGGGAGGCCGGCGGCCAGGCACCGCGCGACGGCGGCGTCTACTGGCAGACGCGCGGGCCCCGCTTCGAGACCCCGGCCGAGATCCGCCTGATCGCCGCCCACGCCGACGTGGTCGGGATGACGATCGCCTCGGAGTGCGTCGTCGCCGGCGAGCTCGGGCTTGACTATGCGGCGCTCTGCGTCGTCGACAACCTCGCCAACGGGATCGGCGCCGGCGAGCTCGACGTCGCCGGCTTGGAGGACGACCGCATCGCCAACGCCGCCCGCCTGCGCGACGGCCTGGCGGCGGTGCTGCCGCGATTGGGAGCGGTGGGCCGGTGAGCAGGCTGACCGTGACCGGCGCCGTGCTCGACGGCGAGACCGTCGGGCTGCGCTGCGAAGACGGGCTGATCGCGGCGCTCGGGCCGGACGTCGTCGCCAGCCCCGGCGACGAGACGATCGAGGCTGGCGGCGCCCCCCTGGTCGCGCCTCTGCTCAATGGCCATACCCACGCGGCGATGACCCTCTTCCGCGGCAGCGGCGGCGACCTGCCGCTGATGCCCTGGCTCGAAGAGAAGATCTGGCCGGTCGAGGCGAAGCTGGACGACGAGGATGTCTACTGGGGCACGCGGCTGGCCTGCGCCGAGATGATCCGCACCGGCACGACCCGCTTCTGGGACATGTACTGGCACCCCGAGGCGACGGCGCGCGCCGTCGCCGACGCCGGCATCAAGGCCACGATCGGGGCGCCGCTCTTCGACGCCAACGGCGACGTCGAGGGAATGCGGGAGACGGCGCTGCGCAGCCTCGATCGCCTCGCCGACCTCGGTCTGGCCGTCGCGCCCGCCCTCGCCCCCCACTCGATCTACACCGTCAGCGAGGGCTCGCTGCGCTGGATCGCCGAGCTCAGCGCCGAGCGCGGCGCGGCGGTCCAGATCCACCTGGCCGAGACCGAGCGGGAGGTCGAGGACTGCATCGCCGCCCACGGCCTCCGCCCCGCCGCCTACCTCGACAGCCTCGGGATGCTGAGCGAGCGTGCCGTCCTTTCCCACGGGGTTTGGCTCGATGCCGCCGAGCTGGAGCTGGTCGCCGCGCGTGGCTGCACCGTCGTCACCAACCCGGTCGCCAACATGAAGCTGGCGGTTGGCGGCGTCTTCCCCTACCCGGCGGCCCGCGACGCCGGGGTCGCGATCGGGCTGGGCACCGACGGCGCCGGCTCCAACGACTCGCTCGATTTGCTCAGCGACCTGAAGCTCTTCGCGCTGGCTCAGAAGCACGCCGCCGCCGACCCAACCGCGATCGCGGCGGATGAGGCCTGGGCGGTCGCGACCGGCGCCCAGGCGCCGCTGCTCGGCGGCGGCGAGCCGCTCGGCGTCGGCGCCGCCGCCGACTTCCTGCTGCTGCGCCGCCATGCCCCCGAGCTCGGCATCGGCGACTTCGCGTCAAACCTCGTCTACGCCGCCTCCGGCTCGGTGGTCGACACCACGGTCGTCGCCGGGCGAGTCCTGATGCGCGGTGGCGAGGTTCCCGGCGACGAGGAGATCGTCGCCCGCGCCGCCGAGCGTGCCCGTCACCTCGGCCTCTGACTTATACCCCTGGGGGGTATATGCTACCGTTCGAGCATGGTCGGATACCAAGCGGACAAAGGCAAGCTGTTAAAGCGGCTCTCGCGCGTCGAGGGCCAGGTGCGCGGCGTCTCGCGGATGGTCGAGGAGGAGCGCTATTGCATCGACGTCCTGACCCAGATCGGCGCGATTCAGGCGGCGCTGGACAAGGTCGCGCTGGGCCTGATCGACGAGCACACGCGCCACTGCGTGGTCGAGGCCGAGGGCGGCGAGCGGGTCGCGAAGGTCGATGAGCTGATGGCGGCGCTGGGCCGCTTCGTGGGCCGGTGAGCGCCGCCCTCGACAAGGCCGCCGAAGGCTTCGAACAGTCCTTCCTGATGGCCTACGAGGTTTGGTGGGCGCTGGTCCTGGGCTTCGCGATCTCCGCGATCGTCCAGGCCTGGGTGCCGCGCGAGCGCATCCAGGGCGCCCTCTCCGGCCACGGCTTCGTTCCGGTGGCGAAGGCGACCGGGCTCGGCGCCGCCTCTTCCTCCTGCTCCTACGCGGCGATCGCGATCGCCAAGTCGCTCTTCCAGAAGGGCGCCTCGGCGGTCACCGCGCTCTCCTTCCAGTTCGCCTCCACCAACCTGGTCTGGGAGCTGGGGCTGGTCCTCTGGGTCTTGATGGGCTGGCAGTTCGCGCTCGCCGAGTACGTGGGCGGCATCCTCCTGATCGCTCTGATGGCCCTGCTGCTGCGCCGCTTCGTCTCGCCCAAGCTGGAGGAGCAGGCGCGCCGCCATGCCCAGCGGGCGCAGGAGGGCCATCAGCACGGCGCCGCCGCCGAGCAGCGGCTCGGCTGGCGGCAACGGCTAGCCTCCGCCGATGCCTGGGCCGACGTCGCCGGCAACTTCCGCGGCGACTGGACGATGCTCTGGAAGGAGATCACGGTCGGCTTCCTGCTCGCCGGCTTCGTCGGTCTGCTCGGCGACGATTTCTTCAACTTCCTCTTCGTCACCGACGCGCCGCCGCTGGTGCGGACGATCGAGAACGTCCTCGTCGGCCCCCTGATCGCGATCCTCAGCTTCGTCTGCTCGATCGGCAACGTACCCCTGGCGGCGGTGCTGTGGTCAGGCGGGATCAGCTTCGCCGGCGTCGTCGCCTTCATCTTCGCCGACCTGATCGTGCTGCCGATCGTGCTCGCCTACCGCAAGTACTACGGCACCGCCTTCGCGCTGCGGATCACGGCGCTGATGTTCGTCACCATCGTCATCGCGGCGCTGGTCGTCGACGGGGTCTTCGGTCTCGCCGGCCTGATCCCCAGCGGCGCCCGCCCGACCCGCATGGACGTCTTCGGGACGATCGAGGTCGACTACAAGCTCTTCCTCAACGTCTTCGGTACGGCGATCTTCGCGGCGCTCTTCTGGCTGACCAGGGAAGGGGGCCATTCTTCGCACTGCGCCGCGAATTCGGACCCGGAAATGAGTGAATCCGGTACCAGTGGGGTATAGGCTCGGCCCCCAGTGTCCGAGGCAGAGGCCACTAGCGAATCCCAGCCCCGGTCCGGAGCCTCCTCCGTCAGCTACGAGGGCGCCAGCAAGCGCTATGGCAACTCCGGCGCCCTCGCGGTGGATCAGCTGACCCTCGAGGTGCCGGCCGGCGAGATCTGCGTGCTGGTGGGACCGTCGGGATGTGGGAAGACGACGGCGATGCGGATGGTCAACCGCACCGTCGAGATGACGGCGGGCGACATCCTCGTCGGCGGCGAGTCGGTGCGCGACCGCGAGCCGGCTCGGCTGCGGCGCGAGATCGGCTACGTGATTCAGCAGATCGGCCTCTTCCCCCACCGCACGATCGCCGAGAACATCGCCGCAGTGCCGCAGCTGCTGGGCTGGAAGAAGGAGCGAACGCGGCAGCGCACCGCCGAGCTGCTGGAGCTGATCGGGCTCGATCCCGAGCTCGGCGAGCGCTACCCGGCGCAGCTCTCCGGCGGCCAGCAGCAGCGGGTCGGGGTCGCCCGCGCGCTCGCCGCCGACCCGCTGGTGATGCTGATGGACGAGCCCTTCGGGGCGATCGATCCGATCAGCCGCGAGCGCCTCCAGAACGAATTCCTGCGCCTGCAGGCGCAAGTCCGCAAGACCGTCCTCTTCGTCACCCACGACATCGACGAGGCGATCAAGATGGGCGACCGGATCGCGATCATGAAGGAGGGCGGCAAGGTCGAGCAGTACGCGACCCCGGCCGAGATCCTGATGGCGCCCGCGACCGAGTTCGTCGAGGACTTCGTCGGCGCCGACCGGGCGCTAAAGCGGCTGGCGCTGATGCGCGTCGCCGACATCGACCTCTGGAAGGCGCCGCTGGCCCACGTCGGCCAGGCGACCGCGGAGGTGCGGGCGAAGCTGGCCGAGCCCGACGTCGAGGTGCCCTACCCATTGCTGGTCGACAGCGAGCGCCGCCCGCTCGGCTGGCTCTCCGAGCGCGATCTGCGTGCCGAGACCGTGCCGAGCCGCCCCGACTCCCCACTCGGCCCGCTGCTCGATCGCGACGACGTGATGCGCGACGCCCTCGCCGACCTGCTCCAGGGCGAGGCCCAGTACGCCGCCGTCGTCGACGCCGAGGGGCGGATCGACGGCGTGCTCTCGGTCGAGATCATCTCCGAGTTCCTCAAATCGCCCGAGGCGAAGTCCGACGAGCACAGCGCCGTGGAGCGTCCCCTGAGCGCGGAGCGAGCGAGCGAGATCTCCGGTGATGACGAGCGCGAGCGAGCGAAGCGCGAAAGTCATGATGACTAGCCCGGCGCTGCTGGCGGCGGTCGGCGAAGTCGGCAAGGGCTTCATCCAGGAACGAACCTCCGACACGCTCCCCTGCCAGGCAACCGACAAGTTCTTTTGCTGGGACTGGGCCAGGGAAAACATCGACCGCTACGAAGCGCCGACGATCCAGCATGTCGAACTCGTCCTGATCTCGGTCGTGCTCGGCTTCGCCGTCGCCTTCGCCCTGGCGCTGTTGGCCCATCGGCGGCGCTGGCTGCAGCCGCCGCTGCTCGCCGCCACCGGCGTCCTCTTCACGATTCCCAGCGTCGCTTTCTTCTTCCTGCTCGAACCGCTCACCGGTCGCGGTCGCGACACGGCGATCATCGCCCTCAGCGCCTACACGCTGCAGATCATCTACCGCAACGTCACCGTCGGCCTCGACGGCGTCCCCGCCTCCGCCCGGGATTCCGCCCGCGGCATGGGCATGACCGAGCGGCAGATCCTCTGGAGGGTGGAGATCCCCCTTGCGATCCCGGAGATCATCGGTGGGCTGAGGATCGCGACCGTCAGCACGATCGCGATCGCGACGCTCGCCGTGTTCGCCGGCGCCGGCGGCCTCGGCACCCAGATCCTCACCGAAGCGAACCTGCACTTCCCGACCACGATCGTGATCGCCGGCGGAATCGTGGTGGCGATGGCCTTCTTCTTCGACGCGATCCTGCTGACCATCCAGTACTTCGCGACTCCATGGCGGCGGGCGGGGGCAGCGTGAGCGCCGCGCCGGTACTCGCCTCCTTCGGCGGCGCGTTCGAATTCATCTTCACGCCGCAGACCTCCAACGTCACCGGCGGCCAGGGCGTCGGCGGCCTCGACCAGGTGATCGAACTGACGCTG
>DATBDU010000003.1:0-21396 GCA_036269775.1 Solirubrobacterales bacterium
CAGCTCGGCGAGGAGCTGCGCTCGCAGGTCGCCGAGAGCTTTCCGCCGTCCTCGGAGACCGGCACGGCGACGATCAGCGTCGGGATCGCGATGTTCGGTGGCAAGCGCGACGCCAACTCTGAGGCGATCCTGGTCGCCGCCGAACATCGTGATCCCGACGCTGATCGTGACCGGGTCGGTCTCCGGCGTCGGCCTGGCGCACTCGGCGACCTGCGCCCGCAGGTCCTCGCCGAGCTGCAGCGCGCCCTCGGTTTCGGTCTGGGGCATCAACACCGCGAACTCGTCGCCGGAGAGGCGGGCGACGATGTCGGTGGTCCGCACCCGCTCGCGGAGGATGCCGGCGATCTGGCGGATCAGGTTGTCGCCGGCGTGGTGGCCGAGGCTGTCGTTGACCCCCTTGAGGCCGTCGATGTCGATGATCATCACCGCGCCCTGGCCGCCGTAGCGAGCGCTAAAGGAGACGTACTGGTCGAGCTCGGAGCGAAAGCGGCGACGGTCGAGTAGACCGGTGAGAGAGTCGTGGTCGGCGAGGTGGCGAAGCTCGGCCTCCGTCTTTTCGGCGCGTTCCAGCGCCCCGCGCACAACCTCGCGGTCGTCGGGGTCAAGCTTCTCGAGCACGGCTTCGATGGCCGGCTCCCCCTGGACAGGCAGTCGCTCGTTTGCCACTCGGGAAAGGTAGACCTTTCCGCTCCACACTGCCCAACTTCAATGGCGGATTTTGGGATCTCGACCAACTTTCGGCGACCCCCGGGGTGCGAATAGTGAGCCTCCGGCCCCTCGCTGGCGGAGATCTCGCCCTCAGTAGGCTGGGCTCCATGCCCAACCGGCTCGCGCAGGAGACCAGCCCCTACCTGCTCCAGCACCGCGACAACCCCGTCGACTGGTACCCCTGGGGAGAGGAGGCGCTGGGCCGGGCGCGCGAGGAGGATCGCCCGATCCTGCTCTCGGTCGGCTACTCCGCCTGCCACTGGTGCCACGTGATGGAGCGCGAGTCCTTCGAGGACGAGGCCACCGCGGCCTTCATGAACGAGAACTTCGTCTGCATCAAGGTCGACCGCGAGGAGCGCCCCGACGTCGACGCGATCTACATGGAGGCGGTGCAGGCGATGAGCGGCCAGGGCGGCTGGCCGATGACGGTCTTCCTCGACCCCGAGGGCGTGCCCTTCTACGGCGGCACCTACTTCCCGCCAGACGAGAGCCGCGGCATGCCGAGCTTCCGGATGGTGATGGAAGCGGTCGTCGACGCCTTCGAGCGCAAACGTGAGGAGATCCGCGAACGCGCCGCCGGCACCCGGGCGCGGCTGGGCGCGATCGGCCTGGTCGAGCCGAACCCGGAGCCGCCCGAGGCGGCTCAGCTTGAGGAAGCGACGACGCGGCTGCGGGCCGCCGCCGACCGCGAGCGCGGCGGCTTCGGCGGCGCTCCCAAGTTCCCGCCGGCTTCGGCCCTGGAGCTGCTGCTGGCCCGCGGCGAGCGCGAGGTCGTCGAGCGCACGCTCGACGCGATGGCAGCCGGCGGCATCTACGACCAGGTCGGCGGCGGCTTCGCCCGCTACTCGGTCGACGCCGATTGGCTCGTCCCCCACTTCGAGAAGATGCTCTACGACAACGCCCTGCTGGCCCGCGCCTACCTGCACGGCTGGCAGCTATTCGGCCACCAGCGCTACCGCCGCGTCTGCGAGGAGACGCTGGACTGGATGCTGAAAGAGATGCGGGGCCCCGAGGGCGGCTTCTTCTCGGCCCTCGACGCCGATTCGGAGGGCGAGGAGGGCCGCTTCTACGTCTGGACGCCGGCGCAGATTCGCGCGGTGCTCGGCGAGGCGGCCGAGGCTGTGATCGAGTTCTACGGGGTCAGCGAGCGCGGCAACTTCGAGGGCGCCAACATCCTCCACCTGGCCGGCGGAGTCGGCGCGCCCGAGCCCGCGGGTCTCGCCGCGGCCCGCCAGGCCCTCTACGAGGCCCGCGCCAAGCGGGTCTGGCCGGGGCTCGACGACAAGCGGCTGACTTCGTGGAACGCGTTGGCGATCGCCGCCCTGGCCGAGGCCGGCGCCGTGCTCGGCCGCGACGACTACCTCGACGCCGCCCGCCAGTGCGCCGACTTCGTCCTCGGCTCGCTCAGCGACGACGCCGGCCAGCTGCTGCGCACCTACAAGGACGGCGACGCCCGCCTCAAGGCCTACCTGGAGGACCATGCCTTCCTGCTCGAGGCGCTGCTGACGCTGTACGAGTCGAGCTTCGAGCCGCGCTGGTTCGAGCGCGCCCACTCCCTCGCCGACGAAACGATCGCCCGCTTCGGCGACCCCGAGCGCGGCGGCTTCTTCTCCACCGCCGCCGATCACGAGGAGCTGATCGCCCGCCGCAAGGAGATCGGCGACCACCCGATCCCCTCCGGCAACAGCTCCGCCGCCCTGGGCCTGCTGCGCCTCGCGGCGCTGACGGGAGAGCGCGGCTACGAGCGTCAGGCCGAGGGCGTCTTCGCCCTCTTTGCCAAAACCGCCACCGAGCACCCCGAGTCCTTCGCCCACCTGCTCAGGGCCCTCGACTTCCATCTCTCCCCGACCAAAGAGGTGGCGCTGGTCGGCGACGACCTCGACGAGCTGGCCGCCATCGTGCGAGCCGACTTCCGCCCCCACCTGGTCCTCGCCGGCGGCCCCGAGGACAGCAACCATCCGTCCCTCCTGAGTCAGCGCACGCTCGTCGAAGGCCGTCCCGCCGCCTACGTCTGCGAGCACTTCGCCTGCCAGCAGCCCGTAACCAGCGCAACGGAGCTGGCCGCCCTCTTGTAAGCGCTCCTCCGGCGGGTGGCGTGCGGGCGGGGGTCCCCCGCGGCGCGGAGGCGCGGAGCGCCGAGCACCGTGGGGGATGCCGCCACGACAGGCCCCGCCGGCCGGGGCCTTTGCAAGGATGGCCGCAGTGTCTGGGTCCTTCTTCACCTTCCCAGCAGGCCGCCGGGCCAAGTGGGTCGTCTTCGCGCTCTGGTTCCTAGGCATCTTCATCGCCGCCGGCCCCGCCAACCTGCCGGGCAAGTTCGAAGACGCCGAAAGCAACGAGGCGACCTCCTACCTGCCGGGGAGCGCCGAATCGACCAAGGCCCTGACCGCCACCGAGTCCCTGCAGAACGGCGAAATCGCCCCCGCCGTGATCATCTTCCGCCGCGAGGCCGGGCTGACCGCCGCCGATCAGCGCACGCTCCGCGAAGACGTCGAAAAGATGACCGCGGAGCGCTTCCCGGGGGTCGTCCCGGACGGCGCCACCGCGGCGGCCGGCGGCAAGCGCCAGGACACTCGGGAGACCCCTGAAGGAGCAGGGAACCTGCCCCCGGGCTGCGGCACGCCGACCACCACGATCCCCGGCCAGCCCGGCGACTACGCGCCCTTCGTCGGGCCGATCTGCTCCAAGGACGGCAAGGCGGCGATCGTCACCGCCTACATCAAGGGCAACGGCGAGGGCGACCGGATCCTCGATCCCGTCAAGTTCTGGCGCGGCGAAATCTCCGACCCCGGCGGCGGCCTCGAGGTAAAGATCACCGGCGGCGCCGGCTTCTCGGCCGATGCGATCGAAGTCTTCGAAGGCATCAACGGCACCCTGCTGCTGGCCGCGGTCAGCCTGGTGATCTTCCTGCTGATCGTCATCTACCGCTCGCCGATGTTCTTCTTCATCCCGCTCGCCGCGGTGATCTTCGCCGAGATCCTCTCCCGCTCGATCGGCTACGGCGTCTCGGAGCTGGGGGTGACGATCAATGGGCAGTCCAGTTCGATCATGTCGGTCCTGGTGCTGGGCGCGGGGACCGACTACGCGCTGCTGCTGGTCGCCCGCTACCGCGAGGAGCTCCACCACACCGCCGACAAGTACGAGGCGATGCGCACCGCGCTCGAATCGGCTGGGCCGGCGATCTTCGCCTCGGCCCTGACGGTGATCGCGGCGCTGCTCTGCCTGATGATCGCCAAGGTCAACGGCACCTCCGGCCTGGGACCGATCGCCGCGATCGGCATCGCCTGCGCGGCGCTCTCGATGCTGACCCTGTTGCCGGCGCTGCTGACGATCTTCGGCCGCCGCGCCTTCTGGCCTTTCGTCCCGCACACGCCGGAGACGGCGCCCGCCGCCCAGTTGGTCTCCGACCGCGCCCGCGAGCGGATCGTCGATGGCTCCGGCGCCGGCGCGCTGGCCCGCGTGATCCTCGCCTGCCTGCTGGTGCTGGTGCTGCTGCCGTTGGTGCTGCTCAACTGGATCCTCCGCATCCTCAGCGGCAGGCGGATCCCCTCGCTGATCGTCGGGCCGCTCGACCGAGCGGTGTTCACGCCGTATGAGATGCGCCGCCACCGGCTCGAGCACGCCAGCGACGCCACGCACGGCTTCTGGTCCCGGGTCGGCGAGCGCGTCGCCATCTCGCCGCGGCGGATCATGCTCGGCTCGCTTGGCGTCCTGCTGATCTTCTGCTGCGGCTTCGCCTTCTTCTCGACCGAACTGACCAGCGAAGACAGCTATCGCACCGAAGTTGAGTCGGTGGAAGGGCAGAACCTGCTGGAGAAGAGCTTCCCCTCGGGGACGACCGCGCTGACCGACGTCATCGTCCCGGATCGCGCCGACGTCGAGGCCGTCAGGGAATCGGTGGCGAGGGTGAGCGGTGTCGAGGCAGTGTCCCAGCCTGTCGCCGAGGGCCCGCCGGGGACCCTGGTCCAGGCCACCCTCGAACCCGGCCCCTACTCGACCGAGGCCTTCGACCTGGTCGAACCGATCCGCGACGCGGCGCACGGCGTGGCGCCGGGCACCCTCGTCGGCGGGCCGACGGCGGTCGAATTCGACGTCCGCGATGCGGCCGGCTGGGACTCGATCGTGATCCCGCCGATCATCCTCCTCGTCGTCTTCCTGATCCTGATGGTGCTGCTGCGCTCGATCGTCGCGCCACTGGTTCTGATCGGCACGGTGATCGTCAGCTTCCTGGCGGCGCTCGGCGTCGGCTACTTCGCCTTCGACCTGATCTTCGGCTTTCCCGGCTCAGACCCGTCGTTACCGCTCTTCGCCTTCGTCTTCCTGGTCGCGCTCGGGGTCGACTACAACATCTTCCTCGTCGCCCGCGCCCGTGAGGAGACGGAAAAGCACGGCTCCGAACAGGGCATGCTGCGGGCGTTGGCGGTCACCGGAGGCGTCATCACCAGTGCCGGGATCGTCCTCGCCGGCACCTTCGCGGTGCTCGCCGTCCTCCCCCTCACCTTCCTCACCGAGCTTGGCTTCGTGGTCGCCTTCGGCGTCCTGCTGGACACCTTCCTGGTCCGCAGCATCCTCGTTCCCGCGATCGCCCTCAGCCTTGGCGACAGGTTCTGGTGGCCCTCGGCGCTGGCCCACGGCAAACCCCCCGCCACGCAGCCGGTTGACGAGTTGACCCGGTCATAGCCGGGCAAAGTCGTCAAACGACGAGCTCGCGCACCTCGTCGAGGACGACGCGGCCACCGACCTCGGCGCGATCCTCAGCCAGCGGCCGGGCGTACAGCAGCGACCCCTCGCCCTGGCTGATCGTCAGCTCCCGCCCCAACTGAGCGCAGAGCATGATCGCGGCCGAGCCGGTGGCCTCGTCCTCACCGATGTCCTCGAGTGAAAAACAGCGCGAGCGGACGGTCCCCGCCGCCTCGTCCTCCCAGGACCAGTAGTAGGGCAGCAGGCCGTCCTTCGGCGCCGGATCGACCAGGCTCTCAACCGCGGCCGCCTGCTCCAGTCGGATCAGCTTCCATGGCGGCGACCACTCGGCGCGGGCGGCGACGAAGGTCAGTTCGCCCTCACGACGCACCTCGATCTCGCCCGCGGGCGGCTGCAGTGCAGCGGCGGAGCGCCCCTCATGCTCCAGCAGCCAGGCGGTGCCGACCATCGGGTGACCGGCGAAGGACAGCTCCAACCCCGGCGTGAAGATGCGGCAAGCAGCGGCCTCGAGGTCGTCGACGAAGACGGTCTCCGAGAAACCAAGAGCGGTGGCCACCGTCTGGCGACGGTCGGCCGGCACCGCCGGGCCATCGAGGAAGACGCCGAGCGGGTTGCCGAAGCGGCCGTCCTCGCCGGTGAAGACGCGGAGGACGTGGAGCCGCGGCACGACGCCCTAGAGGATCGGCAGGAAGTTTTCGATCTCGAAGGGGGTGACCTGGACCCGGTAGTCGTCCCATTCCTGGCGCTTGATCTCGACGAAGCGGCGGAAGGTGTGCTCGCCCAGGGTTCGCAGGACCAGCTCCGAGTCGGCGGCAACCTCGATCGCCTCGCCCAGCGTCGCCGGCAGCTGCTCGATGCCCTGGTGGGAGAGCTCCTCCTGGGAGAGGTGGTAGAGGTTCTGCTCCATCGGCTCCGGCAGCTCGTAGCCCTTCTCGACCCCCTCCAGCCCCGCCTGCAGCATGCCGGCGAAGCAGAGGTAGGGGTTGGCGGCGGGGTCGGGACAGCGCAGCTCGGCCCGGGTCGCGCCCTCCTGGCCGGGGTGGTAGAGCGGCACCCGGATCAGCGCCGAGCGGTTGCGCCGCGACCAGGCCAGGTAGACCGGTGCCTCGTAACCGGGGACGAGTCGCTTGTAGGAGTTGACCCACTGGGCGAAGAGTGGCGAGATCTCGCGCGCGTGCTTGAGCTGACCGGCGATGAACGACTTCGCGGTCGCCGACAGGTAATAAGGATCGTCCTCGTCGTAGAAGGCGTTCTTGCCGTCCTTGGCGAGCGACTGGTGGACGTGCATCCCGGAGCCGTTCTCGCCGAACAGCGGCTTCGGCATGAAGCTGGCGTGCCAGCCGTATTTCATCGCGTACTCCTTGACCACGATCCGGTAAGTCATGCAGTCGTCGGCCATCTCGAGCGCGTTCTTGTAGCGCATGTCGACCTCGTGTTGGGAGGGGCCGACCTCGTGGTGGGTGTACTCGACGTGGATGCCCATTTTCTCCAGGGCCAGGACCGTGTCACGGCGCACGTCGGAGCCGGCGTCGAGCGTGGTCAGGTCGAAGTAGCCGCCCTCGTCGAGCACCTCCGGGATGCCGCTCTCGGGCTTGGCGGAGCGGAAGTAGAAGAACTCCAGCTCGGGGCCGATGTTGTAGGCGTCGAAGCCCATCTCTTCCGCCCGTTTCATCGCCCGCTGCAGGATCCAGCGCGGGTCGCCCTCGTAGGGGCCACCGCCGGGCACGCGGATGTCGCAGAACATCCGCGCCACCGCGTTCTCGTTCTCGGGACGCCAGGGAATCAGCGCGAAGGTCGAGGGGTCCGGCATAGCGATCATGTCCGACTCCTCGATCGGATTGAAGCCGGTTATCGAGGAGCCATCGAAGCCCATGCCGCCGTCGAAGGCGTCCTCGAGCTCGGCGGCGTTGATCGAGAAGCTCTTCAGCTGGCCAAGCACGTCGGTGAACCAGAGGCGGACGAAACGGACGTCGTTCTGCTTGACGATCTCGATGACGTCAGCGGCGCTACTGGGTTGCTCTGCCATTCCGGCCTCCTCGGCTTGTCCGCAAGAAGGGGGCAACGATAGGCGAATGAACCGACCGGGTGCAGAACGCCGTATAGCGGGTACAGAGGCCGCAGTCTTGGCCGGGTCGGAGCGGCTTGCGAAGACGACCGAAAGCAGGTATAACTTACTCCTAGTAAGTAAGCGGCTCAAAGTAAAGTAAAGGCCACGTAAAGGCTCTGTAAAGCGAAATTCGCCTCAGCAGAGCCAGAGATGAGAAGCCCGTGACGGTCAAAACCGATGTTTCCAGATTCCAGATCCACGACGAGCTGACCGCTCCCGACGAGAGCGCTCCGCTGATCAAGACCATCCAGGCCGCTGGCGGCGCGGTGACCAAGTTCGTTGGCGTGCTGGCCGGCTCTCCCGCCGTCCTTCGCGCCTACACCCGCATGCGTTCTGAGCTGCGCGGTGGCGTCCTGCCGCAGGCAACCCGCGAGCGGATCGCCCTGGCGGTCGCCGAGCACCGTGAGGACAACTACAGCATCGCCCAGCACGCGAAGTCGGCGCGACGGGCCGGACTCGGCCTCGACGAGGTCTCCCGGGCCCGCAGCTTCAACTCCGCCGATCCGAAGGAGGCGGGCCTGCTCGCCTTCCTCAAGGAGGCACTCGACGCCGACGGGCCTCCCCCGCTCCACCTGCACGAGGAGGCGCGGGAGCTGGGCTGGAGCGACGAGGAGATTCTCGAGGCGGTCGGGCACCTCGCCCTGAATGAGTTCCAGAGCTTGATCGCGAGCGCAGCGGCTCTGCCCAAAGACCAAGCGACGCCACGGGTTCTTCCTTCGGCTGCGTAAGGCGTGGGAGGGGTCGTGTGCCCCTCCCACTGCGCTGGGATTTTCGCCGGGAAGTTCGCGCCTCTTTCGCTGAGTCGGGTGGGGCGAAAATCAGGGACGCCGCTTGTGGGACGGGCACACGACCCCTTCCCCCACAATCGCCGCCAGCAAGATCGCTAGGCCCGGGAACCCGGCCCTCACGCTATGGCTGGGTGCCTTCCGAGCGAAGGCTCAGGTTCCGTGGGCGACGCGGAGAGGGGGTCCGAGAACGGACCCAGTTTGGCCCGCCCGCAGGACCCCCTCTCCGCGTCGTTCGCAGAGCGCCGGAGCTAACCCTCTACGAGGGTCGCCGTGTACAGCAGTCGGGCGGTTGAGTAGCGGCAGCCGAAGGTGGCACGAGTGCCGACCTTCTCCAGGGGCTGGCCCTGGCGGATGTCAGTGGAGCTGGTGCAGGTGCCAGGGGCGCGGCTGGCGCGCCAAACCTCTTTGGCGTCGAGTTCCTGAGCGAAAGCGGGGGCCCAGGTGGGCACGGTGATGCCGACGATGTCGCCCTTTTCGACTTCCAGAGAGGAGCCGAATTTGACCGTCTGCCCAAAGTACGGGGTGAGGACCTTGATCGAGCCCTGGCTGCGCAGGTTGTAACGCGGCGGGTTGGTGCCCGGCACGCGTCGCAGGATCGCCAGGCGCGCCTCCGGCGGGGTGCCGAAGAAGCCGTTGAAGAAGGAGCGCTGCTTGTCGGTCGGCTGCGCCAGGGTCAGGGTCCAGGCCTTGATCGTGCCGTCGTGCGTGACCAGGAAGGGCGAACGCGCCTGGCCGTTGCTGACCTGGAAGCCGGTGACGCTGCCGATCGCCTGGCAGGGGAGCCCGGGACAGGACGGGTCCGGCACGGTCGAGGTCTGGCCGAGCACGACCTGGGTGCTGGGGACCTTGGCGAGGCTGGGGCCGGCGAGGACCGCGGTCAAGGTCGCGAGGGAGCCCAACACCAGCGCCAGCGTCAGCCAGCGACCTCTCCGCGGCGCGCCCGCGGCGAATGCTCCATGCGAAGACCTCGACATACCCGTGCTCCTCTCGTAGAAATAATGCCTGAGCAGGGGAGATTAGCCGCAGCGGCGGAGATCGCGGCGGCCGGACTCAGGGCGTGGCGGCGCTGCGGGCGTAACTGACGGCGACCGCGTAGCGCACCATTCCCACGCCTTCGAGCCCAAGGGCTTCGCTGGCGGCGGCGGTCAGGTCCCAGGCGCGGCCTTTGACGTAGGGCCCGCGGTCGATCACGGGAGCCACCACCGCATGCCCCTGGTAGACGAACTTGACCATGGTTCCGCAGGGCAGGTTGCGATGGGCAACCCCGATCGTGGTCGCCCGCAGAGTTTGCCCACAGGCCGTTTTGTTGCCATAGAGGCCGGGCCCGTACCAGCTGGCGCCGGCGCTGCGGAAGGGGCTGAAGACGAGGTCCTGTCCTGCCGGCGCGCTGGCGACCGGGGAGGCGCCGCCAGGGGACGCCTGCGCGGGGCCGGCGCCGAAGGCGAGGATCGCAAGGGCGGCAAGCGTGACGGCCCAGCCCAGAGGCTGCGCGAAACGCCGCTCGAATCCGAACGCGGCTCGCGAATCTCTTTTCCGCGCAAGGCGGTTTCCACTTGGCTGCATGGCTCTTTCCAACGCTTACGGGGTTAGCTGTCGGGCTCGCGCTGAAAGAGCTGCGCTACGCGGCTGATGCCGGCGATTCGCCCCCACTAATTGGGTCCCCCGCTCCCCGCGGTATGTAGGCGGAGATTCAGCGGAAGTTGGCGGCAGGTTAGCAAAGGCTAAGACAGAATTTTGTGCAGGGATGGGAAAGGCCCCCTTTCGGGAGCCTTTCCGTTAGCGGGCCTGTAAGCCGGATCCTGTCTTGAGCGGCCATCTATCTATGCGGCCTACCTGGACCTCGCCGGGCCGGGTCGACGGTCCTGCTTGGCCTTGCACCGGGCGGGGTTTGCCTGGCCGCCGCGTCACCGCGACGCCGGTGCGCTCTTACCGCACCATTTCACCGTTGCCTGTACGCGACTCACGTGTGGCCGCGCCATCGGCTGTGTATTTCTGTGGCACTTTCCCGCGGGTTTCCCCGGGTGGGCGTTACCCACCGCCCTGCCCTGTGGTGTCCGGACTTTCCTCGAGGGGTTTTCTCTCCCCCCGCGGTCCGCTCGGCCCGCCCATCGATGGTAGCCCTCGAGCTCAAATCGGCCAAGCGAAGGCGGGATATGGTGGCGAGGATGCGAACCGCTGTCGTCACCGGCGCCGGAGGAGGGCTCGGCCGCGCGATCGCAACCGAGCTGGCAGCGCGTGGCTTCGCAGTCTGGGCGACCGACGTCGATGTCGATGCCGCCGCGCGCACGGCCGACGAGGTCGGTGAGGGCGCCAGAGCGCGGGCCCTGGACGTTCGCGACGAGGCGGCCTGCCGGACACTAGCCACCGCGGTGGCTGCAGAGGCCGGGTCGCTGGACCTCTGGGTCAACAACGCCGGCATCCTCGCCACCGGGCTCTCCTGGGAGCAGGACGAGTCGACCCGCGGCGCGATGCTCGCGATCAACGCCACCGGCACTATGAACGGCACCGTGGCGGCCCTGGAGCGGATGGTGCCGGCCGGCCGCGGCCATGTCATCAACGTAATCTCGCTCGCCGGCATCGTCGCCGCGCCGGGCGAGGTCGCCTACGCGGCGAGCAAGCACGCGGCGATGGCCTTCACCCTCGGCACCCTCTTCGATCTGCGCCGGGCGGGCCACACGGGCATCGACGTCTCGGCGGTCTGCCCCGACGGCATCTGGACGCCGATGCTCGAGGACAAGCTCGACGACCCCGACGCCGCCGGCTCCTTCTCCGGCCAGCTGCTGACGCCGGCGACGGTCGCGACTGAGGTGGGCAAGCTGACCGAGCGCCCCCGCCCGATCCTCGTCCTGCCGCGCTGGCGCGGTCCGCTGCTGCGGGTCTTCGACCTATTCCCACGCCTGGCGATCCGGCTGCTGCCGGCGGTGATGTGGGACGCCCGCCGTCGCCAGCGGGGCTACAAGAAGCTGATCGAGTCCGGCCGCTGGCCCTGACGGCCCCAGGCGCCTGAACCTCGTCAGACGCTTCTAAAGACGCCGATGACGGTGCCGAGAACCTTTGCTTCGGTGGTGAGGATCGGTTCCATTTCCTCGTTCTCCGGCTGCAGACGGATGTGGTCCTTCTCGCGGTAGATCCGCTTCACCGTCGCCTCTTCGCCGATCAGGGCGACGACTATTTCGCCATCGACGGCATCGTCGCTGGGACGCACGATCACGTAGTCGCCATCAAGGATGCCGGCGTTCTTCATGCTTTCGCCGCGGATCTGGAGGATGTAGTCGCCGTCCTCTCCGCCGATCACGTCGGGAATCTCGATGTACTCCTCGATGTTCTCCTCGGCGAGGATCGGCGCACCGGCGGCCACCTGACCGACCAGTGGCAACCCACTGCCCGGCCGGATCGTCCGCTTGGCCTTGTCGAAGAGCAGCTCGATCGCCCGCGGTTTCGACGGATCGCGACGCAGCAAGCCGATCTTCTCCAGGTTCGCCAGGTGCGCATGCACCGTCGAGGAGGAGTGCAGCCCCACCGCTTTGCCGATCTCCCGCACGGTCGGCGGATACCCCGTCTTCGCCGCGTATTTGCGGATGAAGTCGAAGATCTCCTTCTGCCTTTTGGTCAGGTCAAGGTCAACCATTGTCAGCCCCTAGTTTCTCCCATTTGCCGGGCACAAAGCACATTCGAACACCTGTTCGCAGGCTATCGCCCAATTCGGATGCTTTCAAGCCGCCGGCTCCCCCAGCCCCCGAACATCTAGAATCGGCCGCCCTCGAGCGGCTGTGGCGGAACTGGTAGACGCGCAAGGTTGAGGGCCTTGTGGGTGGAAACACCCGTGATGGTTCGACTCCATTCAGCCGCATCGGAAAGCCCCCGCTAGCCGGGGGTTTTCTGTTTTTGCAGATCTTTTGCGCAGGAGCCTTAGACCCGTGGTGCGCCAGTCAGACACCGATGGCGCAGCTCAAGCGGTGATCGGAACGAGTCCAGGCTGAGCGGCGATTCGCTTCAGCCATGCACGCACTGCCGGATACGGCTTGAGATCGAAGCCACCTTCGGGCGCCGCATGGGTATAGGCGTAGAGCGCAATGTCGGCGATCGTAAAGGTCTCTCCGACGAAGAACTCATGGTCGCTGAGGTGTCGCTCCATTGCCTTTAGCGCTGCATGACCAGCCACTTGCTTAGCTTCGATATCCGCTGCCGGATGTGAGTCCTCGGAGAACGCGACCCAGAAGCGGAGCACCGCGATCGCCGGCTCGTGCTTGTACTGCTCGAAGAACATCCATTGCAGCACCTGGGCACGCTCGTAGGGGTCTTTGGGCAGGTAGCGACTACCGTCGGCGAAGTACCAGAGAATCGCGTTCGACTCGCCCAGCGGGCGACCGTCTTCGAGCACCACCGTCGGCACGTTGAGCGAAGGACTGAGCCCTCCAAGCACCTCAGCCCGATTCGAGTGCTCGACAACCGAAAGCTCCCGGCGCTCGAAATCAATGCCGAGCAGGCTGAGGATCAGTCGAACCTTGTAGCAGTTGCCGGAAACCGGGTTGTCGTAGAGCAAAATCGTCATGGGCAGCCCCGGACAATTCCGGTGCGGGCCTGACTCACCAATGCAGAGGCAGCCACCAGAGAACTCTCAGGCCGAGACGATCAGCTCGCGCTTCGGCGTGCGCCGAGACTTCGAACTCGGTGCCTCGTCCTGAAAGCCGTAGATGAGGTGGGTGTCGAGCGCCTTAGCGAGCTTGCGCATCGTCGCGAAGCTGAATCGGTGCTGACCGCTCTCCAGGCGAGAGACGACGGAGTGGCTCGTCCCCATTCTCTTAGCCAGCTCCTCCTGAGTGAGGTCGAGTTGCATCCGCTTCTGGATCACCAGCCGCGCGAAATCCTCATAAGGCTTCTGCTCTTCGAGGGCAGCCCTGTAAGCGGCGCTCTTCCGAGCCCGCTTCTCCATGCCCTCAGCGTGTGAGCTTCCAATCGATGAGTCGTTCTTACGCGCCATGTTCCGTCCGATTCCCTTGACTCGTCAGGTAGTCAATTTAGCAAAACTGCTAAGTCCATCGGACGGAATCAAGGAGCATCCCCGCCCGCCGCGCGGGCCGCTTGCGAGGCCGGGGCCTCCATCCGAGCTTTGAAGTCTGCCAGCGCTCCTTGGCGACCTCGATCTCTGCACGAGGAACGGTCTTGCTCGTCTTGCGGATCATGTGCAGCAAGACGAACAGATTCCCCAGCGTGGGTCGGCATCGGTTGAACCTATCGACGCTCGTGGCGGTGCCGTGGCACGCGCTCGGTCGCGGTGGCGACGTCCACATAGGCATCGACCAATTCCCTGGCCTGATTGCGCGTGCCCGGCATCAGGTGCCCGTAGCGTGAGAAGGTCTCCTCGATGGTCGCGTGCCCCATGAACTCCTGAATCGCCTTGGGATTGACTCCAGCGTCGATCAGCAGCGACGCGAAGGTGTGGCGGCACTCGTGGAGCGGATCGGCTGGAGCAGCTCGGGCTCGCGCTCCTCGCGCGTCGCAAGCGCGACCTCGCGCTCGTTGGCTACCGCCCAGGCGCGCTTGGCCCGGTCGTTAATCGTCTTCGGGTCGAACGGGCCTCCACCCCGGTCTCGCTTGAACACCAAATCCGAGCTAGCCACCAAACCGCGCAGGCCAAGGCGCTGGCGCAGCACCCCGAGTATTGGCACGGTGCGGATGCCGGCCTTCGACTTCGGCGCGATCGGTCCCTCATGGCTGATCCCATGAGGTGAACGCTGATCTCCGCGCGGCTGAGTCGATGTCAGACCGCCGCAGGGCCTGTAGCTCGCCGCGCCGTAATCCGGCGTAGAAGGCGGTTGCCCAGATCAGCCGGTCGGCATCGGGCACGGTCGAGCCGCCCCGCTTCGACGGCGGTCGCGATCCGCTCGCGGTGTCCTCGCGCCACCGGTAGCTCAACATCGCGAGTCGGATTGACTGGCGCGAGTTCGCGCCGCACGGCATAGCGATAGATGGCTTGTAGGAAGACGGGTGGCCAGCGACGGACTGCGACCTACATCTTGGTTTTTTGTCTGTGTTTCTTTATTAAGTAGATTTCTCTAGAATAGGCCTCCGCGGTGGAGGGGGCAGGGGCCGTTCTGGCGGGAGCCGCCGCCAGAGCAGAGATCGCCCGCAAAGGCGGCGAATTCGTGCGGGGATCATGGATCACGCAACTACGGACACGCTTCAAAAGCGAAACAACCCCTTTTCCGAGCAGACTGCGGGCGAGTATTTCGTGGGACGGGAGGAGGAGTTTCGCCAGTTCCAAGCAAACCTCGACGGCCTCGAGGGTGGGATCGCTAACCACGCCTTCGTAGCCGGGCTGCATGGCGCAGGCAAGACGTCCTATCTGGATCGCCTCGTCACCACCGCTCGCGACCGAGGCTTCGTCGGGGTGCTCACCAATGTCCCGGAAAAAGGAAAGGCTGTCGAGCAGGTCAAGGGAATCCTCTGGGCTATAGCCACGGCACTCGAAGAGTGGGGCAAGGGCGTCCCGGAGAAGCTCAAGACCGGCGCCGACTGGGAAAAGGGGGACAGCTCCACCCTGTTTCGGCAAGTCAAGTCGCAAAGCCTCGATCCCGACCGGGTCCGAAAGGACCTTTCCACCCTATGGAGCGTGGCCAAGGATGCGGATGCCTCGGGCATAGTCGTCTGCGTCGACGAGGCACAGTGGCTGCAGCCGGAGGCGCTGTCGTCCATAAAGACCGCATTCGAGGCACAGACGCATGTGATGGCGATCATCTCCCTGCGACTACCTACCGTCAAAGCCAGCCTGAAAAAAGACGGCAGGGCCCGTCTCGAGGAAATTGCGGCTGACGCCGGCGGAGATATTGGTGCAAGTCGCCTGTACACCACCGAAATCGAGATGGGTCCTTTTGCAGACGACAACGAGGCAAAGCAATGCATCGATCGGCGGCTGGTCAACAATGCCATCTCGTTTGAAAACAACCTGAGCTACGAGATCATTCAGCTGGCCGACCGTGTGCCAAGGGAGATCATCCGCTACAGCCAGAAAGTTTACGCTAGAGCCCATGGGACCGGATTACCCCGCGCCCCGGCATCTCTCCTTGACGAGGTCGTCCGAGAGCATCACTCAGCTGAGGTTGCACAGGCAGGAATGCTCATCGAGGAACTCTCGATGTCCGTCCGCAGCCTTTTGAAAGCACTCTTGGATCTCGACGGCGAGGCAACCGACCGGCAGCTGGCACAGCGGATCCAAGCCAAGGTCGACAGTGTGACGCTGACGATGATAACCAACGGTATAAATAGCCAACTGGATGCGGTATGTAACAAGTTCTCAGGCCTCGCTCGGAATGAAAACGTGTTTCGCGTCACCAATCGCGTCCACTTCTACGCACTTCGAATCGCGCTGGAGGAGCAATGACCGCCAGCGCCGACGGAGGCTCCCCCCTTATCGTCGACGAGGCTGCTCGCTGGAACGAGGCTCTTCAGGCTCGGACGGTCGCTCTGCCCGATAAGCGACTCGATCGGGCTGTGAAATTCCTAGAGTCCGCACAGCACAGCAACGTCTGGGGTCTGTACCCCGGCGCTGCGCTGGACCGTCATTCGTCCGCCATGGCCGTTGCCGCGCTGCGAACTGCGACCGACGCCTGGCTGATTGGCAACAGCACCGCCTTCTTTCTCGAGAAGTACCGCGCCCAGGTCAACGGCCTGGGCGTCGACCCGTTGATCGACGTGATCGAGTTGATCAAGGATGCCCTGCCTCACGAGCAGGAGCTGCGGAAGCAGCTCTCGAAGCGCGCGAAGCAGCACATCCGTCGACTGGTCAGCGACGAGCGCATGGGGACGACCGCGCGGTTGGCCGCCCTCATCGCTACGGCATGGTCGGCGGGCCTGATCGACCGAGGCGACGCAGAAACAGGCTGGCAACGACTGATCTCCACCCAGAATGGCGACGGAAGCTGGTCCGCCGTCCGGGGGAATAGGGGCACCCTCACCGCTACCGCCACCGCACTGATGGCGCTGAGCCATGCATCCCTGGACGGCGGCCTCGGCGTTCAGCACGATGCCTTTAATTTTCTCGCCTCTCAGATCAGGGACATCGAGAAAGCGGAGGAAGTACCCGACGTATTCGTTGTATCGATCACCCTGCTGGCGATCGCTGGCTACGAGCGTTGCGACTACTGGCTGATCGCACAGCTGGAGGATGCGCTCCTTGAGCAGCAGAATGACGACGGGGGCTGGCCCGAGCATCCCGAATCGCCATCGACCGTCGAGCACACGGCATTGGCGGTGCTCGCTCTCACCGCCGCCGGGGCGCGCTCTCACGTGCCCACTCGGCTTGCCCGGGCAGCTCTCGAGCAAGCCCGTGGGCAGATCGGCGATCTCGGGGAGCAGAGAGATCTCCTGCAGAGTGAATTCGACAAGGCCGTGCAAGAACGGTGTGGAGGCCTCCTGACCGAGAATGTGCGCCTGAAAGAGGATCTGCTGCGAACGACCGAGACCGCATCCCAGGTAAGCGGCCTGGAAGAGCGGCTCGCTCAACTCAGGCGGGTGGCAGAGCCCGTTGCATATGGGTCAGAGCTCCTCGCCGAGACCCCCCTGCGGTCACGCGAGTACGTCGTCGTCGCCGTGGCGATCAGCGTCGTCACCTCCGCGGTCCTGGTGACGGGGCTGATCGTGGGCGGCCTCGTCAGGCTGGCCGTACCCACTGTTGCGACGAGCCTGATTGGTGTCCTGGTGGCAGCCGGAGCGCTTAGCGTGGCCCTTCAGGCTTGGCGTAGTCGTGAGCGTCGTTATATGCGGGCTATGAACACCTTCGCCGAGCGATCCCACTCGCAATGGCTTCCAGTGGATATCGGTCCCGTCGATGAACGGCTTCGTGCGTTGAGAATCACCTTCAGCCGAATACTCGACGAGTGCGCCCCGCCCGTACGAGAGGAGCTCGTCTATCTGCTGTTCGAGCGCTTCATCGACATTCCTGCTGACGTTGCGGCACGCCTTGCCGAGCAGATGGGGTCTCGTCTGGGGATGTCGGCCGACGGCGTCCTGCAGTTCAGGCGCTGGGCGTCAGCGGCCGCTCTGCTCGAACCGTCTGAGCGGCAAGTACTTTTTGATCAAATCCGCAGGTCAGTTCAGCTGTGATCTGTTGGTGTCAAGGGCCATCCAACGAACTCCTCTCCCCTACGATCCTAGGGGCAGTTATCGCGCTCGTTGGAACGTTGGCCGGAGTCGGTATGGCCGAGGTCTTCTCGCGCAAGCGCGCGAAGGTCAGTCAGCAGCTCGACTGGAACCGGCTGCTGTTCGAGAAGTACGCAGATGCATATCGCGAATTCTTAGCCAGCTGGGGCGGGGCCTTCAATGTGGAGTTACTCGAACGAAACTTTGAAGTGTTGCAGTCGAAGGCGGTCGTTCCCAGCAGCCTGACCAGAGAATATGAACAGTCGGTGTCGTCGATGCGCGGCATAGGAACCAAAGACCAACGAAGAGCGCCAGCCCACCGGCTGCGACAGAGGATTGAGGCGATGCTCAGGGATCCACTGGGGTTCGTCAACGAGTCCTGACTCGACAGCGGACTCCGGCGACGCCAATTAGGTCTACGGCGCTATCAGCGTGACCTTCCAGCTGGCTCCCTCGCGCTCGAACAGGCGGCGCTCGTGGAGGCGATCCGGGGCTTCGCTCCAGAGCTCGATCGCCTCGGGCCGGATGCGGAGGGCACCCCAGTCCTCAGGACAGGCCGGAGCGGTCTCCTGGACTTCGACCAGGTGGGCGAGTCGGTCGCGGATCTCGTCGAGGTTCTCGATCGGCTCGCCCTGGCGGGAGACGACCGTCTGCAGCTGACGAGCCAGGTCGCGCTCGGCGAACAGCTCCTCGGCCAGGGCCCGCTCGGCGAGCACCGCCTCGCCGCTGACGTGGACCTGCCGGCCCAGTGCTGGCCAGTAGAAGAGCAGGGCGACCCGTGGGTTGGCCTCGATCTCCTTCGCCTTGCGGGTCCAGAGGGCCGAGGTGAAGAGCAGGGCGTCGTCCTCGATGCGCTTGAGCAACACCGTACGGGCCGAGGGGCGCCCACCGTCGCCGACGGTGACGAACGCGACCGAGTCCGGCTCCGGGATCCCCCGCGCCCGCGCCTCCTCGATCCAGGCCTCAAGTTCGCGGATCGGGTCGTCGCTGGGCATCGCTGGAGAATAGTTCGGCAGTCCGCGGAACGCGGGTAGGCTGTTTTGGAGCGAGCCGAGTGGGATCGGCCCCAACCGAGGAGGAGGTCCGATGTACGACTACGTGATCGTCGGAGCGGGCTCGGCCGGATGCGTGCTTGCGGCGCGCCTCTCCGAGGACCCGGACGTCAGTGTGCTGCTGCTGGAGGCCGGGCCGCCGGACGTCAACGAGAACATCCACGTCCCGCTCGGCTACCTGCAGCTGGCCCGGACCGAGGTCGACTGGGACTACGACAGCGCCCCGGAACCGGGCTGCGGCGGTCGCCGCCTGCCGCTTCCCCGCGGCAAGGTCCTCGGCGGCTCCTCCTCCACCAACGCGATGGTCTACATCCGCGGCAACCGCGCCGACTACGACGGCTGGGGCGTGGGCGGCTGGGAATGGGACGACCTCTTCCCCTACTTCCTCAAGGCCGAGGACAACGAGCGCGGCGCCTCGGAGTGGCACGGGATCGGCGGGCCGCTGCCGGTCTCCAACCAGCGCTCCGGCAACACGATCACCCCCGCCTTCGTCGAGGCCGGCGTCGAAGCGGGCCTGGCTCGCAACGAGGACTTCAACGGGGCCGAGCAGGACGGGGTCGGGATGTACCAGTTGACCCAGCGCGGCGGGATGCGGGCCAGCGCCGCCGTCGCCTACCTGCACCCGGCGATCGAGCGGCCGAACCTGACCGTGCTGCCCTACATGCACGTCAACCGCGTCCTCTTCGAGGGCAGCCGCGCGGTCGGCGTCGAGGCCAGCCAGCTCGGCCAGGCCCAGGAGCTGCGGGCCGAGCGCGAGGTGATCCTCTGCGGCGGCGCCTATAACTCGCCACAGCTGCTGATGCTCTCCGGCGTCGGCCCGGCCGAGCACCTGGCGATGCGCGAGATCGAGCTGCTGCTCGACCAGCCGGCGGTGGGCGAGAACCTCAGCGACCACGCCGCGACCTACGAAGTCTGGACCACGCCCGAGCCGGAGAGCCTGCTGACGGCGCTGGAGCCGGCGGCGCTGGAAGAGTTCATGGCCTCGCAGACGGGGCCGTTCGCCTCCAACCTCGCCGAGTCGGGCGGCTTTGCCAGAGTCGGGCCCGGCGCCGAGGCACCCGACACCCAGTTCCACGTCGCGCCGATCCACATCGTCGAAGAGGGCATGGGCGACCCACAGGCGCACGGGGTCTGGGTCTCCCCCTGCCTGCTGACCCCGGGTGCCCGCGGTTCGGTGCGGCTCGCCTCCAAAGACCCGACCGCCAAGCCGATCGTCCGCAACGGCTTCTACGCCGCCGAGGGGGACATGGCGCGGGCGATCGCGGCGGTGAGGCTGGCCCAGGAGATCTGCGCCCAGCCGGCGATGCGTCCCTACTGCGCCGAGCCGTTCACGGTGCCGGCAAGCGACTCCGAGGAGGATCTGCGCGCCCACGTGGCCCGCACCACCTACCCGATCTACCACCCGGTCGGCACCTGCGCGATCGGCTCGGTCGTCGACACCGAGCTGCGGGTGCAGGAGCTGGAGGGGATCCGCGTCGTCGACGCCTCGGTGATGCCGGTCGTCCCGCGCGGCAACACCAACGCGCCGACGATCGCGATCGCCGAGCGCGCCGCCGACCTGATCAAGGGCGAGGCACCGCTGCGCACCGCCGAGGTCAGCGCGCGCTAGGAGGGACTAGATCCCAACGCGGTATCGATGAAGGGCCCGAGCAACCTCGCCACCGCGGCGGCGGTCGAGTCGGGGGTGTCGCTGGGGCCGGTGATGTAGCTGATCGCGAGGCGGACCAGCGATTCGGAGAGCAGGTTGACGTCGGCCTTGGGGGCCTGCGGCCAACCCTCCTCGATAGTCGCGCCGAGCCGGGCGGTCGCCCATTGCACGACCGGCAGGCCCTGGGTGGTGACAAAGGGCAGCATGCCGCCGGTGCCGTCGTCGCTGAGCATGATGCGGATCAGCGGGTCCTCGCCGGCGGTACGCAGAAACAGCTCGAGCGCGGCGCCGACAGCGGCGCGGGGGTCGTCGACGTGCTGGAGAACGGCGGCCTCGACGTCGTCGAGGAAGCGCTCGCCCTCGTGGATCACGAAGGCAAGCCCAAACTCGTTGCGGTTGCCGAACTCCTTATAGAGCGTCTGGCGGCTGACCCCGGCGCTGGCGGCGATGTCGGACATCGTTATCTCCGACCAGGCGCGCTGCTCGAGCTGATCGCGGGCGGCGCCGAACAGGGTCTGGCGCAGCAGCTCCCGAGCCGCCTCGGGATAGGGGGTTCGGGCGGTCGCCATCCCCCCCATCGTCGCAGCGGATGCGGTCACTCGGCGTCCTCGTCGGGCACGAAGTCGACCTTGTCGCGCACCCCGCAGTCGGGGCAGGCCCAGTCGTCGGGAACCTGACTCCACGGCGTCCCCGCCGGGAAGCCCTCGCGCGGATGCCCGGCCTCTTCGTCGTAGGTGTAGCCGCAACCGGGGCAGCGCCAGCGGCTCACGAGGGGGCCCCGGCCGCGGCACCGTAGCGGGCGAGGATCCGATCCCGCTGGCGCGGCTGGATGTTGGCGCGGGTGACGTCGCCTTCGAAGTGATCGAGCAGGCGCGGGTCCATCACCCGCCGCCACAGCGGCGGGAACCAGGCGAGGACGATCATCCCGGCGTAGCCGGTGGGCAGCTGCGGCGCTTCTTCGACGTGGCGCAGGGCCTGGTAGCGGCGGGTCGGGTTGGCGTGGTGGTCGCTGTGGCGCTGCAGGTGGTAGAGCAGGACGTTGGAGGCGACGTTGTTGCTGTTCCAGCTGTGCTCGGGCAGGCAGCGCTCGTAGCGGCCGTCCTCGCGTTTGTCGCGCCGCAGGCCGTAGTGCTCGAGGTAGTTGACGACCTCCAGCAGCGAGAAGCCGATCACGGCCTGGATCAGCAAATAGGGAAGGACGACCGGGCCGAAGACGATCGCCAGCGCCGCGAAGAGGCCGACGGTCATCGCCCA
>DATBDU010000004.1:0-22001 GCA_036269775.1 Solirubrobacterales bacterium
CGATCGTCGTCGCAATCGTCTTGCTGGGCGGCCCCCCTGCCGCGGTGATCGGCGTCGTCACGATCGTCGTTGGCACCCTGGTCAACCAGCGGAACGCCTTCCACTTCTTCCTCAACAACCTGGTGACCTACGCGATCTTCCCGCTGGTCACGGGCCTCGCATTCCATTGGGCCGTCACGGCCGGCGGCATCTCGCAGTCCGACCTCAGCTTCTACGTGCTGGTCTTCGGCGCCTTCCTCCTCGCGCTCGCGATCAACTTCACCTTGATCGCCGGCTACGCGTGCTACCTCGAACGCAGCTCCTTCTTGAACAAGGTTCGGACGGCGCTGGTGCCGCTGCTGCCTTCAGAGCTCGCGGCCGCGTTGATGGCGGTCGGTGTCGCCTACCTCTACATCCAGGTCGGGCTGACCGGGATCGCGCTGTTCGGCATCGTCCTCGTCACCTTCCAGTACCTGCTCGGCGCCCTGCTCGTCTCCCAGGAGCGGGCGGAGGAATTGGAGGTGCGGTCGAATCAGCTGGCGAGCTTCCAGGTCGGGATGTTGAGCGCGATGCTGCGGACGCTCGATCTGCGGGACCAGATGACGGCGCGGCATTCGGCCGCTGTGGCGCGGTACTCGCGGGCGATCGCCCAGCGCGCCGGCTTCTCCCGCCGCGAGGAGGAGCTGGTCCACATCGCCGCGCTGCTGCACGACATCGGCAAGTTCATCCTTCCGGACCGCATTCTCAAGGCCAACGTGCCGCTCACCGACGAGGACTGGATGCTGATCCGCCGCCACCCGCAGCAGGGGGCCCGCGTCGTCTCCTCGCTGGACGGCTACGGCCCGGTCGCGGAGATCATCCTCGCCCACCACGAGCGAATCGACGGCAAAGGCTATCCGCGCGGTCTGGCCGGCGACGACATACCAGAGCTCTCGCGGATCATCTCCGTCGCCGACACCTACGACGTGATGACGGCGCGCGACTCCTACCGCACGCCGATGTCCAGCCACGACGCGATCGTCGAGCTGCGCCGCGTCGCCGGCAAACAGCTGGACGCCCGCTTCGTCGAGGTCTTCATCGAGCTGCTCGAGGGCAAGGACGTCTCCTTTGCCCACGGCGAGTCGGCCGACTTCGAGAAGGAGCTGGCGCTGGAATCGCGGATCGCCGAGACCGCCAGCCCAGATGGCGAAGCCAACCGCTTCCAGGTCGCCGGCGTCAACGTCTAGCGCGTTCGCGGTAGCGTTCCCAGCGCGATGCGCGCCGTCACTTTCCAGGCCCCGGAGCAGGTTCGGATCGAGGAGAAGCCCGATCCCGAGATCGTCGCCGCCGACGACGCGGTGATCCGGGTCGAGGCGAGCGGCATCTGCGGCTCCGACCTCCACATCTACCACGGCCGGGTCCCGGTCGAGCCCGGCTTCACGATCGGCCACGAGTTCGTCGGCACGGTGCTGGCGGCCGGCGACGAGGTCGAGCGGGTCGGCGTCGGCGACCGCGTCCTCGGCACCTTCCACACGGCCTGCGCCACCTGCGCCTCCTGTCTGCGCGGCGATTACCACCGCTGCCGCAACGGTCAGACCTTCGGCCACGGCGCCAATCTGGGCGACCTCCAGGGCGCCCAGGCCGAGCAGCTGCTGGTGCCGCGCGCCAACCTCACCTTGCGGCGGGTGCCGGAGGGAATGTCGGCCGAGGTCGCCCTCTTTGCCGGTGACGTGATGGGGACCGGCTACCACGCGGTTGCCCACGCGGGGATGCGCTCGGGCGACACGGTGGCGGTGCTGGGCCTTGGCCCGGTCGGTCTCTGCGCCGTCCAGGCCGCGCTGGCCGGCGGCGCCGTCGAGGTCTTCGCGATCGACACCGTGCAGGAAAGGTTGGAGATGGCCGCTTCCTTCGGGGCGACGGCGCTTCACCTCGAGCAGCAGGATCCGAAGCGGGCGGTGCGTGCCGCGACGGAAGGGCTCGGCGTCGACGTCGTCGTCGACGCGGTTGGCGACCCGGGCCCGTTGGCGCTGGCGATCAGCCTCGCCCGCGACGCCGGCACCGTCTCCGGCATCGGCGCCTATGCTGGCAAGGGCGAGGTGCCGCTGGGGCTGGCCTGGCTGAAGGGGCTCGATCTGCGCTTGGGACTGGCCAATGTGATCGCCCACGTCGATCGCGTCCTGGCCCTGCTCGAGGCGGGCAAGCTCGATCCGGCGCCGCTGGTCACCGATCACATGGCGCTCGACCAAGCGCCCGAGGCCTACGCGATCTACGACCGCCGCGAAGCGCTGAAGATCGTCCTCACGCCCTAGCTCCTCTAGGGTGAGGCGGGTGCGCGGGGGGCGCGTCGCAATTGCAGCAGTCTCCGTCGTGCTGCTCGGCCTGGTCTTTGCCAACAGCGCGCTTGCTTGCTCCTGCGCGCCCTCGACGCCGTCGGAATCGCTGGCCGACTCCGATGCCGCCCTCGCTGGCCGCCTACTCTCCGTCGCGTCCCGCGGTGCCGCCCGGGCCGAATATCGCTATGAGGTCCTGCACGTCTACCGCGGTCGCGACAAGATCAAGCCCGGCACCACCCTCTCGGTGATCAGTTCGCGCAGTTCCGATGCCTGCGCGCTGCCCGGCCGCATCGCTCACAACTACGGCCTCTTCTTGCTTGGCGATGGCCAGCGCTGGACTGGAGGTCTCTGCGGGGTCGTCTCGCCGCGCCGTCTTTGGGCGGCGGCAGGGAAGCCGGGAGGCGGCAGGGCGACCGGATCCGTGGCTAGCTGTGCTAGTTGACTGGAACAGTGATACGGACTACTGTGCTGCTTGATGGCACAGCATGACGTCGCCGCGCAGGCCGAGCCCAACCCCTTCGCGACCGATCCCAGCGACGAATTGCCGGTTGGGCTGCAGCTGACCTGGCGGCTGCGGGCACTTATCTCCACCGGCCAGCTGGCCAGCGGCGAGCGCCTGCCCAGCTTTCGCCGCCTGGCCGAGTGGGCGGGGGTCAACCTGAACACGGTGCGGGCGGTCTACGAGGGCCTCGAGGCCGATGGTCTGGTGGTCAGCCGCCAGGGCCAGGGGACCTTCGTCGCCAAGGGGGTCAAGCCGGCTCCCGAGCTGGAGGAGATCGCCACCGACGCGCTGCGCCGCGCCAGCGAGGCCGGCCTCGGGCCGCGTGACCTGGCGATCGTCGCGATGGCCTGCGCAAGCATTCCCGGCAGCGTTGGGGTTCCGGCGCCAGCGCCGCGGAGCCTTCCCGACCTCGAGGAGGAGAGCGAGGCGATCGAGGTGCGGCAGGAGCTGCGCCGCCAGATCGGCCGGCTGGAGGCCGAGCTGGCCAGCTACGCCCGCTATCTCAGCGCCGAGGAGCTGCCGACGGCGCCGCGCCGCGCCGTCGCCCACGTCGCCGGCGTACAGGAGCTGGAGCAGACCCGCGACACCTTGATCGCCCAGCTCTCCGAAGCGCAGAAGGCGGCTGAGCAGCGGGTGCGGCGGGAAGCGCAGAGCCGCGCCCGGCGGCAGCGGGCCCAAAAGGGCGAGGAGAGCGAGTCCCAGCGGTCCGGCGGACCGCTGGGAAGGGCGATGAGCTGGTGGCGGGCGAAGCCCTAGCGCGCAGACTCGGTTCCTTCGGCGAGTTCTTCGTCGAAGTGGGGACGATGGTGATCCTCACCGTGAGGACCCTGCTCTCCGCGGTGCGACCGCCGTACCCCTACGGCGAGGAGCTCGTCTGGCAGTTCCTCTTCGTTCTGAAGCTTTCCTGGTTCCCGCTCCTGATCTCCACCTTCGCCCTCAACCTGGGCGCTCCCGGACTGCAGGCGGCGGGAGTGCTCTCGCTGTTCGGCGCGCTCGACCGGCTCGGCGGCTTCTTCGTCGTGATCGCGATTCGCTGGATCGCGCCGTTGGTCACCGCGGTCGTGGTGGCGGGAGTGGCCGGCACCGCGATCACCGCCGATCTCGGCGCCCGCAAGATCCGCGAGGAGCTCGACGCCCTGCAGGTGCTCGGCGTCGACCCGGTCAAGAACCTGGTGGTGCCGCGCTTCCTGGCGCTGATGGTCGTCACCGGGCTACTCGACATCTTCGCGATCGTCTTCGGCCTCGGCGCCGGCATCGGCGCCGAGCTCCTGTACCACCAGTCGCTCGGCGGCTTCTTCGCGACGCTCTTCACCAACGCCACGATCACCGACCTCTGGTCCTCGGTCCTGATGTGCACGATGTTCGGCGCGATCGTCGCGGTCGTCTGCTCCTACAAGGGGATGTCAGCATCGGGCGGGGCCGCGGGGGTTGGCCGCGCCGTCAACCAGGCCGTGGTCATCTCCCTGGTCGCAGTCTTCTTCTTCCAGTTCGTCGTCAGCTCGGTCCTGCTCGCCACCAACCCCGAGTTGCAGGCGGTCCGGTGATCGGTTGGCTCGACGTCCCGCGTGGCTGGCTCGACTCCTTCGGGGAGATCACCCGCTTCGGTCTGCAGGTCATGGGCCAGGTCTACTCGGGCCGCGTGTTCAGGTTCTTCGGCGAGAGCCTGCGCCAGGCCGGGATCCTGATCTTCGGCTCGGCTCTGATCATCCTCGCCTTCGTCTTCATCCTCGGCCTCCAGTGCGGGCTTCAGGGCGCCTACTTCAATCGCTCCATCGGTGCCCCCTCGCTGGCCGGTCTCTTCTCCGCCTACTGCGATCTGCGCGAGGGGCTGCCCTATGCCTTTGGCTACATCCTCTCGGCCAAGGTCGGGACCGGGATCGTCGCCGAGATCGGCGCGATGCGGATCTCCGACGAGATCGATGCTCTCGAGGTGATGGGGATCCAGCCGGTGACCTTCCTCTGCGCGACCCGCCTGCTCGCCGCCTGGATCGCGATTCCCTTTCTCTATCTGATCGGGATAGTGGTCGTGTACTTCGCCAGCTACCTGGCGGTGGTCAACCAGGTTGGCGACGTCTCGTCCGGCGGCTATCTGCTGATCTTCTGGATGTACCAAAGCCCGCCCGACCTGATCTTCAGCCTAATCAAGGGGATGGTGATGGCCACGGCGATAATCGTGGTCGGTTGCTACTACGGCTACACCGCCTCCGGAGGGCCCGTTGGCGTCGGTACCGCCACGGCCCAGTCGATGGTGGTCAACATCATCCTCGTCCACATCATCGGCATGCTCGGCACGGTGGTCTTCTGGGGAGCGAACCCCAGAGCGCCGATCGGCGGCTGAGGCTCAGCCGCCTTTGGCGAGGATTGCGGCGATAACGCCCATCAGGCTGAGGATGATGCCGACCCCAGTGCGGTTGAGGGTCGATTGCAGGAGGCCCATACCCCTCCTCAGGTCGGCTATCTCGCCTTCGACCCGGTCGAAGCGATGGGCGAACTCGTTGAACCGCTGGTCGACATGTCTTTCGACGGCATCGAACCGCTTGTCGACCCCATCGAAGCGCCGGTCGACTTCATCGAAACGAAGATCGATGCCGTGGAAACGCTCCTCGAGTCGCTCGTCGGTCCATGCCATGCGCTCCATGTTGCCAGCATACGCGGGGAGAAGCGACGTATTGTCTGCAAACTGCAACAACTTTGTAACTTCTGGTTAGAGGCTTGCGGGCGCCGCGCTAGCTGGGGCCGGATGGCGGTGGCGGCGGAACATCTCTTCGACCCAGATGTAGCCGGGACGGTCGCTGAGCCCCTCGCGAAAGCTCTCGAGCGCGGGCGGGGTTGGCGAGTCCGGCGATACCGGCCCCTCGGCTGGCCCGACGACTGGAAAGAAGAGCGAGGCCGCGCTGAGGTCGGCGACGCTGAAGCGGTCGCCGACCAGGTACTCGCCGCCGTTGGCCGCCAGCTCGGCATCGAGCCGGTCCATCGCCGCGACGATCTTCAACCGCGCCGTCGCGGCCGCCGTGGAGCTGTTGGCGCCGAAGCGCAGGCTGGTGTAGGCGCGAGCGTAGGCGCCGATGAAACCTTTGGCCTTGCCGAGCGGGCCCGGCACCGCTTCGGACGCGACCTCGGCGAACATCGCCGGCTCTTGGATCAGCTCGTAGAAAGCCAGCTGCCGCGCGTACGGACCCAGCTCCTCGTCGAAGAAGTCCTCCAGCTCGATGGCGCGGCGGCGCTGCTCGGGATCGGTGGGGTAGAGGGGCGGGTCCGGGTAGCGCTCCTCGAGGGCGGCGATGATTGCGGTCGAGTCGCCGATCGTGCGGCCGTCCAGCTGCAGGATCGGAAGGACCTTCTCCTTGCCGCGGGTCAGCCAGAGGGCGAAGGCGATGTGCATCCCCGGCAGCGGCGAGCGGCGGTGGTGCTCGATGCCCTTGTGGTCGAGGGCCCAGCGCGCCTTCTCGCTGTAGTGCGAGATCGTCAGTTGCCAGAGGATGGGTTTGCCGTCGCTCATTGCGCCTCCTTGGTCGTCGTGGCAGCATAGGCGCGATGGCGCTCCTGAACGATTCCGAGGTCGAGGCGCGGCTCGCCGAGCTGTCCGGATGGAAGCGGTCGGGCGAGGCGATCGCGAAGCAGTTCGACTGCGGCGACTTCGTCGGCTCGGTCAAGTTCGTCTCCAGCCTGGTCGAGCCGGCCGAGGCGATGAACCACCACCCGGATCTGGAGATCTCCTGGGCAACGGTGACGGTGGCGATCTCCAGCCACTCCGAGGGCGGCCTGACCGCGGCCGACTTCGAGCTGGCCACGAAGATCGACGCGCTGGCCTAGCCGGTTCGATGGCGAAGCGCAAGAAGCAGCGCCGCACTCGTCAGAAAGCGCCGACGTTCGACTATGCCGATCCCGAGGGCAACATCCTGGTCCTGCGGCAGTCGCTCAGCGCCGCCACGATCGCCAAGATCGGCGAGCCCCCGGCGGGCGACGCCGCCTCGCTCGAGGATGCCTGGCGGCGGCGCTACGAGGCACTCTTCGAGCGCCTCGCCGTGCGCTGGGAGATTGCCGGGCTGCCGCTCACCGAGCAGAAGATGCTGCTCGGGAGGTACCGCATGGCCGACGCCGAGACCCAGCGCTGGGTGCGCCAGGTGCTGGCCGAGCACGTCGCTCGCCACATCCCCGAGCTGGCCGGGTAGCGGTGCCCGACGAGCTGCGAATCGACGACCGCCTCTCGATCCCGCTGGCGGAGATCGAGCTGCGCGCCAGCCGCTCCTCCGGCCCCGGCGGCCAGCACGCCAACGTCACCGCCTCGCGGGTCGAAGCCGTCTTCGACGTCGCCGGCTCGGCGGTGCTCGACGAGGCGCAGCGCGAGCGCCTCCTCGCCCGCGCCGGCGCCACGGTCACCGCCGTCGCCCAGGATGCCCGGGGCCAGTCCCGCAATCGTGAGCTTGCCCTGCAGCGCCTGGCTCAGAAGATCGCCGCCGCGCTGGCGGTGCCACGGCGCCGCCGTCCGACGCGGCCCACCAAGGCGTCCCGCGGCCGCCGCCTCGAGCAGAAGCGCCGGATCGGCGAACGCAAGCGCGGGCGGCGCCGGCCGGGCGGGGAAGGGGACTAGTCCGCTTGCCGATGACTTCTGGGAGGTCGCGCGGTCTAATGGGTAGGAGACTGATTCGACAGCGACCGAAAGGACCCGATCATGCTTAGCGATTCGAAGGCATTCAGCGGCTTCGCCGTTGACGATCTGCAAAAGGCTCAGCGATTCTACGGCGAGACTCTGGACCTGAAGACCGAGCTGCTCGACGAGGAGCACGGCCTGCTGACCCTCCACCTCGCCGGCGACCGCGACACCCTGGTCTACCTCAGCCCCGGTTTCACCCCGGCCAGCTACACGATCCTCAACTTCCCGGTCGACGACATCGACCAGGCCGTCGACGAGCTGGCGTCTCGAGGTGTCAGCTTCGAGCAATACGACGAGATGCCCCAAGACGACAAGGGTGTGATGCGCGAGGGCGGTCCCCTGATTGCCTGGTTCAAAGACCCGGCGGGGAACACGCTCTCGGTGTTGCAGGAGCGCTAGTCCCTCTTAGCTCCTAGCAGACGGGGCTCGGGGTCCCGCGGCAGATCTCCAGGGGCGCGACCGATCGGTGAAGATGCCGGCCGATGGTCGGCGAACGAAACGAGGACGGCTTTCCGGCTCTGACCTTGGAAAGCGAGGCACTGGGAGGAATCGAGGCGA
The DNA here is from genome assembly GCA_036269775.1 of Solirubrobacterales bacterium. Classification (GTDB taxonomy): domain Bacteria; phylum Actinomycetota; class Thermoleophilia; order Solirubrobacterales; family 70-9; genus VAYN01. The sequence continues at coordinate 8,006 of DATBDU010000004.1, forward strand.
TCTTCATCCCCGAAGCCGGAATGGTCTGCTGCTCCCTCCGCCATCGTGGCGAGGAGCTGCTCGGTCAGCGCGGCGGCCTGCCGAAGTACGTCGAGTCGGGATCGACGATGGGCATCCCCTTCCTCCATCCCTGGGCCAACCGCCTCGGCCGAACCAGGTTCGAGGTCGCCGGGCGCGAGGTGAACCTGGACCTGGAGGACCTGCCCCTCAAGAGAGATGCGGCCGGCCTGCCGATGCATGGTCTGCTCTCCGCCGCGCGCGGCTGGAAGGTCGACCGGCACGGGGAGGCCGAGGGAGGCGGCGTCCTGGCTGCCAGCTTCGACTTCGCGGCCTATCCGCGGCTGCTCGCGGCCTTCCCCTTCCCGCATCGCGTAGAGATCGAGGCAACGCTCCGCGCGGCCGTGCTGACGATCACCACGACCGTGCGCGCGACCGGTGACGGGAGCGTCCCGATCTCCTTCGGCTTCCATCCCTACCTGCGCCTACCCGGTGTCGCACGCGGCGAGTGGGAGCTTGAGGCCCCCGTAGTCGAGCGCCTCGAGCTGGACCGGCGCTCGCTGCCGACCGGCAGGCGTGAGCCGGCCCAGATCGAGCCGGGCCCGCTTGGGTCCCGGCTGTTCGACGACGCCTTCCTCGCCCCGCCCGGCGGCGAGCCGTTCGCGCTTTCGGGAGGCGGCCGGCGCCTCGAGCTGCGGATGGGTCCCGGCTATCGGTTCGCCCAGATCTACACGCCCGCCGACACCGATGCAGTGGCCTTCGAGCCGATGACCGCCCCCACCAACGCCCTGATCTGCGGGGGCCCTGATCTGCCTCTGATCGAGCCGGGCAGGAGCTTCGCCGCGACCTTCTCGATCACGCTCAGGTGATGGGCACGGCTGGTTTCGAACCAGCGACCTCTCGCGTGTGAAGCGAGCGCTCTCCCACTGAGCTACGCGCCCGGGAGGAAGCTGATCATACGACCGCGGGGTTTGCTCGGACGGGACCGGAGCGCAGGTCTGGCGACGGTTTCCGACGTTCGCCCAGGCGCGGGGCTCGTGCATGTGTCCAGTCGCGCATGCGGCCGGCGAGGCCGCGGGTACTTGGGCGATCAAGCCTGCCGAACTGGTGGGGTCTGATCGAAAGGAGCATTTCCGATGCGTGCCACGAGACGAAGTCTGGGAGTGGTGGGGGCCGCCTGTTGCGCGGCAGCCCTGGCTCTCTGCCTCGTCGCCGGCCCAGCTCAGGCGGCGACCAACGTCTATCCGGCCGGGGGTGGCACCTTCACTGGCGGGGCTCAAGGTTGGGAGGTCACCGATGCCAGCTGCAACGTGCCGGCGCCGCTGTGCACCGCGAACGGGGGGTACGACGGGGCCAACGGCAATCCTCCCGGTTCGATCGCGGCGAATACGACGATCGGCCTCAACCTGCTGACGCTTTTCAAATCGACGGTGACGCTTCAATCGCCGGACTTCGCGGTCACCGAGGCCGGTGACGGCACGCTGCACCTCGACCGCCAGTTCGTCTCCGGCTCGCTGGTCGACCTGGCGCCGCAGGCGACGTACGACATCACCCTGATCGATCGCACCGCGGGGACGAGATCCGAACCGCTGACCGAGGAACTCAAAGAAGCCTCGGCGTTCATCGGCAAAGACCACGCGGTGTCAGTCAAGGCTGGCCACACCTACGCGCTCGCGATCACCACGGAAACGAGCTCGACCGTCGCCGGGGCCCCTGCCGGCGGCACCACCAGCGTCCGCTTCGACAACGTCTCCCTGACCGTGCAGACCTCGAGTACTGGCGGCAACGGCTCGGGCGGTGGCGGCGGCTCAGGCGGCAGCGGCAGCTTGACCAACCAGCAGCTGCAGTCCCTGATCGGCAATAGCCTGGTCGGGCCGGCGACGCTGAAGGGCAACAAGCTCTCGGTCAAGGTCCGCTGCGCCAAGAAGATCGGCCGGACCTGCAAGATCACCCTCCGGGGCATGCTGACGAAGCGCAAGCCGGCGACCGCGCCCCGCCGGGTCAAGGTCCGCAAGGGCAAGGCCAAGAAGGTCGTGCTCAAGGTGAAGCCGAAGGCGCTGAAGAAGGTCGCCGCCCGCAAGAAGCTCCTCTTCAAGGAGACGGTCCGCGCCGGCAAGGCCCACGCCACCGTCTACAAGCGGCTGAAGCTGATCCGCCGCTAACCGGCCAGGCCCGTCTGGGCGAGGGGACCCTCTCCGAGTGGGAGGGGCCCTCGTCCGCCGGCCCGGGTTCGCCCTCTTCCCCCTCGCTGCCCTTGCGCAGGGCGAGACCGACGAAGGGGTAGACGAGCGTCGAGAGCATCGCGGCGCCTACCAGTCCTGCCGCCGTCGACGTTTTCATGTTGCCGGTCTCGGTCGCGATCGTCGTGATCGCGACCACCAGCGGCAGCTCGGTCGCCGAGTAGAAGGCCAGGGCAGCGCGATCCCGGGCGCTGAGGACGCCGCGATAGAGCAGCATTGCTGGCGCTCCGCGAACGACCAGGAAGAGGCCGAAGAACATCGCCAGCTTCAGCAGCGCGCCGAGCGAGCCGAGAGCGTCGAGGTTGAACTCGATGCCGCTGGTGACGAAGAAGAAGGGGACGAAGAAGCCGAAGCCGACCGCGGTCAGCTTCGACTCGAAGACCTGCAGCTCATGACCTCTGAGGGCGAGGCGGGTGATCAGGCCGGCGCCGAAGCCGCCGATGAGAACGTCGAGGCCGAGCTTGCCGGCGAGCAGGACGAGACCGAAGACGAGGACCACGGTGACCCTCACCGCCAGCTGGCTGCTCGACTCGAGCGTCCTCTCCAGCGCCGGCCAGCCGCGCCAGGCGAGACGGACCGAGATCAGCGCCACGGCGATCGCCAGCAGCACGAAGGCGATCAGGATCGCCGCCTCATGGAGGGGATGGGTGGTCGAAAGGAAGAGGGTGACGAGCAGGATCGGCCCGAACTCGCCAACCCCACCGGCGGCCATCAGGTAGGTCCCGAAGCGCGTCTTTAGCTCGCCGGCATCGCGGAGGATCGGGATCAGGGTGCCGATCGCGGTCGTCGCCATCGCCGAGCCGACGTAGAGCGCCGAGTCGATCACCCCAGGCGCGACCAGCACGGCGCCGATCGCGTAGGCCACGGCGACCGAGAGCAGCCAGCCCCAGCTTCCCAGCTTCAGCGGCACTCCCCTGATCCGCTGGAAGTCGATCTCGTAGCCGGCGAAGAAGAACAGCATCCCCAGGCCGAGATTGGAGAAGAAGTCGATGAAGCTGTCGGTCTTGGCGATGTCGAGCACCTGCGGCCCGACCAGGATTCCCAAGCCCAGCTCGACGACGACCACGGGCGGCACGAAGCGCCCCGGAACGGTCGCCACCGTGACCGCCGCCACCGCGGCGGCGAGGACGATCACGAAGAAGGACTCGGTGTCGACCTGGATCGCGGCTATCGGCAGGGCGCTCAAGGGCGGAGTGATCCTACGGCCGGCAGGGTAGGATCGTCAGTGGACCGTGCTAGGCGGGGAATTAGCGGTGCCTTGTAACCCGCAATCCGCTCTAGCGGGGCCGAATCCCGTTCCGAGGAGCTGGCCGTCGGGGTCAGTGCGTCGCGGCGGCGTTGACGGTCGGGTCCTGCGCGACGTGGGCACGCGAATCAGGTCAGGTCCGGAAGGAAGCAGCCTTAAGCGGATGCCGCGGGTGCCGCAGGTGAGCCCGGCAGGAGCCAAAAACGACGGACACGCCCGGTGACCTCGCTTCGAAGGCGGGTGCACGGTCCATTTTAATGCGTGCTGTAGGCACTTCTCCCCGGATAGCGGAGACAAGTGCCTACAGCACGTGGAGTCGTGGCGAGGGCTCAGTCGATCAGCCGCTTGCGCATGCGGCTGATCGCGACGCGCCAGGTCGCGAAGGCGAAGGCGAGGAGGAAGGCGAAGCGGGCGAGGTCGACCGCCTCGAAGCCAAAGGCGCCGCCGCGGACCAGTTCGACCAGCTGGTGCAGCGGGTTGGCCTGGGCGACGACCTGGACCCCCTCGGGCAGGCCGGAGATCGGGAAGAAGGTGCCGGCGACCAGGAACAGCGGCGTCACGAAGAGCGCGGTCACGTAGTTGAACTGGTCGATCTTGGCGACGGTCGCCGCCATCGCCACCCCGAAGCCGGAGAAGCCGAGCGCGGTGACGAAGGCGAAGAGCGGGACCAGCAGCATCCCCGGCGCCGGGTCCAATCCCCAGAAGAAGGTGACGATCAGCGGCACGCAGCCGTAGACGGCGGAGCGGGCGGCGATCCACAGCATCTCCGCGGTGACCAGCTCTTCGACGTCGACCGGTGCCGCCAGGATCGCTTCGTAGGTGTTCTGGAAGCGGTGCTTGACGAAGGTGCCGAACATCGAGGGGATGGCGCTGGAGAAGATCACCGCCGTCGCCACCATGCCGGTGCCGACGAACTGGATGTAGGGGACGCCTTCGACTTCGTCGACCAGCGTCGCGCCGAGGCCGAGCCCGAAGGCGAGCAGGTAGACCAGCGGTTCGAGCACGCTGGAGAAGGTCGTCCCCTTCCAGTAGGTGCGGAAGTTGGCGACCTCGCGGCTCATCACGCCGGCGATTGCCGCCGGTTCCAGGCGCCGCATCGTGCGGGGGCCAGTCTGGGTCTCGGCGCTCACTCCGCCTCCTCCCCGGTCAGCAGCACGAAGACGTCCTCGAGCGTGGCGGCGCGGACCACGGCGTCCTCTGGCACCACCCCGTCGCCGGCGCGCTCGGAGCCGACGATGGCGATCGCGGGCCCGGCCGGGCGGACCCGCAGCCCAGCGGCCTCGGCGTTGGCGCGCAGTTCGACCAGCCGGTGCGGCGGCGCGTAGACCTCGGCGGTGTGGGTGCCGGCGTGCTCGGCGATCAGATCGCCGGGACGGCCGCGGCTGATGATCTTCCCCCGGTGCATCACCGCGACCTCGTCGGCCAGGCGCTCGGCCTCCTCTATGTAGTGCGTCGACATCAGGATCGTCGTCCCCCGCGATTTGAGCTCGCCGATCAGGGTCCAGAGCTCGGTGCGGATCTGCGGGTCGAGGCCGACCGTCGGCTCGTCGAGTAAAACCAGGCGCGGTTCATGGACGAGGCCGCGGGCGAGCAGGAGGCGGCGGCGCATGCCGCCGGAGAGCTTGTCGACGGCGTCGCGGCGGCGGTCGCGCAGGCGGGCCAGATCGAGAGCGCGATCGACCGCGGCGCCGACGTCCCTGACCCGGTAAAGGCGGGCGTAGACGGCGAGGTTGTCCTCGACGGTGACGTCGACGTCGAGGTTGTCGAGCTGAGGGACGACGCCCATTTCGGCGCGGGCCGGCTTCGACTGCGCCGGTAGCTCGTAGCCAAGCACGCGCAGCTCGCCGGCGTCGGCGATCGCCTGCCCGGTGAGCAGGCGCATCGTCGTCGACTTGCCGGCGCCGTTGGGCCCCAGTAGACCGAGGCAGATGCCCTCGGGCACGTCGAGGTCGAGGCCGTCGACCGCCGTGATCGCGCCGAAGCGCTTGACCACGCCGCCGAGTTCGATTGCCGCCATGGCCGCGATGCTTTCATGACTGCCGGGTCGGACTCCCTCCGGCCGCAACTGGGTGGAAGACTGCCCGCGTGCTGGACGAACGCTGGATCAGATCGCTGCACGTCGAGTCGATGCGGCGGGCGGATCTGCATGCCGAGCGCGACCCGCACGTCCTCTTCCAGGCCTCGACGATCGGCGCCCTGCTCGACGGCGCCTTCGACGGCGACCTCAGCTTCGCCGAGCTGGCCGAGCACGGCGACCTCGGGCTGGGGACGCTGAACCGGCTCGACGGCGAGATGATCGCGATCGATGGCGGGTTCTTCCGGGCCGACGTCGATGGCGCCGTCCGTTCGATTGACCCCGAAGAGAAGACCCCATTCGCGGTGGTGACCAGGTTCGAAGCGGAGATCGACCTGCGGATCGACGGCGCCCTCTCTCACCACGAGCTTCTGGCCCGGCTCGACGCGCTCGTCCCCGGCGCCGCCTCCTCCTGCGCGATTCGGCTCGACGGCCGCTTCCAGTTGGTGCGGGCTCGTTCGGTCCCGGCCCAGAGTCCGCCCTACCGGCCGCTGACCGAGGTCGTCGCTGACCAGCACGTCTTCGAGCTCAGCAACGTCGACGGCACGATGCTCGGCTTCCGCTTCCCCGCCTATGCCGAGGGGATCGAGGTCGGCGGCTACCACCTCCACTTCATCAGCGAGGACCGCTCGCGCGGCGGCCACGTGCTCGACTCGCGCACGGACGGCCTGCGGGTCCGGCTCGACCCCTCCAACGACCTTCACGTCGAGCTGCCACCGCGGATCGAGCTGGCCGACCCCGACCTGGCTGCCGCCACGCATGCAGCAATCGAGCGGGCCGAGGGCGGCTAGCGGGTTCGTCCTAGCGCCGGCGCGGTGGATGCCGGACGGACCGGTGCCGCGGGTCGTCGCCTGCGACGCTCAAGTCCGGGGAGCAGATGCCGAAAATGGAGGGCAATGCGACGTGCCCCTGTCATCGCCCTGCTGCTCGTGGCTCTGGTCGCCGCCGTCGCCCTCGCGCCGAATGCAAGCGCCAGCCGCACCACCGCCGTGGTCCCCAACGGCACCTACGGCGTTCTGGGGCCGCGGGGCGAGTACGTCATCTTCGTCGTCCGCGACCGCAAGGTGCGCAACCTCAACTTCAACATCCAGATCACCTGCCAGGCCTCCGACTCGCCGATCAGCGAACAGCGCTTCTTCAGCGCCGGCCTCGAAGCGCCGCAGGGCCGCCGCATTGCCGACAACGGGAAGTTGATCCTCAACTGGCAGGAGCGCGGCAACGGGCGCCTCGGTCAGGTTCACGTCGAACTCGAGTTCGGCGTTCGCGACGTCGCCAATTTCGCCGTCATCGTCCCTGAAGAGCCGTCGCCCGAACCGGTTCCCGGCGAAGCCCTCGAGAGCTGCGATGGCGTCAGCGCCCTGCGCTTTCACCGCGGCTTCGAGCTGACGCCGATTCCCTGAACGGCTAGCAGCGCCGGTAGACCTTCCAAGACTCGTTCCGGGCGACTTCGCGGAAGCCGGGAGGGACCTGGCGCGAGAAGCGGGTCGGATCCCTGGGGTCGAGGACGAAGTTGTGGATCACGAATTCGCTGGCCGGGGCGACGAAGTAGCCGTGGCTGGGAACGCCTTCCTCGCTGGCGCTGACGATCTGGGTCGGTTTGACGTCGAGACCGAAGGCGAGGCGGGGCACGGCGCGGTGGTTGGGGACGGCGACCGGGCCGCAGAGGGGCTCGAAGGCGTCGGCGTCGACGAGGTCGGTCAGGTCCCTCTCGATACGGGCCTGGTTGGTCAGGTCGGTATCGACCTGGGAGTCGAGGTCCCACTGGTTGGGGAGCCAGACGACGAACATCAGCGCGACCAGGCCGGCGAAGAGCTGCCAGCGGCGGCGCCAGCGGTGCCTGGGCTCCAGCAGCCGCCAGCCGAGCAGACCGACGGCGACGAAGATCGCCAGCACCGCGGCGGCGAGCATCGTGTAGCGGGCGAGGATCGCCAGGCCGGCCGCTGCCAGCAGCGCGAAGGCGGCGAGCGCTAGGACCGCGGCGGCGATGCCGAGCGCCGAGCGCCGCCGCAGAAAGGCAAGGCCGAGGATGACGCCGCCCAGTGCCCCGACCACGCCCGGCCACTGCAGCACTTCTCCGAGCGCCCGCGGACCGTAGAGGATGAGGTCGACCGGCCCGGTGTGCCGCTTCAGCGTCTCGACGGTTTCCTGGGTGCCGGTCAGCGAGTAGAGCGGGTTGCCGGTGGTGATCGCGTCGAAGAGGACCCAGAGGACCGGCCCGGCCAGGGCGAGCAAGATCAGATGGATCGGGGGAACGACGAGGGAGTCCCTCGCCCGGACAAATGCCGGCCTAAAAAGGCCGTCATTTTGAGTATCCGTCCGTTCGAGGGACTCCCTCCCCGTGCTGCCGGTGCCACGATTGGGGTTCCACGCCAGATAGACCAGATAGGCGATTGCGAAGAGCCAGGCCTCGGGGCGCAGCAGGCCCGCTGGGATCAGCAGGGCGAGGACGGGCCAGCCGGCCCGCGGTCGCTTCGCCTCGATTACCAGCGCTCCTAGGCAGAAGGCGATGAAGGGGAGGTCGATGTAGGCGCGCAGGCCGTTGGAGAGGAAGGGCGCCCGGGTGAGGACGATCGCGGCTGCGACGGCGCCGATCCAGCGGTCGAACCAGAGGCTGCCGAGGCGGTAGACGAAGTAGCCGATCAGGCCCAGCGAGGCGTAGGCGACGATCATCGTCACCGTGATCGCGCCATCGCCGAGCGGCGTCGTCACCAGGCCGATCAGGTCGGTCAGCGGATGCGGCGTGGGTGGCAGGGCGGAGCCGTAGTCCGGGCTCACGCCGTGCGCCAGTTCCCGTCCCCAAACCAGGGCGTAAATCGTGTCGTAGTTGGGGAAGCCGACCGGGAAGATGAGCAGCAGGGCCGCGGTCACCGCGGCGACCCAGGCGGCCGGCGTCAGCCAGCTGGAGACCCTCGGTGGCACCGGCGCACGGTATCGGTGCGATCCCCACGGGGGGTGTCCGACTTTATGGGTCATATAAGCCCCAAAAACTCAGACACGCCCCCGGAGGGGCGCCGCCGGGGCGTGGATACACTGGATCGAGTCCCCCGATGACCGAGTCGACCTCCCTCTACCGCCGCCACCGCCCGGGCTCCTTCGACGAGGTCGTCGGCCAGCAGCACGTGGTCCGCACCCTGCGCAACGCGGTCGAGCAGGACAAGGTCCACCACGCCTACCTATTCGTCGGCTCGCGCGGCACCGGCAAGACCTCGATGGCGAAGATCCTCGCCCGTTCGCTCAACTGCGAGCGGGGCGGGCCGACCGTCACTCCCTGCGGCGAATGCGAGTCCTGCGTGACGATCGCCGCCGGCACCTCGATCGACGTGATCGAGATGGACGCCGCCTCCAACCGCTCCGTCGACGACGTCCGCGACCTACGCGAGCGAGTCGCCTACGCGCCCGCCGGCGGCCACTGGAAGGTCTACATCCTCGACGAGGCGCACATGCTGACCAAAGAGGCCTGGAACGCCTTTTTGAAGACGCTGGAGGAGCCGCCGCCGAAAACGGTCTTCGTGCTCGCCACCACCGAGTCGCACAAGGTGATGGCGACGATCGCCGACCGCTGCCAGCGCTTCGATTTCCAGCGCCCCTCGCTGGAGCAGATCTCCGAGGTGCTGAACCGGGTCGCCGCGACCGAGTCGATCGAGGTCGACGAGGGCGCCGTGGCGATGATCGCCCGCTCCGCCTCTGGCAGCTTCCGCGACGCGCTCGGCACGCTCGACCAGCTGGTCGCCTTCGGCGGCAGCAACGTTGGCCTCGACGAGGTGCTGGAGATGCTCGGCGCCGCCGACGCCGAGCTGCTCTTCGAAGCCGTCGACGCGGTCGTCGCCGAGGACCCCAAGGCGGTGCTGCTCGGGGTCGAGAAGATGGCCCGCTCCGGCCGCGACCCGTCCCAGTTCGCCCGCGACCTGCTCGCCCACCTGCGCTTCCTCCTGGTCGCCCAGACGACCGGCGAGGTACCGACCTCCTTCGTGGTGACGGCCACCGACTCCGCCCGCCTCCAATCGCAGGCGGCCGCGGTCGGCACCGCGTCCCTGCTCCGCACCATCGACGAGCTGGCGACCGCGCTGACGGCGGTCCGCGAGGGCGACGACGCCCGCATGGCGGTGGAGATCGCGCTCCTGAAAGCAGCCCGTCCCGATCTGGATCCCAGTACCGAGGGGCTGCTGCGCAGGATCGAGCGGTTGGAGGATCGGCTTGACGGGGGGGAGAGGGCCGCGGGTCCTGTCGCGGCAGGGGACCCCCCACCCCCTGCGGTAGCTAAAGCTTCCTCGGGGGTGGGCCCCCCTACCGCGCCACCCGCGGCAGATTCGCCTCCGCAGGACACTCCTGAGCCCGCGCCGCCGGAGCCAGCTTCAGCGCCAGAACCCACACCATCTGACGGAGAGTCCCCTCCGGCGGGTGGCGGTGGGGCGGGGGTCCCCCGCGGCGCGGAGGATGCGGAGCATCCGAGCACCGTGGGGGATGCCGCACCGACAGGACCCGCCGGTCAGGACGATCTCGATCTCGAGAAGCTGAAGGAGATCTGGCCGGCGGTGCTGGATCAGTTGGCGAAGACCGCTCCGGCGCTCGCGGCCTTCTTCGAGGAGGCCCGCCCGGTCGGGTTCGAGGCGGATGTCGTTGAGATCAGCTTCCCGGCAGCTGCCACCTTCAACAAACGCAAGGCAGAGGTGCCGGAGCAACGGGAGCGCGTCGCCGAGGCGCTGCTCGCCGTCACGGGTCAGAACTTGAAGCCGGCTTACGTCCTGCTCGACGGTGAGAGTGAGGCGCCGGCGCAGGCACCCGCGCCCGAGAAGGACGAGGGACTTGACGAGGAAGAGCTGCTGCAGCGGCTGAAGAGCGAGTTCGACGCGGAGGAGGTCAGTTAGGTGGCTCGAGGAGGCGGTCCAGGGGGCTTTGACGTGAATGCCCTGATGAAACAGGCGCAGCAGATGCAGGACCAGATGCTGCAGGCGCAGGAGCAGCTCAAAGACGAGGTCGTCGAGGCCAGTGCCGGCGGCGGCATGGTCAAGGTGAAGATGGGCGGCGACCTGAGCCTGCGTGAGATCTCGATCGATCCCGAGGCGATCGATCCCGAGGAGGCCGAGCTGCTGGCGGACATGGTCCAGGCCGCGGTCAACGAGGGGCTGCGCGCCGCGCAGGAGCTGGCCAGCTCGAAAATGGGCGGGATCACCGGTGGGCTTGGCGGCGGCGGCCTGGGGGCCCTGGGGGGTTGAGCACGGAGGGTCCGGCCCCGCTCGCGCGCCTCGTCGCCGAGCTCTCGCGGCTCCCCGGGATCGGGCAGCGGACCGCCCAGCGGCTCGCTTTCCACCTCTTGCGGGCGCCGGATGACGAGGCGTTCGCGCTCGGCGACGCGATCCGCGAAGTCAAGGAGAAGGTCGGCCTCTGCGAGGAGTGCTTCAACCTCGCCGAGGGCCCGCTCTGCCGGATCTGCGCCGACCAGAACCGAGACCGGGCGCTGATCTGCGTGGTCGAGGAGCCGGCCGACGTGATCCCGATCGAGCGCACCCACGAATACCGCGGCCTTTACCACGTGCTCGGCGGCGCCCTCTCGCCGATCGACGGCGTCGACGCCGAAGACCTGAAGATTGCCGAGCTGCTGGCGCGGGTCGAGCGCGGCGGGGTGAGCGAGGTAGTGCTCGCCACCAACCCGACTACGACCGGCGAGGCGACGGCCCTGCATATCGCCGAACGGCTGCGCGGCCAGGTCGCGGTAACTCGCCTGGCAAGCGGCCTGCCGGTCGGGGCCGACCTCGAGCACGCCGACGAGGTAACGCTGGGAAAGGCTCTGGCCGGCCGCCGCAGCCTCGACTGAGGGTCGCAAATTGGACATCCGTCCTGGACGACTATCTGCCCGCAAATAGCGGGTTTTTGCGCGACCGACGTCCGCCGCTTTCGCCAAGGTCACGGCGTGGCGGGCCAGTCGACTTCAGGCAACGGAGCGGAGAACGGCTCGCCGGCGGGTCGCATCGCCCGTGAGGTGTCCTTGCTGCAAGCCTCGCTGCTGGCCAAGCTGAGCCGGGAACTTGACCAGGAGGACCCCGAGCGGTTTGCCGAGGCCGCCCAGCGCCTCGCCGCCGACTTCGGCGCCGTAACCGCGACCGCGGTCGACGCCACCTATGAGCAGGTCGCCCCGGCAGCGGCGCCCGACCCCTTGGAGGACTCGTCGCCTGCGCCTGACGAATACCGCGAGCTAACCAGCCTCTACCAGCCCGGCCATATGCGCCGCCGGCTCGACCAGATGGCCGAGACCAACCGTCGCTACGGCCACCCCTTCGCGCTCGCCGTCTTCGACGCCTCCGGGCCGGGGACGCGCAACGGCGACGCCGGCGGTGGTCAGGAGACGGTGCTGGCGATCGTCGGCGCGGCGCTGCGCGACAGCATCCGGCTCGTCGACGAGGCGTTCCGCCTCGAGGAGGACGCGATCTGCGTTCTCGCGCCCAACCTGCGCACCGTCGAAGCGGTGCAGATGGCGGAGCGGCTGCTGGGCCAGATGGAGGAGCTGGAGCGGGCGGGCGGGCTGCGGGTCTCGGTCTCGGCCGGCGTCGTCGCCTGCCCTGAGCACGGCGCCGACGTCGATCTGCTGCTGCACAAGGCCGACGCGGCGATGTGGCGGGCGCGCGCGGTGGGGCAGCCGGTGGGCCTGGGCGCCTTGCAAGATCGCTGACAGATTCCGGAAATTTGTCCATAACTGGTGTAAACCCGCACAAGCGGTGGAAGAATGCCCCGCAGATGCCAGGAATCCGAACCAACGCAGCAGCCGAAGTGCTCGGCGTCAGTCCCAACACCCTGCGCAGCTGGGAGCGGCGCTACGGCTACCCGGTCCCGAAGCGTACCGTCGGCAACCACCGCAACTACGAGCTGATGGAGCTGCAGACTCTGCGCGACGCGCTCGCCCAGACCGGCAACATCTCTTCAGCGATAGAGCTGGCCCGCCAGCGCCAGTCGGCACCGGCCAGCGGCGGCGAGATGCTCGCCGCGCTGGAGAGCTTCGACGAGGGGGCCGCCGACCGCGCGATCGAGGAGAGCCTGGCGGTCCGGCCCCTGGAGCGCACGGTCGAGGAGCTACTGCTGCCGGCGATCGACGAACTTGCCGCCGACCCCGACCGCGAGGCTGAGCTGGAATTCGCCTCGCGCTGGGCTACCGGCTGGCTGCACGGCGCCCGCCGCCTTGCCCCCGCCGCCTCTCGCCCGGCCGGAATCCTGCTGCTCGACTCCAGCCACGGCCAGGACGCCGAGGAGGTCCACACCCAGGCCCTCGACCTCGCCCTGCGCCGCGCCGGCTTCCGTGTCCTCGTCCTCTCCAACCAGCTCGGTGACGAGCGAATGGAGCGGGCGCTGGGTGCCCTCGATCCGACCGCGATCGTCCTCTGCGGCCCCGGCGCCGACACCCAGGACGCGGTCAAGCTCGTCCGCAAGATCCGCGAGCTCGGCTTCGTCGCGCCTCTCTACGGCTTCCGCGCCGCCGGTCTGATCGGCGCCGCGGTCCCCTCGGCCGGTGAGAGCCCCAGCCAGGTCACCGGCATGCTCAACGCCGATCTGCGCCGCCGCGTCGCCCAGGCTTTCGCCTAGGCGACGCCGACAGCCGCTGCTTTAAAGCGAGGCGATCGAGCTTTTCGCCGCGCTGAGTACGACCTTCGGGAGTGGCGCGAAGTCAAGCGCCGCTCCGTAGACCTGACCCTTGGTGACTGCGTAGGTGAGGAACTGCTGGACGAAGCCCTTCTGGGCCGCGTTGTGGGGAACGATGGCGTAGGTGAAGGTCGAGATCGGGTACGCCGTCGTCGCCTTTTTCGGTGGGTTGGTGATGTTGATCTCGTTGCTCGACGGCACGCTCTGGACCACCGACGCCGCGCTTTCGATGTTCTTCAGGTTCGGCAGCTCGTAGTTGCCGGCCTTGTTCTGTACCGCGGCGGCACCGAGGCCGGCGGCGATCAGGTAGGAGGCCGAGATATAGCCGATTGCACCCGGCGTTTTGGTCACCGTCGCGGTGACTCCGGCGTTGCCTTTGGCGCCGACGCCGGCTTTGAAGCCGACCGTGGTCGCATACCCGACTTCGTTCTTCCAGGCCGGGCTGATCTTCGAGAGATAGTTGGTGAAGGTGTAGGTGTCGCCCGAGCCGTCACTGCGGAACACCGGGGTGATGGTCAGGCCCGGGAGTTTCGCTCCGGGGTTGATCTTGGCGATCTTCGGGTCGTTCCACTTGGTGATCTTGCCGGCGAAGATGCCGGCGATCGTCGGTGCGTCGAGCTTGAGATTGGAGACACCCGGCAGGTTGTAGATGATCGCGACGCCGCCGGACGTGATCGGGATCGTGAGGGCGGTGCTGCCGCAGGACTTGTTGGCCGCGGTCTGCTCATCCGGAGTCATCGTGACGTCCGAGCCCGCGAATGGGACCTTGCCGGTCGTGAACTGCTGGATGCCGGCGGTCGACCCGGTGCCGCT
>DATBDU010000005.1:0-73033 GCA_036269775.1 Solirubrobacterales bacterium
TCTTCGGCGAATACAAGGGCGGCGCCTTCTTCTAGGCCTCCCCAGGGAGGCGAAGGGCCTCTGGGGTGCTAAGCGCCCGGTCCCTGCATCCCGGCGAGCAGCTGATGCTCGGCGATGCGCATGATGCCCAGGGCCATGAACGGGTTCCCGAGGTTGTTGCGGACGCGGAATTCCGAGCCGTTCGGCCCGCTGACCTCGACGATCGTGACGACGGCCCCTATCTGATGGTCGTCCGTGTCCTCGTAGTCCTTTTCGATCGCTTCCATCTGGGCGGCGATGACCTTGCCCGCGCTTGTCGTGTCTATTCCCATTCGTCCCGTCTCCTTGGCAGTTGAGAGTCCATGTCAGGCTTGCCACCGTAGCCCCTCGATATTGGCCATGCAGGGGCAGGATCGGCCGCTTTCGGGTGGAAGCCGCCTCCCATGATCGAGGCTTCGCGGACGCTGATGAAGTCCGAGCCGGAACTGGCCGACCTGGTCACCGAGCTCGAGGGGGTCGAGGTGACGATGGCCGAGAAGGGCTTTGGCACCCGCGTGGCGCTGCGGGCGGGGGAGGATTCGGGCCTTGGAGAGGCCGACCTGGAGCGCCTGCTCGACCGTCTGGCCGAGCCGCAGAAGCAGCCCTTTGGCAGCGCCTGAGGCAGAGTCGCCTCCAAGGGCGCGGGTAAATAGACTTCCCGCTCGCTGATGCGCGAACGCAATCCGGTCACCCACGAGGAGAAGCTCGCCTACCTGCGCGAGCTTCGCGATGCCGCCGTCAACTCTGCCCCCGAGGAGGCCGTTGAGAAGCAGCACGCCCGGGGCAAGTTAACCGCCCGCGAGCGGATCGAAAAACTGCTCGATCCGGGCTCATTCGAGGAGCTCGACACCTTCGTCCGACATCGCACCTACGACTTCGAGATGCAGAAGAAACGGCCCTGGGGCGACGCCGTCGTCACCGGTCACGGCACGATCGACGGTCGCACCGTCTTCGTCTTCTCGCAGGACTTCACCGTCTTCGGCGGCAGCCTCGGCGAGGTGATGGCGGAGAAGATGTGCAAGGTGATGGACCTCGCCGCTCAGGTCGGGGCGCCGGTGATCGGCATCAACGACTCCGGTGGCGCTCGGATACAGGAGGGCGTCGTTTCGCTCGGCGCCTACGGTGACGTCTTTGTCCGCAACGTCAAATGCTCCGGCGTGATCCCGCAGATCAGCCTGATCATGGGGCCCTGCGCCGGCGGCGCCGTCTACTCGCCGGCGATGACCGACTTCATCTTCATGGTCAAGGAGACCTCGCACATGTTCATCACCGGCCCGGAAGTGATCAAGACTGTGACCGGCGAGGAGGTCGAGTTCGAGGAGCTCGGCGGCGCGATGAGCCACAACTCGAAGTCGGGCGTCGCCCACTTCGCCGCCGAGGACGAGGAAAGCTGCCTCGAGGACGCCCGCTACCTGCTCAGCTTCCTGCCCTCCAACAACCTCGAGGCGCCGCCCCGCTTCGAGCCCTCGGACGATCCCGAGCGCGAAGACGAGGAGCTGGAAGCGCTCGTCCCCGACGACCCCTCCAAGCCCTACGACATGCGCAAGGTGATCGCGGCGGTAGTCGACGATGAGGAGTTCCTCGAGGTCCACGAGCACTTCGCCAAGAACATCGTCTGTGGCTTCTCGCGGCTCGACGGCTTCCCGATCGGCGTCGTCGGCAACCAGCCCGCCCATCTCGCTGGCGTGCTCGACATCGAGGCCTCCGAGAAGGCCGCCCGCTTCGTCCGCACCTGCGACGCCTTCAACGTCCCGATCGTCACCTTCACCGACGTGCCTGGCTTCCTGCCCGGCACCGACCAGGAGTGGAACGGGATCATCCGCCACGGCGCCAAGCTGCTCTACGCCTACACCGAGGCGACGGTCCCCAAGCTGACCGTCGTCACCCGCAAGGCCTACGGCGGTGCCTACGACGTGATGGCCTCCAAGCACATGCTCGCCGACTACAACGTCGCCTGGCCGACCGCCGAGGTCGCGGTGATGGGGCCCGAGGGCGCGGTCAACATCATCTACCGCCGCGACATTGCCTCCTCGCCGACGCCGGAGGAGCGACGCCAGAAGCTGATCGACGACTACAAGGCGCACTTCGCCAACCCCTACTCGGCGGCCGAGCGTGGCTACATCGACGACGTGATCGAGCCGCGCGAAACGCGGCCGAGGCTGGTCAAGGCATTGCGCATGCTGCAATCCAAGCGCGTCCCCCAGCCGAAGCGCAAGCACGGCAACATCCCGCTCTAGTCAGCCGACTCAGGGCAGCTGCGAGCTGGCGCCGCGGCGGGCGTTCCAGGTCGCGACCGGCGCGGCGGTCATCTCCTCCCAAGCGGCCTGCTCGCCGAAATACTGCATGACGACGAAGTAGAGCAGCCCCGGCAGCATCTCCGGCGCCTTGGCCGCCTCGTCGTCCATCAGCTTGGCGCACACAAGCGTGTCGATAGCCCCTACCATGAAGGTGGAAGTCACTGGAGGTGGAGCTTGGCGAGAGGGAATCTCGCGGCGCGCACTGTCGAGTGCGTGGGAGAGGCGCTCCATCAGATCGGCCCGCTGCGCGAGCGCTCGCTCGCCTGCCGCGTGCACCTCGACGAAGAGCGCCTTGGCGATCGCCGGTTGGTTGGCGCAGAACTCGAGCATCTCGGCCATCGCCGCACGCAGGCCCTCGCGCCAGCTCGACTGCCGGTTGGCGGCACCGATCATGCGGCGGTAGAGCCACTGGCTGGCGTCGCCGTAGGCTTGCGCGAAGCAGTCCTCGCGACCCTCGAAGTACTTGTAGAAGGTGGCGCGACTGGCACGGGCCCGCTGGATCACGTCCTTGACCGCGACCCGCTCGTAGCCGAGCTCGCCGCTGACCAGCAGCACCCCCTCCAGCAGCCGCTCCCGGGGCGCCCGCGCGCGCAGGCCGGGGAACGGCACCACGGGGGCGATTTCCTCGCTTCGGTCGGGGGCGGCGGATGGTTCCGACATCGGTCCTCTCAGTTTTGCAAACGATGACCTTTTGTCTAGGTATAGCAGCTTTCAAAAACACCAAAAGCCTCTTACTGGTAGAACGCAATGTTTTCTGTAAAGCAAGAAAGTAGACATCAAATGTATGTTTTGGTATCTTGTCGGAATGGCGGACTCGAGATCGCTCTCGGAACGGCTCTCAAAGCTTCCTCCCGGCAGGCATCTCGTCCCTCGCGACTTCGTCACCCAGAACCAGCGCGAGCGCATGCTGTTGGCGACGGCGGAGCTGGTGGCCGAGCGCGGCTACCAGAAGACCACGATCGAGCTGATCGCGAAAACGGCGCGGGTGGCGCTCTCCACCTTCTACGAGCAGTTCTCGAGCAAGGAGGAGTGCTTCCTGGCCGCCTTCGACGAGACACTGGACGCGGCGGCGGAGGTCTTCTCCGAGCTGCTCGACCCCGAGCAGGAGTGGGCCGACCAGATCGCTTCCGGCCTCGAGATCGCGCTCGAGATGGTGGTCGGCGAGCCAGCGCGAGCGCAGCTCTGCATCGTCGAGGCACAGGCGGCCGGGGGAGAGGCGCTGAAGCGCTACCAGGGGATGTTGGAGCGGATCGCGCCGAAGCTGCGCGAGGGCCGTGCCCACAACCCGCGCGCAGGCAGGCTTCCGGATGGGCTCGAGGTGGCGCTCGTGGGAGGGCTGGCCTGGCTCCTCCACCAGCGCCTCATCGCCGGCCAGGCCGACGAGGTCAAGGGCCTGCTGCCGGAGATGCTGCAGGTGACGCTGACGCCGTACGTCGGCGAGGTCGAGGCGGGTCGCGCGGCGGACGCGGCGCAGGCGCGCGCCGCTGCGGCTTGAGCGGGAATCCGAGCGCAGGGGGAGGGGCCGGGCCGATGTGAGCAGCGGCAACGGAGGTCCGCCCCGGGGCCCGGCCGACCCGGCGCGCGCCCGCATCGCCGCCGCGACGGTCGACCTCGTCGGCAGTCGCGGCTACGGGCAGACCAGCGTCGAGGCGATCTGCGAGCAGGCGCGCAGCAGGCGCTCCCACTTCGATCGCTGTTTCGCCAGCAAGGAAGACTGCTTCCTCTGCGTTCACGACGAGGTCGCGGCCGAGCTCTGCGAGCGCGTCCTGGCGGCCCACGCTGCCGCCACCACCTGGCACGACCAGGTCTGGGCGGCAGGCTGGGCGGCAATGCGCTTCTTCCAGGAGGATCCCATCCGCGCCCGTTTTCTCGTCATCGAGATAAACGGCACCGGCGCCGCGGCCCAGGAGCGCCGCGACCGGGCCCTGCAGCGACTGGCGGACATCCTCGATGGCGGCCGCGAGGAGCTGGAGCAGCCCGAGAAGGTCTCCCGCTGCACGGCCGAAATCGTCGCCGGCGCGATCTACGGCACCCTGCTGAGCCGGATCGAAGCCGGTGGCCTGGAGCGCGGCGACGACTTCCTGCCCGAGCTCGTCTACATGGCGGTGATGCCCTACCTCGGCTCGCGCGCCGCCGAGGACGAGCTGATGGTCCAGACGCTGCGCTAGCGAGTATGGTCGGTTCGTGGCCAAGGGGGCGGCGCAAGAGGGCAAGGCCAAGGGCTCGGCGCCCGTAGGCGCCTCGCCGCGCCTGCCCGCCGGTCGGCATGGGCTGCCGCGCGAGTTCATCGAGCAGAACCAGCGCGAGCGGATCATCACGGCGCTGGTCGACACGGTCGCCGAGCGCGGCTACAACGCGACCACCGTCGCCCACATCACCAAAGCCGCCTCGGTCTCGCGGCGGACGTTCTACGAGCACTTCGCCGACAAGGAAGCCTGCTTCCTCGCCGCCTACGAGATGGTCGCCGACCACATCCGCGCCTCGATGCGGGCCGCCGCCGAGTCCTTCGGCGAGTGGCCCCAGCAGGTGCGGGCGGCGCTGGCGACGATGCTGCGCTTCCTCGCCGCCGAGCCCGAGCTGGCCCGTCTCTGCATGGTCGAGCCGGTCGCGGCCGGGGGTGAGATCGCGGCCCGCTACCGGGCGACGATGCAGGGCTTCGTCGCCATCCTCAAGGCGGGCCGTCCCGAGCACAGCGGCGAGCGGCCTTTGCCGGAGGCGACCGAGGAAACCCTCGTCGGCGGTATCGTCTCCCTGATCGTGCGCGAGATCAGCGCCGGCCGCACCGCCGACCTCGAGAACCTCCTCCCCGATCTGGTCGAGCTGATCCTCGCTCCCTATCTCGGGATCGAGGAAGCCGAGCGCCTCGCTCGCGCCTGCTAAGTCCTCACGGCGCAGCCACCGCCTCGGTCTCGACGCCTCCACCCTCGAACTTGCCCCGCCCGCCGCGCCCGGGGGTTGCGCCTTCGTCCCCGGTCAGTCGGTGGGCGAGGTAGACCGGGATGATCGAGATCAGGATCACGAGGACGGCGACGGCATTGACGATCGGTAGTTCGTGAGGGCGAAAGAGGTTGGAGTAGATCCAGATTGGCAGCGTCTGTTCGCCGGCGCCGATCGTGAAGTTGGTGACGATGATCTCGTCGAAGGAGAGGGCGAAGGCGAGCAGTCCTCCCGCAATCAGGGCGCTCTTCATTCCCGGGAACGTGACGAAGCGGAAGGTCTGCCAGGTGTTGGCGCCGAGGTCGGCCGAGGCCTCCTCCAGGGAGCCCGAGAGGCGGCGCAGCCTGGCGACGGAGTTGTTGTAGACGACGACGATGCAGAAGGTGGCATGGCCGACGATGACGGTGAAGAGGCTGAGCGGCACGTTGAGAACCTGGGTGAAGGTGTTGCTGATCGCGACGCCGGTGATGATTCCCGGCAGGGCGATCGGCAGGATCACGAGGAAGGAGATCGTCTCGCGGCCGAAGAAGCGATGGCGCGCCACCGCCAGCGAGGCGAGGGTGCCCAGGGTCAGGGCGATCGCGGTCGCCGCCACCCCCGCCTTGATCGAGGTTAGGAAGGCTTCGCGGGCGGCTTCGTTCTTGAACGCCTGGGAGAACCAGTGGGTGGTCCAGCCCGGCGGCGGCCAGGCGAGGATCTTGCTCGAGTTGAAGGCGTAGAGCACGATCACGATCAGGGGGATGTAGATGAAGGCAAGCCCCGCCCAGACGGCGAGTCGCAGCAGGATCCGTGAGCGTTTCGAGAGCCTCATCGTCTAGACGTGCTCGAAGGCGCCGAGCTTGCGGGCGACCAGCAGGTAGGCGATCATGACGACGATCGGGACCAGGGCGAGGGCGGCGGCGAAGGGTTGGTTGTTGGCGATGTTGTTGAAGATGACATTGCCGATGAACTGATCGTTGGAGACGAGCCGTGGCGTGATGTAGTCGCCCAGCGTGAGCGAGAAGGTGAAGATCGAGCCGGCCACGACGGCCGGAAAGCTGAGCGGCAGGATCACCCGCCGAAAGGTCGTGAAGGGCGAGGCGCCGAGGTCCTCGGAGGCGCTGATCAGCGAGTTCGGAATCCGCTCGAGGCCGGCATAGATCGGCAGGATCATGTACGGCAGCCAGAGGTAGCTGAAGACCAGCCAGACGGCCGTCGTCCCGTAGCCGGGGGTATCGAGTCCGATCGGGCTCAGCGCCCAGTGGATCGCACCGTCGGTCGAGAGCAATGTGCGCCAGGCGTAGACCTTGACCAGGTAGCTGGACCAGAGCGGCAAGAGGATCCCGACCACGAGCAGCGCCTTGCCGCGCCGGCTCGCCAGCTTGGCCATGTAGAAGGCGATCGGGAAGGCGATGATCGCGTCGGTCAGCGTGACCAGCAGCGCTGTGCGGATCGTTCGCCAGACGATCGTCCGGTAGACCGGTTCGTTGACCAGCGATTCGAAGTTTTCGAGTGTGAACTTCTTAATGGTCGCCCCGCTGAGCGGGTCGACCGACCAGAAGGCGGCGACCAAAAGCAGGGCGAGCGACCCCAGGTAGCCGATCACCAGCCAGCCCACCGGACCGGCCAGGAGCGCCCCCACCTGCAGGCGCGGGCGGCCGTGGAGGAGGCCGGCGAGCCTGTGGCCCGTCGACCTCCTCTCGATTACCGCCTCAGTTGCCACGGCTCAGACTCGCCGGGTCAGCCCTTGATCGAGGTCCAGGCTTTGACCCAGTCGTTGTAGTCCTTGCAGTCTTCTTCGCCGTTGCCGCAGTCGGCCAGCGGGGTCTCCCAGTAGTAGACCCGCTTCCAGAAGGCCGGTTCTTCTGCGTGGTATTCGCTGCAGAAGTTGGGGTTCGCGGTGTGTTCGCAGGCCTTTTCCTGCGCCGGCGCCTCGCCGAAGAATTCCGCCACTTCGGCGTTGACTTTCGGTTCGATGATCCAGTTCATCCACTCGTACATGCAGTTCGGGTGCTTGGCTTCGGAGCTGATCATCCAGGTGTCCGACCAGCCGGTGGCACCCTCCTTCGGCAGGAAGCCCTGGCTGGCGGGGCTTGCCTTGACCGGCACGCCTTCTTCCTTCAGCGCGAAGTACTGGTACTGCCAGGTGGTGCCGACCGTGACGTCGCCGCCGGCGAAGGCGGAGATCTGCTTGGCGGCTTCCGACCAGTATTCGCCGACGTTCTTGCGCTGTTCTTTCAACAGTTCGATCGCCGCGTTGAACTGTTCTTCGTTCAACTCATAGGGATTTTCGATTCCCAGCTCGGGTTTGTGGACCTTGAGGTAGAGAGCGGCATCGGCGATGTAGCTGGATTCGTCGTAGACGCTGATCTTGCCCTTGTATTTCGCCGCGATCTTGGGGTCGAACATGATGTCCCAGGAATCCGGCGCCGGCTTGACGTCGTTCCCGTTCCACATCAGCAGGTTGGCGCCGCGGCCGTGCGGAATGCCGTAGTGGACGCCTTCGAAGGTGTTGTACGGCTGGTTCTTGAGGTCGCTGAAGACCGTTTTGTAGTTGGGCACGAGGCTGACGTTGACCGGGTCGACGAGGTTGGCGGCGACGAGGCGGGCGGTGGCATTGCCGGAGGCAGAGACGCCGTCGTACTGGCCGGTTTTCATCAGCTCGACCATTTCATCCGAGGTACCGGCTTCCTTGTCGCTGACCTTGCAGCCCGTCTTCTGTTCGAAGGGCTTGCTCCAAGCCGGCTCGACGTAGCCGGCCCAGGAGATCAGGTTGAGCGATCCCTCGCCCTTGCCGACCTTCTGCAGTTCTTCGCCGCTGTTGCTGCTGCTGGAGCCGCAGCCGGCAAACAGGAGCATCGCCGCCAGCAGCCCTCCAGCGATCAGCCACGCCGTCCGCGCGGGGTTTCCACCTTTGCTTCTCACGATGAGTCCTCCTCTGTTGTCGAACTGCCACGGACGGCGACCGTCTGCTCCGGGCGCCAGCCAACCACTACCTCCCGCCCCTGCTCCGATGCCGCGTCGCTTGGCGCTCCATCGGAGTTCTGCCGAATCAGCTGAAGCTCCCCGCCGGCGTCGAGCGCGACCGTGTAGCGGGTGACCATGCCGGCGTAGGCGACATCGGCGATCCGCCCGCGCTCGGTGCGCAGCCCGTTGGGCGCGCTGATGGGATCGACCAGCTGCACCTTCTCCGGTCGGATCGTGAAGCGCGTGCCTTCTCGCTCGAGCAAGTTGGAGACGCCGACGAAGCCGGCGACGAACTCGGTCGCCGGCTGCTCGTAGAGCTCGACCGGCGGGCTCACCTGCTCGATCCTGCCCTCGTTGAAGACGGCGATCCGGTCGCTCATCGTCAGCGCCTCGTCCTGGTCGTGGGTGACGTAGACGAAGGTGATGCCGACCTCGCCCTGGATCGTCTTCAGCTCGACCTGCATCTGCTCACGCAACTTCAGGTCGAGCGCCCCGAGCGGCTCATCCAGCAGCAGCACCTTGGGCCGGTTGACGATCGCCCGCGCCAGCGCCACCCGCTGGCGCTGGCCGCCGGAGAGCTCGCCGGGCTTGCGCTCGGCGTAGTCGGGCAGGCGGACCATCTCCAGCGCCTCGTCACGGCGGCGGCCGCGCTCGGTCTTGTCCACCCCGGCCACCCTGAGCCCGTAGGCGACGTTGTCGCCGACGCTCATGTGCGGGAAGAGGGCATAGTCCTGGAAGACCGTGTTGACCGCCCGGTCGTAGGGAGGTACGCCGCTGACCTCCTCGCCGGCCAGCTCGATCGTGCCATCAGTCGGGTCCTCGAAGCCGGCGATCATCCGCAGCGTCGTCGTCTTGCCGGAGCCGGAGGGGCCGAGCAAGGTGAAGAACTCGCCGCGCTCGACCTCGAGGTCAATTCCGGCAACCGCGACTACCTCGCCGTAATGCTTGGTGAGGCCTGTCAGGCGGATGTCGGGAGCTGAGGCGGCTACAGCCGTGACGTTATCCGAGCTGTTCAGGAAAGCAAGGACAATTCAAGGGGCATTGGTTGGCCGGGGTGGAGTACGGAGCGGGTTGCGGTGAGGGGTCGGGTGCCTCTCGCGCTTGCTGGGATTTTCGCCGGGGAGTCCCTGGGTCTTTGCCAAGTGGGTGGGGCGAAAATCAGGACGCCGCGCGCGCGAGAGGCACCCGACCCCTCCTCTCCGCTGCTTCAGTCCTAGTACCCGGCCGGGTGGCGCGCGACGTAACCGATGTTGTCACGCAGTTCGGTGTGCCAGCGCGGGCCCGTTTCGCCGCCTTCGTCGCCCGACGTATCCAGACGGACGCCGGCGATGACCGCGTAGGCGTGGCCGCCATTGGCGTAGACGGTGATCCAGCGTCCTTCGCCGGCGAGGCCCCACTTTTCCATCGGCCCCGAGGGAAGCGGACTTTCGATGAATTCGCCGCCGTGCAGCGCGTAGCTGACAGAGCCGGAGCAGTCGTAGCCGGCAT
The DNA here is from genome assembly GCA_036269775.1 of Solirubrobacterales bacterium. Lineage (GTDB taxonomy): Bacteria > Actinomycetota > Thermoleophilia > Solirubrobacterales > 70-9 > VAYN01. The sequence continues at coordinate 9,687 of DATBDU010000005.1, forward strand.
CCCACCAGCGGCCGTGGCCACCGCCCCAGATGTAGGGCTTGGTGCGGATCTTGTTGGCGGCTTCGATCACCGCGACGACGCGCGGCGGGGCGCTCTTGGGGGGAATTAGTTCCCCGGTGGTTAGAAGCTTCGCTTTTGCGGTAGGAGTACAGACATCGACTGCGGCAGGCGTAAGACCTCCGGTGGCGCAGGTTGCCGAGGCGCTTCCGGGAGCAACGAGAGCAACGACGACGAAAGCCATCGATAACGCTAGCGCTGCTTTGAACTTCAACTTGTCAGACAGCAAACCGATCTCCTCTTGTCGGCCTACGGGGTTAGCTGTCGGGCTAGCGCGAAAAGGAGCCTGCGCTCCCACCTGAGCTAGGTGGGTTAGCCCCGAAAACGTGGTTCCCCCGTTCCCACACCGCCTATGAGCGAGTGGGACTCGGCGTTTCGGTTCTACGGACCGGCGGCAGTCTAGACGATCGGCCGGCGCATTGCTCACAAAACGCAAACATTTAGTGGCCATTCGCACTTTCATCTCAGAATCCTGTCGGCAGCGCGGCTGCTAGCTTGGGCTTTGGGATGGAACTTGCCGGCCGCACAGCACTCCTCACCGGCGCCACGGGCGGCCTCGGAGGGGCGATCGCCAAAGCGCTGGCGGCCGAAGGCGCGAAGCTGATCCTCAGCGCTCGCAAGGCCGAGGCGCTGAAGGCTCTCGCCGCCGAGCTTCCGGGCAGCGGCCACCGCTTCCTGCCCGCCGACCTAGCCGAGCCCGGCGCCGCCGAGCGGCTCGCCGCCGAAGCGGGGGAGGTCGACATTCTCCTCGCCAACGCCGGCCTTCCAGGCGCGGGCTGGCTGCTGGACTTCACGCCCGAACAGGTGAGCCGGGCGCTGCGGGTCAACCTGGAGGCTCCGATGCTGCTGGCGCAGGCGCTGACGCCGGCGATGATCGAGCGCGGCAGCGGCCACCTCGTCTTCGTCGCCTCGCTGGCGGGAAAGTCCGCCAGCCCCCTCTCTTCGATCTACAACGCGACCAAGTTCGGCCTGCGGGGCTTCGCCCTTGGGCTGCGCTCCGACCTGGCGCCCAAAGGCGTCGGCGTCTCCCTGGTCTCGCCCGGCTTCATTCGCGAAGCGGGGATGTTCGCCGACGCCGGCGCCAAGCCGCCCCCCGGGCTGGGGACCGGGACGCCGGAGCAGGTCGGCGCCGCCGCGGTGAGCGCGATCACCAAGGACAGGCTGGAGGTGACGGTGGCGCCGATGCGCCAGCGGGCGCTCGCGCACATGGGCCTCGTCAGCCCCGGGATCGCGAACCGGGCCCAGAGCGGCTCGGCCGGCCAGAAGGCCGCCGGGGCGATCGCCGATGGACACTCGAAGGACAAGAGGTAGACACGACCAATCCGGGAGAAACAAGATGAGCAGCGATTCCTTTGGCGCCCGTTCGACCCTCGCGGTGAGCGGGCGCGACTACGAGATCTTCCGGCTGGAGGCACTTCAGGAGCGCTTCGACGTCGCCCGCCTTCCCTACTCGGTCAAGGTCCTGCTCGAGAACGTGCTGCGGCTCGAGGACGGCGTTTCGGTCAGCGCCGCCGACGTCGAGGCGATCGCCAGCTGGGACGCGGCGGCCGAGCCCAGCGTCGAGATTCCCTTCCAGCCGGCGCGGGTGCTGATGCAGGACTTCACCGGCGTGCCCGCGGTGGTCGACCTGGCGGCGATGCGCGACGCGATGGAGGAGATCGGCGGCGACCCGGCGGCGATCAACCCGCTGGTTGACGTCGACCTGGTGATCGATCACTCGGTCCAGGTAGACGCCTTCGGCAATGCCGGTGCCTTCGCGGTCAACGCCGAGCACGACTTTGAACGCAACCGCGAGCGCTACTCGTTCCTCAAGTGGGGCCAGCACTCCTTCGACAACTTCCGGGTCGTGCCGCCGGCGACCGGGATCTGCCACCAGGTCAACCTCGAGCACCTGGCCCAGGTCGTCTACAGCCGCGAGAGCGACGGCATCCTCCGCGCCTATCCCGACACCCTGGTCGGCACCGACTCACACACGACGATGGTCAACGGCCTCGGCGTGCTCGGCTGGGGCGTCGGCGGGATCGAGGCCGAGGCAGCGATGCTGGGCCAGCCGATCTCAATGTTGCTGCCCCAGGTGGTCGGCTTCAAGCTGGGCGGCGAACTGCCCGAGGGAGCGACCGCCACCGACCTTGTCCTGACCGTGACCGAGATGCTGCGCGAGCGCGGCGTCGTCTCCAAGTTCGTCGAGTTCTTCGGGCCCGGGCTCGCGACCCTCGGCCTCGCCGACCGGGCCACGCTGGGCAACATGTCGCCGGAGTTCGGCTCGACCTGCGCGATCTTCCCGGTCGATGCCGAGACCCTGCGCTACCTCGACCTGACCGGCCGCCCGACCGAGACGATCGAGCTGGTCGACGCCTACGCCCGCGAGCAGGGCATGTTCCACGACGAGTCCAGCCCCGACCCAGTCTTCTCGGACCTGCTGGAGCTGGACCTCGGCGACGTGGTCCCGAGCATCGCCGGCCCGAAACGACCCCAGGATCGAGTTCCGCTGTCCCAGGCCAAGGAGTCCTTCCTGACGGTGATGGGCGAATTCGACCCGGAGGCGGCCTCGCAGATGGGCAACGGCCGCGACGAGGCGGTCGAGGAGTCGTTCCCGGCTTCAGACCCTCCGGCCGAGGACCACGATGACGAGCGCGGCAAGCCACGGCCCGCCGTCGGCGACGGCCCGGCGACCGCCGTCGCCCACGGCAGCGGCGATGAGATCGAGGTGACGCTGGAGGACGGGACGAGCTTCGAGCTGGACCACGGCCGGGTGGTGATCGCCGCGATCACCAGCTGCACCAACACCTCCAACCCCAGCGTCATGGTCGGCGCCGGGCTGCTCGCCCGCAACGCGGTCAAGCGCGGCCTTACCCGCAAGCCCTGGGTGAAGACCTCGCTGGCGCCCGGCTCCACCGTCGTCACCGAGTACCTCGAGCGGGCCGGCCTGACCGAGTACCTCGATGCGCTGCAGTTCAACCTGGTCGGCTACGGCTGCACCACCTGCATCGGCAACTCGGGGCCGCTGGAGCCGCCGATCTCGGCGGCGATCGCCGAGCGGGACCTGGCCGTCTGCGCGGTGCTCTCCGGCAACCGCAACTTCGAGGGGCGGATCAATCAGGACGTCAAGGCCAACTACCTGGCCAGCCCGCCGCTGGTCGTCGCCTACGCCCTCGCCGGGCGGATGGACCTCGACGTCGTCAACGAGCCGCTGGGCGAGGGCCCCGATGGCGAACCGGTCTACCTGCGCGACATCTGGCCCAGCGCCGAGGAGATCAAGGAGGTGGTCGGCGCCTCGGTCGCCTCGGAGATGTTCGCCCGCAACTACGCCGAGGTGTTCTCCGGCGACGAGATCTGGAACGCCGTGGAGATCCCCGAGGGCGACCGTTACACCTGGCCCGACTCGACCTACGTGCGCCAGCCCAGCTTCTTCGAGCAGATGCCCGCCGATCCACCCGGCGTCGAGCCGATCGCCGGCGCCAGGGCACTGGCCCTGCTCGGCGACTCGATCACCACCGACCACATCTCGCCGGCCGGGGCGATCAAAAAGGAAAGCCCCGCCGGCAGGTGGCTGATCGACCAGGGTGTGGAACCGGGTGACTTCAACTCCTACGGCTCGCGTCGCGGCAACCACGAGGTGATGATCCGCGGCACCTTCGCCAACATCCGCCTTCGCAACCTGCTGGTCGAGCGCTCCGGCGGTTTCACCCGTCACTTCCCCGAGGGGGAGGAGACGACGATCTACGAGGCCGCGACGTCCTACGCCGAGGAAGGGGTGCCGCTGGTGGTGCTGGCGGGAAAAGAGTACGGCTCCGGCTCCTCGCGCGACTGGGCGGCGAAGGGGACGAAGTTGCTCGGCGTGCGCGCCGTGATCGCCGAGAGCTTCGAGCGCATCCACCGCTCGAACCTGATCGGAATGGGTGTGTTGCCGCTCCAGTTCGCCGGCGGCGAGAGCGTCGAGTCGCTTGGGTTGACGGGTGAGGAGAGCTTCGACTTCGGTGACCTTCAGAACGGCGAGGCGAAAACCGTCACGGTCAGCGCTGCTCGCGAGGACGGCACCGCGGTCGAGTTCGAGGCGACGGTGCGGCTCGACACCCCCAACGAGGTCACCTACTTCGTCAATGGCGGAATCCTGCAGACGGTGCTCAGGAACCTGAAGTAACAGTGCGCCACCGCTGACACCCACATAAAGGGTGCAGCGGGGCCGCGGGAGGCAGGGGGGTCCGCGCGACCCTCACTGCACCTGCGCGTCGGTAGCCAGGGAGGGATGCCGACGCGGCCGTTCCCCTGGACGGGACTGCCCAGAAGGAACAGTCACTGACTAGTCATACCGCCTCGAACCCCTGTGGTCAAGCGCGACCGACCGGTTTAGGAGCGCTTTGGGCACGATCGGAGTCCTGAGGGTCCGACTCCGCCACGCCCCAGCCCTTGCGCTCGATCAATTCGATCCCGATCACGCTGCCGACCGGCCCCACCGGGGTGAGGGTCGCGGCCAGCAGGGTGTACGGAGCCTCGCGCCGTACCGCGGCGATCCAGATGACGATGCAGAGGGCGACGAAGCCGAGGCCGTGCGCCCACCCGAACAGCATCGTCTCGACCTCAAACCCCGGTAGGAGCCAGAACACGATCAGTCCGCTGAAGATCGCCAGCTCGGCCCAGGAGAGCCGCTTCACCCAGACGAACAACCGCCCGGGGACGGGCTTCTCGAACGGCGAACCTGGCACTGCAGGTCAGGCGCTGGGTGTAAGCGCGGTCAGGACTATTCGCTCCTGCTCCAGCGCGTGGGCGCCCGAGTAACCCTCGCCGGTGCTGGCGCGGCCCTGGCGGCCGATGTAGGTCAGCTCGACTCCCTCCGGCAGCAGCTCCGGCATCCGACGCGACATCACCTTCCAGGCGCCCATGTTGCGCGGCTCCTCCTGTACCCAGGCGATTTCCTTCAGGTTCGGGTAAGAGCCGATTAACTCCCGCAGCTGTTCCTTCGCGAAGGGGTAGAGCATCTCCACGCGGGCGATGGCGACGTTCTCGGCGCCGTCGCGGCGCTCGCTGGCGTCGATGTCGAAGTACACCTTGCCCGTGCACAGGACCAGGCGCTCGACCTTCTCGTGCCGATCCGCCGCCCTGGGGTCGTCGAGGATGAAGTGCAGCTCTCCTTCGGTCAACTCCTCGATGCTGGCCGTGGCGCGGTCGAGGCGCAGCAGGCCCTTGGGGGTGAAGACGATCAGCGGCCGCGGCTTGCGGATCAGTGCCTGGCGGCGCAGCAGGTGGAAGTACTGGGCGGCGGTCGTCGGATAGGCGATGCGGATATTGCCCTCGGCGCCGAGGGCGAGGAAGCGCTCGATGCGGGCGCTGGAGTGCTCGGGCCCCGAGCCCTCGTAGCCATGGGGGAGCAGCATCGTCAGGCGGCTGGTCTGGCCCCACTTCGACTCGCCGGAGACGATGAAACTGTCGACGATCACCTGGGCGGCGTTGGCGAAGTCGCCGAACTGCGCCTCCCAGAGGACCAGAGCGCTCGGCGAGGCCGCTGAATAGCCGTACTCGAAGCCGAGGCAGGCGATCTCCGAGAGCGGGCTGTTGTAGAGCTCGAAGGGAGCTGAGGCGTCCTCGAGGTTCTGCATCGGCGTGTACTTGAGGCCGGTGTTCTCGTCGTGCAGAACGAGGTGGCGGTGGGAGAAGGTGCCGCGCTCGGTGTCCTGGCCGGTGAGGCGGATGTGGACGCCCTCGGTCAGCAGCGAGCCGAAGGCGAGCGCCTCGGCCTGGCCGAAGTCGATCCCACCCTGCTCGATCGCCTCCAGGCGTTTGGAGAGCGGGCGGCGTAGCTTGCGGTGCACGTTGAAGCCGTCGGGCGTCTTCAGCAACTCCTGGTTGAGCGCGCGCAGCTTCTCGGCGCCGACGGCGGTGTCGACGGGCGGGCTGGCGCTGCGGTCGAGGAGTTCACCGGTGCTGCTGGTGGTGGTCATGGTCGGGTCCTCGTACTCACCCGACTCCATCTTCTCGCGCAGCTCCTTCAGCGCCGTCGACATCTCCTCACGGCGCTGCTCGGAGGCGTGGCCGACGTCCTCGGCGGAGATCGTCTTCTCGCCGATCAACTTCTCGGCGTAGATCTCGGAGACCGGCGGGTGGGATTTGATCTTGGCCGCGGTCGTCGGCTGCGTGTAGGCGGGCTCGTCGGTCTCGTTGTGGCCGAAGCGGCGGTAGCCGATCACGTCGATGACGATGTCGCGGCCCCAGCGCTCGCGGTAGGCCATTGCCAGCCGCACCGCGGCCGAGCAGGCCTCGACGTCGTCGGCGTTGACGTGGACGATCGGCACGTTGAAGCCCTTCGCCATGTCGGCGGCGTAGGGGGTCGAGCGCGCCTCCTCGGGGTCGGTGGTGAAGCCGACCTGGTTGTTCTGGATCAGGTGGATCGTGCCGCCGGTGGTGTAGCCCTTCAGCGACTGCAGGTTGAGCGTCTCGGCGACGACTCCCTGGGCCGGGAAGGCGGCGTCGCCGTGCAGCAGCACCGGCACCGCCCGCTTGGGGTCGTGGCTCAGCTCGGGGCCCTCGAAGTCGGACTGCAGGAAGCGGGTGCCGCCGGTGACGACGGGGTCGACGAACTCGAGGTGGCTCGGATTGGGGTAGAGGCGGACCGAGATCTTCTCGCCCTCCGACGTCTCGTAGACCCCGCGGTGGCCGTAGTGGTACTTGACGTCGCCGGTACCGCCGTGGGGAATTCCGGCCAGGGCCTTGACCGCGTCGATCCGCTTTGAGCCCTCGAACTCGGCCAGGATTGACTCCACCGGGCGCCCGAGGTTGTGGGCCAGGACGCTGAGGCGGCCGCGGTGGGCCATTCCGAAGACGACCTCCTCGGCGCCGGCGCGGTGGGAGAGTGTGACCAGCTCGTCGAGCATCGGCACGACCACGTCGAGGCCCTCGATCGAGAACATCTTCTGGCCGAGGTAGGCCTTCTCGAGGAAGCGCTCGAACTGGAAGACGTCGATCAGGCGCTCCAGCAGGCGGCGTTTCTCGGCGTCGGTGAGCGGCTGGCGGTGGGCGCCGGTCTCGATCATCTCGCGCAGCCAGATCCGCTGCTGGTGCGAGGAGAGGTGCTCGAACTGGTAGGCGATCGTGCCGCAGTAGGTCTCGCGCATCCGCGGTAGCGCTTCCAGCAGGTTTTCGCCGGGGACGCCGATCCGCAGGATCGAAGCCGGGATGCGGGACATCAGCTCCGGCGTCAGATTGACGTTCTCCGGCTGCAGCGCCGGGTCTCCCTTGGGCGCCGAGCCGAGCGGGTCGAGGTGGGCGGCGAGGTGGCCGTGGGTGCGGTAGGCCTTCAGCACCGAGGTTGCGGCCTGCACGGCCTGCAGCAGCTCTTCGTCGACCTCGCCGGGAGCGGTGCTCGGTTCGGCGCTGGGGGCGGCGACGGCACCGCCGAGCGGCGGCGCCGAGGCCGAAGCCGGGTGGGCGGAGGTGATGCCGGCGGCGTCGATGCCGAGGTCGGCGGCGACCGCCTCGTAGAAGCCGTCCTCGCCCTGCAGCAGCTGCTCGACCCGGCGCAGGAAGGCGCCCGACTCGGCTCCCTGGATGACCCGGTGGTCGTAGGTCGAGGTCATCGTCATCACCTTCGAGACTCCGAGCTGCTTGAGCCTTTCCGGCGAGGCGTGCAGCCACTCCGGCGGGTAGGCGATCGAGCCGGTGGCGATGATCGCGCTCTGGCCGCTCAGGAGCCGCGGCACCGAGGCGATCGTGCCGATCCCCCCCGGGTTGGTGAGGGAGATGTTGGTGCCCTGGAAGTCGTCGGCAGTGAGCTTGTTCTCGCGCGTCTTCGCGATCAGCTCTTCGTAGTAGGAATGAAAGCCGGCGAAGTCGAGGCCGTCGGACCCCTTGATCGCCGGCACCATCAGGGTGTGGGTGCCGTCCTTCTTCTCGACGTCCACGGCGATGCCAAGGTTGACCGGCCCGCCCTCGAGCGCGAACGGCTTGCCGTCCCGTTCGGCGAACGTCCGCACCATCACCGGGAAGTCGTTGGTCGCCTCGACGATCGCCCAAGCGACGAGATGGGTGAAGGAGACCTTCAACCCGCGCTCTTTCAGCACCAGGTTGATCGCCTTCCGTTTCGCGTCCAGCGTGTCCACCGCAATCGTCCGGAACGAGGTCGCCGTCGGCACCGCCCGACTCTCATCCATCGCCCTGGCCAGCATCGCCGCCGGCCCCCGCAGCGGTTTCTCCGTACCGGAAGTCACGGCAGCCACCGTCCCGTTGCCGCCGCCCGCGGCAAGCACGTCCTCCTTGGTGACCTTGGACCCGGGGCCGCTGCCGCTGACCGAAGCAAGATCGACGCCGTTGGCCTCCGCAACCCGTCGCGCCACGGGCGTCGCGCGCACATCGGTCCCCCCGTTGCCCGCGCTCGACTCCGAGCCATTTCCGCCGCCGGCGCTGGGGAGGTCAGGTGGAGGTGCCGAGAACGAAGCCACGTCCTCGCCCGCAGGCGCCTCCACCTGACCTCCCCCCGCACCGCCACGGGAACCCTCGCCAGCTTCCATCTCCGCCATCGGAGCCCCGACCGGCACCTCGTCGTCCACCGCAACGAGCAGTTTCGTGATCACGCCATCCATCGGCGCCGGCACCTCGGCGTCGACCTTGTCGGTCGAGACCTCGACTACCGTGTCCCCCTCGTTGACGAAGTCTCCCTCCGCCACGTGCCACTCGAGGACGATCCCCTCGGTCACCGACTCGCCCATCTCAGGCATTGCGATCTGCACAGTGGCCGTCTCTGCCATTTCTTCTTCCCAGTCTATGAAACCTGGCGAGCGAGCTTCTCCGCCGAGGTAGGCTGAGGGCGATGAACTACTTCGTCACCGGCGCAACCGGGTTCATCGGCCGCAACCTGGTCGAGCGGCTGCTGCAGCGCGAGGGCACGATCTACGCCCTGGTGCGGGCCGGATCGCGGGGCCGGCTGGAGGAGCTGCGGACCAGCTGGGGGGCCGATGGGGCACGCATCGTCCCGGTCGCGGGCGATCTCTCCCAGCCCAGCCTCGGCGTCTCCGAGGAGGACCTGATCGCGATGCGCGGCGAGGTCGACCACTTCTTCCACCTGGCGGCGATCTACGACATTACCGCCGACGCCGAGGCCCAGGAGATCGCCAACGTCGAGGGCACCAGGCATGCGATCGAGCTGGCGGGGGCGATCGAGGCCGGCTGCTTCCACCAGGTCAGTTCGATCGCCGCCGCCGGTCTCTACAGGGGCGAGTGGCGCGAGGACATGTTCGACGAGGCCGAACGGCTGGACACCAATCCCTACTTCCGCACCAAGCACGAGTCCGAGCGGTTGGTCCGCGAGGAATGCTCGCGCCCCTGGCGCGTCTACCGCCCCGGGATCGTGGTCGGCGACTCGCGCACGGGCGAGATCGACAAGATCGACGGGCCCTATTACTTCTTCAAGGCGCTGCAGCGGGCGCGGCGGGTGCTGCCTTCCTGGCTGCCGATGGTGGGAGTCGAGGGCGGCGAGATCAACATCGTCCCGGTCGACTACGTCGCCGCCGCGATCGACCACATCGCCCATAAACCGAAACTCGACCGCCGCGCCTTCCACCTCACCGATCCCAACCCGAAGACGGCGGGCGAGCTGATCAACCTCTTCGCCAGGGCGGCCGACGCGCCGCAGATGACGGTGCGGCTGGGCACCGACGTGACCGAGCCGGCGACCGGCCTGGCGCGGACAGCACTGAGGTTCTTCCCGCCGGGCAAGCGGGCGCTGAAGATCGCCATGGGGCAGCTCGACCTGCCAGCCGACGTCCTCACCTACGTCGATTATCCGACCAGCTTCGACTCCAGCGCCGCCCAGAAAGCGCTCAAGGGGTCGGGCATCGAGGTGCCGCCGCTGGAGAGCTACGCGGCGAAGATCTGGGATTACTGGGAGCGCAACCTCGACCCGGGCCTCTTCAAGGACCGCTCGCTGTCCGGCGCGGTACGGGGCAAGATCGTCCTGATCACCGGGGCGTCTTCGGGGATCGGCAAGGCGACCGCCGTCAAGGTCGCCGATGCCGGCGCGACGGTGCTGCTGGTCGCCCGCTCGGTCGAGAAGCTGGAGGAGACCCGCGACGAGATCGTCGCTGCCGGCGGCTCCGCCCACATCCATCGCTGCGACCTGGCCGACATCGAGGACATCGAGCGGATGGCCGAGGAGGTGCTGGCCTACCACGGCCACGTCGACGTTCTCGTCAACAACGCCGGCCGCTCGATCCGCCGCTCGGTCGCCCTCTCCTACGACCGCTTCCACGACTACGAGCGGACGATCCAGCTCAACTACCTCGGCGCCCTGCGGTTGATCCTGGCGCTGCTGCCGACGATGCGGGCCCGCAAGCAGGGCCACATCATCAACATCAGCTCGATTGGGACCCAGACCAACCCGCCGCGCTTCTCCGCCTACGTCGCCTCGAAGGCGGCGCTGGACGCCTTCAGCCGCGTGATCGCCTCGGAGATGGTCGAAGACAAGATTTCCATCACCACGATCAACATGCCGCTGGTGCGGACGCCGATGATCGCGCCGACGCGGATGTACGACATGTTCCCGGCGATCACCCCCGAGGAGGCCGCCGAGATGATCACCAAGGCGATGGTCAACCGGCCGAAGAAGGTGGCGACCAAACTGGGCAACTTCGGCGAGCTGTTGTACGCCGTGGCACCGAAGGCGAGCGACACGATCCTCAATACCGCCTACAAGCTCTTCCCGGACTCGCAGGCGGCGAAGGGGAAGGGGGACGAGGCGCGCGACAAGGCGCCGTCGACGGAGGCGGTCGCCTTCGCTCATTTGATGAAAGGCGTGCATTGGTAGTGGCGCCGTGCGGTGCGGCTTGACCGCTGAGCGCAGGCTGAAGCACTGGGGCTGGGGGTATGAGGACCAGGCTCCTACCGTGCGGCAAATGCGGGAGGCGGCGGAGGGGATTCGGGGACGGTTCGGGTTCGGTGGCGAGGTGGAGAAGCCGCTGCCGCTGGAGGAGGTAGAGCTGCGAAAGCCGCGGCTGAATGCGCCGGAGCGCTTCGGCGACCTCTTTTCCGCTGGGCGTTACGAGCGGGTGTCGCATGCGCTCGGCAAGGCCTACCGGGACGTCGTGCGGGGGTTCCGGGGGGAGTTCGAGAACCCGCCGGACCTGGTCGCGTTCCCCCGCGACGAGTCGGAGATCGAGACGGTGTTGAGCTGGGCCGAGGCCGAGGGCGCGGCGGTGATCCCGTTTGGTGGCGGCACCAGCGTCGTCGGCGGGGTCGAGCCGCGCCTCGGCGAACGGCCGGTGGTGACGATGGACCTGCGCCGGCTCGATCGGGTGCTGGAGGTCGACCCGCAGTCCCTAGCGGCGCGGATCCAAGCCGGCGCCACCGGGCCGCGGCTGGAAGAGCAGCTGCGCGAGCACGGCCTCACCCTGCGCCACTTCCCGCAGTCCTTCGAGTACGCGACCCTCGGCGGCTGGATTGCGACCCGCGCAGGCGGCCACTTCGCCACTGGCGAGACCCACATCGACGACCTGGTCGAGTCGGTACGGGCGATCACCCCGCGTGGCACCTGGGAGAGCCGGCGGCTGCCCGGCTCGGGAGCGGGGCCCTCGCCGGACCGGATGCTGATCGGCTCCGAGGGAATCCTCGGCGCGATCGCCGAGGCCTGGCTGCGGGTGCGGCCGCGGCCCGAGTTCAAGACCTCGTGCGGGGTCGAGTTCGCCGACTTTCTCGCCGCCGCGGCCGCCGTGCGCGAGATCGCCCAGTCCGGCCTGCGCCCGGCCAACTGCCGCCTGCTCGATGCCTCCGAGGCGGAGCTGACCGGCGCCGGCAGCGGCGCGGCGAACCTGCTGATCCTCGGTTTCGAGTCCGCCCACCATCCCGTCGACGCGGCCATGGACGCGGCCCTTGAAATCGCCCGAGCTCGCGGTGGCACCCCGAACAGCCCGCCGACGGGCCGAAAAGTTGACCCTGGCTCGACAAATCGGCCCACCGACGGCGGGGATGCGGTCGATTCTTGGCGGGGCGCGTTTCTCCTTGCCCCTTACCTCCGCGACACCTTTGTTGCCTGCGGGGTCCTCTCGGAGACCTTTGAGACGGCGATCACCTGGGACCGCTTCGAGGAGTTCCACGCGAGCGTGATGGAGGTGGCGCGCAGGGCGGTCGGGGAGGTGAGCGGGGCGCCGGCCGAGGGCCCCGGCGCGGCAAGGATCAGCTGCCGCTTCACCCACGTCTATCCGGACGGCGTCGCTCCCTACTTCACGGTGCTGGCCCCGGCCGTGCGCGGCGGCGAGGTTGAGCAGTGGGACGAGATCAAGGCCGCCGTCTCGGCGGCGCTGATCGACGGGGGCGGCACGATCACTCACCACCACGCCGTCGGCCGCGATCACCGCCCCTGGTACGACCGCCAGCGTCCGGCCCCCTTCGCGGCCGCCCTGCGCGCCGCCAAGGCCGAGCTCGATCCGGCCGGAACGCTGAATCCCGGTGTGCTGATCGACCCCTGAGCGATACCCTGCTTTTGTGAGTGCGGAGCCAAAAAAGCGCCCTTTAGACGATCCATGGCTCCATAACGAGGCGTCGCGGCGGCGGCAGTTGCTCGAAGACGCTCGCCGCCCTATGGCCATCAACCTGGCCGAGGGATTGGCGCTGAGCGAATTTCTCTCCACCTTCACCGGAAGCGCACGGAAGAGTTGACGCCGCCGGATTCGGTTCGGCTGCGGGAGCTGCTGGCGCGACTGATCGAGGCCGACGTGCGGTTCGTGCTGGTTGGCGGCCTCGCAGTGAATGCCTGGGGATATCTGCGCGCCACCCGCGACGTGGACTTCGTGCCGGACCCCGACCCGGAGAACCTGGCGCGGCTCAACACCCTTCTGAGAGACCTTGATGGGAAGGTGGACATCGATGGCAAACTGCTCGACGGGAGCGCGATCTTCACCTTCCTGCGGGCCGGCGATCGAACTCTGGTCGCGACCGAGCTCGGTCAGGTCGACGTGCTCCAGGGCCTTCCTCAGGTGCCGCCATTCGCCGCGCTCGATGAGCAGGCCAAGGATGTCGACCTCGATGGCCTTGTCGTCCGAGTCTGCTCGCTCGAGCATCTGATCCACATGAAGCGATCGAGCGAGCGACCAAGGGATCGCGAGGATCTGGCGGCGTTGGAGGTCGTCCAAGGGGAAGACCAGGAGGGGAAATGACTTCTCCCGGCGCTACCCTGTCGCGACTCGATCTCCCTGGTCAGGCCGGTTTCAGGCCCTCAGCTGCCTCCCAAGATGGAATCCATCACTTCGGAACAATCGACCGTGCCGGCTGACGCCGGTCAGGGCGCCGCCCAGGAGCCAGTCGTGCCGCGGCGCTCGCCGCTGCGCGCAGCGATCAAGACGGGACGGCCGAAGGAGTGGATCAAAAACGTCTTCGTGTTTGCCGGGCTGCTCTTCTCCGGCAAGTTCAACCAGCCACACGAGGTGGTGGAGGCGCTGCTCACCTTCTTCGCCTTCTGCCTGATCTCCAGCGCCGGCTACTTCATCAATGACCTGATCGACGTCGAGCTTGACCGCAAGCATCCGAAGAAGCGCTTCCGCCCGCTCGCCGCCGGCGAGCTCGCCGAGAGCACCGCGAAGACGATCGCGCCGGTGCTCGCCCTGGTCGCGATCGCGCTCGCCTTCGCCACCGTCAACTGGGAGGTCGGGCTGATGGTGGTCGGCTACGGGATCGCCCAGATGGCCTACAGCCTCGGTCTCAAGCAGATCGTGATCATCGACGTGATGACGCTGGCGGGACTGTTCATCCTCCGCGTCGCCGCCGGCGCCAGCGCCGTCGACGCCCACGCCTCCGAGTGGCTGATCCTCTGCACCGGTTTCCTAGCCGCCTTCCTCGGCTTCACCAAGCGCCGCCAGGAGGCAGTCTCCGAGCTGCACGAGGGGACCTCGAGCCGGCCCGTGCTCGAGCATTACTCGCTGCCCTTCCTCGACCAGATGGTCTCCCTGGTCACCACCGGCACCGTGATCAGCTACGCGATCTACACCGTCAACTCGCCGCTGATCGGCAACCAGATGATGCTGACGATCCCACCTGTGGTCTACGGAATCTTCCGCTACCTGTATTTGATCTACGACCGCTCCGACGACCGCTCGATGGCGGCGATCGTTGCCGGCGACCGCGGCATCCAGGCCGCTGGCGCCGCCTTCGCGATCATCGCCTTCCTGCTGCTCTACGTCTTCAACTAGACCAGGCCCTCCTCGGGCTCGGCCTCCATCAGATAGAAGCGGGCGCGGCCGAGCTCCTCGCCGTCGATCTGGACGACGGCGGCATGGGGGCCGGAGGCCTCGAAGTTGGCGGTGGCGCCGATCGACATCACCAGGCGCTGCTCCTGGCCGGCGGGCATGCCGGGCGGGCGGCCGGTCTCGAAGCTGGCGGTCAGGCCCTCGCCGAGCTCGATGCCGTCGGGGTCCTGGATGGTGACGACGAGCTCGTGGGGGTCGTTGGTCTCGTGCCAGGCGACGTCGATGCCGAGGCCGATGTGGAAGGACCACTCGTGGGGCAGCTCGGGCAGGCGCAGGACGTTCCAGCCGCCGCCGTTGAGGTAGAGCTTGCCGTTGACGGCCTCGCTGTGGTCGGCGAGCAGGAGGAAGCCGATGTTCATGGCGTCTCGGGGTAGGGGACGATGGGCAGGTCCGAGAGCAGCTGAACCTTGCCGGCGCGGCTGAACTGGAGGTCGACCGTCTCGTCCTTGCGGTAGGTGCCGAACAGGCCCAGGTACATCGCCAGCCAGCGGCCGGTGCCCATCTTCTCCTTGACGATCGGGCGAGTGAAGACGATCTCACCGCCTTCGATCGAGTAGTCGGCGCCCTCGCTCTGCTCGATGCCATTGATAAAGACCGTGAAGGGGGGCGCGGCGCCGGCGGGCAGCTTGACGCGGTCGCCCGCCGCGAAGCTGCCCTTGGGGATCTCGGTGCTGGAGTCGCTCATCTGCCGTCTGCTTCCAGAGTCTCCCGCACGAGGTCGAACGGCGTCTGGTGAGCGCTCGGGTCCAGCTCCTGGCGCCCGACGCCGCCCCGGAAGGGCATGAAGGTGCCGTCGCCGCGCACGTCGATGCCGGCGACCGGTTTGCGCAGCAGGCCGCCGCCCTTCAGCTGTAGGCGCGCCTGAACCTGGTCCGCGGGGGCGAAGTCCCGCAAGGAGGAGACCTTCCGTGCCGGCCCCTCGGCGCGGATCGCTAGCGCCCGCCGCCGCATCTCGGCGACGGCAGCCGCGAGGTCGCCGAAGCCAACGTGCTCGACCTCGGATCCATGCCGCACGGTTAACTTCCATTTTGGACGGAACACGGGGCAGAGGCTAAGACACGCGACGACTCATTTAGACCAAAATTACTTACTTATAAAAAACTCCTATATCCTCATCTAGGATGCCGGGGAGATCAACCCAGTCAACCCGAAGGGTGACTCCGAGCGACGCATGGCGCAGTTCGATGCAGCGGCATCCAGCGACGGTGAGGTTCGTGCGGGCAGCCGCGTGCTGTCGGTCTTCGAGAATCCGCTGAACGCACGGATCCTCCGCGCCCACGCCAGCGGCCCGCTACGCCTCAACGAGCTCCAGGACAAGCTCGGCTGGTCGGCCCAGACGACCGTGCGCGCGGCTGTCTCCGGTCTGCACACGTTCGGCGCGCTCAACAAAGAGACCGTGGGTAAGTCGCCCTACGCCGTCGCCAACGCGCTGACCCCCGCCGGTGAGGAAATGCTGTTCGTCGCCGACGAGGTCGAGGCCTGGCTGGCGCTCTGCCCGGACGGTCCGATCGCCGCGGAGAGCGAGGGGGCAAAGGGTGCCGTCAAAGCCCTGGCCGGCGGCTGGAGCTCGACCCTGATGCGGGCGCTGGCGAACCGTCCCTTCACCCTGACCGAATTGGACAGCCTCATTCCCGACGTCAACTACCCGGCGCTTGAGCGCCGTATTTCATGGATGCGGACGACCGGCCAGATCGAACCAGCCGAGAAGGAAGGCAGGGCAACCCCCTACGTCGTCACCGACTGGCTGCGCCGCGCGATCGCCCCGCTCTGCGCGGCCGGTCGCTGTGAGCGCCGGCACATGGAGGCCGAGAGCGGACCGATTACCAGCATCGAGGTCGAGGCATCCTTTCTCCTGGCGATGCCCCTCGCCCCGCTTCCCGGAAACGCCGGTGGCACCTGCATGCTCGCGGCGCAAACCGATCCGGTCGAGCCCGATAGGGGGAACCCGGAACTTGCCGGCGTCACGATCGAAGTCCGGCGAGGCAAGGTCCTCGCCTGCGCCCCCCAGCTCCATGCCGAGCCGCCGACCTGGGCGGTCGGCACTCCCGAGGCCTGGCTCGACGCCGTTATCGACGGCAGAATCGGGGACCTGCGCGTCGGCGGCGCCAACCCCCAACTCGCCCTCGACCTCGTCAGCGGCATTCACTTCGCGCTCTTCACCGATCGATGACTCGGCGATCGACATCGACCCCCACAACGCCCGGGTGACCACCTCGTCCCCCCAGGCTTACAAAGACTCCCAGCTCTCCAGGTCGACCGCCATCCGCGACCCAGGCCGGCGCCAGTTCGTGCTGCGGTAGGCGGGGATGAAGCCGGCGCGGATGAGGTTGCGGCCGAGGGCCGCATCGGCGTCGGGCTCGCCTGTGCCGAGCTCGGTGAAGAGCGTGTGGCAGCCGGCCTCGACAGCGGCGAGGATCCGCTCCCGCAGCAGCGCCCGATTGCAGCCCCGGCCGCGGGCGTACTCGAGGGTGGCGTCGAGCCCCAGCTCGGCGACACCGCCCTCGATCAGCATCGAGCCGAAGGAGACGATCTCCCCTTCGAGCTCCGCCGTGTAGGTGCGCCAGCGCTCCTGGACGGGCAGCGCGAAGAGCAGGCTCGAGGCGGGGGCTGGCAGGCCGAGCGCCTCTTCGGCCGCATAGACCATCGTTTCGCCGTGGGCTTCTTCCTGCCCGATCTCCCAGACCGTGATCTCCGGGCTCCCCGGCAGGTCTGGCAGTGAGGCGTCGCGGACGTACTTCACCAGGCCGTGGCCCTGCTCGAAGCCCTCGCGGTTGAGCCAGGCCTCGGCCGCCGCCGTGCCCGGACGCCTGTGGGCGATCGGCACCTGGTAGTCGACGCCGAAGGAGTCGGCCCACTCGATCGCGGCGGCGAGGCTGCCGTTCTCGACCGTGTCCGGCTCGGCTGCCCCCAGCACGCTGTTGAGGAGGGGAGCATCGGGCAGGGCTTCAAACGCGGTCACCTGGACCGGCCCGAACCATCTTTCCTCGATCCCGCACTCGATCACCGCGTCGTCGCACACGGTGCGCCACATGTCGGCCCGGAACTGCTTCGAGACCTCCTCCAGCGCCGCAGAGTCGTGCTTCATCCATCCACTTCCCATAGAAGTCGAGATTCTGCCTTCCCGGTTGGGGACTCTATGGGTATGCCCCCTTACTCGTCAAGGAACTTTTGTATATATAGAGATCTCTCGCCTGGGGAGCCTGGCGAGTGGTCGTTGGCCTTCGTTCAGGCGCCGCGGCGGGGGCGTTTGGGACGGCGCGCGGGGGGCCCGGTGATCTTCTCGGGGCCGTCGCGGTTGTCGAGCGCCACGTACTCGCGCTCGCGCTCGCCGGTGTAGATCTGCCGCGGCCGGGCGATTTTCTTCTCCGGGTCTTCCTGCATCTCCATCCACTGAGCGATCCAGCCGGCGGTGCGGGGGATCGCGAAGATCACCGTGAACATGTTGGTCGGGATCTCCATCGCCTCATAGATGATTCCCGAGTAGAAGTCGACGTTCGGGTAGAGCTTGCGCGAGGTGAAGTAGTCGTCCTCGAGGGCACGTTTCTCCAGCTCGCGGGCGATCTCGACCAGCGGGTTGTACTCGGTCGCCTCGAAGACCTCATCCATGTGCTGCTGAATGATCCGCGCCCGCGGGTCGTAGTTTTTGTAGACGCGGTGTCCGAAGCCCATCAGTTTCTCCTCGCGTGCCTTCACCTTCTCGAGGAAGTCGGGGACGTTGTCCGGCGACTCGATCCGCCGCAGCATCCGCAGTACCGCCTCGTTGGCGCCCCCGTGCAGCGGGCCGTAGAGCGCCGCCACCCCAGCAGCCACGGCCGAGTAGGGGTCGACGTCGGAGGAGCCGACACCGCGCACCGCGTTGGTCGAGCAGTTCTGTTCGTGATCGGCGTGGAGGATGAAGAGGACGTCCAGCGCCTTCGCCAGGCGCGAGTCCGGCCGATACTCCATCTCGGTCTTCTTGAACATCATCGAGAGGAAGTTCTCGGCGAAGTTGAGATCGTTGTCCGGGTAGACATAGGGCAGACCCATGTTGTGCCGGTAGGAGAAGGCAGCGAGGGTCGGTACCTTGGCGATCAGGCGGACGGCGGCCATGTAGCGCTCTTCCGGGTCGCTGATCTGCTTGGCGTCCGGATAGAAGGTAGAGAGGCCGCCAACGCCGGCCAGCAGCATCCCCATCGGGTGGGCGTCGTAGCGGAAGCCCTCGAAGAACTGCTTGAGGTCCTCATGGACGAAGGTGTGATGGGTGATGTCGAAAGTCCAGCGGTCCAGCTGGGGCTGCGTCGGCAGCTCGCCGAAGACCAGCAGATAAGCGGTCTCGAGGAAGCTGGAGCGCTCGCAGAGCTGCTCGATCGAGTAGCCGCGGTGTTCGAGGATGCCGGCGGCGCCATCGATGTAGGTGACCGAGGAGCGGCAGGAGGCGGTGTTGGTGAAGGCCGGGTCGTAGGCCAGCATCCCGAATTCGTCGTCGTCGACCTTGATCTGGCGCAGGTCCATCGCCCGCACGGTCCCGTCCTCGATCGGCAGCTCGTAGGTCTTGCCGGTGCGGTTGTCGGTGACGGTGAGTGACTCGGAGCTCATACGGGCGCTCATTCTGCCACTTCGCCGTCGTCGGCCGTTAAGAAGCTGGCAGAGCCTCGAACTGGGTCATGCTCCGCAGCGCCTCGAAGCGCTCATCGATCTCCTCGCGGCTGAGCCGGGCGACGCGCTCGGTGCCGAACTCCTCGACGTTGAAGGAAGCGAGCACGGTGCCGTAGCCCATCGCCCGCCGCAACTGGGCCTCGTCGAGGTCGCCGCCCTGGCCGTCGAGGTAGCCGAAGAAGCCGCCGGCGAAGCTGTCGCCGGCGCCGGTCGGGTCGCGCACCTCCTCGAGCGGGAAGCCCGGCAGGGCGAAGAAGCCGCCCTCAGTGAACAGCGCCGCCCCGTACTCGCCCTGCTTGGCGATCACAGCACGCGGACCCAGCTCCATCACCGCGCGGGCGGCGCGGGCCAGGTTCGACTCGCCGGTCAGCTGGCGGATCTCGGCGTCGTTGACGACGAGGCAGTCGACCTCGGCGATCGCTGCTTCCAGCGACTCCTTGGCGGTCTCGATCCAGAGGTTCATTGAGTCGAGGCCGCTGAAGCTGGCGTCCGGGCACTGGGCGCGAACCTGGCGCTGCAGGTTGGGCTGGATGTTGGCGAGGAAGAGGGTGTCCGCTGCCCGCGAGCTCTCCGAGAGCTTCGGCTCGAACTCGGCGAAGACGCCGAGCTGGGTGTCCTCGGTGTGGGCGACGTTGAGGTCGAACTCGTAGCGGCCGCGCCAGAAGAAGGACTGGCCGCCCTCGACTCGCTCGATGTCCTCGGTGAGGATGCCGCGATCCTCGAGCACCGCGAACTGCTCGGGGCCGAAGTCGTCGCCGACCGGGCCGACCGGGCGCACCTCGGTGAAGAAGCTGGCGGCGAGGGAGAAGTGGACGGCGGCGCCCCCGAGCATGCGCTGGCGCTCCCCGAACGGGGTCTTGACTGCATCAAAGGCGATTGAGCCGACGACGGTGAGCGACATGCGGACGGCAGCCTAACGCCTGCCCTGCGAGACTCAGCGGCCGATGAAGGCGATCCAGATTCAGCAGTTCGGCGGCCCGGAGACGCTCGAGCTCGTCGACCTCGACGACCCGGCCCCCGGCGAGGGCGAGGTCGTGGTCGAGATCGCCCGCGCCGGCGTCAACTTCGCCGACACCCACGCCACCCGCAACGACTACCTCGCCGAGCAGTCGCTGCCGCTCGTCCCCGGCACCGAGATCGCCGGCCGCACCTCCGATGGGCGCCGCGTCGCGGCGCTGCTGGGCAGCGGCGGCTACGCCGAGAAGGCGGTCGTCCCCGAGTCGCTGCTGATCCCGCTCCCCGACGAGGTCGATGACGACCAGGCCGCGGCGATGCTGCTGCAGGGCCTGACCGCGCTGGCGCTGGTGAAACGCTGCGCCCGGATCGAGGCGGGGGAGACGATCGTCGTCGAGGCCGCCGCCGGCGGCACCGGCACGCTCGCGGTGCAGATCGCCAAGCGGGCCGGTGCCCGGGTGATCGGCCTCGCCTCCAGCGAGGAGAAGCGCAGCTTGGTCGAGGAGCTCGGCGCCGACGCTTGCGTCGATTCTCAGGCCGAGGACCTCGCCGCGGCGATCCGCGAGGCCAACGGGGGCGACCGCGTCGACGCGGTTCTCCATATGAGCGGTGGCGACGCCTTCGACGCCGAGATGAGCGTGCTGGCGCCGCTGGGGCGGATGGTCGTCTTCGGTATCGCCTCGCGCGAACAGCGCGAGGTCTCTACCGCCGCCCTGCTGCGCGGATCCAAGACCGTGGTCGGCTTCTGGCTGATTCATCTGCTGGCCCGCCGCGACCTGGCGGCGCCGATGATCGGCGAGCTGTTGGGCGCGGTCGCGGCCGGCGAGCTGCGGGTGACCGTTGGCGATGTTTACCCTCTGTCGGACGCGGCGCGAGCCCACGAAGACCTGATCGCCCGCCGCAGCAGCGGCAAGCTCCTGCTCGACCCCTCTAAATAATGAGCACTCCCTTCCACGACCTCGGCCTCTCGGCGCCGATCCAGCAGGCGCTGGACGAGCTTGGCTTCCAGGATCCGACGCCGATCCAGGAGCAAGCGATCCCGGAGTTGCTCGGTGGCCACGACGTGATCGGCCAGGCCCAGACCGGCACCGGCAAGACCGCCGCCTTCGGGCTGCCGCTGCTGCAGTACCTCGACCCGGAGAACAACGAGGTGCAGGCGATCGTCCTCACCCCGACCCGCGAGCTCTGCATCCAGGTGACGCAGGCGCTGCGCACCTACGCCGAGCACCTCGATATCGAGATCGTCGCCGTCTTCGGCGGTGCCCCGATCCGCTCCCAGCAGTCGCAGCTGCGCTCCGGCGCCCACGTCGTCGTCGCCACGGTGGGCCGCATGAAGGACCTAATGGCGCGCCGCTCGCTGGTCCTCACCGCCGCCCGCTACGTGGTCCTCGACGAGGCCGACGAGATGCTCGACCTAGGCTTCATCGAGGACGTCGAGAGGATCCTGCGAATGTGCCCAAGCGGCCGTCAGACGGCGCTCTTTTCCGCGACGATGCCGCCGCCGATCCAGAAGCTCGCCGAGGGCTATATGTATGACCCAACGACGATCCGGATCACGCCGAAGACGCTGACCGTCGACGCGATCGCCCAGGCTTTCGTCGAGGTCCCCGCCAAAGACAAGGCAGCGCGCCTGGTCGAGCTGCTGAAGACCGAAGAGCCCGAGCAGGCGATCATCTTCACCCGCACCAAAATCGGCGCCTCGAAGTTGGAAAAGACGCTAAAGGAAAAAGGCCTGGACGTGAAGGCCCTGCACGGCGACCTCAGCCAGGGCGTCCGCGACGGCGTGATGATCGCCTTCAAGAGCCACCGGGTGAAGCTGTTGGTTGCGACCGACATCGCTGCCCGTGGGCTCGACATCGAGCATGTCACCCACGTCATCAACTACGACGTGCCCAACTCTTCTGAGACCTACGTCCACCGCATCGGACGGACCGGCCGGGTCGGGCGGACCGGCCGCGCGATCACCTTCGTCACCCCCGCCCAGCGCGAGGAGATCACCCGCATCGAGCGCGACGTCAAAACGTCGATCGGCGAGTGGGAGAGTCCCGAGGAGCGGCTCGAGCACGCGCCGCGACCGCGCCGCCGCGAGCGGCCCGAGCGCTCCGAACACAGCAAGCCGAGCGAGCGCGGCGAACGGACCGAGCGGGTCGGGCCGGGTGGAGCGAGCGACAACGGCGCCCCGCCCGAGGGGGAGAAGCCCGCGACGGAGGTCGAGTCTGCGGTCGCCAAGTCGCCCGAGGCGGAGCAGCCTAAGGCCGCGCCCGCCGAGCAGGTGGAACCGCCGGCCGAGGACGGCGAGCCCGAGCGCGACACCGTCAAGCTTTTCGTCAACCGCGGCGAGCGCAGCGGGATCAGCGAGGACGACCTGCGCTGGGCCCTGCGCGAGGGCGCCGTCCTGCCTGAGGACGCGATCCACGAGGTCCGCGTCCTGCACCGCTTCTCCTTCGTCGAGGTGGCCCCGGATCAGGCCGAGCGTGCGGTCGAGTTCCTCGACGGCACCAAGCTCAAAGGCAAAGAGATCCGCCTCGAGATCGCCAAGAGCTGAAGCTCTAGGAGGTCAGCTCGGCGATGCTGTCGAGCAGGCGGTCGAAGTCGATCGGCTTGTTGACGAAGCCGCTGACCTCGAGGTCGCTCGGGGCGTCGGCGTCGGTCGCGTCCTGATGGGCGCTGACGATCAGCGCCGGGGTGTCGACCCCGGCGGCTCGTAGCTCGCGCAGGGCGTCGATGCCTGACTTGCGGGGCATCATCGCGTCGAGCAAAAGCAGGTCCGGGAGCCGGCGGGGCTCGTCTTCGCGCAGTAGCTCGGTCACCTCCTCGCCATCGGCGGCGGTCTCGACCTCGTAACCGGCCAGCTCCAGCCGCGTCCGCATCAGCAGCAGGATCGTCTCCGAGTCGTCCGCGACGAGAACCCGAGTCATCAGGTCGCCTCGGCGATCGCGGGGTCGGCTCCGCCGCCGGATGGGCCAGCCGCGACCGGCAGTCGGAAGCTGAACGTGGAGCCGACGCCGGGGGTCGACTCGACCGCGATCGTGCCGCCGTGCAGCTCGACCAGGGATTTCGAGATCGCCAGGCCCAAACCGGTGCCGCCGACGCGCTGGGTCAGGCCCGCGTCGCCGCGCGTAAAACGCTCGAAGATGTGCTCCAGCTGGCTCTCGGGTATCCCCGGTCCGTTGTCGGTCACGCCAATCTCCACATCGACATCGGCTACCCGTGCCGTGACCTCGATAGACGCACCTTCGGGTGAGTACTCATGAGCATTGGTAAGCAAATTCACCAGTATTTGGCGGATCCGCCCGGCCTCGACGTCGACGAGGGGCAGGCCGGGCTCGATCCGCGCGCTCAGCGTCTGCTTGGCAGCGTCGGTCTGCGCCCGCATCGTGCGTACGGCCTCCTCGATCAGCGGCGCTAGCTGGGACGGGGCCGGCGTCACCGCCAGGCGGCCCGCATCGCTGCGGGCGAGGTCGAGCAGGTCGTTGAGGAGGCGGACCAGGTGACGGCAGTTGTCGAGGATGATCTCGACCGTCTCTACCTGCTTAGGAGTCAGCGTGTCGCGCTCCAGCATCAGCAGCTCGGCGAAGCCCTGGACCGAGGTGAGAGGGCTTCGCAGCTCGTGCGATGCGGTGAGCACGAACTCGTCTTTGAGCCGGTCCAGCTGATCGCGCTGACTGGCCTCCAACTGCAGCTGGCCGGCCATCTCGTTGAAGGCGGCGCCGAGCGTCGCGGTCTCCGAGAGGCCGCCGACCTCGACTCGGGCGCTGCGATCGCCGCCGGCGAGCCGGCCCGCGGCGTCGACCAGCTCCTCGAGCGGCCTCCGCATTGAGGCGATCAGGCCGCTGAACAGCAGCAGGGCGCCGGTCAGGCCGGCGATCAACCCGGCGGCGACGAGCAGGGCGGTGTCGCGCGTGTCGGAGGAGATCTGGTCGCGCAATTCCTGGCGGCGGCTGGCCTGGGTTGCCACCGTGGCGCGGGCGGCATCACCCCGAGTCCCCCGCACCAGCTGCACCCGCGCGGCCATCTCCACTTGGTAGGAGCGAGCGATCGCGTCCTCAAAGTCCTGGCGCTGCTGGATGAAGCGACCGACGCCGATCACCGCCATCGCGGTGAGCACGGCAAAACCGATCGCGAAGCCAATCCTCAGCCGGTTGGCAAGCGATGGGCTGAGGCGGCGGCCCCGTCGGGAATATGCTTGCGCGGCTATGGACGACGAGGCTACAGGCAGCGGCGACGTTGCCGCCGAGGCGCCGGACGGCATCGATACCGACGGAGTTGAAGCCTGGTTCGCGCTCAACGCTCCCAGTGCCAGCCCGCCACTCTCCTTTGAGCGCATCGCCGGCGGTCACTCCAACCTGACCTTCCGTGTAACCGACGCCGGCGGTCACCACTGGGCGCTGCGCCGCCCGCCGCTCGGCAAGCGCCTGGGCTCGGCCCACGACATGGCCCGCGAGTACAAGGTCGTCTCCGCCCTCGGGTCGACCGACGTCCCAGTGGCGCCGGTCGTCGGCCTCTGCCAGGACGAGAGCGTCAGCGGTGCCCCCTTCTACGCGATGGAGTTCGTCGAGGGGCCGATCCTGCGCGGTTTGGCCGAGGCGGAGATCTTTCCCGACCAGGCCGACCGGCTGGCGATCGGCGAGCGGGTCGCCGACACCCTGGCCGCGATCCATGCCGTTGACCCCGACGCGGTCGGGCTCGGCGACCTCGGCCGCAAGGAGGACTACGTCGCCCGCCAGCTACACCGCTGGCAGGGTCAGTGGGAGAAGTCGAAGACGCGTGAGCTGGAGGCGATCGATTCTGTTCACGCCCGCCTCTCCGCCCGCATCCCCAAGCAGGGTCCGGCGACGATCGTCCATGGCGACTACCGCCTCGACAACATGATCCTCACCCCCGCCGGCGAGGTTGCCGCGGTCGTCGACTGGGAGCTCTGCACGCTCGGCGACCCGCTTGCCGACGTCGGCCTGCTGATGGCCTACTGGCCGGAGCGGGAGCAGGCGGAGATCGCCCTCGGCCAGCCTGCCAACCTCGCCCCCGGCTTCCCAAGCAGAGAGGAGCTGGCCAGCCGCTATGCCGAGCGCTCCGGCCGCGACCTCGCCGACCTCGACTTCTTCATCGCCCTCGGCTATTGGAAGCTGGCGATCATCCTCGAGGGCGTCTATGCCCGCTACGCGGCCGGCGGCTACGGCAAGGTCGACGACGGGATCGAAGCTTTCGCGAGGCTGGTCGAGCGGCTGGCCGAAGCGGCGGATGAGGCCGAGCGGCGGGGCGGCTGAGCTACTTGATCGCTTCTTCGTAGGCCTTGCCGGCTTCGGCGCACTGTTCGGCGGTCATTGCCCGCGGGCATTCGGTCGGCTTGACGACTTGCCCTTCGGGTGCTTCTTCGTAGACACCTCCGGCCTGGCGGCATTCACTCTGGCTCATTGCCGCCGGACATTCGCCCTTGGCGACGACGTGGGAGTCAGAGCTCTTCTGTTGCTGGACGGCGAGGCCGACCTGTTCGCACTGGCTCCTGCTCAGGCCGGCCGGGCACCCCTTCACGTGGACCGGCTTCGCGGCGGCCTGATCCTGCTGCTGGGGGCTCGGATTCTCGCCATCCGTCTTGGCAGCGGGCTTCGGATCGACCGCGGAGTGGGAGTCGGGCCGCTGTCGGGCCGCTCCCTGCTGCCTCCCTGCCTCGGCGGCCTGCTTTGCGGTGGACCCCGTCGCCGGCCCCACGGTTTCGCTTGCCGGCCCGGACGAGTCGCCCTTGCTCGCGGCCGGTGCGGGGGACGGTTGGGTCTCGTCGCCGGAGCCGCCGCAGGCGGAGAGCAGCAGCGCCGCGGCGACGACCGCGAACAGCGCCAGCGCCAGATGGCTCGATCTCCTCATGGCCGTAACGCTAACAACCGTGAGCCGAATCCGATCGGGTAGCTTGCGCGGATGTTCTGCCCCCGTTGCGGCGCCGAGAACGAAGAGGGCTCAAAATACTGCGCCTCCTGCGGCACCGAGCTGGCGCGGAAGCAGAAGGCCGACGGCGAGGCAGCCCCTGAGAGCGAGAACCGAACGCTAGTAGAGCGGGTCCGCGCCCTGCTTGGGCGGGACCGCCGGACCAGGCTCATCAGCCTCGGCACCGTCGCCGCGATCGTCGTCGCGCTGGGCGCTTTCCTCGCATTGGAAGCTTCCGACGAAGGCGCGGACCTTCCGCAGGACGCTTACGCGCGCGCCCTCGATGCGAGTTGCGTCCAGCACAAGAGCGAAATCGCCGCGGCGCAGAGGACGGCGCTGAACGGGGGTGGGCTGGCCGCCGTCAGCCGCTATGCGGGTTCGGTCGTACCGATAACCGGCGAATGGCGGCTCGAACTAGGGCGGGGGGCGGTGCCGGCGGACCGCTCGGACCTGGTCGCGGCGCTGCAGGCGGCGCTGCTGGAAGTCCAAATCGAAGCCGGCGCGCTCGCCCGCGTAGCGCGCGAAGCAGGCCCGCGGCGGGTGGCAAGGGCGGCCGCCGGCGTCGATGCCGCGACGGCGAACGTCGAAGACGCGGTCGACTCGCTCGGGCTCAGGCGCTGTGGAGAACTGTCAATAGCTGCGGGCCGACTGGTCCGCCAGTAGTCGGGCTGGCTTGCTTCCGGCCGTCGGGTGTGGTGGAATGCCGCCATCCGATGCCTACAACGCCCGGTTAGGGCTCTGGGGGAGTAAATGAAGAAGCGATACACCGTCCTTGGCTTGAGCTTGGTTCTGGCTCTTGCACTTGCCGTACCAGCCCTCGGAGGTCCCTCGAACCCGATCGCGAGCGTCTCCGCGAGCGTCAAGTCGATCGCTAACAAGGCTCTGAAAAAGGCGAAAACGGCGCAGGCCACGGCCGAAAGCGCACAAAACACCGCCAACTCGGCGTCCAGCGCGGCGAACGCGGCACAGAAAGACGCGAACGCGGCACAGAAAACCGCCAACACCGCTCAGGGCACGGCAACCACCGCGCTGAGCACCGCCAACGCCGCCAAAGCGGCTGCCGCCACCGCGCAGACGACGGCCGACAATGCGCAGACGGCGGCCAACACCGCGAAATCCACCGCTGACGGCAAGATGAGCGGCGAGGTTCAGGTCGAAGGTGAAGCAGGCACCACCCTCGGGGTCGCCGGCTGCCCGAGCGGCAAGGTCCCGACGGGAGGCGGCTTCATCATCACCGGAGCCAACAACAATTCCGCCACCGTTACTGAGAGCACCCAGTACGGCAGCGCCTGGATCGTGACCGCCAGACAGATCAATGGCGTCCCCGGTACGAGCTGGGCGACCGTCGCGACCGTGAATTGCGCGACGAGCCCGTAGGCGGGTTCAACACCACTGTCAAGAGGGCCGCCCGACCGGGCGGCCCTCTTCGTACCAGGGGGCCGATCCTCGCGATCGTGGCGCTGGCCCTCCTCGTCCGCGTCGCCACGATCGCCGCCGACTCCGGCTATCACCCCCAACAGGACGCCTGGGACTACGATCGCCACGCCCGCTCGATCGCCGACGGAGACGGGTTCCCTGACTCCTACTACGTCGTCGATCGCGGTCCGAGTGCGCTGCGGGCGCCGGGATACCCCTTCTTCCTCGGCGGCCTCTACGCCGTCAGCGGCGACAGCATCGCCGTCGGGCGCCTGGCCAACGCAGCCCTCGGCGCGCTCGCGGTGTTTCTCCTCTACCTGATCGCGAAACGGATCTGGGGCCGCCGAATCGGGCTCCTCGCCGCGGCGCTCGTGGCTGTGTTCCCGCCGCTGGTGCTGCTCAGCCGCGAGCTGCTCTCCGAGCCCCTGTTCATCGCTCTCGAGCTGGGGATGGTGCTCTGCCTACTCGAGTTCAGGCGCCTGCGACAGCTGCGCTGGGCGGCGCTGGGCGGCCTGCTCTTCGGCTTGGCGGCGCTCACCCGCAACCCGGGCCCCGCCCTGGCGATTCCGCTCGTCGTCGGCCTCTGGGTGTCGCGGCCGCGTCTCAGATGGCGGGCCGCCGCGGCGCCGGCCCTCGCCCTGCTTTGCGCGGCGCTGACGATCGCGCCCTGGACGCTGCGCAACGCGGTCGAATTCGGCCGCTTCATCCCGCTCACCAGTGGCACCGGCTTCGCCATGGCCGGGACCTACAACAACGCCTCGCTCGAAGACACGGCCGATCCGGGCAGCTGGCGGACGCCGCGAGTGGCGCCCGAATACACCCCCCTGTTCGCCACTGCCGGCATCGACGAAGGCACGCTCGACGCGACCCTGCGCGGCCGGGCGACCGCCTTCGCGCTCGACCACCCCCTCTACGTCGCCGAAGTCACCGGCTGGAACCTGCTGCGCCTGTTCGAGGTCACCGGCGGCTCGGTCGTGGATCCGATCAGCGGGCGGGTCGAGATTCGGGGGATCGGCAGCGCCAACCCCCCGGCCGAGCGGATTGGCCTTGGCCTCGCGATCCTGCTCGCCCTGGTGGGAGTGGCAGCGGTGGTGCGCTCGCGGCGCCCGCAACTCCGCCGCATCCCGACCGGCCCACTCTTCCTCTGGCTGGTCCCGATCCTGCTGATCCTCGTCGCCGCTCCGATCAACGGCCTGCCGCGGCAGCGCACCCCGGTCGACCCCTTCATCCTGATCCTCGCCGCGATCGGCGTGGCCTGGGCATGGGATCGGCTCCGCGTCGGTAGGGTCAGCCCCGCATGAGGCGGTCTCTACCGATTTTCATCCTGTTGGTTCTGCTTCTGGGCGGCTGCGGCGGGGGCTCGGAGACGGCGGCGGAAGACGCGACCCAGCCGCAGGGTGCGGGGGAAGCCGGCGATCGCGCCTACGTCGCCGCGGCGGATCGGATCTGTGCCGGGATGGTGGCGGACTCGCGCCGCATGGCGGCGCACTTCAGCAACCTTCCCAACCTCGGGTTGCGGGCGCTGACCTTGACCACGCGGGAGCTGGTCGAGCCGGCGCTGCCGATCCTCGAACGAAGTGCGGCCAGGTTGCGGGCGCTGGAGGGTGCCGCAAAGAGCCTGCCGCTCGAGTCCTATGTCTCTCTTTATGACCCGATCATCGCGGTGGTGAGGGAACGAGCAAAGGCCGGGGAGGCCGGCGACGCGACCCGGGCACATGCCTTGGAGCTGCAGATGCTCGACCTCAGCGATCTGCAGCGCCGGCTCGCCCGCGAAGCCGGCCTGAAGACCTGCGACGTCGACTTCATCCACACTTTCGCCACCAGCGGACACGCCCGGTAGGGATGGGGACCGGCCAGGTTGAGAGCTCGACGACGGTCCCGGACGTCGTCGCTCCGCCCCCGCGGCATCCACGCTTCCCGCTCTCTGACGGCGCCCGGGCGTTCGCGGTCATCAGCGTCATGGTCTGCCACGTCTGGCTCTTCACCGGCGGCTTCGGCGGCTTCACCGGGAGCCTGCCCAACCGCCTCGTGGTCCGGCTCGACGGCGCGATCGCGATTTTCTTCTTCCTCTCCGGGTTCCTCCTCTACCGGCCGATGATCGCCCACCGCGCCGGCGGTCCCGCCTCGCCCAGCGTCGGCGCCTACGCCTGGCGCCGCTTCCTCCGCGTCTACCCCGTCTTCTGGTTCGTGCTCACCGCACTGGCGATCGTCCCTGGCCTCTTCGGTGTCTTCACCGACAAGTGGTACTCGTTCTACAGCCTCGGCTTCTACCTCGACTACGCGAACTCGATCAAGGCCTGCAGCGGCGACCCCGGCTTTCGCTGTGGCCTACCGCAATCGTGGACGCTGACGGTCGAGATGACCTTCTACATAATGCTGCCGTTCTTCGCCCTGCTGACGGCGCGAATCGCGCGCGGCCGCAGCGTCCGTTCCTGGATTCGGGCGGAGCTGCTGTTGATTGCGGCCCTCTCGGCGGCATCGGTGTTGGTCGGGGCGCTGTTCCCATCGATCCGCAACGCATCCTGGTTCCGCTTCAGCTTCCTCTCCCACTTCCTCTGGCTGGGCCTTGGCCTTGCGGCGGCTGTGCTCTCGGTCGCCTACCACAACCGCCGCGAGGAGCTGCCGCGGTTGCTGCGCTTGGCGGCCGACAATCCCGGCGCCTGTTGGGCACTGGCGCTGGCGATTTGGGCGGTTCAGGTGCTGACGATCGTCCCCGCGCCGTTCACCGTCGCACCCTTCGGAGCCAGCGGCTACATCGTCCTCCACCTGGTCCAGGCGGTGGTCGCCGTGCTCGTGCTCATACCCGTCTTCTTCGGCAATCCCAACTTCGGAGTGCCGGCCCGCTTCCTCGGGCACCCGCTGATGCTGTGGCTCGGGGTGCTCTCCTACGGGCTCTACCTGTGGAGCGTGACGATCACCGTCGACCTTGGTGTGGGTGGCGCCGAAGCCAATTTCGGCGAGGTGCTTGCGTTGACTTTCCTGATCGCGCTGCCGTTGGCCGCCGCCACCTACTACCTGATCGAGCGACCGCTGATGGTGCTCAAGTACAGGTCGCTGCGGGAAGTGCTCGCGCGCCGCCGCGCGGCTTAGGAGCGGAATTTGCGCGAGCGCAGGATGCCGGCGCGGTGCAGCGCCAGCCGCGCCCCAGCCAGCAGCGTCTTGAGGCCATAGACCGCGCCGGTACCGAAGCCGACGGAGGAGGCGTCCTCAAAGTATCTGCCTTTGGCCGGGACCTCGACGATCCGCATCCCGAAGGCGGACGCCTGCATCAGGATCTCGGAGTCGAAGCTGAAGTCGTTGGCGTTACGCAGGAAGGGAACGGTGAGGAGGAAGTGCCGCGAGTAGGCGCGGTAGCCGGTGTGGGCCTCGCTCAGCTCGGTCCTCATAATGCGGTTCTCGGTCACGGTGAGGAAGCGATTGGCGATGTACTTCCAGCGCGGCATGCCCTGCTCCAGTGCCATCCCCGCCCGGGCGAAGCGGGATCCGAGCACCAGGTCCGCCTCGCCGGTGAGGATTGGCGCGCACATCGCCGGGATCAGCTCTGGCTCGTACTGCCCATCGGGGTGCAGCATGACGACGATGTCGGCTTCGCGCTGCAACGCCTCGAGATAGCAGGTCTTTTGGTTGGCGCCGTAGCCGGCATTGTGGGGGTGCCAGACGAGGTGGACAGGGAGGCGACGGGCCAGATCGCGGGTCTCGTCGGTTGAGTTGTCGTCGACGAGGATCACCTCGTCGACGACGTCGCGGGGGATTGCCGCGACCGTGTGCTCGAGCGTCTTGGCGGCGTTGAGCGCCGGCAGGACCGCGATCACCTTAGGCACGGCGCGCCTCCACGTAGATGGTGCCGCCGCGCCCGAGGGCTGCCTCGGCCAGGCTGGCGAGCGCGGCTGGGGCGAGCAGGAGGACGGCGGCAGCGAGGGCCAGCAACCGCTGCGCTGCGCCCATCGGCTCCGACCTCGCCTGCGGGCGGCGGATCGCGTCGTAGAGGCTCGGATGTCCCGGCAGCAGGCCGACCAGCCCGTGCAGCCAGCCGAAGACGACCTGGCCGCCGCGCAGATAGCTGACCCGCTCCACCCGCAGCCCGGACGAGCGCAGCTTGTCCAGCAGCGAGGCTGCGGTCAGGTGCACGAGGTGCCGCGGCAGGTCGAGGGCCAGCCAGCGGTCACCGAAGACCCGGGCCTGGAGGCTGGCCGCATTGGGGACCGCGACGATTGCCACTCCTTTGGGGAGAAGCAGAGCGGCGGTCGCCTCGACTGCGCGGCCCGGCTCGGTCAGATGCTCCAGCGAATGCCAGAAGACGACCGCCGCCCAGGCGCCCTGCTCCTGGTTGGCGACGTCACTCTTGTGCATCCCTGGCTCGTTCGGCCAGCGCTCGAGGCCGACCGCTTCGCGGCCGCGGCCGCGAAGCGCACTGAGAAGGGCGCCGTCGCCGGCGCCGACGTCGAGCACCGGACCTCCCGGCGCGATCCGGTCGATGCGCTGCGAAAGGCTGGCGCGGGTACGCCGCAGGATTCTGTCGCCGACCCCAGAGAAGCGGCCGCCTCCAGGGCGGTACCAGCCTGAATAGGCCGCCTCCAGTTCGACCGGCGAGGGCCAGGGGTCGGTGGTGGCGGTGCCGCAGGCCGCGCAGCGGGTACGACCGCGCAGGCGCCTTCCATCGCGCAGGGGCGTCCCGCACCAGGGGCAGTCGGGTCGGCTCGACGGAAGCATGCCCGGGTAAGGTCGCATGTTGCCGGACGCCGCGATCCGCCCTCCTCTTTGCCTCAGACCATGCGCGGCGCGTGTTTCGTCTCCAGCTCGCCTGAGGCCGCCGCCTCGTCCCGCTTGGCCCAGCGGTTGAGCTCGCGGCGGGCAAGGACCATCTTGTGGACCTCGTCGGGACCGTCGGCGAGGCGCAGCATGCGGCTGAAGCGCCAGAGGGCGGCGAGCGGGGTGTCGTCGGTCATGCCCAGGGAGCCGTGGATCTGGATCGCACGGTCGAGGACGTCCATGACCATGTTGGCGGCGACGATCTTGATCGCCGAGATCGACTGGCGGGCGGCGCGCTTGCCCTCGGTATCCATCTTCCAGGCGGCGTAGAGGGTCAGCAGCCGGGCCTGGTCGATCTCCATCCGCGAGGCGGCGATCGACTCCTGGACGAACTGCTTGTCGGCCAGCGGCCCGCCGAAGGCGACGCGCTCGTTGGCGCGCCGGCACATCATCTCGTGCGCCCGCTCGGCGGTCCCGATCGCCCGCATGCAGTGGTGGATGCGGCCGGGCCCGAGCCGGTCCTGGGCGATCGCGAAGCCGGCGCCGCGCTCGCCGAGCAGGCTGTCGGCGGGCACCCGGCAGCCTTCGTAGCGGATCTCGCAGTGGCCCGGCCCCCTGTCGTGGCCCATCACCGGGATCGGCCGCACCAGGTTGAAGCCTGGGGTGTCGGTCGGCACGCAGATCATCGAGGCGCGCGCGTAGGGCGGGGCGTCGGGGTCGGTGACCACCATCGCGATCGCCAGCTCGGCTCCCATCGCGCCGGAGGTGAACCACTTGTGGCCGTCGACGACCCACTCATCGCCGTCGAGTACCGCCCGGGCCTGCAGCAGGGTCGGGTCGGAGCCGGAGACCTCGGGCTCGGTCATCGAGAAGCAGGAGCGGATCCTGCCCTCCAGCAGCGGCTCCAGCCAACGTTCGCGCTGCGCCGCGGTGCCGTGCTCGGCGAGGATCTCCATGTTGCCGGTGTCCGGCGCCGAGCAGTTGAAGGCCATCGGCGCCGCCATCGGGCTGCGTCCCAGCTCCTCGCAGAGCAGCCCGTACTCCCAGTTGCTCAGCCCCGGTCCGAAGCGCTCGTCGGGCATGAAGAGGTTCCAGAGCCCCTCGGCCTTCGCCTTCTCGCGAATCTCGACGAGGATCTTCGGATAGGCGACGCCAGGGCCGACCTCGTCGTCCAGCGCCTCCATCACCTCGCGCTCGACCGGGTAGATCTCGGCGTCCATGAAATCAAGGACCCGCTCGCGCAGGGCGGCTACCTCGGGGCTGGGGTTGAAGTCCATCACTGTCCTCTCTCGTCGGGCCGGAGCCCGCAACGCTACTCAGGAGGAGCGCCGGTAGCGAGCGAAGAGCTCGCCCTGCTCCTCCAGCAGCCAGGCCAACTCGAGCTCGACGACGCCGGGCAGGGGGCCCTCGATGATGCGAGGGGCGTCGCCACCGCTCAGCTTCGGAGCGGTGGTCAGGAATAGATCGTCGACCAGGCCGTCGGCCTGCAGTTGATCGTGAAGATGGGGTCCTCCCTCGCACAGCAGGGCGCGGATGCCGCGCTCCCGGCGCAGGTGCCGCATCGCCTCGACCAGGTTCACGGCCCCCTCGTGGCGGACGACCTGCAGGGAGGTCGCGGTCTCTGGCGGCTCGGCCTCCGTGGCGGTGAAGACCAGTACCTCACCGCCACCTGCGGTGAACAGCGGCGCATCCCAGGGCAGGTCGAGGCGGCCGCTGACGATAACCATCAGCGGCTCGGGGAGGAGGCCCAGTCGCTCGCGGCGCTCCCGCGTCTCCTGCTTCCTCGCCAGCCGCCCGTAGCGCTCCGCCCTCATCGTTCCGGCGCCGATCATCACCGCGTCGAAGTGGGTCCGCAGACAGGCAAGCATCGTCGTGTCGGCATCGGAGCCGATCGGCCCGGAGATGCCGTCGATCGTTGCCCGCCCGTCGACGGTGGCGACGAAGTTCATCGCCACCAGCGGGCGCTCCTCGCGCGGCTGCTCCCAGGGGCGGTAGGTCTCGAGCTGCTGCTCGACCGTGGTCGGGCCGGGGGCGGGGAGGAGGCGCTGCACGGGCTGCAGCCTATTGAGGCGCGAGCGCGATCAGGAGTAGTCGTGCCAGCCGGCGAACTCGCGGCCGGCGAACTTCTGCAGGCCGGCGACGTCCTCGCCAAAGCGGGAGCGGACGGTCTGGAAGAGATCGTCGGGCAGCTTTGGCTTCGGCGCCGGCGGCTTCTCGGGATCGTGGACGAGCTTCTCGACGCGCCAGCGCAGCGGCTCCGGCAGACGGTCGAAGTTGCGGTCGAAGGAGCGGAAGCCCGGCAGCTTGATCAGCTTCTCCATGAGCTGATATTTGTCGCCCTCCTTGGCGCCCGACTTCTCCCACTCGCGATCGAACTGCTCGGAGGTGAAGGTCTCGTCGACGCCGGCGAAAGCGAAGGCTTTGCGCATCGTCTCCTCGCGTTCTGACTGCAGCTCCTCCTGGCTGATGACCGCGATCTGCCCGCGCTCGAACAGCTCCAGATAGGGCTGCAGCTGCAGCCAGTACTTGGAACGGTTGATGTAGGAGGAATCGGGCTCGGAGAGGGTGGGGACGAGCTCGCGGGTCTCGTAGCCGGCGCCGGTGGCGTGGACCCAGTGAGAGAGGATGCGCTTGATCGGATCGCGCACCATGTAAAGGAGGCGGGCGTCGGGACAGTGCTCGTGAATGCGCTCAGCGACTCCCTCAAAGCGGGGCAGGTTCGTGTAGTGGGGAGATGACTCGCCGCGGACCTTGAAGCGGTCGTCGAAGCGGCTGGCGTACCAGTCGAGCCCGAGGTCCCAGTTCAGCTCCTCGACGAAGAAGTTGAGCTCCTTCGGCTTCGACATCTGGATTTCGGGATGCAGGCCGAGGTAGTGGTGGATGCTCGTCGTGCCGCACTTGAGCCCGCCGATGATGATCAGGCTGGGCATCTGGGCGTGCTGTTTGCGGCGCCGGCGGAAGCGGCTCTTGCGATCCGCCGCGTAGCGCTCACGGGCACGCGCGCACATCGCCTGGTCGGCGGGGTCGGGAGGGAGCGTCTGGGGCGGCATATGCGTGTCGATCTCCGGCACGAGCGGGCTAGTGTAGCTGCGATGCCGCGCGCCGATCTCGGATCCAGTTTCTCCTTCTTCTTCAACAGCGCCGCGGAATTCTTCCGCCACCTCTCGGAAATCCGCTGGACGTCGTTCATGGCCGCCCTGCTCTGCCTGCTGGCGATGCAGCTGGCCCGCTCCTGGGCCTGGCGCAACGTGCTGCGGGCCTCCTATCCGGATCGGCGCATCCCCTTCCTGCCGCTCGCCGCCGCCTACCTGGCCGGGGCCGGGATCAACGCCGTCATCCCCGCCCACGCCGGCGACGTCACCAAGGTCTTCCTGGTCAAGCGGCAGATCCCCGGCTCGTCCTACCCGGCGGTGACCTCGTCCTTCCTGGTCCAGACGGTCTTCGACACCAGCGTCGGGACCCTGGTCCTCTTCTACGCGATCAGCCAGGGCCTGCTGCCGCCGCTGCCGCGGATCCCCGACCTGCCCGCCTTCGAGATCTCCTTCTGGGCCGATCACCCGAAAGTGCTCCTGTTCACGGCGCTCGGACTGCTGCTGGCGATCCTGCTTGGCATCTACTTCCTGGCCCACCGGGTGCGGCGCTTCTGGGAGCGGGTCCGCCAGGGCGTGATCATCCTCGCCGAGCCGCGCCGCTACCTGCGCGAGGTCGCCGCCTGGCAGGGTCTCGGTTGGCTCTTCCGCTTCGCCGCCTTCTGGTTCTTCCTCGAAGCCTTCGGCATCGGCGGGTCGATTGGCAACGTGATGCTGGTGATGAGCGTCCAGGCGATCGCCAACATCATCCCCTTCACCCCCGGCGGCGCCGGGGCGCAGCAGGCGCTGCTGGTCGCGACCCTGACCGGCCCCTCCCGCACCGCCGTGCTCTCCTTCTCGGTCGGCACCCAGATCGCGATGGCGGCCTGGTCGATTGTGCTGGGCTTCGCGGCGATCCTGCTCGTCTTCCGTACTACCGACTGGCGAGGCCTGATCAAGCAAGCGCAGGACGAGGCGGATCAGGAAAAGGCCGCGCCGCGTCGGACTCAGCTCGACCAGCCCGGGTAGCGGCCACCCACATGCCACTGCCAGGGCGGGCGTTCTCCGCCGGGGAACTCGTAGTGGTTGCGGCCGGGGAGGGTCTCGAGGGGGACCAGGGCGGGGTCGTCACTGAGCAGGACCTTGACGGCACTGGCGGCGTCGATCTGCGCCTGGTCAGCGCGGCGGACCAGCCGTTCCCAGCCCAGGGTCGGCCGGTAGAGCCAGTAGACGAATTCGACCCAGCCGAGGGAGGCGCGCCGGTCGACGATCTCGGTGAAGGCGGTGGTGCGGCGGCGCGAGGCGGTGAGGTGGGGGCCGGCTGCCACGGCACAGCTCTCGCGCCGGCAACGGCGGAAGTCGACGGGGACGAGGGGTAGGCCCGAGGGCCCCGGCCGCGCCGCCGGCGCCGGCGCGAGCGCCCGCGCCGTGCGGGCCAGCGGCCAGCCGTAGGCGGGGACCAGGGGATGGTGGGTGCAGGCGTCGGGGAGGCGTGGACCGCAGGCGAGCCGCTTGCCGATCGTCCCCGCCAGATTGCGGCCGGCGTCGACCTCGCCGCCCGCCGCGATGGCCGCGATCGCGGCCAGCAGCAGCAGGGCGACGAGCGCGGTCAGGCCTGCCTGCTCGATGCTTGCCGAACCTCGCTCCGGATCTTCGCGGTGCCGCATCGATCCGACGCTAGGGCCGTCGGGCGCGCGGGTGGCACGCGAAACGTCAGGACTCCGCGCCAGCGGTGTCGCGGGTCTGCTTACATGGGGGCCATGGAGGGCAGCCCCTTCAACCTCTTCGGCGACCCCGACGAGTTCCGCGCCCGTATGGAGGAGCTCTCGGAGCAGATGCAGTCCTCCCAGCGCGTCGCCTGGGCCGACAACGCGATCAAGCTGGCGGTGGAGATGACCGTCGCCTCAATCGGCCGCCTCGACCTCAACGGCAGCGCCGACGAGCAGGCGATGGAGGTTCGCAACGCCATCCGCGTCCTCTTCCCCGAGGCTGTCACCTTGGTGCGAGAGGCCCGCGAAGGCTTGTCCTAGCGAGCGCTAGAGGAGTTCGAAGCGCAATGAGATGACGGCGCCGCGGCCGAGGAGGCCGCCGGCCAGCTCGACCGGGATCGCGATCGCCAGCGCCGGAATCGCCAGCACGACGCTGGCTAGAGCGTCGATCCGCCGCTGCCAGCGATGCTTCGCCTTGGCGGCTTCGCCGCGTCCGAGCGCGGCCAGCCCCACGTTGTGGCCGAAGGTGACGCTGTTGAGCAACGTCTGCCAGGTTGCCGCGAGCCCGGCTGCCGGCGCCCAGCGGCGCGACTTGACGACCTGGTCGCGGCGGGCCACCAGCCGCCGCACCGACTCGACCGTGAAGAGGTAGCGGGCGCTCGGTTCCAGCCCCGCCCAGCCGGCGTTGCCGAGCGAGGCGGCGAAGCTGGCCCGGTTGGCGATTCGCGGGCGGCCCTCGCCACCGAGTCGGTCCAGCTCGCGTAGCGCCTCCGCGGGTTCGCCGGGACCGCCGATGACGCCCAGCCCGCAGCTCTCGCAGCGGCTGACCGGGCCGGCCAACCCCTGCCGCGAAGAGAGCCAGCCGAACAGCGGCTCGCCGCAGGCGGGGCAGGGGGGGTTCTCGGGGCCGGCACCGGCCTCGAGCGGGACGACGGGGGTGCGCTGTGCGCTGCTCATGCCCGGTAGCGTACGACTCGTGCGGCTCAGCGAGATCATGGAGTGGGAGGGCCGCTGGTTGGTGCCGGCCGGGCTGGCGACCTTCGCCGGCGTCGCCCTGGTCATCGCCTCGGTATTCGTGATCGGTGGTGTCAGCGGCGAAGGAGACGCGGAACTGCTCCGCTCCGTGCATGAGCACAGCTCCTCGGTCACTCTCTCCAGCATTCTCCAAGCGGTCGGGTTCGTTTTCCTGGTCGCCCCCCTGGTCGTCCTCTTCAAGGCGACGGCCGCTCGCAGCGACCGTGTGCGTTACCAGCTGATCGGACTGGTCATCGCGGCACCACTCTTTCTTTCGGTGTCGGGCGTGCTCAGCGCCGACGCGACGAATAAGGCAGCAACGCAGTTCGTCGCGGGGAATGCCAAGCCCGGAATCACCGCCAAGGCGGCGAGCGAAGACTGCCAGTCCGAACTGCAGGACATTGGGGCGAAGGAATTCGGCGAAGAATTCGGCGGCGGCTCGCGGGCGGTGGCGCTGAAACAGTGCTCCGCGACCAAGGTCGCCGACGAAGAAGCGAGCAACGCGATCAGCGAAGCTTCGACCCGCGACATCGCCACCGGCCTCGGCCTCGGCGGCCGACTTGGACTCGCCGTCGCCCTCCTCTACTCCTGCTTGTTCGCGATGCGGGTCGGCCTGCTGACCCGCTTCTGGGGCTCTCTGGGGATGGCGCTCGGCGTCGCCGCCCTCCTGCTACGGGTCGAGTTCACGATGATCTGGTTCATCTACTTCGGCCTGCTCCTGCTCGGCCGCCTGCCCGGTGGCCGCCCCCCGGCCTGGGCCGCGGGGGAAGCCATTCCCTGGCCGACGCCGGGCGAGCGAGCCGCGGAAAGCCTGGAAGGCACCGAACCCGTCGATGCTCGAGAGCAACTCCCCCCAGGCGACAACGGCTCCGCAGACGGCGAACGCCGCAAACGCAAGCAACGCGACTAGGCAAATCAGCTGCGCCCCGGCAGGTCAGGCTGGATAGGGGCGAAGCGTCTTGCACTTTTTGCGACCTGCCATCCTCGGACGGCCGCAAACGATCCACAAAAAAGTTAAGCGAAGCCCCTATCCAGCCTGACCTGACGCTGTCGCCCGCTTGCGGTGGGTGCGGATCTCACTCATGATCCGCTCCAGGCGCGGCTCCGCAGAGGTATCCACATGGCTCATCGTCGCCGCCACCCCTGGATGGATCGCCGCGATCCGCTCATGCATCGCCTGGGCGACGGCGCGGTAGCCGGGGTGGCCCTCCCGGCCGGAGCGCAACTCGATCAGGTGCATCGCCTCGCGGGCGTTGAGGTCGAGCGTGTAGCGGATCCGGTAGGCGAGGCTGAGCGCGTAGGGCGCCTGCTCGGCGAGGCCGGCGGCGAGCAGGCGCTCGTACTCGCCGCGGGAGACCTCGAGCGCGCGTTCGAACTCGCCGCCGGCGCCGGCCTCGTGGACCTCGTCGGGGATGCCGGCGCCGAGGTCCGGGCCGAGGCGCTGCCACTGGCAGGTCAGCATCCGGTGGCGCTGGAGGTCGCGGAAGGCGCCATAGTCGGAGACGATCTCGAAGCGGTAGCGCAGCGCCTCGAAACCGCGGCCGGGACGGTGGCGGCGGTTGGACCGGTCGCCGACCAGCGCCGCCAGCAGCTCCGCCCGCTCGCCGCGGTCGAGCACGTCGATGCGGGCGAGGATCTCGGTTTCGGGGGCGCCGGCGGCCTCGAACAGGCAGGCGGCAAGCAGGTTCTCTTCGGTTCCGTCGACGTGGATCAGCTCGACCGAGGGGGCGTCCCCGCCGCTGTCGCGCCGGTCGAGCCCGAGCCTCGCGACCCAGCGCTCGGTCCCCGCCCGGCGTTGCTCCAGGTAGGAGACCCACTCGCCACCGCGGTCGGGGCGCTCGACCCGCGAGACGAAGCTCGGCATCACCTGTTTCAGCTCCGCGAGGATCATCCCGCCGTACTCACGCGCCTCCGGCAGCGGCGAGGCCATCAGCCGCAGGATCAGCTGCTCGTAGGCCTGGCCGGAGGCGTAGATGCCGACGTGGCTGAGCGTCGCCGCCGGCAGCAGGCCGCGCAGCAGATCCAGCGCCTTGGCCCGGATCGAGCGCTGCCAGGCACCCTCCGGCTCGCCGTCGCCGCGTGGCCAGCGCTCGGCCGCCCAGGCCTCAACCTCGGTCAGCGAGCGCGAGTAGATCCCGAACAGCTCGTCCATCGCCGCGCCGAACTGCGGCCCCAGCTGCTCATCGCGGTAGAAGCGGTAACCGCCTTCGGGCAGCGGCTTGTCGTAGGGGATGTAGCGGGTCGACTGCTCCAGGTAGGCGGCGAGGCGGCCGCGCTGCAGCAGCTTGGTGAGGATGTTGGAGACCCACTCGCAGGCGACGTGGGCGCCGCCGACCTGGGCGATCGAGTCGTCGCCGTAGCCGACGAAGACCCGCTCGTACAGCTGCGCGGCCCGCGCTCCCTCCTCGTCGTCGAAGGGCCGGCCGGCGGCCGGCGCGTCGGCCGCGAACTCTTCCAGGTAGAGCCGTCTGGCGCTCCCGGAATAGCGCGAATAGCGGGCAAAAATAGCCCCCTTGACGGTCTCCGGCAGGTTGACCATCGCGAACACCGGACGGTCGAGATTGGTGAAGTGGGGAGCGAGGACCGCTCTCTCCGCCGCCGTGAACTGTTCAACTGGATAGCGCACCGGGGCATCGTAGTGGCGGCCGACGACGCGGCGGGCATACCCGCATATCCTGCGGGTATCAATAAGACTTCTACCTAATTTTGATGACCCCGTACTTTCCACCCGAGCCGGACGGCCGGCGCCCGATCGGCGCCGGCTTTCTCGTCGCTGGACTCGCGGCGATCGCCGCCGGCCTATTGCTGCCGATCGTGCTGGGCACCTTCTCGGAGGGGCAGACGCTGATCCTGGCCGTGGTCGAGGCCCTCTGCCTGGCCGTGGTCGCGGCGGGCATCCTCCTGCTGGCCCGGCGGCTGCAGGCCAGCCACCGGGCGCTCTGGGCGCTGGCCCGCCGCGACGAGCTGACCGGGGTCGGCAACTACCGTAGCTTGCACGAGCGCCTGGCCGAGGAAATCGCCCGCCACCGCCGCCACTCGCGCGAGTTCGCCCTGGTCCTGCTCGACCTCGACGGCTTCAAGGCGGTCAACGAGCGTTTGGGGCATCTCGAGGGCGACCGGCTCCTGGCTGAGATCGGCGTGGCGCTGAGCGATGAGGTGCGGGCCGAGGACTCGGTCTTCCGTCAGGGCGGCGACGAGTTCG
Organism: Solirubrobacterales bacterium; assembly: GCA_036269775.1. Lineage (GTDB taxonomy): Bacteria > Actinomycetota > Thermoleophilia > Solirubrobacterales > 70-9 > VAYN01. Next base: position 50,626 of record DATBDU010000005.1, read on the forward strand.
CCGTGATCATCCCCGAGGCCCACGCGGAAGAGGCCGAAGAAGTCGCGGCGCGGTTGCGCGACAGGGTGGCCCGGCGCGGCTTTGGCACCGACGCGGAGCGCCCGGTCTCCGCCGCGACCGGATTCGGGATGTTTCCCGCCGACGGCGTCAGCGTCGAGGAGCTGCTCGGCTTCGCCGACCGGGACCTCTTCGCGGCCAAGCGCGAGCGGCGGGTTGTTTGAGTTGCTGGGGCGTCCGTGTTCGGTGGAGGAATTGCTGCAGAGATGTGATGTCCGCGCGCTAACACGGCGCAACTTGTTGTCTACGCTGCCATCATGGAGGCGATGAGAGAAGCGTGGACCGACGAGCGGCTGGACTACCTGAACCATCGGGTCGACGACGGGTTCAAAAAAGTCGATGAGCAGTTTCGGCAGGTCGACCATCGGTTTCAGCGAGTCGACACGCGCTTCGATCGGATCGACACCGAGTTGGGAAGGGTCAACGACCGGATCGATGGGCTCTATCGCGGTCTGTACCAGATGGGCTGCGGAATCATCGTGGCCTTGGTAGGTCTGATCGCCACCCAGCTCTGACGGCTGATCGAGAGGGGAAGCATGAGGCGCATGGCGTGGGCCGCGGCCGCGGCCGCGTGGACGATGGCCAGCCTTGGGGTGCCACCAGCAGCGGCCCAGGCGAGACTAGGGCCATCGGCGATCGTCTCCCTCGGCGACAGCTTCATCTCCGGCGAGGCCGGACGCTGGCTGGGCAACGGCTCGGAGCCGTTCGGGACGAGGTCCGGGACCGACCGCGCCGCCTTCGACTGCGATGGCTGGGGTAGCTGCGACTACGACCCGGCCCGCGTCTACGGCTCCACCGAGCAGAACGACTGCCACCGCTCCGACGTGGCTCCGATCCGCAGCGCCCCGGTGGCGGTCGACGAGAGGACCAACCTCGCCTGCTCGGGAGCGATGGTGGCGAACCTCTGGCCGGCGGCGACCGGCGGTGAGGCGCACTTTGGCGAGCCGCCGCAGGCCGACCAGCTGGCGGCACTGGCGGAGCACGCCGAGGTGCGGATGATCGTTGTCACTGTTGGCGCCAACGACGTCGGCTTCGGTGAGTTGGTGGCGGGTTGCGCACTCGACTGGGCGCGCAGCTCTGAGCAGGATCCGGCGCTCTGTCGAAGGGACGCACAGGCGGACGTCGACGCCGCTCTGCCGGCAATGGAACGAGGTCTGCTGAAGGCGTTGCGCGGCGTGCGGGAGACGATGGCCGCGGCCCGCTACCGGCGCTCGGACTACCGGCTGGTGACGATGGGCTACGCGTCGCCGTTCCCGGCCGGCCGCTGGATTCGCTACCCCGAGGACGGCTGGAGCCGGCTCAACGAAGGCGGCTGTCCGCTCTGGAACGCCGACGCCGACTGGGCGGCCACGGAAGGCACGGATTCGATCGTCGGGGCGATGCGGAGAGCCGCGGCAGCGGTCGGCGCGGAGTTCCTCGACCTCCGCCACGCGCTCGACGGCCATCAGCTCTGCGACCGTCGCGCCCGCCGGATCGGCCCCCGGGGTCCGTCGCCCGAGAGCGCCGAGTGGGTCCGCCGCCTCGCCTTCGCACAGGGCTCCAGCCGCGAGTCCCTTCATCCCAACGCCTACGGCCAGCGTGCGATCGGCGCCTGCATCGGGCTTCTCTACGCCAGCCCCACGGGCGACTATGGCTGCCGCGCGACGCCCGGCCGCGGCTACCTCGACGGCATGCGGGTCGAGCCGTTGGGCTGACGCGCAGCCGACCTTGACCACAGCAGGGTGGGGTGAAGGTCGGCTGCGATCAGGTCTGGTGAGCTGGTGGAGCCGCCATCAGCTCGACGCGATGACCGCCGGGAGCGATCGCGTGGGCGCGTGCGGCCCCCCAGTGCTGGCGACCGGGGCGGGTCTCGAAGCCGTTCTCGTGCAGGCGGGCGAGCGTCGCCTCGAAGTCGGGCACGACCACGGCGAGGTGGGCGCGGGACGGCACGATCGGCTGTTCCTCGTGCATCAGGTGGACCTGGGTGCCGGCGCGCTCGAGCCAGGTGAAGCCGTCGCTGAGCGCGGCGGGTGGCTGGACCTGCTCGAAGCCGAGCAGAACGAAGAACTTGACGGCGCGGTCGACGTCAGCGGGTGCGATCTCGATCCCGAGATGATGGAGCGTCACAGCACGAGTGAGAGTAGAGCGGCGGCGATCACTATCGCGGTCGACCAGGCGACGGCCTCGGCGACTATCCGGTTGTCGAGGCCGTAGGCGTGGGAGACGACCATCGCGTTGAGGCCGGTCGGCATCGCCGACATCAGCCGGTAGGCGGCGGGAAGGTCGATCAGCGGCGCCGCCAGCAGCATCAGCAGAGCGGGCACGATCGCCAAGCGGGCGAGCAGGGCGAGCATCACCGGCCTGGTCAGCGGCGGCGGCAGCGGCAGCTCGCCGTGCTCGGCCCCCTCGGCCAGGGTGGCGCCGACGGCGAAGAAGCCGATCGGCAGGATCGCGACGATCAGCGCCTGCGAGGCGTCGACGAGGACCTGCGGCGCCAGCGCGCTCGGCGCCAGCAGCCCGGCGATCGCCGCGTAGAGGGGCGGGTTGCGGGTGAAGAATGCGCGCACCCGGTCGCGGGGGCTGTCGCCGGCTTTGGTCCCGAACGCGGCCCCCACCGCGAATGCCCCCAGCAGCAGTGAGGGCCCGGTGACCAGGACGTCGTAGAGCACCGCGGTCGAGAGCTCGCCGCGTCCCAGCAGCGCCACCGTCAGCGGGTAGCCGAGATAGCCGGTATTGACGCTGAGCACGGCGCAGATGACGGCGCCGGTCTGATGGCGCGGCAGCTTCATCACCCGGCTCGCCATCCACCAGGTGAAGAGGCCCGCGAGCGAGACCGCGATCAGCGCCAGGCCCAGGCCGACCGCGTGGGAGAGGTCGATTTCGGCCCGGGCGAGGTTGAAGAAGATGACCGGCGGCAGCAGCGCGTAGAGCAGGATCAGCAGCGCTTTGCGGGCGGCGTTGGCGGCCCCCAGCGGCCAGCGCCGCTCCGACCAGACGCCGACGCCGACGGCAGCGACGATCGCGAGGGTGGTGAGGAGGACGCCCATCGCGGGCCAGTCTGACGGCGTCTACCCGAACAGCGAGGTGCCCGCGCGGGCGGCGAACTCGACCAGCGGCTGCGGGATGACGCCGAAGAAGATCGTCGCCGCGGCGGCCAGCAGAGCGGGGGCGACGAGATACCAGCGCCGCCCGGCCTCGGGGTCGAGCGGGTCGGCGTCGGGCGCCGCGCCGGCGATCGCAGGCGCGGCGCCGGTGACGCTGGCGGCGCCAGGCCGCATCCACATCGCCGCCACCACCCGCAGGTAGTAGGCGAGCGAGATCATCGTCCCGATCGCGATGAAGACCGCCAGCCAGGTGTAATCGCCTTCGACCAGGGCCTCGATCAGGTAGAGCTTGCCGATGAAGCCAACGGTCGCCGGCAGCCCGGCCAGGGCCAGCATCGAGATCGTCAGCGGCCAGGCCAGCAGCGGCCGCTCCGCGCCGAGGCCCTGGACCGAGCGGATGCTGTCGCCGAAGGGGGTTTCGCGCTCGCGGGCGACGATCACCGTGAAGGCGGCGAGGTTCATGAAGGCATAGCCGGCGAGGTAGAAGACCAGCGAGCTGACGCCGGCCTCGGAGGCGACGACGATGCCGCCGAGCATGTAGCCGGCCTGGGCGACACCCGAATAGCCGAGCATCCGCTTCAGCGAGTCCTGGCTGAGGGCGCCGACGTTGCCGACGACGATCGAGACCGCCGCCAGGACCGCCAGGGCCGGCTGCCACTGCTCCAGCTGCGGGCCGAGGGCGACGTCGAAGAAGCGCAGGAAGACGGCGAAGGCGGCGGCCTTGGTCGCCACCGCCATGAACGAGGTGATCGGCGTCGGCGCCCCCTCGTAGACGTCCGGCGTCCACTGGTGGAAGGGGGCGATCGAGGTCTTGAAGGCGAGCCCGACCGCGCACATCGCGATCCCGATCAGGATCAGCGGGTCGTCGAGCACGCCGTTGTGGGCGATGCCGGCGGCGATCCCGGCGAAGCCGGTCGAGCCGGTGCCGCCATAGAGGAAGGCCATCCCGTAGAGCAGCGTCGCCGAGCCCAGCGAGCCGACGATTAGGTACTTCAGCCCCGACTCCAGCGAGCCCTCGCGGCGCAGGTTGGTGGCGCAGAGGATGTAGAGGGGAATCGAGAGGGTCTCGATGGCGACGAAGAAGGTGACCAGGTTGGTCGCCTGGGCGAGCAGCGTCATCCCCAGCACCGAGCCGATCAGCAGCGCGTGGTACTCGCCGTGGCCGGCTTCCTCTGCCGCCGGCTCGCGGGTCGAGATGACGACGCAGAAGCCGGCGGTGAGGATCGCGATCAGCGAGATCGAGATCGCCAGGTCGTCGAGCCGCAGCGCCCCGGTGACCAGGTTCTTCGCTTCCCCCCACTGCCAGATCAGCAACCCCGCGGTCGCCGCCAGCGTCAGCAGCGTCAGCCCCGGTGCGGTTCGCCGCAGCGGCTTGAAGACCGCCGAGAGCAAGACGACGCAGAGCCCGACCGTGAGGGCGATGATCGGCGAGATGCCGGCGTAGTCGATGGTGGGCTCGTGGAAGTTCATTTCTTCGCCAGCTGCGCTTCCGGTGCGCCGCCGCCGGTGACGCTTGCCACCGTCTGCTGGACGGTCGGTGCGGTGCGGTGGAGGATCAGCTGCGGGTAGAGGGCGAGGCCGAGGATGCAGAGGACCAGCGGCGCCAGAACGAGGCCGTCGCGCAGGCCGATCTCCCGCGAGGCGATCCCGTCCGGCCGGCGGTTGTGCATCGCGTGCTGGTAGAGGCGCAGGGCGTAGTAGGCGGACATCGCGACGCCGCTGATCGCGATGAAGGCAAAGACGATCTTCGTCTGGAAGAGGCCGTTGAGGATGTAGAACTCGCCGACGAAGTTGGCCGAGCCGGGCATCGCCAGGGTGGCCAGGGCGACGATCAGGAACAGCGCCGCCAGCACCGGCGCCCGCAGGGCGAGGCCGCCAATCCTGCCGATCTCCTCGGTCCCGGTGCGCTCGACCAGGATCGCGATGATGATGAAGAGGGGCGCCACCACGAGGCCGTGGTTGACCATCTGCAGGATCGCCCCGTCGGCGCCGTCGGCCCGCAGCGCGAAGATTCCCGCGGTGATGAAGCCGAGCTGGGCCACCGAGGAGTAGCCGGCGATCAACCGCATGTTGGTCTGCGTAAAGGCCATCACCGAGCCGTAGAGGATCGAGGCCAGGGCGATGACCAGGATCACCTCCTGGAATTCCACCGTGGCGTCGGGGAAGAGCGGCAGCACCACCCGCAGGAAGCCGTAGGCGCCGACCTTGGCCAGCACCCCGGAGAAGACCACCAGGGCCGGCAGAGGCGCCGCCCGGTAGGCGTCCGGCATCCAGCCGTGCAGCATGAAGGCCGGCATCTTGACCAGGAAGGCGGCGGCGAAGAACCAGAAGATCCAGCGCTGGCTGCCGGTCGGGACGCCCTGCTGCTGGATCGCCGCGATCGAGAAGGTGAGGTGGCCACCGTCCGCGGAGATGATCGCCGTGGCGATCGCCGCGACCAGCATCAGCAGCGAGCCGATCAGCGTGTAGACGATCATCTTCAGGGTCGCCGCGGCGGCGGTCGGGCCGCCCTCGCGGTCCTTCCCCCAGGCGCCGAAGAGGAAGTAGAACGGGACCAGCATCAGGTCGAAGAAGAGGACGAAGAGCAGCAGGTCTTGGGCCAGGAAGGAGCCCAGCGTCGCCGTCTCGGCGACCAGCATCAGGAAGAAGAAGAGTTGCGGGCGCTCCTGCTGGCGGCAGGCGGCGAAGGCGACGCCTCCCACCCAGAGCACCCCGGTCAGCAGGATCAGGAAGAGGTTGAGCCCGTCGATGCCGAGGCTGTAGTCGACGCCCAGTCCGGAAATCCAGGAGACGTCGACGGCGTGCTGCAGACCGGAGTTGCCGGAGTCGAAACCGGTCAGGATCGAGACCGCGATCCCGAGCGTCGCGACCGCGCCCAGCGTCGCCCACCAGCCGGTCAGGCGCTTCGGCAGAAAGAGGCCGACGATTCCAAAAGCCAGTGGCGCCCAGAGCAGGACGTTGATCATGAGCTGCTCAGCAGGAAGTAGAGGGCGAGCCCGGCGAAGCCGGCGATAAGAAGGAGCGCGTAGCTGCGCACGAAGCCGCTCTGCACGGTGCGGACGACTCGGCCGGCGCCACCGACGACGTCCTCGGTGCCGTTGACCAGGCCGTCGACGACGAAGCGCTCGAAGGTCCGGTTGGCGAAGCGGCCGACGGCCAGCGCCGGGCGAACGATCAGCACGTCGATCAGCTCATCGAAGTACCACTTGTTGACGAGGAAGCTGTGCAGCGGGCGCAGCCGGCGGATCAGCGCCGCCGGCGTCTCCGGTCGCAGGATGTAGAGCCAGTAGGCGACGGCGATGCCGGCGATCGAGATCGCCGCGCCGATCGCCAGGCCTAGCCAGGCGGCGCCGACCGAAGGGAAGGTCTCGGCCAGTTTCGAGTCGGCGAAGGTCGGCTCGAGGAAGTGGGTGATCGCCTCGTCGACACCGGGGATCTGGACCAAGCCTCCGAACAGTGCCAAGAAGGCGAGCACCCCCATCGCCGCCCGCATCGGCCAGTTCTGCTCGGCGATGTGGTGCTCGGCTCCGGGAAAGCCGACGTCGGCATCCTCGAGCTCGCCGGTCGCCGGGTTTCGCGGCTCCTCATGGGCGACGTGGCCACTGTCGATCAGCTCCTGCGCCTCCCTGCACGGTGCCCCCGGCAGCACCCGGAAGATCAGCCGGAAGGTGTAGACGGCGGTCAGCAAGGCGCCGAGGTAGCCGAAGACGGTGAAGATCAGGTACATGCCGCCACGGTCGGTCGCGTAGGCGAGGATCTCATCCTTGGAGAAGAAGCCGGAGGTGCCGGGGAAGGCGGCGAGTGCGAGGCCGCCGCAGAGCATCGCGATCGAGGTGAAGCGCATCGCCTTGCCGAAGCCCTTCATGTCGTCGATGTTCTGGTTGTTTGCCATCGCGGCGATGATCGAGCCGGCCGCCATGAACAGCAGCGCCTTGAAGAAGGCGTGGGTCATCAGGTGGAAGAGGCCGGCGCTGTAGGCGCCGATTGAGACGCCCATGATCATGTAGCCGATCTGGCTCATCGTCGAATAGGCGATCGCGCGCTTCAGGTCGGTCATCACCAGGGCGATCGTCCCCGCCACCAGGAGCGTGGCCAGCCCGACGAAGGCGGCGACGTCGGCGGCGGTCGGGGCGAGTTCGAAGAGGACGTGGGTGCGAGCGATCAGGTAGACGCCGGCGGTGACCATCGTCGCCGCGTGGATCAGCGAGGAGACCGGGGTCGGGCCCTCCATCGCGTCGGGCAGCCAGGTGTGGAAGGGCAGCTGCGCCGACTTGGCGAAGGCGCCGACCAGGAGCAGCAGGCAGATCGCCGTCACCGTCCACTCGTTCGTGTGGAAGACCTGCGGCGCTTTCGCGAAGACCGGGCCGTAGTCGAAGGTCCCCAGTTCGCGGAAGATCAGGAAGGCGGCGAGGACCAGGCCGATGTCGCCGACGACGTTGATCACGAAGGCCTTCATCCCCGCCCGGGTCGCCGTCGTGCGCCGGTACCAGAAGCTGATCAGCGCGTAGGAGGCGAAGCCGACGAAGGCCCAGCCAACGATCAGCAGGACGAAGTTGCCGGCCAGGACCAGCAGCAGCATCGAGAAGACGAAGAAGTTGAGGTAGCTGAAGAAGCGGTGGTAGCCCTGGTCGGACTGCATGTAGCCGTAGGAGTAGAGATGGATCAGGGTCGAGACGCCGGTGACGACGAGGACCATGAAGACCGAGAGCGGGTCGACGTAGATGCCGAGCTTGATGTCGAGGCCGGCGGCGCTGGCGTAGGTCCACAGCGAGGAGGCGTGGTGGCGCGCCTCGGCGTCTTCGCCGAGCAGGCAGAGCAGGGCGCCGATGCCGCAGAGGAAGGCGATGCCGATCGTGGCCGTGCCAATGATCCCGGCGAGCTTGCGCGGCAGTGCCCTGAAGCCAAGCGCGATCACGATCGAGCCAAGCAGCGGCAGGAGCAGGACCAGCCAGGCCCAGCTGCTGGCGGTCATCCGCGCAGCTCCCGCAGGTCATCGACGTTGAGCGGCAGCTTGCGGCGGAAGATCGCCACGATCAGACCGAGGCCGACGACGACCTCGCAGGCGGCGATCACCATCACGACGATCGCGAAGACCTGCCCCTGCTGGTTGCCGACCATGCGGCTGAAGGCGACCAGCGCCAGGTTGCCGGCGTTCAGCATCAACTCCAGGCAGAGCAGGATCACCATCGGGCTGCGGCGGATGAGGATGCCTACCGCTCCCGTGGTGAACAGGAGCGAAGACAGGACGATGTACCACTCGATGTTCATGGCTGGACCCCGGGGGATGAGGTCGGGGCAACCCCGTCCGGACGCGCCTTCGGCGCTGAGTGTCCGGTCGGGGTCACCCCGACCTCATCCCTGCGCCGACCCGCCAGGACGATTGCCCCGACGGCTGCGATTAGCAGGAGGATGGAGGAGGCCTCGAAAGGCACCAGGAACTTCTCCAGCATGAGGCGGCCGATGGCGGCCGGGTCGCCGAAGCCGGCGGGGACATCGGGGCCGTGGGTGCCGAGGGCGAGGAGGGCGGAGGAGAGGACGGCGATGGAGAGCTCGACGAAGAGGGCGATCGCCAGCAGCGGCGCCAGGAAGCGCTGGCCTGGGATCGGCTCCCAGGCCGACTCGCCAGCGCCGCCGACATAGGCGACGACGAAGACGTAGAGGACCATCACCGCCCCCGCGTAGACGACCACCTGGGCGGCGGCGACGAAGGCCGAGGTCAGCAGCAGGAAGAGCACGGCCAGCGAGAAGAGATGGACGATCAGCGCCAGCACGCTGTAGAAGGGGTTGCGCATCGCGACGACGCCGATCGCGCCGCCGAGCGCGCCGATCGCGGCGAGGAAAAAGAGCACCGCTTCCATCTATTCCCCCTCGCTTTTCAGCGGGGTGCGCTCGATCGGCTCGGCCAGCAGCATCTCCTTGGTGAAGATGAGATCGCTGCGGTCATAGTCGGCCATCTCGTAGTCGTGGCCCATCGTGATCGCGTCGAAGGGGCAGGCGATCTCGCAGTAGCCGCAGAAGATGCAGCGCGAGAGATTGATCTCGTAGACGGCGGCGTAGCGCTCGCCGGCTGAGACGCGCTCGCCCGGGATGTTCTCGGCGGCGACGACGCGGATGCAGTCGGCTGGGCAGGCGGCGGCGCAGAGCGAGCAGCCGACGCATTTCTCCAGCCCGGTGTCCTCGAACTTGTGGAGTTTGTGGCGGCCGCGGAAGCGCGGGTAGACGGGGGTCTTCTCCTCCGGGTACTCGATCGTCAGCGGGCCCTCGATCAGCCGCGCCATCGTCGTCTTCAGCCCCCGCAGGGTCTCGCCGAAGGCACGGTAGGCGCCGCCGACGCCACCCGGCTCGGGGCCACGCTGGACCGAGACCACGTCGGCCGAGCTGAGATAGGCGACCGCCTTCGGGTCGAAGCCATCGCCGTTCTTGGCCGGCTCGCTCACGTCACCACCACCAGGATCGCGGTGACCAGCACGTTCAGAGTCGCCAGCGGCAGCAGCACTTTCCAGCCGAGGCTCATCAGCTGGTCATATCGCAGCCGCGGCAGCGTCGCTCTCACCCAGATGAAGACGAAGACCAGGCCCATCATCTTCGTCAGCATCCAGATCGGGTCCAGCCAGCCCGGGCCGGGGCCCATCCAGCCGCCGAGGAACATTGCCGCGGCGATCCCGGAGACGACCAAGATCTCCATGTATTCGACCAGCAGGAAGGAGCCGAAGCGCATGCCGCCGTACTCGGTCATGAAGCCCTGGACCAGCTCCGCGTCGGCCTCGGGCATGTCGAACGGGGTGCGGTTGGTCTCGGCGAAGCCGGCCAGCATGAAGATCAGGAAGCCGACGAACTGGGGGAAGACGAACCACAGCTCGCCCTGGGCGTGGACGATGTCGACCAGTGAGAGCGAGCCGCCCATCATGATCACGCCGAGCAGCGCCAGGCCCATCGAGACCTCGTAGGAGATCAGCTGCGCGGCTGAGCGCATCGCCCCGAGCAGGCTGTATTTGGAGCCCGAGGACCAGCCGCCGAGCAGCAGGCCGTAGAAGGCGATCGAGCCGACCGCGAAGAAGTAGAGGATCCCGATCGGGACGTCGATCCCGTAGAGGCCGACGCCGTCCTGGACGTCGCCCCAGGGGAGGATCGCCAGGGCCAGCACGCCGGAGAGAACGGGCAGAAGCGGGCCGAGGATGAACAGGGTCGAGACCGCGTTGGCGGGACGGAAGGACTCCTTGGAGATCAGCTTGCCGACGTCGGCAAGCGGCTGCAGGATGCCGAAGGGGCCGACCCGGTTGGGGCCGTAGCGGTGCTGGAAGCGGCCGATCAGTTTGCGCTCGACCACGGTCAGCACGGGGAGGATGCCGAAGATCACCGCGAAGATCACCAGCGACTTGACGACCATGATCCAGGTGGCTTCGACGAAGCCGGTGTCGGCGAGGGGGAGCATCAGGCGCGAACCTCGCTGACCTTCGTCAGCTCAACCTCTACCGGCCCGCCGTTCAGCAGACCGTTCGCATTGTCCTCCGCGGTGCCCTCGATCAGGAAGACGACGCCGTCCTGCTGGCGTTCCCTGATCGCCACCCTGGCCAGTACGCCCGTTCCGTTGCTCCCCACCTCGACCGTATCGCCGTGCTTGAGGTTAAGGCGCTCGGCGTCCGCTGGAGACAACTCGGCGCGCTGCTGGGGCTGCAGGAACTTCAGCGGCGGGTTCAACTCGGTGATCGGCCCTGCCCAGAGATCGCGGTAGGTGCCGAGGGCGAGCGCCGGTGCCCCCTCCGAACGTTTTGCGGAGGAGGAGGGGAGCGCGCCCGAGGCGTCAGCCGTTCCACGCCCCTTCGACGAGGTACCGAGTGAGGAGGGGGCACCGGCGCTCGCCCTCGGCACGTTCGCGACGGCTGGAGTGTCTTGCCAGCGGATGCCGCGGCCGCCGATGTCAGAGTCGGTGATGCCGGAGTAGAAGGGAACTGCCTGGGCCAGGGCGGCAAAGGCTTTGGGCTGGGAGTCGATGCCGGGGTCGTGGCCGAGGGCGGTTGAGAGCTCGCTGAGGATCTGGAAGTTCGGGCGGATGTCGCCGGGGCGAGAGGCGCTCGGGCGCACACGCTGCAAGCGGCCGTCCGGGTGCGTCACCGTGCCGTCTTTCTCGGCGTGGGTCTCGAGCGGGAAGACGACATCGGCCTTGGCGGTGGTGGCGTTCTCGTGCATCGAGAAGCAGACGACGAAGTCGGCGGCGGTGAGCGCGGCCTCCCAGGCCTTGCTGTCGGGGAAGTCGCGGAGCGGGTCGACGCCGAAGAGGACGAGGCCCTTGAGCTCGCCGGACTCGAGGGCGGCGCGGATCTCCTCGGTCGATTTCCCGACGAGAGATGCATTTGTCATCCCTGCGGTGACAGATGCATCGCTCGTCTCGCCGAGCCCGGGGCCGGCGTCCGGGAGGCAGCCCGCCTCGCGCAGGCCGCGGGCGTTGGTGGTGTCGGGGATTTCCAGCAGGCCGGCGCCGTTGGTGGCCGCAACGTCCAGGGCGGCGGCGAGGGCGAGCAGCTCGGCGGCGCCGTCGCGGGCGATCCGCTCGCCCCAGAGGACGACCACCTTGCCGGCGCCGCGCAGGGTCTCGGCCAGGGGGCTGGCGATGTTGTCGATGTCGGAGCCCAGGGCAACGGCGAGCTCGGCGAGGAAGTGGGTGGCGGCGCCGGGGGCATAGCGGGCGATCGCCTCGGCGCCGCCGTCGAGCGCGGTCGGGCGTTCGGTCGCGACCGCCAGCCGGGCGCCGTTGCGGCGGATCGCCTTGCGCACCCGCAGGTCGAGGATCGGCGAGCTGTGCAGCGGGTCGGTGCCGAGGACGAGGATCACGTCGGCGTCGTCGATGTCGCGCACCTTCACCGAGAGCTCCGGCTGGGCGAGGCGGACCAGCGCCTCGCGGCCGGGACCGCGGGAGGGGCGGGAGTCGATGTGGGGGGAGCCGAGCGCCTCACGCAACAGGCGCTGGACCAGGTACCCCTCCTCGTTGGAGGCGTCGCCGACGATCGCGGCGCTGGCACCGCCGGCCCGGTGCAGACCCGCCGCCGCGGCCTCGATCGCCTGCTCCCAGCCCGCTGCGGCGCCGCCTTTGAGCTGCGGCCCAACGACCCGCTCCTCGGCATCAAACATCTCGAAGCCATAGCGGCCGCGGTCGCAGATCCAGCCGTCGTCGACCTCGGCGTTGTCACGGGTCAGCACCCGTTTCACCTGCTCGTCGCGGACCGTGAAGCTGACGTTGCATTGGCTCGGGCAGATCGTGCAGACCGAGCCGGCTTCCTCGACGTCCCAGGGGCGGGCACGGAAGCGGTAGGTGTAGTTGGTCAGCGCCCCGACCGGGCAGATGTCGGTGATGTTGCCATGGAAGGGGGCGACGTAGGGGCGGTCGTCGAAGGTGCCGACGAAGGTGCGGTCGCCGCGCTCCAAGAGCTGCAGCTGGTCGTCCTCGGAGATCTCCTGGCTGAAGCGGACGCAGCGATAGCAGAGGATGCAGCGCTCGCGGTCGATCGCGACCAGCGGTGAGAGTTCGATCGGCTTCTGGAAGTGACGCTTGTCGTCGATCACGCGGCTCTTGCCGGGGCCCCAGCCGAGCGTGATGTCCTGCAGTGGGCACTCGCCGCCCTTGTCGCAGACGGGGCAGTCGAGCGGGTGGTTGACGAGCAGAAACTCGACCACCGCGCTCTGCGCGTGTTTGACCTGCTCGGTGCGGGTGTGGACGACCATGCCGTCGCGGACCGGGGTCGAACAAGAGGTCTGCAGTTTCGGGATCCCCTCAATCTCGACCAGGCACATCCGGCAGGCGCCGACCGGGTCGCCGAGTTTCGGTTCGTAACAGAAGTAGGGGATCTCGACGTCACCCTTGCGGGCGGCGTCATGCAGCATCTCCCCCTCGCTGGCCGTGACCTCGCGGCCGTCGATCGTCAGCGTCACCTCGCGCGCTTCGGCACTCATATCGACGCCCCCAGGGTCTCGGCAGGCCCGCGCACGACCGCATGCTGCTCGCCTTCCTCCAGCGGCGAGCCGGCGTTGGCGATCACTTCCTCGAACTCGGGGCGGAACTTGCGGACCATCGCGCTGACCGGCATCGCCATCGAGTCGCCCAGCACGCAGAGGCAGTGGCCCATGATGTTCTCCTGGACCGAGCTGATGATGTCGAGGTCCATCGGCGTCGCCTCACCACGCACGACCCGCTCCAGCATCTTCACCGTCCAGTTGGTCCCCTCCCGGCAGGGAGCGCACTTGCCGCAGGACTCGTGGTGATAGAAGCGCGCCGTGCGCAGCGCCATGTGGGGAATCGAGACGCGGTCGTCGGCGACGATGATCGAGCCGGAGCCGAGCATCGAGCCGGCCTCGGCCATCGCCTCGAAGCTGTAGGGGAGGTCGAGCTCGGCCGGGGTCAGGACCGGCGAGGAGGAGCCGCCCGGGTAGAAGGCCTTGATCTCGTGGCCCTCCTCGGGGCCGCCGGCGAGGCCGAAGATCAGCTCGCGGGTGGGGATCCCGAGCTCGACCTCGTAGTTGCCGGGGCGGCGCACCCCGCCGGAGATCGAGACGACCTTGGTGCCGGGCGACTGCTCGGTGCCGAAGCCCTTGAACCAGTCGGCCCCTTTGGCGACGATCCGCGGCACGTTGGAGAGGGTCTCGACGTTGTTGATCAGCGTCGGGCCGCCGTAGAGCCCCTGCACCGCCGGGAACGGCGGCTTCAGGCGCGGGTTTCCGCGCTTGCCTTCGAGCGCGTCGAGCAGCGCCGTCTCCTCGCCGCAGATGTAGGCGCCGGCGCCGCGGTGGACGACCAGCTCGAGGTCGCGGTGGCAGCCGAGGATGTTCGTCCCCAGGTAGCCCGCCTCGTACGCTTCGGCCACCGCCGCGTCGAGGATGTCGGCCTGGGCGGCGTACTCGCCGCGGATGAAGATGAAGGCGTGGCCGGCGTCGGCGGCGAGCGCCGCGATCGCGATCCCCTCGATCAGTTGGTGCGGGTTGCGCTGCATCAGCTCGCGGTCCTTGAAGGCGCCCGGCTCAGACTCGTCGGCGTTGCAGCAGAGGTACTTCGCCATCTCGCCCCGCGGCAGGAAGGAGGCCTTTTTGCCCATCGAGAAGCCAGCGCCGCCGCGCCCGCGCAGGCCCGAGTCTTCGAGCTCTTTCAGCACCTCATCCTGCTCCATTTCGCGGTAGGCCTTCTCCAGCGTCGCGTAGCCGTCGTAGCCCTTGTAGCCGTCGATAGTGCGCAGCGCCGGGTCCTCGGCGTGCTCGAGTAGGACACGCGTCTCGCGCGGATCAGGCACCGGTGCCTCCCGGAGTAGTCGGGTCGGTCGGCGGCCCGCCGGGGCCGGTATCGCCGGCCAGCCCGCGCGCCGCCAGGTCCTTCTCCGGCAGCACCTCGCCGCCGGCCCGCAGCTGCTCGATCGCCGTCACCGCTTCGCCTGGCTCGAGCGGGCCGTAGTAGCGCTGGTCGATCGAGGCCATCGGGGCGATGTCGCAGGCGCCGAGGCACTCGAAGCCGGTGATGTGGACGTCCTCACCCTCACCGGCCTCGTAGAACGCCTTCAGCAGCTCGTCGCCGCCGCGCATCCAGCAGCTGATGTTGGTGCAAACCTCAATCCGGTGGGTGCCGACCTCCTCGGTGTGGAGGAGGTCGTAGAAGCTCGCCACCGACTCCAGGTAGCCCGGGGTGAAGCGCATCACCGCCGCCGCCTGGCGGATCCCCTCCGGGGTGCACCAGCCGTAGCGCTCCTGGACCGCCCAGAGCGCCGGGATCGATGCCGATTTGCGGTCGGGATAGCGGGCCATCAGGGCCTCGATCCGCTCCTGCAGCTCCGGCGGGCAGCCGACTTCGTGCAGCTCCGGGATCTCTTCCGAGCGACGGTCCGGAACCCGCCCCTCGCGCACGGCGGGATCGACGGGAAGCCGCGTCTCGCTCTGCGGGTCCCAGTTCACCGGTCCACCCCGCCGAGGATCGGGTCGAGCATGCCGAGGCTGGCGATCATGTCGGCGACGTAGCTGCCGAGCGCCATCTCCCTGAAGGCCTGCAGGTTGACGAAGGAGGGGTCGCGGTAGTGGACCCGGGCGGGCTTGGCCGAGCCGTCGGCGAGGACGAAGCAGCCGAGCTCCCCGCGCGGTCCCTCGATCGAGTAGTAGACCTCGCCGGGGTCGACCCGGAAGCCCTCGGTGACCAGCTTGAAGTGGTGGATTAGCGACTCCATCGAGGTCGAGAGCTCCGAGCGCGGCGGCAGCACGTACTTGCGGTCGTCGGCGATGAAGGGCCCCTCCTCCATCAGGTCCAGCGCCTGCTCGACGATCCGCGTCGACTCGACCATCTCCGCCACCCGCACCCGGTAGCGGTCGTAGTTGTCGCCGACGGTGCCAACCGGGATCTGGAAGTCCAGCTCCGGGTAGGCGAGGTAGTCGAAGGTCTTGCGCAGGTCCCAGGGCTCGCCGGCGGCGCGCAGCAGCGGTCCGGTCACGCCCAGCTCCAGGAGCCGCTCGCGGGGGACGATCCCGACCCCCTTGGTGCGGGAGAGGAAGACCTCGTTGCGGTCGAGCAGCGCTTCGTACTGGCCGACGCGGACCGGCATATCCTCGACGAAGGAGCGCAGCTTCGCCTCGAAGCCGAGCGGGATGTCCTCGATCACGCCGCCGACCTGGAAGTAGCGGGTGTGCATCCGCTGCCCGGTCGCCATCTCGAAGAGGTCGAGGATGCGGTCGCGCTCGCGGAAGCAGTACCAGAGCATCGAGATCGCGCCGAGGTCGAGCGCCGTCGTCCCCAGCCAGACCAGGTGGGAGTGGATCCGGTTGAGCTCGAGGAAGATCGTCCGCAGGTACTTGGCCCGAGGCGGGATCTCCAGCCCGATCAAGCGCTCGACGGCGCCGCAGAAAGCCTCCATCTGGAAGAAGTAGGAGACGTAGTCCATCCGCTCGACGAAGGGGATGACCTTCCAGTAGCTCTTGTCCTCGCAGGACTTTTCGATCCCGGTGTGGACGTAGCCGATCACCGGCTTGAGGTCGCGCACGATCTCGCCTTCGAGGTCGACGATCAGCCGCAGCACCCCGTGGGTGGCGGGGTGGTGCGGGCCGATGTTGATCGTCATCACCTCTTTGGTGCGGTCCTCGGTGAGGTCGATCAGCTCAGCCATAGTTGCGCTCGTTGTAGGTGAAGGCGACCGGCTCGCCGCCGACCGGGAAGTCGCGCCGCTGCGGCCAGCCGACGTAGTCGTCGGGGAGCAGGATCCGGGTCAGGTCCGGGTGGCCGCGGAAGACGATCCCGAAGAAGTCGAAGGCCTCGCGCTCCTGGAACTCAGCCGTGGGAAACAGCTCGACGCACGAGTCGATGGTGGGGAGCGCCGGGGCAGAGTCCTGCGGGCGGGCGAGGGCGTCCGTTCTCGGACTCTGCCCCGGCGCTCCATCGTCGGCGGCCGGGTCGGCGAGCATGGCTTTCACCCTGATGCGCTCTGCGCGGTCGCGGTTGAGCAGCTCGTAGTGGATCGCGAAACGCGGCTCTGCCGGTAGGTAGTCAGCGGCGTGGAGGCTCGAGAGGAACGCGTAGCGCTGGCCCGGCGTGTCGCGGAGCCAGCCGAGCACGCCGAGGATCTGCGCCGGATCCACGATCAGCGCCGCCTGGTCGCGGTCGAAGGAGGTGGCGAGGACGGCGCCGGGGTGATCGCGCTCGATTTCCCCCCGGATCAGCTCCAGTCCGGGGGCGTCAGGCACGGAGCAGCTCCCGCGCGGCCCGGTAGGCCTCGGCCGCCTCCGGGCTCGGCGTACTGGCCGGCCCGCCTCGCGCCCACTCCTCGGTGCCGGCGGCGTTGTAGCGCTGGCGCCAACCCGGATCGGGTTCGCCCTGGATCTTGCGCTGCAGCTTGTTGAAGCCATAGAGCACCGCCTCCGGCCGTGGCGGGCAGCCAGGCACGTAGATGTCGACCGGCATGAACTTGTCGGCGCCCTGGACGACGGCGTAGTTGGCGAACATCCCGGCGGACGAGGAGCAGGCGCCCATCGCCATCACCCACTTCGGCTCCAGCATCTGGTCGTAGAGCCGCCGCACGACCGGCGCCATTTTGATCGAGACCCGGCCGGAGAGGATGATCAGGTCCGCCTGGCGCGGTGAGGCGCGCAGGGCCTCGGCGCCGAAGCGGGCGAGGTCGTAGCGGGCGGTGACGATCGAGATCGGCGCTTCGATCGCGCAGCAGGCGAGGCCGAAGGTGAGCGGGAAGATCGAGTTCGCCCGGGCCCAGTTCTGGAGGTCCTGCAGCTTCGTCGTCACGACCCGCTCTTCGACGTAGCGCTCGAGGTCCTCACCCTCGAGGTCGCCGCGCAGCATGTCGCGGGCCGAGCGCTGCTTCGCGGCCAGGGTGCGGCGCTCTACCTCCAATCCAGGGCCCCCTTGCGCCAGACATAGACGAAGGCGATCAGCAGCAGGACGACGAAGGTGATGAGCTCGCCGAGGACGAAGACGCTGTCGGCGCTCTTCAGGATCACCCCGACGGGGTAGAGGAAGACGACCTCGATGTCGAAGAGGATGAAGAGCATCGCCAGCAGGTAGAAGCTGACGCCGAACTTGAGGCCCTTCATCGCCTCGACCGGAATCCCGGACTCGTACGGCTCCCCCTGGCGGCGGCTGGCGGCGGTCGGCCTGGCCGGCTTCTTCGGCCCGATCAGGTGGTTGAGCATCGCGAAGAGGCCGCCGACGGTGATGCCGAGGACGGCGAAGACGAGGATCGGGAGGTAGCTCTTGAGCACTGGGGGGTGGGGTGTTTGGTCCGAGCGGCGCCAGGCGTCCTTCGCCCGTCGCTGAACGCCCGTAGTCGCTGTTATACACCCACATTGTGACAACTTGCTACATAGTGCTTTTTCGCATCAGCAAGCCGAATCCCGACCCCTTCGGGCGGATATCGACGCGGTTTGGCGCCCGGAGCGGGGGCGCCGCCTGATGCCCGAGGTCCATCTCGTCGTTGGCTGCGCTGTGATCCTTCTCAACCTCGTCGCTTTGACCGTCGGTGGGGTGGCCTGGTTCCGCGACCGTGCCTCGATTCCATTCTGGTATTTGCTGCGCGCCGCCCAGGTCTCGGTCTTCATCCAGGTGACGCTCGGCGGCCTGCTCGTCTTCACCGATCACAAAGCCCCCGACAACCTTCACTACCTCTACGGGATCCTTCCCCTGGTGGTCTCCTTCCTGGCCGAGGGCGCCCGCACCGGCGCCGCCCAACGCGAGCTCGGCGAGACCGACTTCGAGTCCCTCGACCCCGATACCCAGCAGTCCCTGGCGCTCCAGATCGTCCGCCGCGAGATGGGGATCATGGCCGTCAGCTGCGGGGTGATCTTCTTCCTCGCCCTACGCGCCGCCGGCACCAGCGGCCACCTCTTTTAGTCGGTGATCCGAAAAGCCGGATGGTCCGGGGCGATGCGGCGCAGCTCCTCGTCGCTGGAGTCGGGGCCGACGCCGCCGAAGAAGGCACCGACCTCCCACTTCCACTTCTCCAGGTAGGCGCGGAGCAGGGCGGGGCGCTCGGCCTCGGGGACCTCGATCGCGGTGAACTCCTCGACCTTGCGGCCGCGCACCAGGCGACCACCGCCGCTGGCGCGCATGTTGCGCACCCACTGGCTGTTGCCGCGCGGAGAGACCAGGTAGCGGCTGCCCTCGAACTCGAGCGGGTTGACCGGCGTCTGCCGCCACTCGCCGCTCTTGCGCCCCCGCACTTCCAGCACCCGCGAGCCGGCGATGCCGATCCCCAACCGCGCCAGCCCGGCGACGAGGCGGTTGAAGACGTTCTTGGTGAACCAGCCGGGCTCCTGGAACCGCGCGTGCTCAGAGCTCATCGTTCGATTGTGGCAATAACGCCGAGGCTGTCTGCCATCGGGCCTCGGCTAACGCGGGGGAGAGATTCACGCGCTTAGCTCTTAGGAGCGAATGGTCGTGCTCGCAAAGCAGCCATTGGCTACCATATGGCCCGTGGCGCGAACCCAGACTCTCGTTCAGCTCAGCGAGGAGTTGCTGCGCCGTCTTGACGAGCGAGCAGCACGGGAGGGACGGTCTCGGTCGGCGCTAATCCGGGATGCGATCGAGGAATACCTGTACGACGAGGCTAAGGCCAAGATCGACCGGGAAATCATCGAAGGCTACGAACGCATCCCGGAGACCGAGGAGGAGATGCGCTGGGCGGAGGCGAGTGCGCGGGAAATGATTCGTGAAGAACCGTGGTGACGCGCGGTGATATCTGCTGGGTTGAGCTCCCCGAGGATGGCCGTCGCCCGGTCCTGGTGTTGACGCGGGCCGAGGCGATTCCAGTTCTTCGTCGCGTGATCGTCGCCCCCTTGACGAAGACCATCCGGGAAATCCCAACCGAGGTCAGGCTTGGTCGGGATGACGGAATGCCCGACGACTGCGTGATCAGCTTCGACAATGTGCAGGCCACGTCCCGTTCACTCCTCACCGAGCCGATCACGAGCCTCTCCGGGCCCCGAATGCACGAGGTCTGCAAGGCGCTTGCAATCGCCACCGGCTGCGACTGACTCCCGCCAAGGATTCAGTCCAGCGGCCGGTACTCGCCGCCGTGGAACACGAGCGGGTCGCCCTCGCCGCTCTCCAGCGCGCGGACCTCGCCGGTGACGATCACGTGATCGCCGGCGGCGATCACGTCGCGCAGGTCGCAGGCGATCCAGGCCAGGGCGCCGTCGATGGCGGGGATGCCGTCGCGCTCGCTCCAGCCGACGCCGGCCCACTTCTCCGGCACCGGGGCCTTGGTCGCGAAGGCACGGGCGGTCGGCTCCTGGCCGGCGTGGAGGACGCTGATGCCGAAGCGGTCGGCGGCCTGGACGGCGAGCAGGGTGCGGGAGCCGCGGTCGAGGCAGGCGAGCATCAGCATCGGCTCGATCGAGAGCGAGCAGACGGCGTTGACCGTCGCCCCGGCCGGTCCGTCGGCGCCGCTGGCGGAGACGATCGTGACGCCGGTCGGCAGGTTCGCCATGGCGGCGCGGAAACGGGCTGGGTCGGGCGGCGGCATCGTCAGACGATCGGGATCGGCTCCAGACAATATGATGCGCGCCGCGTGCGCCCTGTACTGCTCATATGCATGGTGGTTGCCGCCGCCCTCGGCCTCACGGCCTGCGGCTTCGGCGAGGAAGGGATCTCGGTCTCCAAGAACGACCCCGACTACAACGGCGCCGTTCTCTTCGCCACCCACTGCTCCGGCTGCCACACGCTGAGCGCCGCCGGCACCCAGGGGAGCGGCAATCGAGGCCAGCGGACGCAGGGCCCGAACCTCAACCAGCGAACCGAGACCCAGAAAGATGCCCTCTACGCGATCCAGAACGGCGGCTTCTCCGGGGCGATCATGCCTCAGAACATCGTCGTCGGCGACGAGGCCGAGGCCGTCGCCCGCTTCGTCGCCAAGTACGCCGGCAGCGAATCCGAATCCTCGCCTCGCCCCGGCGAGACTCCCTAGCGCGGACGCGACATGCTCGACCTGAAGCTGATCCGCTCCGAACCCGAGCGGGTCAAGACGGCGCTTGCCCGCCGCGGCGCCGCCGAGCAGGTTGATGAGCTGCTCGCTCTGGACGCCCGCCGCCGCGGGCTGCTGCCTGAGGTGGAGAGCGCCCAGGCCGAGCGCAAGGCGCTCTCGAAGCAGATCGGCGAAGCCAAGCAGGCGGGCGAGGACGTCGAGCGGCTGATGGCGACCGTGCAGGGGCTGAAGGAGAAGATCGAGTCCGGCAAAGAGGAGCTGGAGCAGGTCGAGGCCGACCTCAACCGCATCGCCGTCTCGCTCCCCAACCTGCCCGACCCGGACGCGCCGGAAGGGATGACCGAGGAGGACGCGGTCGTGCTGCGCGAGGTCGGCGCCCGCACCGAGTTCGACTTCGAGCCCCGCGACCACCTCGACATCGGAACCGAGCTGGGGCTGATCGACATGGAGGCGGGCGCGCGGCTCTCCGGTTCCCGCTTCGCCTATCTCAAGGGCGACCTGGTGATGCTGGAGCTGGCCCTGGTCCGCTTCGCGATCGAGCTGGTCCGTGGCGAGGGCCACGAACCGGTCGTGCCGCCGGTGCTGGTACGCGAAGAGGCCCTCGAGGGCACCGGCTTCCTACCCGGCGACCGCGACCAGATCTACGAGATCCCCAAGGACGACCTTTTCCTGACCGGCACCTCCGAGGTGGCTCTGGCCAGCCTCCACGCCGACCAGATCCTCGACGCCGCCTCGCTGCCGCTGCGCTACTGCGGCTTCTCGACCTGCTTCCGCCGCGAGGCCGGCGCCGCCGGCCGCGACAGCCGCGGCATCTTCCGCGTCCACCAGTTCGACAAGGTCGAGATGTTCTCGTTCGTCGAGCCCTCCGCGTCGGCCGCAGAGCACGGGCGGTTGCTGGCGATCGAGGAGCGCATCCTCGGCGAGCTGGAGATCCCCTACCGCGTGGTCAGCGTCGCCGTCGGCGACCTCGGCGCGCCGGCCGCGAAGAAGTACGACTGCGAGGCCTGGATCCCGAGCCAGGAGCGCTACCGGGAGCTGACCTCCTGCTCGAACACGACCGATTACCAGGCCCGGCGCCTGGGCTGTAGGTATCGGGCCGGCGACGGCGAATCCCCGCAGGCGGTGCACACGCTGAACGGGACGGCGGTGGCCGTGGGAAGGACGATGATCGCGCTGATCGAGAACAGGCAGGATCGGGACGGCGGGTTCACGCTACCCAAAACTTTGCATAAGTACGGCGCTCCTGAGAGAATCGCGCCGCAATGAGCGTCGAACTCTCCCGCGCCCTTACCCGGTTTTGCCTGTCATGCCCGCAGCGCGGACCGGGATCATGAACGCCAGCGTCCGCGAGGCCAGGCGGGTCGTCCTCTGCGACGACCACGAGATCGTCCGCGAGGCGATCAAGGCGCGGATGCTCAACTCGAGCATCGTCGAAATCGTCGGCGAGGCCGGCAACGGGCGCGACGTCGTCGACGTCGTCAAGGAGCTCGAACCAGACGTCCTCATCATCGACGTCGAGCTGCCGAAACGGGACGGGATCGAGGCGACCAAGGAGGTGCTGAAGGCGCGGCCGCGGACCAAGGTGATCATCTTCACCGCCCACGCCCAGCCGGACCTGCTGGCCCTGGCGCTGCGGGCCGGCGCCTCCGGCTACGTGCTGAAGTCGGCCCCGGCCGAGGACATCGCCCGCGCGGTCAAAGCGGTGACCGGCGGCGGCACCTTCCTCGGCGGCGACTTCGCCGGCGGCAAGCCCTCCGAGGTCGAGAAACTGCTCGACCTCTCGCCGCGCGAGCGGCAGATCCTCGAGCTGCTGGCCGAGGGGCT
>DATBDU010000006.1:0-23199 GCA_036269775.1 Solirubrobacterales bacterium
CTACCGGCTGCTGCCGCGGGTCGTGGTCATGGCGAAGTCGGCCGAGGACGTCGCCAAGGTCCTCGACTACGGCCGTCGCGAGGAGATTCCGGTCACCTTCCGGGCGGGGGGGACCAGCCTCAACGGCCAGGGCCAGGGCGACGGCATCCTCGTCGACGTGCGCCGCCACTTCGGCGGCGTCGCGGTCGAGGAGGACGGGTCGCTGGCCCGGGTCAAGCCGGGCACCGTGCTCGGCCACGCCAACCGCGTCCTCGCCCCGTTCGGGCGCAAGCTCGGCCCCGACCCGGCCAGCACCGACATCGCCTGCGTCGGCGGTGTCGTTGCCAACAACTCCGGTGGGATGCGCTGCGGCACCACCAAGGACTCCTACTCGACCGTGTGCGCGATGACCCTGGTCCTGCCCTCCGGGACGACGATCGACACCGCCGCGCCCGACGCCGCCGAGCGCTTCGCGGCGGCCGAGCCGGAGCTGGCCGCCGGCCTCACCGCGATCCGCGAGGAGATCCGCACCGACCCCGAGCTGAGCGAGCGGATCCGCCGCAAGTTCGCGATCAAGAACACCACTGGCTACCGGCTCTGCGCCTTCCTCGACGCCGAGCAGCCGCTGGAGATCTTCCGCCGCCTTGTGGTCGGCTCGGAGGGAACGCTCGCCTTCGTCGCCGAGGCCGTCTTCGAGACCGTGCCCCTGCCGGCCCGCACCACCACCGCCTGGGTCCACTTCCCCAACATCGATCAGGCAATCGACCCGGTCCGCGAGCTGGTCGAGGCTGGCGCCAGCGCGGTCGAGTTGATGGTCGCGCCGGCGCTGATCACCGCCGCCTGGAACATGGTCGGCGCCCCCGAGGAGTGGAAAGAGTTGCCGCCGGAGTCGGCGGTGCTGCTGGTCGAGTTCGGCGCCGAGGAGGAAGCGAAGCTCGACGAATACGTCGCCAGGGCAGGCGAGATCTTCGCCTCCCGCGAGGTCATCCGCGCGATCGAGTTCACCCGCGAGCCCGAGGGGATTGAGCTGGCCTGGCGCGTACGCGAGGGCCTGCACGGGCTGATCGGCAAACTGCGGCTGCCGGGCACGGCGCTGATCGTCGAGGACGTCTGCGTGCCGCCGGAGCGGATCGCCGAGGGCGCCCGCGACCTGCAGGCGCTGCTCGCCGAGCACGGCTTCCTCGCCGGCGTCGCCGGCCACGCCTCCGCCGGCAACCTCCACTTCATGCTCACACCCGACTTCGCCAAGCGGGAGGACCTGGAGCGCTACGAGGCCTTCATGAGCGGCCTGGTCGAGCTGATCGTCGACAAGTACGACGGCTCGCTCAAGGCCGAGCACGGCACCGGGATCAACATGGCCCCTTATGTGGAGCGCGAGTGGGGGGAGAAGGCGACCGAGCTGATGTGGCGGGTGAAGCGGCTGGCCGACCCCGACGGCGTGCTCGCGCCGGGCGTAGTCCTCAACCGCGACCTCGGCGCCCACCTGCGCAACCTCAAGACGACGCCGCCGATCGAGGAGTCGGCGAGCGCCTGCGTCGAGTGCGGCTTCTGCGAGCCGGTCTGTCCAAGCCGCAACCTGACGACGACGCCGCGGCAGCGGATCGTGCTGCGGCGGGAGATGGCCCGCCAGCCGACCGGCTCGCCCGTACAGCGGGCGCTGCTGGAGGAGTTCGAGTACGAGGCAATGGAGACCTGCGCCACCGACGGCTCCTGTCAGCTCGCCTGCCCGGTCGGGATCGACACCGGCCTCTTCATCAAGGAAATGCGCAAGCGGCGCCACACGGAGCGCGCCGAACGGGCGGCGCTGGCGACGGCCAAGCGCTGGGGCACGGTCGAGGGCGCCTCGCGCGCTGGCCTGCGCCTCGGCGGCCCGCTCGCGCGGCGCACGCGGCGCGGCAAGGCACTGCCGCCCCCCGCCACGGGGAAGCTGCCGGCGACGATGCACACGGGCGCCGCCGCCGTCTACGTCCCCTCCTGCACCAACCGCATCTTCGGCCCCAGTGTGGATGGGCCGAAAATACGCCCATATGGAGGTAAATCGGCCCGTCGACCCTGGATCGTCGAGGCGCTGGTCGCGGTCTCGGCCCGCGCTGGGCTGCCGGTGTGGATTCCAGAGGACGTGGTCGGCAGCTGCTGCGGGTTGCCGTGGAGCTCGAAAGGGCTCGGCGAGGCGCACCGCCACAAGGCGAACGAGATGGTCGAGCGCCTCTGGAAGTGGAGCGGGGAGGGAGCGTTGCCGATCGTCGTCGACGCCGCCTCCTGCACCAGCTCGGTCGCCGAGCCGGGCGAGGGCGTCCTCAGCGACGAGAACGCCGAGCGCCTCGGCAAGCTGGAGATCCTCGACTCGGTCGCCTGGGCCCACGACCACCTGCTCCCCTGGCTGGACGTCGCCGAGAGGGTCGGCGCCGCCACCGTGCATCCGACCTGCGCCACCCGCCACCTGGGACTCGCCCACCGCCTCGAAGCCCTCGCCGGCGCCCTCGCCGACGACGTCTACGTCGCCCCCTCGGCGACCTGCTGCGGCTTCGCCGGCGACCGCGGCATCTCCCACCCGGAGCTGACCGAGGCCGCCACCGCCCCCCAGGCCGAAGAGCTCTCCGGCCGCCACTTCGACGCCCGCCTCTCCAGCAACCGCACCTGCGAGATCGGCCTCGAGCGCGCCACCGGCGAGCCTTACGAGTCCGTCATCCTCCTGCTCGAGCGGCTAACTCGGGCTTGACGTTTTGTCGGCGTCGACGCTCTTCGCGTCGAGGTCGCGGATCAACGCCCGCGTCTTGCCGTCGCTCTCCATGCGGCGGTCGAGCAGCGGATTGATCAGGCCGCGGAAGGCGGAGACGTAGCGCCACCACTTGGGGACGAAGATACGCGGCGCGCGTTCCTCGATGCCGCGGACCAGTCCCGCGCCCGCCTCGTCGGGGGTGATCCGCTTGAGCAGGAAATCGGGGCTGAGTTCGCGGATGCGGCCGGAGTCCTCCTGGTCGAAGGCGTCCTGGACCAGCTTGGTGTCGACCCAGCCGAAGTAGGCGACGCTGGCGCTGGCGCCGTGCGGGGCGAGCTCGACCCGCAGCGAGCGCCCGAGCGCCTCGACGCCCGCCTTGGCGACGGCGTAGGGGCTGTTGCCCATGCCGTTGGCGAAGGCATAGACGGAGGAGACGACGACCATCTGGCCGCGCCGCTCGACGACCTGTGGCAGGGCGGCGCGGGTGGTTCGCCAAACCCCGAGCAGGTCGACCTCGAAGACGCGTTCCCATTCCTCGCCGGAGATGCCGCGGGCGGTGGCGAACTGCTTCTGGGCGATGCCGGCGTTGGCGACGGCGACGTCGAGCCCGCCGAACTTCTCGACCACCTCGGCGACGGCGGCGAACATCGCGTTCTGGTCGGTGACGTCGGCGCCGATCCCGATCGCCCGCGGGCCGATCCGCTCGGCGGCTTCCCCCGCCTCCTCG
This sequence comes from Solirubrobacterales bacterium, assembly GCA_036269775.1. Taxonomy (GTDB): domain Bacteria; phylum Actinomycetota; class Thermoleophilia; order Solirubrobacterales; family 70-9; genus VAYN01. The sequence continues at coordinate 3,426 of DATBDU010000006.1, forward strand.
ACGCTGAGGTCGAGCACCGCCACGGAGGCGCCGCGCAGGTGCATCTGGCGCGCGGTCTCGAAGCCGATTCCACGGGCGGCGCCGGTGACCAGCGCCACCTTTCCGTTCAGGTCGTAGACGGGCAAGGGGCGCGCAGCCTATCCCCTCCTAGAATCAGCCGCCGTGCCCGGATTCAACCCAGTCGATCCCAAGCAGTCCTTCCCCGAGCTGGAGCAGCGGGTGCTCGGGCGCTGGCGCGACGGCGACGTCTTCGACCGTTCGCTGGCCAACCGCGAGGGCGCCGAGGTCTGGAGCTTCTACGAGGGCCCGCCGACCGCCAACGGCCGCCCCGGCTCCCACCACGTCCTCGCTCGCGTCTTCAAGGACGTCTACCCGCGCTACAAGACGATGTGCGGCTACCGGGTGCCCCGCAAGGCGGGCTGGGACTGCCACGGCCTGCCGGTCGAGCTGGAGGTCGAAAAACAGCTCGGCATCGCCTCTAAGCAGGAGATCGAGGAGTTCGGCATCGCCGAGTTCAACCAGCGCTGCCGCGAATCGGTCTTCGAGTACGTCGAGGAGTGGAACCGACTGACCGAGCGGATCGGCTTCTGGATTGACCTCGACGACCCCTACGTCACCCTCGAGGACGACTACATCGAGTCGGTCTGGTGGTCGCTGCGCAAGCTCTGGGACGACGATCGCCTCTACGAGGGCCACAAGGTCGTCCCCTACTGCCCTCGCTGCGGCACCGCCCTCTCCTCGCACGAGGTCGCGCAGGGATACAAAGACGTCGAGGACCCCTCCATATACGTGCGCTTCCCATTGCTCGGCGAGGGCGGCGGCGAGGCGGGGGAGTCGCTCTTGGTCTGGACGACGACGCCCTGGACCCTGCCGGGTAACGTCGCCGTCGCCGTCGCTCCGGACGTCACCTACGTGCGGGCGAGCGTCGGGGGCGAGACCCTGATCCTGGCCGAGCCGCTGGTCGAGAAGGTGCTGGGAGAGGAAGCGGAGATCGTCGACCGCTTCCCCGGCGCCGACCTCGTCGACCGTCGCTATCGCGGCCCGGTCTTCGCGCTCGAGGACGGCGGCCCGACCGACGCCTTCCGCGTCCTCGGCGGCGACTTCGTTACCACCGAGGACGGCACCGGCCTCGTCCACATCGCCCCCGCCTTCGGCGAAGACGACTACGCGGTTGCCGCCGCCAACGGCCTCTTCGACCCGACCCAGCACGGCACGCTCTACAACCCGGTCGGCCTCGACGGCAAGTTCGACCGCCGCGTCGCCGGCTTCGCCGGCCGCTTCGTCAAGGACCCCGAGGTGACCGCGGCGCTGATCGCCGACCTCGAGGGCCGCGGTCTGCTCTTCCGCGAGCAGGTCTATGAGCACGCCTACCCGCACTGCTGGCGCTGCGGCACGCCACTCCTCTACTACGCCAAGTCGAGCTGGTACGTCGCCACCTCCCAGGCCCGCGAGCAGCTGCTCGCCAACAACGAGACGATCGGCTGGCATCCCCAGCACATCAAGCACGGCCGCTTCGGCAAATGGCTGGAGAACAACGTCGACTGGGCGCTCTCGCGCGACCGCTATTGGGGCACGCCGCTGCCGATCTGGGAGTGCTCCGGCGCGGACTGCGACGGCCGCTTCTGCGCCGGCTCGGTCGCCGAGCTGCGCGAGCGCTCCAAGGGCGAGGTGCCCGCCGACCTGCACCGGCCCTACATCGACGAGGTCACGGTCGATTGCGAGAAGTGCGGCGGCGAGATGCGGCGGGTCGAGTCGGTGATCGACACCTGGTACGACAGCGGCGCGATGCCCTTCGCCCAGTTCCACTACCCGTTCGAGAATGAGGCGGAGTTCGAGGAGCGCTTCCCAGCCGACTACATCTGCGAGGCGATCGACCAGACCCGCGGCTGGTTCTACACCCTGCTGGCCGAGTCGACCCTGCTGTTCGGCGAGTCCAGCTACCGCAACTGCGTCTGCCTCGGCCACATCCAGGACCCCGACGGCCAGAAGATGTCGAAGAGCCGCGGCAACGTCGTCGACCCCTGGGACGTGCTCGACGCCCACGGCGCCGATGCCTTCCGCTGGTATTACCTAACTGCCCAGCAGCCCTGGTCGGGCTACCGCTTCTCGGTCGACACCGTGGGGGAGTCGGTGCGCCAGTTCCTGCTCACCCTCTGGAACACCTACTCCTTCTGGGTGCTCTACGCGAACGCCGAGAACCTCGGCCCGATCGACTTCCGCGCTGCTCCGGAGCCAGCCAACGACCTCGACCGCTGGGCGCTCTCGCGCCTGCAGGCGACCACGGCGACGGTGCGCGAGCGGATGGACGAGTTCGACTGCACCGCCGCCGGCCGGGCGATCGCCGAGTACATCGAGGAGCTCTCGAACTGGTACGTGCGGCTCTCGCGCCGCCGCTTCTGGGACGGCGACCGCGCCGCCTTTGCGACGTTGCGCCACTGCCTACTGGAGACGGCGGCGCTGCTCGCCCCGTTCACTCCCTTCCTGGCCGACGAGATCCACCTCAACCTCGCCGGCGGCAGCCTCGGCCAGACCGGCGAGATGCCCGACTCGGTCCACCTGCGCGACTACCCGGCGGCCGACCTGGTGCTCGCCGATCCCGCGCTGGAGACGGCGATGGAGGCGGTGCGGCTGACGGTCGAACTCGGCCGGGCCGCCCGTGCCCAGGCCAAGGCCAAGGTGCGCCAGCCGTTGCGCCGCGCCGTGATCGTCGCCAACGATGCCGAGCGCGAGGCGATCGAAGCCCGCGCCGACCTGGTCACCGCCGAGCTCAACGTCAAGGGGCTGGACTTCGTCACCGACGAGGGCGAGCTGGTCAGCTATACGGCCAAGCCCAACTACCGCGCCCTCGGGCCCCGCTTCGGCAAAAAGATGCCGCAGGTGGCGGCCGCGGTGGAGGCGCTTGACGCCGCCCATGTCGCCGCCGTGCTGGCCGACGGCGGCGAGATCGGCATCGCGATCGACGGCACCGACCACACGCTCGGGCCCGACGACATCACCCTCGCCCTGCAGCCTCTCGACGGCTACGAGGTCGAAGCCGAGGCCGGCCACGCCGTCGCCCTGCAGCTCGAGCTCGACGACGAGCTGCGCCGCGAGGGCCTCGCTCGCGAGATCGTCCATGCCGTCCAGATCGCCCGCAAAGAGGCCGGCCTGGAGATCACCGACCGCATCGACCTCTCCCTCGCCGGCGACGAGGGGCTGCTCGAAGCCGCCCGCGCCCACCAGGACTACCTTGCCGGCGAGGTCCTCGCCACCTCCGTCGCCTACGACGCGGCAGACGGCGCCAGCGCCAGGATCGACGGCCGCGAGCTGAAGATCGCCATTTCCCGTGCCTGAGGGGAGAGTCCGTGGCACCGCCGGCCTTAGTCAGACTATGCCTCCAGCGACTGCTGTCACACCCCGCGTGTTACACTTGCCCTCGATGGCAACCAAGCACCGCCGCATAGCCCTCACCGCCGACCCCGAATTGGAGGCCGCGATCGCCGCCGCCCGCCGTGAGCTCGGTGATGCCCCGGAGTCGCGCCTGGTCCGCGATCTCGCCATCCGCGGCGCCCGCGACCTCGAGCCCGACATGCTCGCCCAGGTCCGAGCTGAATTCCAAGCGGAAGGGATCGAGTGGCCCGAAGAGTCGATGGGCGATTACCTGCGACGCACCGGGCTGCCTTCCGGAGAGGTCGATCCCGACGATCCATACCGGATGACGCGCATCCTCGAAGAAGTCCGCGAAGACACGGTCTGAGCTCGTGACCAAGAGGGGCGACTTCGCCTACATCGACACCTCGGCATTCCTCAAGCTCTTGGGCACCGAGCCGGAGAGCGATTTGATGGCCAAGGCGATCGGTGCTGCCTGGCCGCATCTACTGGCTAGTGAGATCCTCGCTGTCGAGGCTTTTCGCGCGGCGCTCCGCGCCGGCGGCGAAGCGCCGGCTGAAGTCGCCGGCCTATTGCGCCGCGTCGTCCTGCGGCCCTTCTCGTCCGAGATAAGGGACAGCGCTTCTCGCATCGCTCCTCCCCAGCTGCGGACGCTAGATGCGATCCACCTTGCTACCGCTCTCTCTTTGAGGGAGAACGTCGGTGCCATCTTCACCTATGACAAGCGCCTCGCCGAGGCCAGCGGTGACGCCGGCCTGCGGGTCCTCGCCCCCGCCTGAGCGGCAGCCTACTCCGCGGCCGGCTCGCCGATGATGAAGTCGGTTTTCGACGAGTCGGAAAACTTCACCCAGCAATGCTCGGGGGCAACCCCGGCGACCTCGATCAGCGCCACTTCGATCCGCTTGGCGATCTCCGCCTTCTGCTCATCGCTGCGGCCCTCGAACCAGTGGACCTGGACGAACGGCATCTGTTGAGAGGGAGCGGCGCCGCGCTAGGCGAGCGCCGGCTCCAGCTCGGCCTCGAGGCGGCGCTTGGGCATCGCCCCGACGACTTTCTTGGCGATCGCCCCGTCCTTGAAGAGGATCATCGTCGGGATCGAGAGCACCTCGTACTGAGCCGCCGTCTGCTGGTTCTCGTCGACGTTGATGCTGACGATCTTGAGGTCCTCGCGCTCGCCGTCTATCTCCTCGAGGACCGGATGGACGACACGGCACGGACCGCACCAGGGAGCCCAGAAGTCGACCAGCACAGGGCCCTCGGCATCGATGACATCGGCTTTGAAGGTGGCGTCGGTTACGTCGGTCAGTTTCCCAGTCACTGGATATCCGTCTCCCGGAATCGAGGTTCGTAGCTCAATACTTCAGAAAGTATAGCGGCCCCGTCCAGGGGTCGTTTCGGGCTTTTCGACCTGCCGCGGGCCGAAGCGCAGCAGCGGCACCCGCCAGACCGCCTCGGCGACGATCGCGCGGTCCATCTTCGAGCTGCCGGCCCGGCGGTCGCGGAAGACGATTGGCACCTCGACCACCCTGAAGCCGGCCCGGATCGCCCGGTAGGTCATCTCCACCTGGAAGGCGTAGCCGCGGGCCTGGATCGAGTCGAGGTCGATCGCCTCCAGCACCTCGCGGCGGAAGCACTTGAAGCCGCCGGTCATGTCCTGGACGTCGACGCCGAGCACCAGCTTCGCGTAGGTGCTGCCGCCGCGGCTGATCGCCCTGCGCAGCGGCCCCCAGTCACTGACGCCGCCGCCCGGCACGTAACGCGAGCCGAGCACGACGTCGGCGCGCTGGGCGGCGTCGAGCAGCCGAGGCAGGTAGGCGGGGTCGTGGGAGAAGTCGGAGTCCATCTCCAGGACCAGGCCGGCGCCGCCGGCGAGGGCGCGGCGGAAACCGGCGATGTAGGCGGGACCGAGGCCTTCCTTCACCTGGCGGTGCAGGACGGACACGTTCTCGTGCCGCTCCGCCAGTCGCTCGGCGATCGCCCCGGTTCCGTCGGGCGAGCTGTCGTCGACGATCAGCAGCTGCGCCGAGGCCGGCAGTTTCCCCCGCGCGGCTTCGACGAAGGCCTCGACGTTCTCGGCCTCGTTGTAGGTGGGGAGGACCAGCCAGGCTGGCCCTTTGTCGGACTGGGACATCGCGTTCGATGCTATTCGGCAGGCGAAAGAGTGACTAAAGACCGGTTGCGGAAGCGGATAACTTGGAGACGTGACCAATGCCGAGATCGCCGCCGCGCTGGAAGAGTTGGGAGTCCTCTACGAGCTCGACGGCGCCGTCAAATACCGGGTCCTGGCCTACTCCACCGCCGCCAAGGCGATTCGCGAGAGCCCGGTCTCCGTCGCCGAGCTGGCCGCCGCCGGCCGCGCCACCGAGATCCCCGGCGTCGGCAAGACCCTGGCGGAAAAGATCGGCGCTCTGCTGGAGACCGGCGAGATCCCCGCCGCCGTGAAGCTGAAGGCGAAGTTCCCGACCACCCTGATCGAGGTGACGCGGGTGCCGGGGCTGGGGACGAAAACCGCCCGGCGTCTCTACGACGAGCTGGAAATCGCCACCGTCGAAGACCTCAAGGAGGCGGCCGAGTCGCACAAGATCCGCGAGCTGAAAGGGCTCGGCCCGAAGGCGGAGGAAAACGTCCTGGCCTCGCTGGAGCGACTCGGCGAGCCGGGCGAGGGCCCGGGTCGCCTATTGCTCTCCAAGGTCCGCCCGATCGCCGCCGAGCTGGCGGCGGCACTGCGTGAGCATCCAGCCGCCAACCGGGTCGAGGTCGCCGGCTCGGTCCGGCGCTGGGCCGAGACCTGCAAGGACATCGACATCATCGCCACGGCGGACGAGCCAACCGCCCTCGCGGCGGCCCTGGCCGCCAACCCCCTGATCGCCGCCGCTGGCACCCCCGGCCCCAATGGCGTGCGGGCGCAGACGCACAACGGCATCTCGGTCGATCTGCGGATCGTCGCCCCCGCCGCCTTCGGCAACCTCCTACAGCACTTCACTGGCTCCCAGGCCCACAACATCCAGCTGCGCGAAGAGGCGGTGAGCCGAGGGCTTTCCGTCTCCGAGCACGGCATCACCGAGGTCGAGACCAGCAAGGTCGATCTCTGCGAGAGCGAGGAGGGCGTTTACGAGCGGCTCGGCTACTCATATATAGAGCCGGAGCTGCGCGAGGGACGCGGCGAGCTAAAGGCAGCCCGCGAAGGCAAACTGCCGGAGCTGATCTCCCTCGACGACATCAAGGGCGATCTGCACTCCCACACCACCCTCTCCGACGGCCGCAACACGCTCGAGGAGATGGCCGAGGCCGGCCGCGAGCGCGGCTACGCGTACATGGCGGTCACCGACCACTCGGCTAGCCACGGCTTCGGCGATCACGTCACCCCCGAGCGTCTCTGGGAACGGATCGAGGAGATCCGTGCCTGGAACAAGGGCAAACGCGGCTTCCGCCTGCTCGCCGGCTCGGAGATCAACATCGGCCTCGACGGCTCGCTCGACTACCCCGACGACCTGGTCCAGGCGCTCGACTGGGTGGTGGCCAGCGTCCATACCTCCTTCTCGATCTCCGCAAAGGAGATGACCGAGCGCGTCGTCGCGGCGATTGAGAACCCGCAGGTCAACTGCATCGGCCACCTCACCGGCCGGCTGATCGGCCGCCGCGAGCCCTACGGGATCGACGTCGAGGCGGTGGCCGCCGCCGCAGCCCGCACCGGCACGATGATCGAGATCAACGGCAACCCCAACCGTCGCGACCTTTCCGACCGCCACGCCCGCCTCGCCGTCGACGCCGGCGTCAAGATCCTCCTCAACACCGACGCCCACGGCGTCGACACGCTCGACAACATGGCCTACGGCGTTGCCACTGCCCGCCGTGCCTGGCTGACCGCCGCCGACGTCGCCAACACCCGCGACTGGGTCGGTTTCAAGCGCTTGGCCATGCTGTAGACACTTCTCCCCGGTATCCGGAGACAACTGCCTCCAGCATGGAAGCCTAGGCGCGGCTGAGGCGGTCGCTGCGCAGCCCTGGCGCCCGCACCAGCTCGACCGGTTTCAGGGCAGAGTTGGGGACGACGTAGAACTTGACGCCGTCGCGGTGCTCGATGCCGAGGACGGCCGCCTCGCGGGTGTGCCAGGCAAGTGAGACGATCAGCGCGTAGCCGGCGCCGATCACGGCGACGCCGGGGAAAAAGAGGCCGAGGCCGCCGGCGAGGACCGCCGTGAAGGCGATCGGCCAGAGCCGGCCAAGCGCGATCCGGGCGGGACTCTCTGCCGGAAGCGAGGTGGCGGTGCGGGCCCGGGCGAGGGCGTCACGGATGTCCTCCGCGGCGCGGGCTGGTCGGCCGAGATAGATGCCGATCGCCAATGAGGCCAACCACCAGACCGCCGCGACGAGGACCGTCGTCGTATCGCCCTCTCGGTTGGCGCCGACCGCCGTGATCGCCCCTAGTGCGGTCGCCTCGGCGCCGGTCAGGAAGACGGTGACTCGCAGCAGGTCGGTGTAGGGCACCCGTTACTCCGCCAGCCATTCGAGGATCGCCAGCCAGCCGCCCGGGCCGTCGACGATCAGGTCCGCCTCTTCGGGCAGCTCCGGCGGTGCCTCTGGAGAGACGATGCCGACGCAGACCGCGGTCGCCAGCTCGCCCGCCGCGGCCAGCTCCCGGAGGCGGCGGAAGGCGTCGAGGTCGGTGCGATCGTCGCCGGCGTAGACGGCGCCGTTGAGCTGCCCGCCGGTCAGCAGAGAGGCAACCGCGGCGTCCTTGCCACCGCCGCCGACCGGCCGCAGCTCCAGCACCTTGCGTCCCCAGCGCGGTTCCAGCCCAGCCTGTCCGGCCTCGACCGCAACCTCGTGGGCGCGACCCTCGGCGGCGGCTTCGTCCTCGGCGCCGCGCCAGTGCAGCGCCTGGATCGGCCCCTTGTCCTCCCGCCGTAGCCCCGCCGCCAGCAGTGTCCCGGGCTCGATCGCGGCCATGAAGTCGCCGGCCTCGGTCTCGCGCCCGGCCAGCGACGGATCAGGGCGCGGCGACTTGTCCCCGGGCAGCAACAGCTCCAGCCCATGGTTGCCGGCGTAGGCGAGCCCGTCGAGCCCGACCAACCGCCGCGCCTCCTCGGCCTGGCGGCCGGAGACGCAGCCGACCAGGCCGTAGCGCTCGCTCAGCCGTGCCAGCGCCTTCCGCGCCGCCGCCGGGACGGCAGCTTCCTCGGCCCGCTCGACGATCGGCGCCAGGGTGCCGTCGACGTCGGTGAGGATTGCCGCCCTGGGGGGGTCGGCGCGCAGCGGCTCCAGCAGCGTGGTCCAGGCGCCTTCCCCCGTCTCAAATTCGCGAGGCACGGCATCTAGTATCGCCGCATGCCGTCCCCCTCCGGGCCGATGCCCTCGCACGAGACCCTGCGGCTGGCGGCGATCGGCACCCTGGCGGGCATCTTCAGCGGCCTTTTCGGCGTCGGCGGCGGTACCGTGATCGTGCCCCTGCTGATCTTCTGGTTCGGCTACGGGGAGCGCCTGGCGACCGGCACCAGCCTCGCCGCGATCGTCCTGATCGGGCTGCTTGGAGCGATCGCCCAGGGCGGCCTCTACGGCAACGTCCACGTCGCCACCGGCCTGCTGCTGGCGATTCCGGCCGTGGTCGGCGTGGTGATCGGGACGGCGATCCAGCAGCGGATTCCCCAGCGCGCCGTCTCCTACCTCTTCGCGATCCTGCTGGTCGCGATCGCGATCGAGCTGATCCTCTCGTGAACGAGGTCCTCGCGATCCTGATCGCCGTCGCTGGCGGCCTCGCCGGCGGCCTGGTCGGGGTCGGCGGCGGTGTCCTCTTCGTGCCCGCCCTGACGATCTTCCTCGGCCTCACCCAGGTCGAGGGCGAGTCGACCTCGCTGTTGATGATCGTCATCGTCGCCCTGGTCGGCGCCTACCGCCAGAACGGCTACGGCAACGTCCGCCTCCGCCAGGCGCTGATCATCGGCGCCCTCTCGCCAATCGGCGTCCTGATCGGCGTCGCCGCCTCCAACCACATCTCCGAACGCCTCCTGCAGCTCTCCTTCGCCGCCCTCGCCCTCTTCATGGCGGCCCAACTGGTCCGCCGCGCCCGCTCAGCGCCGTAGGTCTTACGGAGCCCGGACGTCAACCAGGTCTCCGATGATCTGAAAGCCCTTGCTGTTGTAGGTCAGGAGGGGAACGCCATGGATGTTGGCGGTGGCGGCGATCGCCAGGTCGAAGGCCCGGCGACGCGGCTGCCCGCCACGCTGGGCGATGGCGGCCCGCAACCGGCCGCACTCACGAGCGACGGCCGCGTCGAAGGGGAGGGCGTCGAAGTGGCTCTCGATGATGCCGAGTCGCCGTATGCGGTTGGCGCGGGCGTCCTCATCAGGAGCGACCAGGACGCCGAAGTGCAGCTCAGTGAGCGAGACGACGCTGATCGCCGCCTTATCGTCAGGGCCGCTCTCGGCGCCGATCAGCACCGAGGTGTCGAGCAGAACCGGCACCTCGCTACAAGGACCAGGGATCCGTCAGATCGCCCCCCAGCTTCTCGAGGTCCTTCTCGAGCGTGGGGTCGGCAGGGGAGCTCCAAAGCTCGTCGAGCTGGGAGCTGGGCACCCACTGGCGGGTACGGGCAGGTCCCAAGCAAGGTAGCAGTATTGCTACCCAGGTCCAAAGCGCCGGAAATGTCTATCCGCCGGCAGGCGACGAGTAGTCCCCCGCGACTGCGCGGCATCACCCATCGTCTACGCTCAGAGCGTGGATTCGCTCACCTGGGAAGGCGACCTGCCGCATCTGCGATCCCCCGTGTTGGTCTGCGCCTTTCGCGGCTGGAACGACGCCGCCGCGGCTGCCTCGACGGCCCTGGGCGCAGTCGCCTCCTCACTCGACTCAGAGCTGATCGCCAGGGTTGATCCGGAGGACTACTTCGACTTCCAGTCGACCCGTCCGACGATCAGCATGATCGACGGCGAGACGCGCCGGATCGAATGGCCGGAGAACAACCTGATCGCCGTCCGGGTGCCAACCGCCGACCGCGACCTCGTGCTGCTCGACGGCACCGAGCCGAACCTGCGCTGGCGCACCTTCTCGGAGACGATCGCGACCGCCGCCGACGCGCTCGGTGTTGAGCTGGTGATCACCCTCGGGGCGCTGATCGCCGAGGTCTCCCACACCCTGCCGGTACCGATTACCGGCCTCGCCTCTGACCAGCACCTGATCGACGAGCTCGAACTCGAGCGCTCCAACTACGAGGGCCCGACCGGGATCGTCGGCGTCGTCCACGATCTCTGTCGCGAGGCCGGGATCGACTCCGCCTCGCTCTGGGCGGCGGTGCCCCATTACGTCGCCGCGGTCCCCAACCCGAAGGCGGCGCTGGCGCTGCTGCGCCGGCTCGAGGGTATGACCGGGATCGCCGTCGAGGCCTCCGAGCTGGAGGAGGAAACGAGCGACTATGAGGAGCAGATCGGCCGCGCCATCGCCGCCAACCCGGAGATTGAGGAGCTGGTCTCGCGGATCGAGGCTGAACAGGTCGACCTGCTGACCGAGGAGGGCGACGAGCTGCCCTCGGCGGACACGATCGCGAGAGAGTTTCAGCGGTTTTTACGCCAGCGTGGCGACGGCCAGTAGTCGCTTCTAGGACTCAGCAGCCGGGCAGATCAGGCGGTAGTCGCACCAGCTACAGACGGCCGGGGAGGGGCGCGGCTCGAAGTCTTGGCCGAGGATGCCCTCGCCGACCTGTAGCACCGTGCGCTCGACTCGCTCGGCGTCGTCAGACTTGGTCGGCGCCGCCACCTTGTCGGCGTCGAGCACGTAGTAGTAGCTGCCGATGCTGGCCTCGATCTCCCAAGCCTCGCGAGCGGCGAGCCGGTAGAGCGCCAACTGCAGGTCGCTCTCCAGCTCGGCTTCGGTGCGGCGCTCGCCGGTCTTGTAGTCGATCAGCTCGTAGTCGCCGTCGGGCAGGCGGTCGACCCGGTCGACCCGGCCGCGGACATGATGCTCGCCAACCTTGAAGTCGAACTTGCGCTCCAGCCAGACCGGTTCCCCCTCGGCAACCCGCTCGCGGTCCCAGTAAAGCTGCAGCGCTTCGCGGGCCCGGTCGCGGAACTGCAACTCGTCGTCGGTCGAGCCGAAGCCGGTGCGTCGCCAACCGGTCTCGAAGAGGCTGGTCAGTTCGCGCAGCCCGTCCTCGTCGTTCTCCGGCGGCTCTTTGTGGAAGCGCTCGAGGACGTTGTGGATGAGGATGCCAAAGCGCTGATTGATCGTCGGCTCCTGGGGAATGCCGAAGACCCGCGCGAACTTGTACTTAAGTGGACAGGTCAGGTAGAGGCTGAGGTCGGAGGCCGAGAGACTGAGCATGCCGTCGCCGCGGCGGGGCAGGAAGGCCTCCAGCGAGGGCTCCTCGCGGGCCGCGATCAGCTGCCGCCGTCGCCCCGTGTCATGCTCGGAGTCGAGCAGGTAGGAGTCGAGCGAGGAGGCGTCGAGCTCGGCCTGTTGCTCGGGGGTCGCGACCTGGCGCAGCAGGCCATTGACCGCCTCGATCGCCTCCGCCGTCGGCTCGTCGCCGGGGCGCTGCGCCAGTGCCGCCAGCTTCAGCAGCTCCAGGTAGCGGGCGATCGCCCGGTTGACGTCGATCGCGGTGTCCAGGCGCGGCTCGGAAAGCTCGCGTCCGGCCCGCCAGGAAGCCTCCAGCACCTGCTCGCGCAGGGTCCGGTAGGTGGCGTGAAGGCCCTCGGCGGGCCCGAACAGCTCCTCGCCGTGCTCCTCCTCCTCGCCTCCTTTCGAGGCCGCCAGCGCCTCCTCGTAGAAGCGCGACGGGCGAGCCTCGCCCTCTTCGCCGCGTTCCAGCCGCGAGAGCACGAGCCCGGTTCGCGCCGGCCAGCCGATCCGCGCCCAGTCGGCCTCTCCCTCGAGTCCGAGCACGAAGACGTGGTCGAAGCCGATGCCCTTGACGGCGTCCATCGCCATCCCCTGGACCGAAGCGGGGGAGGGCGGCTCCTCGCCGCCCGCCGGCTCGACGCCGGCCTCGGCGACGGCGCTGAGGTAGGCGACGAAGCCGCGGGTCGAGCCGTGCGGCTCGCGGCGCGCCCAGGCCGTCGCCAGCTCGGCTAGCCGCGAGAGCCCGAGCAGCCGCTCGGCGACCTCCGGCTGGGCGGCGAAGAGGCGCTGGCGGCGCAGGCCCACCCGCTCGATCAGCCGGCGCACGAAGACATCGGCGCGCCGCTCCTCCATCGCCGCCGAGGCGGCGTTGTAGAGCTTCAGGAAGGCCTGGATCCGCTCGCGTGCCTCGGGCTGGAACTGAGGGCTGTCGAGCGCCGCCTCGCAGGCGGCGACCATGTCCTGCTTGCGGCGCCGGGCGATCGTCGTCAGCCGCGCCAGGTCGCCGGGGCGCAGCTCGATTGGCGGCCGGGTCAGCGCCCGCGCCACCGCCGGCGAGTCATCGGGGTCGGCGAGCGCTCGCAGCCAGGCGATCGCGTCGCGAACCTCGGGCCGCTGGAAGAGCGCGGCGGGGCCGGAGAGGTGGAAGGGGATGCCGCGCTCCTCCATCGCCGCCGCCACAGCCCCGCCCTGGCGGGCCGGCTCGGCGACGAGGACGCAGATCTTCTCCGGCTCGGCGCCGCTGACGACGAGCTGCTCGACCTCGCGGGCAATGGCCTGAGCCTGGGCGCGCTCGTTCGAGCATTTCCAGAACCTGACCGCCGGCTCTCGGAAACGATGCTCGAGAACCACCGCGTCGCCATCGGGATGAAGGTCACGGAACCAGGTGCTGGGTCCCTCGGCTTCCTCCAGCGCGTAGAGATGGTTCGGGTTGTCGGCGGCGAGTGCGGTCAGGATCCCGCGTTGAGCTGCGGTCGTCTCCTCCAGCTCGTCGACCATCAGGTAGTCGAAGCGATTGGCCAGTTCGCGGCGGATGTCGGGACGTTCGGCGAGAAGGGAGTTGAGGGCGAGGAAGACGTCGCCGCGGTCGAGGCTGCCGGCGCTGGCGAGGATGCGGTCGTGGGCTGTGTGGAACTCGGCGAACTCGAGGTCGCGGCGGGCGGCCTCGCGCTCGGCCTCGTCGCCGGCCGCCTGTTCCCGCTCCCGGGCGCGAGTCTCCAGCTTGGTCGGGCCGACTGCTTCCGCCTTCAGCTCGTCGATCCGCCCCAGCAGACGCGCAAGCAGGCCCGCCGGGTTACCGCGGATCTCGTGGCGGCGCAGCGGCAACTGGTCGAGGCGGTCGAGCAGCATCGCCAGCCGCTCGGCGGGGCCGAGGACGTCGAAGAAGGGGTCGAGGCCGGCGGCCTCGGCGTGCTCGTGCAGGAGCCGCTCGCCGATCGTGTCCCAGCTGCCTATCCAGAGCTCCTCGAACGGCCCCCGCAACAGCGCCTCGGCGCGTTGGCACAGTCGCCGCGAAGTCGCTCGGGTCGAGCCGATGACGAGGACTCGCTCGGGCGCGGTGCCGCTCGCCGCGAGCCGCGCCAGCCGGCGTGCGAGCAGCTCGGTCTTGCCGGTCCCGGCGGCGCCGAGGACCAGCAACGGCCCGTCGCCGTGGGCGATCGCCCGGTCCTTTCCATCCACCTCCCTGTCTACCGTCGGCTGCTCCTCGCGCATCGCTCAACGCTAGCGCGCCATAGCATTCGGCAGATGGACGTTTTTTCCGCAGACTGGCTGGGGATCTGCCGCCGCGTTGTGGCGGCGCAGCGGGCGATCTTCGCGGCCACCCCGGGCAGCGAGGAGCGCACCGTCTACGAGGGCATCGGCGAGGGGGGCGACCGCACCCTGGCGATCGACCGCCGCTGCGAGGACGTCGTCTTCGCCGAGCTCGACGCACTAGCGGCGCAGGGCGCCTCGTTTGTCGCTGTCTCGGAGGAGCGCGGCGAGGTCTCCTTCGGCTCCGGCGGCGCGGCCCGGGTCGTGATCGACCCGATCGACGGTTCGCTCAACGCCCGTCGCACGATTCCCTCCCACAGCCTCAGCATCGCCGTTGCCTCCGGCTCCTCGATGGCCGACGTCGAGTTCGGCTTCGTCCACGACTTCGGTGCCGGCGAGGAGTTCTTCGCCCGGCGCGGCGATGGGGCAATGCTCGGCGACCGCGTCGCCCAGGTCGCCGCCACTGGAGCCGAGAAGCTCGAGGTGGTCGGCCTGGAGTCCGCCGAGCCGGAATGGTCGCTGCCGGTGCTCGAGGCTCTGGCGGGGAAGGCATACCGGCTGCGGGTCGTCGGCTCGATCGCGATCACCGCCGCCTATGTCGGCGCCGGCCGCTTCGACGCGATGCTCAGCCTGCGGCCCTGTCGCTCGGTCGATATCGCGGCGGCCCAGCTGATCGTCCGCGAGGCAGGCGGAGCGGTCGGCTTCGGCGACCTAGCGTTAGAGGGGGCGACCCTGGACCTCGATGCCCGCTATCCGATCGCCGCCGCCTGTGCCCCCGATGCCCTGGCGATCGTGCGTGGGGCCCAGGCGGCCGCCGAACCCGTGTAACCGCCTCCCCTGACGAGGTTAAGAACGTGTGTTCGCAAAAGAACGTATGTTCGTTACACTCGCGAACGCCCAGGCAGGCCAACAAATTCGAAGGGATTCAATCTTCATGGCAGACACGAAAAACGGCAGCAAATCCAAAACGCAGGCCAAGCGCGCGACCACGGAAGCCAAGAAATCGGCGACCAGCACCGCGAAAGCCACCAAACGGGCGGCCACCAAGACGGCCGTCGCTGAGAAGAACCAGGTGCAGACCGTGGCCGAGGCCGCCGTCGACGTACCGGTCGGCATCGTGCTCAGCGTCAGCGACCGCGTCTCCGATCTGGTTGAGCCGTGGACCGGCCGCTCCAGCGCCGAGAAACAGCTCAAGTCCTACCGCACGCAGCTGCGCAAAACGGTCAAGCGGACCGAGCGCCGCGGCACCACGGCCCGCCGCAAGGCGACCACCGAGGCCCGCAAGACCCGCAACCGGGTCGAGCGCGAAGCCCGCAAGCATCAGCGCACGGTCGAGACGACCCTCAAGCGCAACCGCAACGAGGTCGAGTCCCGCGTCCGCCGCGCGATCGACGAGCAAACCTCCCGCGCCCAGGGTCTAGTGGACCAGGTCACTGACCAGTTCGCTTCCCTGCGCTAGGTCGCACCTCGCATCTCCGTAGTACCGACCGCCCCGATCCTCGGGGCGGTCCTCGTTGTGGGGCTAACGGCCGGTGACGAAGACCGGTCTTGAGGCGGCGGGCTCGTAGGGCCAGCCGCCTTCGGCCGGGGCGAAGGCGCGGAACTGGAAGCGGATGCCGCGGCTGTCGTCGTCGCTGAACGGGTAGGCATAGCGGAAGCGGCCATGGGCGTCGGTCCGCACGGTGCGAAATTCCGACCACTCGCTGCCGGGAAAGCGGAACTGCAGCTCGACCGGTCTGCCGGTGGTGGAGATGTCCGCACCCAGGTCTCCGACACGGCCACTGAAGAGCACCGGCGCGCCGCCGATCCGGGCCGATGCGGAGGACGCCTGGATGCGCACGCCGCTCAGCACGTTCAGGCGCACCGCGTGGCTGCTCGCGCGGGTGAGGGTTCGGCCACCGGCGAACTCGACTTCGACCCGGCGGCTGGGCCCCGGCGGCAGGCGGGTCAGGAAGGTTCCGTCGGCCGCCGTCTGCACCGTGGTCCGGCGCTGGGCCGAGCTGGCGCCGGCGTCGAAGGTCTCGACGACCTCGACCGGTAGGCCGCCCAACGGAGGCCCGGCGGCAGAGGTCAGCCTCCCGGCGAAGGAGAGGCCGCGGGCGTAGGGGACCGTCCTGCTGGACGGCCGCTGCTCGAATGGCTCGATCTCCTCGCGCCGGCAGCGCCGCCGCCCGTCCTTTCGCGAGCAGCGCCGCCAAACCAGGCGCCTGCCACCGAATCCAGCGACGATTCCTGCTGGCGTCTTCGGCAAGTTGACCAAGACCAAGCGGGTGCCGTTATCGCGGCGCTCGGAACTGGTGCCGTTGCCCGCGGCGTCGTAGCCCATCGCTCTGAACTCGTAGGTCCCCGGCGGGAAGGCATCTGAGTTCCAGTGCCCGGTCAGGTCGCCGCCGGACACCGTCGTCGGCAGCGGCACGAAGGGTTGGCGCGAGCCCGCCCGCCGCACCGCGATCGATCCCCGCGCCGGGTCCGGCCCGGAGAGCGGGTCGCTCACGGTCGCCACGATCCGCTCCGGCTCGGCGGGATCCTGGGCAGCGGCGAAGGCGACCCGCGGCGGACTTTCGTCGATCTGGACCGTGACCGCGGCCGGCGACTCCTCGCCCGTGTTTCCGGCGGCGTCGCGGGCGTAGAAGGCGATGCGATGCGACCCTTCGCCGCTCACCGTCGCGGCCGCCGAGTCGCCCGCGTCGGCGCGCGGCACGGCGCCATCGACTGCGATCGCGGTAAACGGCCCATTCGGACCAGCCGCGGCCATGCCCGAGAGGCCGTCCGCTGCGCTCGCCGTCAACCGGACCGGACCGTTCGCCCAGCCCCTCGGCGCTCCCTGCAAGGCCACCGTGGGGCGGGTCGCATCGACCCATACGACCGCGCTTCGCGTCTCCGCCGACCTCATCCCCGAGCCGGAGACGGCCACGACGTGGACGAGGTTCGCACCCTCCGGCAGCAGCCCCAGTGAGATCGTGTCGTTGTCGATGCCGTCGCGCAGGTCGGTCTCGGCCAGGCTGCATCGGGCTGACCCCGCACAGGGCTCGCTCCCGGATCCGCGGTCGACCGAGATCGCGTAGCCGCGGATCCCGGAGAGCGGCTGTGGCGCCGCCGGGTGCTCGACTGCGAGGATCGCGGCGGCGTTTCCGGCAACCCACCCCGTCGGCGGCAGTGGACGGGACGGTCCGGGGCGGACGTCGTCGAACAGCAGCGTCGCGCTGGCCATCGGCCCAGCCTCGCCGTCGGCACCCTCGAGCCAGACGTCGGCGGTGTAGCGGCCCGGGCTGGGCACGTGGATGTATTCGATCCGGCCGATGTTTCCGGGGAACCGGGTCTGGAGCAGGGTCAGGCTGCCACTCGCGTCGCGAAGGCGGAGGTTCGCCGCGCCGGCTTCGGGTTCGCCCCCACCGCCGTCAGGCCGATCCCAGCGGAGCCGGAAGTCGTTGTCGGCATGCCAAATGTCTTTGCCGCCCTCGACGCGCAGGTTGAGTGGCGGCGGCGTGTCCGCCGCTGCGAGGTCGGTGCCGAGAAGCGAAGCGGCGGCAATCGCCACCCAGGCAAGGAGGGCGTTCGCGGTGGGTTTCATGGCCCGAACTCCCCCGCCGGGCTGCCCCCGGCCGAGTCCGCCGAGCTGCTTTCGCCGGCCGCTTCGGGAACCGCGACGGGTTCGGGTTCCGGCACGTATTCCGTGGCGCCGCCGGCGGCTTCCGGAGTGGGGGCCGGGGCCGGCTCGGCTACCGGCAGCGGATCGTGGTGGGGGTGCTTTGGAGCCGGCTTCGGCGCGGACGGCGCGGGCGCCGTTTCATATTCGACGCCGCTCTCACTGCTCCATTCGGTGGCGATG
The DNA here is from genome assembly GCA_036269775.1 of Solirubrobacterales bacterium. Classification (GTDB taxonomy): domain Bacteria; phylum Actinomycetota; class Thermoleophilia; order Solirubrobacterales; family 70-9; genus VAYN01. Next base: position 21,208 of record DATBDU010000006.1, read on the forward strand.
ACCGGGTCGAGCCGGCGCTCCACGACCGCTGCCTTCGTCTGGCTGTGACCAAGCTCCAGCGGGCCCGGCACGACGCCGGTCGCCACGCACGCCGCCGCGCCGCCGGCGGCGCCGACGCAGACCGCGACCACTTTTGCCAGGGCGGCTACGCCGGCCCCGCGCGCCCCTCCCGATGCGGCGACCTGCGAGAGCGCCCAATCGGTGCCATCGCCGCCGCCGCCGAAGCGAGCCGCCAGTCCGGCGAGGGCGTCGTGGGCGCGATCGAACAGCGAGCGGCCGAGCGGCAGCGCTGGCGCCAATGCCGCCGCGGCGCCGGGCGCCGCCCGGTAGGCGCGCAGGGTCGCCCGGCAGCCGCCGCAGGCGCGGAGGTGCTCGCGCAGAGCCGCAGCGTCCTCGCCGCCAGCCTCCCCGTCACAGAAGGCCGAGAGCAGCGGACCCATCTCCTCGCAGCGACTGCCGTCTTGGCTGCGCGAGAGCAAGCGACGGAACCGCTCCCTGCCCTCGGCGAGGCAGCGGTTGATCTTGGTCTGGCTGAAGCCGGTGATCTCACCGATCTCCCTATAGGAGTAGCCCTCTGCGAGCAGGCTCAGCGCCCGTAGCTCCTGCGGCTTCAGGGCCTGCAGCGCCTCGCGACTGCGGGCGATCGCTTCGTGGCGCTCGGCCCGCTCAGGCGGCCCGTCGGCAGCGGCCGGAATCATCGCCACCCAGTCCTCGCGCCCGGGCTCCGTCGCCACGGCCGCGGGGCCGCTGAGGATTCGCTCGCGGTCGCGCCGTACCGCCAGCGCCTCGTGCTTGACGACGGTCTGGGTCCAGCGGATCAGTTCCCGCGGATCGTCGCTCGGCGCCTTGACGAGGAGGATCTCAAGCGCCCGTTGCAGGGCGTCGTCGGCGTCGTCGGCGCAGAGCGAGTAGCGCCTGGCGGTGCGGCGCAGTGCCTGCTCGTGGTGCGCATAGGTCTCAATCGCGGCACGCTTGCGCGCCGCATCCGACACGGCTGACGGCACCGCGCGCTGCTCCCCCTGCCCAACTGGATTCACCATTCGGCTCCCCCCGGCCGCTTAAAGCTTTCGCACCGAAACATAGGCACAGTCAGCCTGCCCCGAACCGGTTCTCTCCCCCCTTCTGGACGACTTTCCAGGCACGAATCTCGGAAATTGCAGGAAGCACCCGCCATGCCCCCGGGCATCCGCCCCGATAGCATCGCCGTCAATGACTACCTGCGTAGTGACCGGCGGCGCCGGCTTCCTCGGATCCCACCTCTGCGAGCACCTGCTCGGCAAGGGGCACCGGGTGATCTGCCTCGACAACCTCGAGACCGGATCGTTGGAGAACATCGCCCACATTCGTGACGATGCGTTCGAGTTCCGCAGCGTTGACATCACCTCCTATGTCGACATCGACGAGGACGTCGACTTCGTCTATCACCTCGCCTCGCCGGCGAGCCCGATCGACTACCTGCGGCTGCCGCTGCACACGCTCAAAGTCGGCTCCCACGGCACCCATCACATGCTTGGGGTTGCCAAGTTCAAGCGCGCTCGCTTCCTGATCGCCTCGACCAGCGAGGTCTACGGAGACCCCCAGGTCCATCCCCAGAAAGAGGATTACTGGGGCCATGTCAACCCGATTGGCCCGCGCGGCGTCTACGACGAGGCGAAGCGCTACGCCGAGGCGCTGACGATGGCTTACCACCGCCAGCAGGGCGTCGACACCGCGATCGTCCGCATCTTCAACACCTACGGCCCGCGCATGCGCCCGCACGACGGCCGCGCGATCCCGACCTTTCTGCGTCAGGCGCTGCAGGACCGGCCGCTGACCGTCTTCGGAGACGGCAGCCAGACCCGCAGCTTCTGCTACGTCGACGATTTGATCCGCGGCATCGTCTCCCTTGCGGAGTCCGACGTGCACACGCCGGTCAACATCGGCAACCCGAACGAGTTCACGCTGCTGGAACTGGCCAAGGCCGTGATCGAGGTGACCGAGTCGCGTTCGGAA
>DATBDU010000007.1:0-11441 GCA_036269775.1 Solirubrobacterales bacterium
GCGGCGCTCCTTCCCGACCCCGTGGTCGCTGGCGATGTTCGTGCTGGAGCTCTCGAAGCCGTCGGGAATTTGCCTCGCGGCCAGCGCCGGCGACGAGCTGCTTGGTTACGTGATTTGCTCTCGCTATGACCAGGTCTGGCACCTGATGAACATCGCCGTGGCGCCCGAGCAGCGGCGCTCGGGCGTAGCCGGGCGGCTGCTGACGCGGCTCTTCGAGGAGGCGCGCGGGGTGCTGCCTTTCACGCTCGAGGTCCGCGTCTCCAACCAGGGGGCGATCGGGATGTACGAACGGTTCGGCTTCCGCTCCGCCGGCGTCCGTCCTCGCTATTACCACGACAACGGCGAGGACGCGCTGATCATGTGGCTCGATTGATCCTCGCGATCGAGACCTCCTGCGACGACACCTGCGCGGCCGTTCTCGACGGTCCGCGAATCCTCTCGAACCTGATCTCTTCGCAGGCCGCGGCACACGCCCACTTCGGCGGCGTAGTCCCCGAGGTCGCCTCGCGCCATCACCTCGAACTGACGGCGCCGCTGGTGCAGGCCGCGCTCGACGAGGCCGGGGTGAGCCTCGACGACGTCGAGGCCGTCGCCGCCACGGCCGGTCCCGGCCTGATCGGCGCCCTGCTGGTCGGAATCAGCACCGCTAAGGCGATCGCCGCAGCGCGGCGGCTGCCGCTAATCCCGGTCGATCACCTGCAGGGCCACGTCGCCGCCAACTTTCTCGAGCCGGAGCCGCTGCGACCGCCCTTCCTCTGCCTGGTCGCCAGCGGTGGCCACACGCTGCTGGCGGGGGTCACCGACGAGGGCGGCCACGAGGTGCTCGGCCAGACGCTCGACGACGCCGCCGGCGAGGCCTTCGACAAGTCGGCGCGGCTGCTCGGGCTCGGTTACCCGGGCGGGCCGGCGCTGGAGAAGCTGGCGGCCACGGGTGACCCGGCGACGTTCGAGATGCCGGTCGCGATGGCCCGCGATCCCAGCCTCAACTTCAGCTTCAGCGGCCTCAAGACGGCGCTCGTCTACCGCTGCCGCGACCTCGGCCCGGAGGGGGTGGAGCGCCACCGCGCCGATCTCGCCGCCTCCTTCCAGGCGGCAGTGGTCGGCCAGCTGATCGCGAAACTGAAACGGGCCCTGAAGAAGGGCGACTGGGAGGCCGTGGCCCTGGGCGGCGGCGTCGCCGCCAACGGACCCCTGCGCGAGGCGGTGGCGCGGCTCTGCGAGGAGCAGGGCGTGCGCCTGAAGCTGGTCCCGCGCGAGCTCTGCACCGACAACGCCGCGATGATCGGCTCCGCCGCCCGTTTCGCCCCGCCGCTGGCGTACCCGGCCTATCTCGGCTACGACGCCTTCGCCAGCGGCGAAGCGGCATGACCGACGTCGTCGTCTACTCGCGGCCGGGCTGCCATCTCTGCGAGGAGGCGGTCGCCGCGATCGTCGGTCTGCACGGGCAGGGCTACCGCTTCGGCCTGCACGAGGTCGACATCGAGAGCGACGAGCTGCTGCTGCGCCGTCATCTGGAGCGAATCCCGGTCGTCGAGGTCGACGGCACGGTCGTCTCGGAGCTGGTTCTGGACGAGGCGGCGGTGCGAGCCAGGCTCGATACTGTGGGGGCATGGTCGAGGTGATTGAGGAGTTCGAGGCGCCGGGAGGGTTCCCCGTCGAAGGGGATCGCCTCTCGCTCGGCGTCGCCGCGCGACTCTCGCGCTACCTGCAGGTGCTGACGCAGGCCCGCAAGATGGGCCGCGAGACGATCTCCTCGCAGGAGCTGTCCGAGTACACCCACATCAACCCCACTCAGATCCGCCGCGATCTCTCCGGCTTCGGCAAGTTCGGCAAGCGCGGCGTCGGCTACAACGTCGAATCGCTGGTCGCCGAGATCCGCAAGATCCTTCGCACCTCGGGCCAGCACAACATCGCCCTCTTCGGCGCCGGAAACCTCGGTCAGGCGATCGCCAGCTCGGCGATCTTCGCCGACCACGGCTTCCAGGTCGTGGCCGTGTTCGATTCCGACCCGACCGTCGTCGGCAACCAGATCGGTGAACTGCGGGTCCGCGATCTCGGCGATCTGAAAGCGGTCGTCGCCGAGGACGAGATCGTCGTTGGCGTCCTCGCCGTCCCCGCCGATGCCGCCCAGGAGGTCGCCGACCGCCTCGTCAAGGCCGGCGTCAAGATCATCTTCAACTACTCCGAGCAGCTGCTCCAGGTGCCGCCGGAGGTGACGGTCCACACGTCCAGCCCCGCCGTCGACCTGCTCTACGCGCTCTACTTCTACCTGGCCTGAGTCCCTTGTCGCTAGACCTCGACCTCGTCCGCGAGAGATTCGAGTCCTCCACCGACTTCACGATCGGCCTCGAGGAGGAGTTCGCGATCCTCGACCCGGCCACGCTGGAGCTGGAGCACCGCTTCGAGGACGTCTACGCGGCCTGCCAGCGGGATGAGCTGCTGGCCGAGTCCGCCGCCGGCGAGCTGATCGCCGCCGAGGTCGAGATCCGCTCCGGTCGCTCGCAGAGCTTCGCCGAGGCGACCGCGAAGCAGCGCCAGCGGCGACTGCGGCTGTTCGAGCTGGTCGCCGACATGGGTCTGGCCCTCGGCGCCACCGGCACCCACCCCTGGGCGAGCTATCTCGACCAGCGGATCATCGACACGCCCCACTACAACCGCTTGCGCCACGAACTGGGCTGGGTGGCACAGCGCAACAACACCTGGAGCACTCACGTCCACATGGGCGTGCGCGGCGCCGACCGGGCGATCGCCGTCTGCGACCGGATGCGGGAGCTGCTGCCGCTGCTGCTCGCGGCTTCGGCCAACTCGCCTTTCCTCGATCGCCGCGATACCGGCCTGCACACCGTGCGCACGGAGATCTTCACCCGCACCTTCCCGCGCTGCGGCGTGCCTTCGCCGTTTCGCGACTGGGACAGCTACGCGACCTTCGTCGGCACATTGGAGCGGACCGGCTCGATCGTCGAGTCGACCCAGCTCTGGTGGAGCGTCCGCCCCCATCACCATTTCGGCACCGTCGAGGTGCGGATCTGCGACGCCCAGACCCGCGGCGACGAGTCCTTTGCGCTCGCGGGCCTGATCGCCGCCTGCATCGCCCAGGCAGCGGTCGACTACGACGAGCACGGTTACGAAGGCGCGGGGGCGCCGCTGGCCGACCGCGAGATCGAGGAGAACCTCTGGCGGGCGATTCGCCATGGACTCAGCGGCAAGCTGATCGATTTCCGGCGCGGCGTCGAGGTGGAGGCGAGGGAGGTGCTCGAGTCCGTTCACACCTGGACCGAGCCGGCCCGCTCTCAACTCGGGATCGAGTTCCAGCTGCCGGAGCGAAACGGTGCCCAGCGGGCGCGCGAGGCGCTCGACGGCGGGCTCTCGATCGAGGACATCTACCGCGACGCGGTGGCCGAGACCCGGCGCACCTACGCGGGCGCAAAACAGGCGGCGGAGCCAGCCTAGAGCAGTCTCAGGGCGGCGTCGCCGCCCCCGTCTATAGACTCCCGCGCCGCTCTAAATCCACCGGAGGAACAAACTTGACCAGCTTCTTGACCGATTACGGGGTAGTTGTCGCGCTTGTCTGTGCTGGCGCTGCAGTCGTCTATGGACTCATCGTCACCCAGCGCCTCCTTGCCAAGTCCCCTGGCAACGAGCGGATGCAGGAAATCTCGGGGGCCGTGCAAGAGGGCGCTCAGGCTTATCTGAACCGTCAGTACACGATCATCGCCGCGGTCGCCGTGCCGCTTGTGGTCGTGCTGTTGCTGCTTCAGAACTGGAAGACCGCGCTTGGTTTCGTGATCGGCGCCGTCCTCTCCGGGGCCACCGGCTTCATCGGGATGAACGTCTCGGTGCGGGCCAACTCGCGGGTCGCGGAGGCGGCCCGGGGCGGCGTGCCGCCGGCGCTCGACGTCGCCTTCAAGGGCGGGTCGGTGACCGGCCTGCTCGTCGTCGGCCTGGCGCTGCTCGGCGTCGCCGGCTACTACGGCGCCCTGATCATCACCGGCAGCACCGACAAAGAGGCCGTCGATGCGTTGATCGGCCTTGGCTTCGGTGGCTCGCTGATCTCCGTCTTCGCCCGCCTCGGCGGCGGCATCTTCACCAAGGCTGCCGACGTCGGCGCCGACCTGGTCGGCAAGGTCGAGGCCGGCATCCCTGAGGACGATCCGCGCAACCCGGCGGTGATCGCCGACAACGTCGGCGACAACGTCGGCGACTGCGCCGGCATGGCCGCCGATCTCTTCGAGACCTACGCGGTCACCTCGGTCGCCGTGATGCTGCTCGGCGTCCTCACCTTCACCACCGACTACGCCCGTGAGGTGGCGATCTTCCCGCTGGTCATCGGCGGCGTCGCGATCATCGCCTCGATCGTCGGCGCGCTTTCGGTGCGGACCAAATCCGACAAAGTCGAGGGTGCGCTGTACATCGGCATGCTCGTCTCCGGGGTAATCTCGATCGCGGCCTTCTACCCGATCACCGACTGGCTGATGAGCGAGCCGCTGCGACTCGGCTTCGCCAGCACGGCTGCGGACGCGGTCAGCGTCACCGACCTCTGGCTCTGCGCCGTGATCGGCATCGCCGTCACCGCGCTGCTGTTTGTGATCACCGACTACTACACGTCGACTCGCTTCCGGCCGGTGAAGACGATCGCCCAGGCTTCGGAGACTGGTCACGCGACGAACATCATCCAGGGCCTCGCCCAGGGCTACCAGGCGACCGCCGCTCCGGCTCTGGTCCTGGCCCTCGCGATTCTCGGGGCCAACGAGCTGGCGGGCATCTACGGCATCGGCATCGCCGTGATGGCTCAGCTCTCGCTCTGCGGCTTGATCGTCGCCCTCGACGCCTTCGGGCCGATCACCGACAACGCCGGTGGTATCGCCGAGATGGCGGACCTGCCGGAGGACGTCCGCAACGTCACCGACCCGCTCGACGCGGTCGGCAACACGACCAAGGCGGTCACCAAGGGCTACGCGATCGGCTCGGCCGCGCTGGCCGCACTGGTGCTGTTCGCGGCGTTCAAGAGCGAGCTCGCGGAAGAAGCGCCATCCGGGTTCGATCTCAACGGCCTGTTCAACCTGACCAGCCCGGATGTGCTGATCGGGCTGATCATCGGCGGCATGATGGTCTACCTGTTCATGGCCCTCTCGATCGAGGCCGTCGGCCGCGCCGGGGGCCAGGTCGTCGAGCAGGTGCGCAAACAGTTCAACGAGCACCCGGGGATCATGGACGGCACCGAAAAACCCGAGTACGGGGAAACCGTCAGCATCGTCACCCTGGCGGCGCAGAAGGAGATGATCGCGCCCGCCCTGATCCCGATCGTCATTCCCGTCATCGTCGGGCTGCTCAGCGTCGACGCCCTCGGCGGCCTGCTGATCGGCGTCATCGTCGTCGGCCTCTTCGCGGCGATCTCGATGACCGCCGGCGGTGGCGCCTGGGACAACGCCAAGAAGCTGATCGAGGACGGCGCCCACGGCGGCAAGGGCTCCGAGGCCCACGCCGCCTCGGTGACCGGCGACACGGTCGGCGATCCCTACAAGGACACGGCCGGGCCGGCGATCAACCCAATGATCAAGGTGGCGAACATCGTTGCCATCCTGATCATTCCGATCGTCCACTTCTAAGACGCTTGCGGCGGGAGGGGCTGTGTGCCCCTCCCGCTTGCTGGGTTTTCGCTCAGGAGACGTGGCGGCTGGCTGCGAGCGCTTGTGGGAGCGAAAAGAGGACGCCGCTGCGCGAGAGGGGCACACAGCCCCTCTACCCGGAAGCGCTTAGAGGGACGAGCGGGATGAACGGCATTGCCTCGTTCGCCTGGCTGGCTGGCGCTGCACGGCATGGCGCTGCATGGAGGCTGGCGCGGGTTCGCTGCCAGGGTTGTTAGCGTTTCGGGGGTGTGGGGGCTGAAATCGATCTGGCGGGGGGCGACTTATCCGTTGCGGCGCTGGCCGCGGCTCTCTAAGGCCACGCTCTCCGGTGCCTTTTTGCTCGTCTTGGTCGTTGTGGGCTCGAACGCGTACATCCTCCTCAGCGCAGAAGGGGAGTCGACTGACAGGATTGCTGAGGTGCCGCATGCGCAGGTGGCGATCGTGCCGGGGGCTCTGGTGCAGCCGAACGGGAAGATGAGCGGGATGCTCGGCGATCGGGTGCGGCAGGCCGCGGCGCTTTGGCATGCCGGCAAGGTCGAGAAGGTCCTCGTCTCCGGCGACCACCACACCTGGGCCTACGACGAGCCGGACACGATGCGCAAGGCACTGGTCAACGAAGGCGTGCCGCCGCGCGACGTCTTCGAGGACCATGCCGGCTTCGACACCTGGGCGACGATGGTGCGGGCCCGCGGCATCTTCGGGGTGCGCGACGCCGTGGTGGTGACCCAGGACTTCCACATGCCGCGGGCGCTCTTCCTCGCCAACGAGGCGGGTATCCACGCAACCGGCTTGACCTCGGATCTGCACCGCTACGGCTATCAGTTAAAGAGAAGCGAAATCCGTGAGGTGCTCTCGCGGGTCAAGGCGGTTGCAGACGCGGCGCTGAACACCCCGGCGATGGCCGGTCCCTCGATTCCGATCTCCAGCGCCGACGGTCGCGAGAGCTGGGGCCCGGTGCCGCCTCCGGGTACGCCTCCCGCCGGCTCTCCCGGCCGCTAAACCTCTCGCCGCTCTTGACTTTGGTCGCCCTCTGGGCGACCAAAGTCAAGAGCGGTCTAGCCGCAGTGGTTCAGAGCGTTGACGTAGAAGCGCTGGTAGGCGGGCCAGTGGGCGTCCCAATAGCCGCCCTCGTGAGCTCCCGGCCATGAGTGGGCGCTGAGGTCGGCGTCGCCGGCCCGCAGGGCGGCGATGAAGCCTTCGTCGTAGACGCGGAACGGGTCTTCGTCGCCGTAGTCGTTCCAGACCCGGGTGTCGCCGAAGGCGTCAGGATCGGTCTGGACCGCCTCGACGACGTCGTTGCGCTCGAAGTCGGCCCTGTCGTCGAAGGCGCCGGGCGCGGTTTCGGAGCCGTCGAACCAGAGCGCGGGGGAGTGGCCGCCGACGGCGCAGAAGCGGCCGGGGTTCTTCAGGGCGATGTCGTAGGCGCCGAAACCGCCCATCGAGATGCCGCCAATCGCCAACCGGTGAGGATCGATGCCAAAGCGGCGGATCACGAGCGGGATCACTTCGTCCATCACCCACTTGCCCCAGTCGCCGTCGGCACGGTCGTGCCAGTAGCCGTGGACGCCCCCGGCGGGGAAGGCGACGACCGGGCCGCGCCGCCCGTGCAGGCTGGGAAGGCCCCGGAACACCGCGTCGTTGAAGGTGACCTCAGAGCCGCCACGACCGTGCAGGAAGACCAGCAGTGAGCGCTCTCCGCGCGGCCCGGCACGGGGCGGAACCAGCACGTTGACGCCGAGATCCCTGCCGACCGCCTTGCTGTGGACCTCGATGTGGACGAGCCGGGCGCCGTGGCGGTCGACGGGAGCGAACACGGTCGCGGCAAGGACGAGGTAGGTGGCGGCGACCAGCGCCAGCGTCACGATGCCAAGCGATGTGCGCCGGCGCCGCCGTACCTGCCGTCGCGTGGGCCTCCCCGCTGCGCTCACGGTGCAAACGGTAACGCTAAGGTCGCCCGCTGTGATCGAGGACTTGATCAACGTCGCCGATTTCGAGCGGGTCGCAGCCGAGAAGCTGGACGCCGGGGCACGGGGGTACTTCGCGGGCGGCGCCGGCGATGAGCTGACCCTGCGCGACAACGTCGAGGCCTGGCGGCGTTGGCGGCTGCGGCCGCGGGTGCTGACCGGTGTCAGTGAGGTAAAAGCTTCTGTAGAGCTGCTGGGCGAGCCACTCTCGATGCCGCTGCTGGTCGCCCCGGTCGCCTACCAGCGCCTGGTCGACCCCGAGGGAGAGGTGGGCATGGCACGGGCCGCCGCCGAAGCCGGCACGGCTATGTGCCTTTCGACCTTGGCGACGATCAGGCCTGCGGAGCTGGCCGCCGTCGCCCCGCCCGGGCGCCGCTGGTTCCAGCTCTACTGCTTCCGCGACGAGGCGGTAACGCAGGGGCTGGTGGACGAGGCGATCGACTCGGGCTTCGAGGCGATCGTCATCACCGTCGACGCGCCGCCGGGCGGCAACCGCGAGCGTGAACGTCGCACCGGCTTCAAGATTCCCGCTGGCCTCGGCGTGCCCAGCGTCGCGGCGGCGATGGGGGTCGAGCGGCCGGTGACGATCGAGGAGACCTTCGCGCTGATGAACCCGGCGCTGGGTTGGGGCGACCTCGAGAACCTCGTCTCCGCGTGCGGCCTGCCGATCCTGGTCAAGGGCCTGCTGGCGCCGGAGGACGCCCAGCTAGCCATCGAGCATGGTGCGGCCGGGGTGATCGTCTCCAACCACGGCGGTCGCCAGCTCGACCGCGCGCTGGCCACCGGCGACGCCCTGGTCGACGTCGTCGACGCGGTCGACGGACGCGCCGCCGTGCTGGTCGACGGGGGCATCCGCCGTGGCGTCGACATCGCGGTCGCCCTCGCTCTCGGCGCCGATGCGGTGCTGGTCGGACGGCCCGTCCTATGGGGGTTGGCGGCCGCCGGCGCGGACGGCGCCCGGCGCGTCCTCGAGCTGCTTCGGGAGGAGCTGGAGCTGACCCTAGCCCTCTGTGGATGCACCTCGCCGGCGGACCTGAGCCGCTCTCACGTGCGGAGGGCACCGGCCGCCTCCGTATATTCGGTCTGAGTGACAGGTTTCGGCAGCTCCTAGATGGCCCAGCGCATCCCCAGAGACGAATCGCTGAGCCGCGTCCACGGCGTCGGCGCGCTGTTCTCGGCGGCCTACGGCAACGTCGGCTCCTCGATCTACTACGCGCTCGGCGTCACCGCCGCCTTCGCCCTCGGCCTGACCCCGGTCGCCTTCGTGATCTCCGGGCTGATTTTCGCGGCCACCGCCGCCACCTATGCCGAGGCCACCGTGATGTATCCGGAGGCCGGCGGCTCCTCCAGCTTCGCCCGCCACGCCTTCAACGAGTTCGTCAGCTTCATCGCCGCCTGGGGGCAGATGCTCAACTACACGATCACGGTCGCGATCTCGGCCTTCTTCGTGCCCCATTACCTCGCCGTCTTCTGGCCCTGGCTGGGCAGCAGCCCCGGCGACGTCGTCGGCGGCGCGGCGCTGATCGTCGCCCTCGCCCTGATCAACATCCGCGGCACCGAGGAGTCGGCGAAACTGAACCTGATCCTCGCCGTCGCCGACCTCGCCACCCAGGTCGTCCTGGTCGGGATCGGGCTGGTGCTGGTTTTCAGCCCGCAGGTCCTGGTCGACAACGTCCATCTCGGCGTCGCCCCGACCTGGAGCGACTTCGCGCTCGGGATCGCGGTGGGGATGATCGCCTACACCGGGATCGAGACGATCTCCAACATGGCCGAGGAGGCCAAGGACGCGGCCCGCACGATCCCGCGCAGCGTCGGCCTCACCGTCGCCGCCGTGCTCGGCCTCTACCTGCTGATCCCGATCGTGGCGCTCTCGGCGATGCCGGTCACCCAGGACGCCGCTGGCCACTTCACCACCGCGCTCGGCAGCACCTTCGCCGACGACCCGATCCTCGGCATCGTCGAGAACCTCGGGCTCTCCCACGCCCCGACCGAAATCCTCCGCTACTACGTTGGCGTGCTGGCTGCGGTGATCCTGCTGATCGCCACCAACGCCGGCCTAATCGGCGTCTCCCGCCTCACCTACTCGATGGGCCAGCATCGTCAGCTGCCCGAGGCCCTGCGCCAGGTCCACCCGAAGTACCGCACCCCCTACATCGCGATCCTGATCTTTGCCGCGATCGCGATCGTCACCCTGCTACCTGGCCAGACCGACTTCCTGGCGACGATGTACTCGTTCGGGGCGATGCTCTCGTTCACGATCGCCCACATCGCCCTGATCCAGCTGCGTCGCCGCGAGAGTGACGTCGAGCGCTCCTGGAAGGCGCCGCTCAACGTCCGCGCCTTCGGATTCGACGTGCCGATGGTGGCGGTGCTGGGTGGTCTCGGTACCTTCGCCGCCTGGATCGTGGTGATGGCGCTGAATCCGCGCACGCTGGTCGTCGGCACCGGCTGGATGGTGCTCGGGGTCGCCGTCTACGTCCTCTACCGCCGCAACCAGAAGCTACCGCTGACCGAGACCGTCAAGGTCGTGACGCCAGAGCCGCTGGGGGTGGAGGAGGTCGAGTACCGCAGCGTGCTGGTCGGTTTCGAGGACGACGAATCGTTCTCGCCGGAGGTCGTCGCCACCGCCGTCAAGCTCGCCTCCAAGCGCCGCCGTGGGATCCACGTCCACTCGATGCTGACGGTGCCGACCAACCTGCCGCTGAACGCCGAGATGCCCGAGCCCGAACAGGCGGCGCAGCGGATGATCGAGGAGGCGAAGCTGATCGGCGGCCAGCGCGTCACCGGCCACGTCGCCCGGGTCCGGCCCGGCCAGGCCGGTTACTCCCTGTCGGAGGAGGCGGAGTTGATCAAGGCCGCGGCGATCGTCATCGGTCTTCGCTACCGCGCCGGGGTACCGCTCTACGACAAGACCCTGCAGACGGTGCTCGGCGAGCGTCCCTGCCGCGTCATCGTCGTCTCCGACCCGACCGGCAACCCCGTCGCCGTGCCGACGGCCGCCGTCGCCGAGGTCCTCGGTTGATCTACCGGCACGCGGTGCGTGGGTTCTCGCTGGCCTTCGTGCTGATCGGGCTCGTCGTGCTGGCGGTGACGCTGGCCAACGGCGGCGGCCCGGCCTCGGTCGGGGTGCTGATGGGGATCGCCTTCGTCGCGGTCGGCGTCGGGCGCCTCTGGATCGGATCGAGGCTGGAACGGTGAGCGAGCCGGACGGCGTCGCCAAGCCGGTGGGCCCGAAGCGCCAGGCGGACCCGCTGCTGAAGCGGGGCCTCGGCGTCCCCTACCTGTTCGCCGCCGCCTACTCGGCGGTTGGCTTCTCGATCTACTTCGCGCTCGGCGTCGTCGCCGACCGCGGCCTCGGCCTGACGCCGCTGATCTTCCTCGCCGCCGGCCTGCTGTTCGGCCTGACCACGCTCAGCTACGTCGAGGGCGGGGCGATGTTCCGCGAGCGCGGCGGCTCCTCGACCTTCGCCCGCCACGCCTTCAACGAGCTGATCGCCTTCATCGCCGGCTGGGCGATCCTGATCGACTACCTGATCGTGATCGCCCTGGCGGCGCTCTCGGTGCCGCACTACCTGGAGCCGATCTCCGGCAGCTTCGACAAGCCGGTGCTGGAGATCGGCGTCGCCGCCGCGGTGATCGCCTCGGTCTGCGTGCTCAACATCCTCAACGTCACCGGCCGCGGCCGCCAGCGCTCGCTCGCCTTCCTCGCGCTCGCCGACCTCGGCCTGCAGCTGACCGTGATCGTCGTCGGCGTCCTCGTCGTCATGCACCCGGACCGGCTCACCGCCCACCTCGACCTCTTCAACCAGCCCGACTTCAAGGACATCGTCTACGCCGCCGTGGTCGCGAT
>DATBDU010000008.1:0-13821 GCA_036269775.1 Solirubrobacterales bacterium
CAGGTGGTAGAGCGTGATCGCCTGCGCGTACTTCGGCAGCGAGGTGTCGGTGCGCAGTTCCACGGCCATCCGGTCGAGCCGATCGAAGACCCCGAGGTATCCCCAGTTCAACTGCGGCAGCGTCGCCGCCAGCGTCTCCTCGATGCTGCCGCCGCCGACCCCGATCACCTCTTTGAAGAAGCGGTGGAAGAAGAGCGAGTGGCGAACCTCGTCGACCTGCTGGGTCGCGAGGAAGTAGGACTGCTCCTCGGTCGGCGCGGCGGTGATGTAGGGGGCGAGGGTGTCGGCGACCCGGTCCTCGCCGTAGAAGAACATCGAGTAGATCCACATCGCCGAGCGCTGCTGCATGTCGCTAAGGGACTCCCAGCCCTTGCGATCCTGGGAGAAGTCGATGTCGTAGGCGCTCCAGTTGCCTCCCTCCCAGCGACGGTAGAGGTCCTCGTAGGTGATGTTGTCCATCAAGCTCTGGGAAGCGACGCTCATCTCTGCTCCTTTTGGTGTTCCATGCCCCGGTCGGGGGAGCCTAGCGCGATTCCTGGCTAGCTGGCCAATCGAGGTGCGGGGGGCGCTCAGGCAGGTTCGGGCTGGTCGATCTCGCGCTTAAGGATCTTGCCGGTCGGCCCTTTGGGCAGCTCGTCGACGAACCAGACCAGGCGCGGGTACTTGTAGGCGGCGATGCGCTCCTTGACGTAGGCGCTCACTTCCTCGGGGGCCAGCTCCTCGCCCTCGTGGACGACGACCGCGGCGCCGATCTCCTCGCCCCACTGGTCGTGGGGGACGCCGATCACGGCCGCTTCGCGGATCTTCGGGTGCTCGTAGAGCACCTCCTCGACCTCGCGCGGGTAGACGTTGTAGCCGCCGCGGATGATCAGGTCCTTCTTGCGGTCGACGATGTAGAAGTAGCCCTCATCGTCGACCCGGGCCATGTCGCCGGAGTGGAACCAGCCGCCGCGCATCGCCTCCGCGGTGGCGTCGGGCCGCTGCCAGTAGCCCTTCATGATGTTGTGGCCGCGGATCACGATCTCGCCGACCTCGCCCTGGGCGACCTCGTTGTCGTCCTCGTCGACGACCCGCATCTCAACCCCTTCCAGCGGCGTGCCGATCGAACCCGGCTTGCGCTCGCGGTCGGGGTGGTTGGAGGAGGAGACGGGGGAGGTCTCCGAGAGGCCGTAGCCCTCGAGCACGATCGCCCCGAAGGCCTCCTCGAAGCCGCGTAACACCTCGACCGGCATCGAGGCGCCGCCGGTGATGCAGATGCGCAGCGTCGAGGTGTCGTAGTCCTCGCGCCCAGGGTGGTGCAGCAGCGCCCCGTACATCGTCGGCACCCCGTAGAAGTGGGTGACGCCGTCGCGCTGCATCGTCGCCAGCGCCTCGCCGGGATCGAATTTGGGGACCAGGGTGAGGCAGGCGCCGACCATCAGCGAGGCGTTCATGCTGACCGTCTGCCCGAAGGAGTGAAAGAGCGGCAGGCCGCCGAAGACGACGTCGCCGGCGGCGATTTCACTGGTCGTGCGCGAGGAGACGTCGGCGTTGCGAAGCAGGTTGCTGTGGGTCAGCTCGGCGCCCTTCGGTTTGCCGGTGGTGCCGGAGGTGTAGAGGATCACCGCGGTGTCGCTCGCGTCGGTGTCGGCGAGGCCGGTGGAGGGCTGCTGCTCGGCCAGCATCGCCGCGAAGCTCTCCGGCTCGACCTCGACCAGCTCGACGCCTGCGTCGGCGGCGCCGTCACCGGCCTCGCCGGCGAACCCGTGCCAGGCCAGCAGCAGCTTCGATCCGGAATCCTCCAGGTAGAAGGCGATCTCGCGCCGCTTCAGCAGCACGTTCATCGGCACCACGACGCAGCCGGCGCGCAGCACCCCGTAGTAGGAGATCGGGAACTCGAGGACGTTGGGGAGCATCACCCCGACCCGGTCGCCCGCCCGCAGCCCCTTCTCCCGCAGCAGCGTCGCCAAGCGGGCGCTGCGGTCGTCGAGCTCGGCGTAGCTCAGCTCGGCATCGCTAAGCCGCACGGCGGGGCCGTCCGGCACCCGTGCGGCGCTCTCGGTGACGATCGATGCGAGATTCAGTCCCATTCCACTCTCCCCGTTTGGTCCCATCCCGGCTCTCCGCGCCGCAGTCTAAGCCTCCGCCGGTTCTTGTCGGGGAACCTGGTCCGCGGCGGCGTTGCGGCGGCTCATCGCCCAGGCGAAGGCGCCGGCGGTGAAGAGCATGAACGAGCTGTAGACGGCCGCTGGGATCGTCAGATCGGGGGAGAGCGACGCGCCGACGGCGATCGCCAGTGCCGAGTTGTGGATTCCGAGCTCGAGTCCGATCGCGGTCGACTGCCGGTCGTCGAGCCGGGCGAGTTTGGCGATCGCGAAGCTGAGCGTCATCGCCGCCACGTTGAGCGCGAAGGCGGCGCCGGCGACGCCGGCGATGTTCTCGGCGACCGTGTCGTACTCGCTGGCTATCGCGCCGAGGACGACCACGGCGAACAGGCTCAGCGACAAGCGCCGCACCCGTGGGTAGACGACCTCGACCCGTTGCGGCCAGCGCCGGCGCAGCTCCATCCCGACCGCGACCGGGATGATCGTGATCGCGAAAACCCGCAGCACCACGCCGAGCGTGCTGACGTCGCCGATGCCGGTGGCGCCGAAGTGATCGGTGGATAGCTTGAGGAAGAGCGGCACCGTGACCGCCGCGAAGATGCTGCTGAGGGCCGTCATCGTCACCGACAGCGCCGTGTCGCCGCGCGACAGGTGCGTCAGCATGTTGGCCAGCATCCCGCCGGGGGAGGCGCCGAGCAGGACGAGGCCGACCGCCAGCTCCGGGGACAGGCCGAACAGCTCGGCCATCACGAAGGCCAGCAGCGGTGAGATCAGCGCCAGGTTGAGCATGCCGATCGCCACTCCGAGCGGCGCCACCAGCACCCGCCGGAAGTCCGCCCAGGTCAGGGTCAGGCCGAGGTTGCACATGATCACCGCGATCGCGGCGGGCAGCAGAACCGAGGTGAGCAGCGAGCCGTCGATCGGCTGACCCTAATCGCCGCTTCGGGACCGCGGCCCCGATCGAAGCCCGGCCGCGGCCGCCGGCAGGTAGGCTCGCCGCATGGACGATCTGGGCAAGCCGAGTTCCTATCTCACCGTCGGCAAGGGCGTGCCGGTGTACTCGAGCGACGGCGAGAAGCTCGGTCGCGTCGTCAACGTGCTTTCGGCCCCCAACATCGACATGTTCGACGGGATCGTCTTCGACACCACGGCGGGGCCAGGCGGGCACCGCTTCGTCGACGCGCCGGAGGTTGGCGAGATCTTCGAGGGCGGGGTGGTGCTGAAGATCGATGCCGCCACCGCCGCGAGCCTGCCGGCGCCCGGCGCGAATCCCGGCGCTCTTTCGGTCAATCCCGCCGATCTTGCGGGGAGCCGCCGCGGCACCCTCGGTCGTGTCTGGGATCGCCTTTCCGGCAAGGGCTGATCGGTCAAGCAGGCTTTCGCGACGGTGGATAGGATGGCCGCCGTGAGCAGGGGACCGATGTTGATCATTTCGTTGTGCCTGGCGCTGGCGCTGGCGATCGCCGGTTGCGGCGGCAGCGACGACTCCTCCTCGTCGACCCAGTCGACGAGGGAAGCGGCGAGCCCCGCCAAGGCGGAAGGAACCGTGAACACCGACACCAAGCCCAAGGTCACGGTTCCCAGCGGGCCGGCCCCGAAGAAGCTGGAAGAGAGGGAAATCGTCGAAGGCGACGGCGCCGAAGCCAAAGCCGGCGACGAAGTCACCGTCCAGTACGTCGGCGTCGGCTACGACTCGAAGAAAGAATTCGATTCCTCGTGGAGCCGTAACGAACCGTTCACCTTCACGCTCGGCGCTGGCGAAGTGATCCCCGGCTGGGACCAGGGCGTCGCCGACATGAAGGTCGGCGGCCGTCGCGAGCTGACGATCCCGGCCAACCTTGCCTACGGCCCGACCGGCTCCCCGCCCGTGATCGGGCCGAACGAAACGCTGATCTTCGTCGTCGACCTGCTCGCCGTTAAATAGGCGTCCCCCGGCGCCAGCGTTTCGTGCGGTAGTAGACAGAAAGTTTCTACGAAACCTGGGCGTTGGGCGCGTCGGGGTCGGCTATTCTCGCCACATGGAGAGGGTGGCTTGGACCGACGAGCGACTGGACGATCTGTCCGGGCGGATGGATGCGGGATTTGACCGGGTCGATCGCGACATCCGCGATCTGCGCGGCGAGATGAACGCCGGCTTTGCGGATATGCGGGGCGAGATCAACGCGCTGCGCTCGCTGATTCTGCGGATGAGTGGCGGCATCATGGCCAGCCTGCTCGCGGCAGTGCTCTTGCACGGCATCTGATCCGATCGGCGATCATCGCCGCTCGATGCGCGCGCCGATCGCCGAACGACTGACCGCCCAGGGGCTCTCTGGCACGTCGCTGAAGCGGCCAGTGGACGTCGCCGAGCGCTTGCTTGCGGTGCAAGGACAGGATCCGCGCGGGACTCGCCTGGCGATCCGTGCCCGCACCGCCGGGCTTACCGCCGCCGACGTCGACCGGGAACTGACGGAGGATCGCTCGCTGCTGATCACCTGGCTCAATCGCGGCACCCTGCACCTGGTCCGCGGCGAGGATTACGGGTGGCTGCATGCCCTGACCACGCCGCCCCTGCTCAGCTCGAGCGCCCGGCGGCTATCGCAAGAGGGCGTTCCTGCGGCGGCGGCTGAGCGCGGAGTGGAGACGGTCGAGCGGGCCCTGGCCGAGGAGGGACCGCTGACGCGGGCGCAGCTGCGCGAACGGCTCGACTCCGCCGGGGTGCGGACGGAGGGTCAGGCGCTGATCCATCTACTCTTCCTGACCAGCCTGCGTGGGATCGCCATCCGTGGTCCGATGGTTGGCAAGGAACATGCCTATGTCCTCGTCCACGATTGGCTGGGGCCACAGAAGGCGGTTGACCGCGATGTGGCCCTTGCCGAGCTGGCGCGGCGCTACTTGGTGGGCCACGGCCCCGCCAACGACCGCGACCTCGCCAGGTGGGCGGGCTTGCCTCTGCGCGACGCCCGCGCCGGTCTCGCCGCGATCGCCTCCGAGCTGACCGAGCGTGACGACGGCCTGGTCGATCTGGCCAAGCGCCCACCCGCCGAGCCGCTGCCCCCGCCGCGCCTACTCGGCGCCTTCGACCCACTGCTGCTGGGCTGGACCTCGCGCGAGGAAGTCGTCGGGCCGCACAAGATGCTGGTGACGATGAACGGCGTCTTCCGCCCCTTCGCCCTGGTCGATGGCCGCGCCGTCGCGACCTGGAGGTTCGCCGGCGGCAAGGTCACGATCGAGCAGCTTGGCAAGGTCACCAAGAAGGCCGCCGCCGCACTCGAGGCGGACGCCGCCAAGGTGGAAGACTTCCTGGCCACGCAATGAAAGGAGACTCATGGGACAGCCGGTGGTTCACTTCGAGGTCGTAGGCAAGGACGGCGACAAGCTGAAGAGCTACTACGCGGAGATGTTCGAGTGGGAGGTCAGCGACGACAACCCGATGAAGTACGGGCTGATCGAGGCCGCACAGGGCTCGGTCGGGCCCGGCATCCCGGGCGGGATCGGCCAGGGGCCCGAGGGCTACGAGGGACACGTCACCTTCTACGTCGAGGTTCCCGACGTCGAGGCGGCGCTGGTCAAAGCCGAGAGCCTCGGCGGCACCCGGGTGATGGGCCCGGAGACGATCATGGAGAACGTCACGCTGGGCCAGTTCCTTGACCCTGAGGGGAACGTGGTCGGGCTGACTCAGGCCGCTTCCTAGGAATGGAGGGCGCGTACGCGCTGGTCCGCCGGGCGATCGAGGAGAGGCGGCAGGTCCACGCTTCCTATGGCGGCTACCAGCGGCGTATGTGCCCTCACGTCATCGGCAGCAAGGACGGGGAGCCGCGAGTCTTGTTCTTCCAGTTCGCCGGCTCCAGCAGCCGCGGGCTGCCGCCGGGCGGCGACTGGCGCTGCCTGCCCCTGGACGACCTGACCGACGTTTCGACTCACGACGGTCCCTGGCACACGCGGGCTCACTCCGAGCCCCAGCGTTGCATCGAGGAGGTCGACCTGGAGGTCGACCCCTGACTCAGGCCTGGGGAGCGGGGGGCGGCATCGGGTCCGAGACCGGTGGCGCCACCTGGCCCGGCAGCGCCTCGGCCTCCTGCTCCCAGATGTGGTTCAGCGAGACCTGCAGGTAGGCCCACATCCCGGGCGAGAGCAGCAGGTAGAGCAGCAGTGCGATCCAGCCGTTGACCGGCTCGCGCCCGGCGACTTTCGAGGCGCCCTGGACGCGCTTGGTCCCGTTCCAATAGGTGACGAGGGCAGGGATGACGATGAGGCCGCCGGGAAAGAGCGCCAGCAGCGAGTTGGTCGGGTTCTGGCCGAGGTCGTAGCCCTTGGCCTCGCCGTAGGCCTTCAGCTCCTTGTTGATCTTGTACCACCAGACCAGGTGGTAGATGCCGAGGGTGATGATCGGCAGGAGGGCGACGGCCCAGGGGCTGCGCACCTTCACCTCGTGCTCGGTGCCGCGGATCTTCATCTCGTAAGCCATCGTCTCTCCGTTTCACCTGCCGATTGGATACCGGGCGAGCCTACCCCGGCGATCGGGCGCTGCCAAGCCGGATCGCCGCCGCTCAGCCCAGCTTGGGGCTGCGCCAGGGCTGTTCCAGGCGCCCGGCTAGCTCATCGCCAAGGCCCTCGATCGGGACCCGGGTCTGCTCCAGGGAGTCGCGGTCGCGGAGGGTGACGGTGTCGTCGTCCATCGTCTGGTGGTCGACGGTGACGCCCCAGGGGGTGCCGATCTCGTCCTGGCGGCGGTAGCGCTTGCCGATCGAGCCGCCCTCGTCGAACTCGGCGGGCAGCTTGCGGCGCAGGTCCTGGAAGATCTCGCGAGCCTTCTCGGGCATGCCCTCCTTGGAGACGAGCGGGAGGACGGCGACCTTGACCGGGGCCAAGCGGGGGTGAAGGCGCAGCACGGTGCGCTGGCGGCCCTCGACCTCTTCGACCTCGTAGGCGTCGACCAGGAAGGCGAGGGTGGCGCGATCGGCGCCGGCGGCGGGCTCGATTACGTGGGGGACGTAGCGCTCTTTGGTCTGCTGGTCGAAGTACTCGAGCTTCTCGCCACTGAACTTGGCGTGCTGTTTGAGGTCGAAGTCGCCGCGGTTGGCGATCCCCTCGAGCTCCGACCAGCCGATCGGGAAGAGGTACTCGACGTCGCTGGTGCCGGAGGAGTAGTGGGAGAGCTCGTCGGCGTCGTGGGGGCGGATCCGCAGGAAGTCGGGGCGGAGGCCGAGGTCGGTGTACCAGCGCTCGCGCTCCTCGATCCAGGTCCGGTACCACTGCTCCGCCTGGTCGGGCGGGACGAAGAACTCCATCTCCATCTGCTCGAACTCGCGGGTGCGGAAGATGAAGTTGCCGGGGGTGATCTCGTTGCGGAAGGACTTGCCGATCTGGGCGATCCCGAAGGGCGGCTTCTTGCGGGCGAAGCCGAGCACGTTCTTGAAGTTGATGAAGATTCCCTGCGCCGTCTCCGGCCGCAGGTAGACCTCGGAGCCCTCGCCGGCCACCGGGCCGACGTGGGTCTCGAACATCAGGTTGAACTGGCGCGGCTCGGAGAGGTCGCCGCCGCACTCCGGGCACTTCAGCTCGGCGCTGGGATCGCCGCCCTCGGCTTCGACCGCCTCGCGCAGGTGGTCCTCGCGCCAGCGCCGCTTGCACTTGCCGAGGCACTGGACGAGCGGGTCGGTGAAGCCCTCGAGGTGGCCCGAGGCCTCCCAGACCCGCGGGTGCTGGAGGATCGCCGAATCGATCGCGACGATGTCGTCGCGCTCCTGCAGCATCGCCCGCCACCACTCGGCTTTGACGTTGCCCTTGAGCAGGACGCCGTAGTGGCCGTAGTCGTAGGTCGAGCCGAGACCGCCGTAGATCTCCGAGGAGGGGAAGACGAAGCCGCGCCGTTTGCAGAGGGCGACGATCTCCTCCATCGATACCTCGGTCGGGCGCGTCTCATGCTCGGCGGTGGCCATGCCGGAACCGTAGCGGCTGCGATAATCCCGCAGCCCGTGCCTATCTACGAGTACAAATGCGACAACGGCCACGTCTTCGACGTGATCCAGAAGATGGTCGACGAGCCGCTGACCGAGTGCCAGGAGTGCGGCGCCCCGGCGGTGCGCGTCCTGCACTCGCCCGCCGTCCACTTCAAGGGGTCGGGCTTCTACAACACCGACTACGGCAAAAAGAAGAAGGGCGGCAACGGTTCGGACGGGTCGAAGGACTCGAAGCCTTCCGATTCGAGCTCGGACGCCGGTTCCTCGGACTCGAAGTCCGGTGAGTCGAAGTCGACCGACTCCAAGCCGAAAGCCGCCACCGCGGACTAGCCGTTGAGGAAGCGGTGGACGGCTTGGCGCCGCACCGTGTCGGGAACTTCCGTGCTGCCTTCCGGGCCGTTGGGGCATTCGCCCTTGCTGCAGAGGACGTCGGCGGGGGCGCTGCCGCCGATCCCGGCGGCGAGCACCAGCTGCGGCATCGTCAAGAAGCCCATGTCGCTGACGAAGGCCTTTGGCGCGTCCCAGCCGATGATCGGCCCCTTGATGAAGTTGTAGGGGGCGCGGAGGGGATCGGTGAGACGGCCCTTGATGCCGTTGATGACCGCCTGCTGGGCCTTCTCACGGTCGTAGTCGTTGTACCCGAGGGTGTAGGCGCTCTTGCCGGGGCCGGGGCATTCGCTGGGCTCGCGGATCCGCGAGTAGGCGAGGGCTTTTTCGCCGTCGAGGGTGTTGTCACCCTGCTTCAGATGCAGGGTGACACCGCCCTGTCCGCCGCCGGAGCCGCCGGCGATGTCGGCGCAGAGCTTGTGGGGGAGGTCGACTTCGACGCCGCCGACCGAGTCGATCAGGTCTTCGAAGCCGGTGAAGTCGACGATCGCGACGTGGTCGATCTGGATGCCGAGGAACTGCTCGATCGTCTTGATCTGCAGCGCCGCGCCGCCGTAGGCGAAGGCGGCGTTGATCTTCTGCGGCGCCTGACCGGGAATTTCGGCGTAGCTGTCGCGGGGGATCGAGAGTTTGCGGAAGGCGCCGCCGCCGGCCCGGATCAGCATCAGCGTGTCCGCTCGGTATTCGCCGGCTTCGCAGCCGTCGTGGGGGGCATCGCCGTGCGACTGCTGTTCGAAGCACTTCTGCGAGTGAGGGGCGCCGGGCTCTTTGGTGTCCGGGGGGCGGGCGTCGGTGCCGAGAACGAGGATCGTCTGGGCGCTTGGCAGCAGCAGCGGGTTGCCGTGCAGGGTCGACTTCGCTTCGCCGGAAAGCTTGAAGGACTGCAGTTGGGCCGAGACCGCGAAGGCCAGGAAGCTGAGCAAGATCCATCCCAAAGCGGCGATTCCAACCCATTTGAGGACGCGTTTGAGACGGGGGCTCGGCGGTCGCAGGCGGCGTCCCTCGCGGGGCCCGCGATCCTCCCCAGGCCGCTTCCCAGGCAGCTTTGCGCGCTCCCGCAGGCCCGAAAGGTCAGCCGATCGCAGCCGCGAGAAGAGGCCCTTGCGGGACCGGTAGACCTTGTAGTCGGGCGGTCCTGAAGGCCGCTGCTCTCCACTCTCGGGCATAAAAGGGCTAGAAATCATGGCGATGTCTTCGGTCGACCGCCTTCCAACCCCCCAACGCCCGTGAGCGCGGGCGAGACGATCGGGGTCGATCTGGGCGGCACGAAGATGCTCGTCGGGGTGCTCGACGGGACCGAGGTTCTCTGGGAGAGTCGCGAGGGCTCGACCGGCCAGACGGAGGACGAGCTGGTCGAGTTGCTGGTGCGAGAGGTCGGCGAGGCGCGCGACGCCCGCCCCGATGCGACGGCGGTCGGCCTCGGCATCCCGGCGACGATCGACCACGACACAGGGGTGGCCGTCTCGGCGGTGAACCTGCCGCTGACCGACCTGCCGATCCGCGACCTCGTCAGCGAACGGGTCGGGCTGCCGGTCTTCGTCGACAACGACGCCAACGTCGCGGCTCTGGCCGAGTATCTCTACGGGGCCGCGCAGGATAAGCCGAACACGGTGATGCTCACCGTCGGCACTGGGATCGGCGGCGGCCTGATCCTCGGCGGCAAGGTCTACCGGGGCGCGACCGGAGCCGGGGCCGAGCTCGGCCACATGGTGATCCAGGCCGACGGCCCACCCTGTCAGGGCAACTGCCCCAACCACGGCTGCGTGGAGTCGCTGGCGTCGGGCACGGCGCTGGGGCGCGAGGGACTGGCCGCGGCCGAAAGCTCACCGGACTCTGCCCTTGGTCGCCTGCTGGCGGCGGGAGAGGCGGTTGACGGAACGGCGGTGACGAAGGCCGCGATCGCCGGCGACGAAACCGCGATCGGCGTCTTCGACCTGATCGGCGGCCGGCTCGGTGTCGCCTGCTCGAGCTTCGCGAACATCTTTCAGCCAGACGCGATCGTGGTCGGCGGCGGCGTCATCGCCGCCGGCGAGCTGCTGCTCGAGCCGGCCCGCCGCGAGGTTCGCGAACGCGCCCTCAACCCGATGAACCGCACCCCAATCCTGGAAGCGATCCTCGGCAACGACGCTGGGATGATCGGCGCCGCCGCGATGGCGCGGGTCGAACTCAAAAAAGGGGAGGGCTGATGCCGGGGAGGCTGGTCGTCTGTCCCACTCCGATCGGCAACCTCGACGACGTCACGCCGCGGGTGCGTGAGGCGCTGGTCACCGCCGACTACATCGCCTGCGAGGACACCCGCCGCACCGGCTCGCTGCTCGACAAGCTCGGCATCCGCCCGCACCCGCGGCTGGTCTCCAACCACGAGGGCAACGAAGCCGCGCGAGCGACCGAGCTGGCGCAGCGGATCGAGCGCGGCGAAAACGTCGCACTCGTCTCCGACGCCGGCATGCCGGCGATCTCCGACCCGGGCTACAAGCTGATCCACCGCTGCATCGAACGCGACCTCGAGGTTACGGTCCTGCCCGGTCCCTCGGTCGTGCCGGTGGCGCTGGTCGCCTCCGGGCTGCCGACCGACCGCTGGCGTTTCGAGGGCTTCCTGCCGCGCCGCGCCGGCGAGATGGAGCGGGTGCTGCGCTCGACCGAGACCGTTGTCGCCTTCGAGTCGCCGCGCCGGGTCGGCGAGTCGCTGGCGGCCCTGGCCTCGCTCGCCCCCGACCGCCAGGCAGCCGTCTGCCGCGAGCTCTCGAAGATGCACGAGGAGGTCGCGCGGGGGACGCTGGGTGAGCTGGCGCGGCGCTTCCGCGGCGACGTCAAGGGCGAGATCGTCCTGGTGATCGGCCCGGCCGCCTCCGATTCCCACGACAAAGACGTCGGCTTCGCGGTCGACGCCCTGCGCCACCTGGTCCAGTCCGGCGCCCGCCCGCGCGCCGCCGCCAGCGTCGTCGCGGCGCTGACCGGGACCCGCGCCAACGACCTCTACAAAGCGCTGACCGGGCGCGAGGCGCGAAGGTAGGCCGGAGGATCGATGCCATGAGCTTCTTCGTCACCACTCCGATCTACTACGTCAACGCCGAGCCCCACCTCGGCCACGCGTACTCGACGATGGCGGCCGACGTGCTGGCCCGGCACATGCGCCAGCGCGGCGAGGAAGTTTTCTTCCTCACGGGCACCGACGAGCACGGGGAGCCGATCGAGCTGGCGGCCGAGCGGGAGGGGATCTCGCCTCAGGAGCTGGCCGACCGCAACGCGGCGAAGTTCGAGGCGCTGCTGCCGATCATCGACGCCAGCAACGACTTCTTCATCCGCACCTCCGACCCGCGTCACAAAGCGAAGGTCGCGGAGATCATCCAGCGGGTCTATGACAACGGCTGGGTCAGCAAGGGCGTGTATGAGGGCTGGTACTGCCCCCGCTGCGCGGACTTCAAAACCGAGCGGGATCTCGGCCCCGGCAACACCTGTCCGATCCACGAGATCCCGCTCGAGAAGGTGCGCGAGGAGAACTGGTTCTTCCGTCTCTCCGCCTTTCAGGAGAGACTGGAAGCGCTGTACGAGGGCCAGCCAGATTTCGTCGTCCCGGACTTCCGCCGCAACGAGGCGGTCGCCTTCATCAAGGGCGGGCTCGAGGACGTCTCGCTCTCGCGACCGACCCTGAAGTGGGGGTTGCCGCTGCCCTGGGACCCGGAGCAGCGGATGTACGTCTGGTTCGACGCGCTGCTCAACTACGTCACGGCGCTGACCTTCGCCCGCGAAGGGGAGGACCTGACCGAGCGCTTCTGGCCAGCCAGCCTGCACGTGCTGGCGAAGGACATCCTCAAGTTCCACGCGGTGATTTGGCCCGCCCTCTGCATGGCGGCCGACCTCGAGCCGCCGCGGCGGATGACCATCCACGGCTACCTGCTGATGGGCGAGAAAAAGATGTCGAAGAGTCTCGGCAACGTGCTCGACCCCTTCGAGGTGATCAAGCGCTTCGGCGCCGACGCCCTGCGCTTCTACCTCTTCCGCGAGGTCAGCTTCGGCCAGGACGGGGCGATCTCCACCGCCGGCTTCGAGGCCCGCTACGAGACCGAGCTGGCCAACGACTACGGCAACCTGGCCAGCCGCGTGCTGGCGATGGTCGAGCGCTACCGCGATGGCACCGTCCCGGTGGCGGCGGTGGACGCGGTGCTGGCCGAGGACTTCGAGGGCGTCGTGCCGAGATTCTGCGAGCTGCTGGACCGCGCCGAGCTGACCCAGGCGCTGGAGGAGGCCTGGAAGCTGGTCCGCCGCCTCAACCGCTTCGTCGAGGAGACGCGCCCCTGGGAGCTGGCCAAGGACGAGGCAGACCCGGAGCGCCTCGACGAGGTCCTCTACAACCTGGTCGAGGGCCTGCGGGTGACGACCTTGCTGCTCGTCCCGTATCTGCCGCGGACGAGCGAGAAGCTGCTGGCAACGCTTGGCGAGGACTCGCTGGAGCTGGTCGAGCTGGGATCGCGCCCCGGCGGCCAAAAGGTCGAGCGCGTCCCGCCGCTCTTCCCCAAGATCGAGGCGCCGGCCTAGGTAAGAGGCGCCCGCTGCTGGGAAGCCGGCCTAGGCGAGGGAGGCTGGGCTGAGCTGTCCCGGGGCGGTGTAGCCGCAGAGGGCCATCGTCAGGTCGAGCTCGGCGAGGATCATCTTCAGCACCGTCTCGACTCCGGCCTGGCCGTCCAGCGCCAGCCCCCAGATGTAGGGCCGCCCGACGCAGACGGCGTCGGCCCCGAGAGCGAGCGCCTTGAAGACGTCGGCGCCGCCGCGGACGCCGCTGTCGAAGAGGATCGCCAGCTCCTCGCCGACGGCCGTGGCGATCGGCGCCAGCGCATCGAGCGAGCCCAGCGCCCCGTCCACCTGGCGACCGCCGTGGTTGGAGACGACGATGCCGTCGATGCCACGCGCCGCCGCCTCGCGGGCGTCGTCGACGTGCTGGATCCCCTTGACGAGGACCGGCAGCGAGGTCAGCTCGCGCAGGCGCGCCAGGTCGTCCCAGGTCAGAGCCGGATTGGAGAGGACCCCCAGGTAGTGGCCGGTCGCGGCGCCCAGGTCATCCTCGGGCGGCTGCTCGAGGCCGGCGCGGAAGACGGGGTCCTGGAGGTAGTTGGCGTTGCCGCTTCCTTCGAGGAAGGGAAGCCAGGCCTGCTGCAGGTCGCGCGGCTTCCAGCCGGGGATGAAGGTGTCGACGGTGACCACGATCGCCCCGTACCCGGCCGCCTCGGCACGGCCGACGAAGCTCTCCAGCAGCTCGGGATCGTTGGGCCAGTAGAGCTGGAACCAGCGCGGGGCGTCGGCCCCGCCGGCCTCGGCGATCTCCTCCATGGTGAAGTGGGAGGCCGTGCTGGCGATCAGCGGCAGGCCGAGCGCCGCCACCGCCCGCGCGGTCGCCAGCTCACCGTCCTCGT
>DATBDU010000009.1:0-23485 GCA_036269775.1 Solirubrobacterales bacterium
GCGTAGAGCTCGACCAGGAGGTGGACGACGATCTGCTCGTCGTCGTGCTTGTGGAAGCGGACGTGGGTGAAGAACTCGCGGACGCCGGCGTCGCCGAAGGCGCCGTAGGTGAGGAACTCGATCGCCTCCGGGCCGGAGCAGGTCTCGACCCGGTCCTGGTCGACGCGGACCGTGCAGGAGGCGACCCAGGGGGTGCCGGCGACCATCCGCTGCCAGCGGTCTTCGATCGGGACGACGCGGTCGTCCTGGAAGGTCAGATGCGGCTGATCGTGCATGCAGTCGAGGCACTGGACGACCGATTCCTGCACCTCGTCGACGCCTTCGGTGAGGACGCCGCTGTCGGGGTCGACGCGACGGATCGCGTCGTAGTGGATCTGGATCTCCAGGCTCTGGGACCAGCAGCGGTAGCAGCGCAGCCAGGCCGCCCGGTCCCCATTCAGCTCGCTCATGTCCTCATTGTCGCGCGGTGGCGGGTTCGGCGCGAGCCGGGGAGCTAGGCGGCGGCGCCGGCACCGGCCCGCTGGCCGACCAGCTCGACGATCTCGCTCATGATCTTGTTGATGTCGAAGTCCTTGGGCGTGTAGACGCCGGCGACGCCACTCTCTCGCAGGCGCTTGGCGTCGGCGACCGGGATGATGCCGCCGACGACGACGGGTACGTTGACGCCCTCGCCGTGCAGCAGCCGCACCACCTCGGGGATCAGCTCCAGGTGGGAGCCGGAGAGGATCGAGAGGCCGACCACGTCGACGTCCTCCTGCAGGGCGGACTCGGCGATCTCGGCCGGGGTCAGGCGGATTCCCTGGTAGATGACCTCCATGCCGACGTCGCGGGCACGCAGGGCGATCTGCTCGGAGCCGTTGGAATGGCCGTCGAGGCCGGGCTTGCCGACGAGGATCTTGATCCGGTGACCGAGCCGCTCCGAAGTCGCGTCGACCTTGGCCCGGATCGCGTCGAGCTGGTCGCGGTCGGCGGGGGGAGCGGCGCCGCTGACGCCGGTCGGGCCGCGGTAGGCCCCGAAAGCCTCGCGCAGGACCTCCGCCCACTCGCCGGTGGTTGCGCCCGCCTTGGCGGCGGCGATGGTTGCCGGCATCACGTTCTGGTCGTCGTCGGCCGCGACCGTGGCTAGCTCCTCGAGGGCAGCGCTGACGGCGCCGTCGTCGCGATCGGCCTTCCACCGCTCCAGCGCCTCGATCCGTTCGCGCTCGACCTCGGGGTCGGGGGTGAGGATGCCGCCGTCGGCGCCGGCGGTCAGCGGCGAGTCCTCGCTCTCCGTGAAGCTGTTCTGGCCGATCACCTTCAGCTCGCCGGTCTCGATCCGGGCCACCCGCTCGCGGTGGGACTCGACCAGGCGGGCCTTCATGTAGGGGACGGCCTCGACGGCGCCGCCGTGCTCCTCGACCACCGCCATCTCGGCCCGGGCGCCCTCGGTCAGCTCCTCGACCAGGCCGTCCATGACGACCGAGCCCTCGAAGATGTCGGGGTACTCGAGCAGGTCGGTCTCGTTGGCCAGCACCTGCTGGATCCGCAGGCTCCACTGCTGGTCCCAGGGGCGGGGCAGGCCCATCGCCTCGTTCCAGGCGGGCAGCTGCAGGGCGCGGGCGCGGGCGTCGCGGCTGAGCGTGACGGCGAGCGCCTCGAGCACGATCCGCTGCACGTTGTTCTCCGGCTGGGCCTCGGTCAGGCCGAGGCTGTTGACCTGGACGCCGTAGCGAAAGCGCAGCATCTTCTCGTCAGTGACTCCGTAGCGCTCGCGGCCGATCTGGTTCCAGAGCGCCCCCATCGTCCGCAGCTTGGCGATCTCCTCGACCAGGCGGATGCCGGCGTTGACGAAGAAGGAGATGCGGCCGAAGACCTTCGGGAAGTCCGCCTCGGCGACCTGGCCGCGCGCTTTCACCTCGTCGAGCACGGCGATCCCGGTCGAGAGCGCGTAAGCGATCTCCTGCACCGGCGTCGCCCCCGCCTCCTGCAGGTGATAGCTGCAGATGTTGGTCGGGTTCCAGCTCGGTACCTCGTTGACGCTGAAGGCGACCATGTCGGCGATCAGCCGCATCGAGGGCTCGGGCGGGAAGGCGTAGGTGCCCCGCGAGAGGTACTCCTTGATGATGTCGTTCTGGGTCGTGCCGGTCAGCTTGGCGCGGTCGACGCCGTTCTCCTCGGCGACGGTGACGTAGAGGCCGAGCAGCCAGGCGGCGGTGGCGTTGATCGTCATCGAGGTATTCATCGCGTCGAGCGGGATGCCATCGAAGAGCTGGTGCATGTCGCCCTTGTGGGCGATCGAGACGCCGACCTTGCCGACCTCGCCGCGGGCGAGGACGTGGTCGGGGTCATAGCCCGTCTGGGTGGGCAGGTCGAAGGCGACCGAGAGGCCAGTCTGTCCCTTGGCGAGGTTGCCGCGGTAGAGCTCATTGGAGCGCTTGGCGTCGGAGTGGCCGGCGTAGGTCCGCATCACCCAGGGGCGGTCGCGCTCGGGAAGTCGGTGGTTGCTCATCCTGCGCATGGTATTTGACGGTTGAGCCTTGAGCGCGGGGAGGGATCGGGCGCCCTCGCCGCCCAGCGCCTCGAAATCCACCGTTCAGCCCCGCTCCGCCCGCATCTTTCTCCCCGGCCTGTGTTTAGGCTGCGACCGATGAGGACTCGATTCATAGCGATCTTCTTTGTCGTTGCAGTCGTCCCGATGCTCGCCGCCGCCTCCGTCGGCGCGGCGATGATCGGGATCTATCGCAACGGGATGGAGACCACCGCACAGCGGGCACAGCTGATCAAGCTGGCCGGTGCCAGCTGCACCCGGGGAGGTTCCGACGGGGCCCTGCGGGTCGCGATCGGCAAAGCCACCGACGCCTGCTCCTATCGGACCCCCGTGCTCGGCAAGAACCTCGAGATCTCCGCCACCGAGCGGCTGCTCAGCGGCACGCCCACGGCGCTGCAGCGCAAGGCTTACCTGGCGCTGGAGCTGCGGGCCGGCGCCGGCGCCAAGTACCAGCTGCTGGCCTTCCCGCTGCAGCGCAAGGTACAGCTGGTCAAGGTGACCGGCGAAGGCACCGAATATCTGGCCGTGATGAAGAACGTCAAAGCTCTGATGGGGATCAACAAGGCCAACGCCCTGCGGCTCCGCGTGCTCAAGCCCGAGCCGGGGCACGCCCAGCTCTCCGCCTATGTCGGTGGCAGCCTCGTCACCGAAGCGACCGACGAAAGCGCTGGCGATCTCACCGGTCAGGCCTCGACCGTCGCGGTTGGCGCCGTCGGCAGCGCCAACGGGGTCATCGCCAGCATCGACGATGTCGTCGTTCGCACCCCAGTCAACTTCTAGTCTCGGGGTCGGCTCCGCTCAGGTCGCGAAGGGCCCGCCACCGGCGACGCCGGCGGCGGCGATCGCAAGCAAAACCAGGCCCGACAGCGCGCAGGAGGTCGCCAGCGCCTGGACCCGGCGCGGCGCCACAGCGCCCGCCTTGCGGGCTGTTGCCAGCCGCCGGCGCAGGTCACCGCGGAATGCCGGAGCCGGCAGCGGGCGGTCGGCGGCGAGCTGGGCGCCCAGCTCCACCATGCGCTCGGCCTCGGCCGGCTCGAGGTCGGGTGCCAGGTCGCGGCGGATCTGCTCCGGGTCGCGAGCCGTCACTGGGAGAAGAGGGGGGAGCGGGGGTTGAGGGACTTGGCCCTGGCATAGGCGTGAACGGCGGGCACGGCGTGGCCTAGCTTGGCTTCGACGCGGGACAGGATCAACCAGTTACGCCAGTTGGTCTCCTCCCGTTCGGTCGCCGCCCGGGCGGCGACCGCGGCGGCGGTCAGATTGCCCGCGGATTCGAGCAGCAGCGCCTCCTGTACCCGCGGCGATGCCGCGTCAGGCTGGGCATTCTCGGCGCTCTTCGCCGCCGCCAGTGCCGAGCTGAGGTCCCCCTCGCGGGCATCGGTCTGGCTCTGGCGGAGCAGCGAGGAGGAGGAGAGCGGAATCGCAATGGCGACGATGGCGGCGATCGCGACGACCGTGAGGGCGGCGCGCAGCGGCAGCGAAAAGCCGCCTCGCGACTGTGCGGAGCCCGCCCGCGTCGTCAGCAAAAGCGAGGCAAGCAGCAGCAGCGCGATCGGCAGCACCGGGATCTGCCACATCCAGTCGAAGCTGGCGGTAATGCAGAAGGCGACGCACCCCGCCAGGGCCGCCGCCAGCCAGGGTCGCTCGCCAGGGCCGGCCCTAGCTGCCATGACGCCGCCGCCGACGACAATCGCCAGCAGGAAGGCGGCGAGCACGGTCAGGCCAACGATCCCCAACTCCCCCAGCGTCTGCATATAGAGGGAGTGGGTGTCGTGCACGGTTTCCCCGGTGGTGCCGTTGCGCGACCACCAGTACTCAAAGGTGCCGGAGCCGGTGCCGGTCAGCGGCTTGGTTTGGTTCTCCTTCGCCGCCGCGCTCCAGAACTGGTAGCGGCTCTCGCCGGCGATGCTGCCGAGGCGCTCGTGTCCTTCTCCCGGCCCCGAGTTCGGCTGCTTGAAGTCGTGCCAGGCGTTCGAGACTCGGTGGGGAGCGCCGACGGCGACCGCCGCGACGAGCACGACAAGCAGGCCGACAACCGCGAGGGCGAGCGAGCGCTGCCGCGAGACGAAGCTCCAGCGCGGCCGCATGTCATGGATCAGGGCGAGCGAGATGCCGGCTTGGACCAATCCAACTCCGGCGCAGACGACGACCGTCATCCACAGCATCTCGGTGCCTTGGTGGTGGGCGGCCGAGTTGAGGAGCCCTTCCTGCAGGGCTTCTCGCTGACTCGCCGCGGCAATCAGAATGCCGCCACCGCCCCCCGCGACGAGCGCGGTGAGGAGCTTTGGCAGCCGGTCGGAGGCGAAGGCGAGATAGACGCCCAGGGCGACGAAGCAAGCGGCGATGCCACCGCGGGAGATCGTCAAGTAGACGGTCAGCGCCAGGGCCGGGATGGAGGCGGCGGCGAGGGCACGAAGGGCAACGGATCTGACGCCTGAGGCGAGCTGGAGCAACAGCGGCAGCCCGATCGCGATCAGCGCCGCGAGGCCGTTCCAGTAGTTGATCGGGTAGGCGAGCCGGTCCCGAGCGTCGAGGATCCTCGCGGTCTGCCCAGCCTCCGGGAACCAGGCGGGGTGAAGCCGGGAGAGGAGCCCGACGATCGCGACAAAGGCGATGCCGCTGCCCAGCGCCGCCAGCATACGGCGAGCCGACTGGGGTCCGCGGGCGAGCAGAGCGAGGAAGAGAACGCCCAGGTAGCCGGTCACGCGGGCGAGGTCGGCCGAGGTTCGCTCGGCGCTCTCGGTCCAGCCCAGGCTGAGCGCCGTCCAGATGGCAAAGGCCGCCAGCAGGCCGAGTGCGCACCAGGCGAAGGTCCCCAGCCGCTGCCTCGGCAAGGCGCCGACCAGGACCCCGGCGAGCACGACCCACCAGACCGCCAGGCCGACCTGGTCGTGGACGAGCGGGTCGTAGCCGCCGCCCTTGAGGCCCAGATAGACGACCAGCCCAAAGCCGAGCAGCCAGGCCGGGACGGCGCCCCAGTCGATTCTGCGCGCGTAGTCCAGCGGCGCCGAGCGGGTGAGGGTCGAGGCGGCCTCCATCTGCAGCTAGGTACGAACCGGGCGCGCCGATCCTGACGCGGTGTCAGCAATCGACTCTCCCCTTCGTAAGGAGAGACGTGGATACCCCGAAGACCCTGCTCGCTTCGATCGCCATGGCGGCGGTCGCCATCCTTGCTCCCACGGCCGCGCTGGCGGAGACGGTGGTGCCGCCGGGCAACTCGGCGGCGAACCAGTACACCGAAACCTTCCCGACGACCGGCGGCAACGCTGAAGCGAAAAAGGGCAAGCACAAGGTCACTCCCGCCGAGGCCATCGGCTCCGGCCCGGCAAAGAAACTTGACTCGCAGGGGAAGCAGGGTCGCGAAGCCGCGGCGGTCATCGCCGCGACCGCGCCGGCTCCCGTGGGCGCCACCGGCGAAGTCAGCGATGAAGGTTCAGGCAGCGCTGCCGGCGCCGGAGGCAAGGGCGGCGGCGGTGGCGCTGGCCAGGGCGGCGGCTCGGAAGGCGGAGGCCAGGGCCCGGCCCCGATTGGTAACGGCTCGGCGGGCGCCGCTCGCCACGTCAATGTCGTCGACTCCGCCGTGGAAGAGCCGGGCGGTTCCTCCGGCTTCGGAGAGGTGCTCGGCCAGGCGACCGGCTCGACCTCCTCGGGTGGAACCGGGCTGCTGCTGCCGCTGGCGATCCTCGCCACCGTGCTCTGGGCTGTGTTCTTTCTGTTGCGGCGAAAACGACGGACCGCATAGATACGCCCCGGCTGGTGTTTGGAGTGATCGTGAAGCGCGGGGGCGCATATCTGGGTATGGCTGGGCGCTCGGCGCTGGGCGCTCTGCTCGTCGTCACCATCCTGTTTGGTGTCGGGGCGTCGCGGGCCGGGGCCGCGAGCCACCCGCTAATCACCAGTATCTCCGGCATCGACGACTACGACACCCCGGCCTTCCAGCAGACCAGGGCGGCCGGAGCGCAGTGGGTGCACATGGCGATTCCCTGGGCCGGCATCGCACCCCCGGTCCAACCGCCGGGCTGGCAGCCGGAAGACCCGAGTGATCCCCATTACGACTGGTCCTATCTCGACAAGGGAGTCACGGCCGCGGTCACCGCGGGCCTCACCCCGGTGTTGATGGTTGACGGGGCACCGAAGTGGGCGCAGCGCTGCCAGGCGCCGCCGGCGGGGGCGGCGGGTGACCTCTGCAACCCCGACCCGGCCGCTCTGAGCGCCTTCGCAACCGCCGTTGCCCGCCGCTACAGCGGCCATTACCTCAACCTGCCCCGGGTCAGCTACTGGCAGGGCATGAACGAGCCCAACCTCAGCCTCTTCTTCTATCCCCAGTTCGTCAACGGCAAGCCGGTCTCGCCCGGGCTCTACCGCAAACTGATCAACTCCTTCTATGCCGCGGTGAAGGGGGTCGATCCCTCGAACCTGGTCATCGCCGGCGGCCTGGGACCGATCGCCGTCCCCAAGTACACGATCGGGCCGATGCGGTTTACCCGCCTGCTGCTCTGCATGACAGGCCGCACTAACCCCCATCCCACCAAGGGCAGCTGCGGAGGCGGCGTCCACTTCGACATCTTCGACATTCACCCGTACACGACCGGCTCGCCGACCCACGAAGGCGGCATTGACGACGTCCAGATGGGCGACCTCGGCAAGCTGCAGGCGCTGCTCGCGGCCGCCGACAGGGCCGGGCGGATCGATGGCGCCTACAAGCGCACGCCGCTTTGGATTAACGAGTTCTCCTGGGATACGAACCCGCCCGATCCGGGGGGCCTGCCGATGAAGATCGAGTCGCGCTGGGTGGCGGAAGCCCTTTTCGTGGCCTGGCGGGCCGGCATCAGCCACTTCTCCTGGTACAGCCTCCGCGACGACAAATACGACCCCAGCCGCGCGTTCAGCGAAACGCTGCAGTCGGGCCTCTACTTCCGCGGCCCCACTCTCGCGCAGGACCAGCCGAAGGAAATCCTCTACGCCTTCCGTTTCCCCTTCGTCGCCTACCCGACCGACAGTGGCCTCTTCTTCTGGGGTCGCAGCCCTGACAGCCGCGCCGGCAGGGTGACGATTCAGCTCTACCGCCACGGCGGTTGGAGGGACGCCGGCAGCGTCCGCGCCGACGCCGGCGGAATCTTCAGCGGTCTCCTTCCGGGCCGCTACGGCCGTGGCAAGGAGGGGGCGGCGCGGGCGATCTACAACGGCGAAAGCGCGATTCCCTTCTCGATGCGGCCGGTCAAGGACTTCCGCCAGCCGCCGTTCGGCTGAGGCGTCGCCTCGCTCTCAGCTGCCGGCCGGCTGCTCCAGGGTCGCTCGCAGCTTGCGCAGCGAGCGCGAGAGGATCTGCTGGACGTTGGCCAGGCTGAGGCCGGACAGCTCGGCGATCTGCGGTCCGCTGAGGTCGGCGCCGAAGCGTAGGGCGACGATCTCGCGGTCGCGGGGTGAGAGGGTGGCGAGGGCTGCCGCCAGCGCCGGGTCGATTCCCAAGTCGGCCGCGGGCAGCTCGCTTCCCAACTGCTCCTCGGGTACGGCGTCGAGCGGTTCCTGACGCGGCGCGGCACCCTCCCGGCGGTAGTGGTCGATCAGCAGATTGCGGGCGATGGCCGTCAGCCAAACGTCCAGGGGGCCGCGCTCCGGATCGAATCGTGACCAGGCGCGCAGCGCCCGCTCGAACGTCTGCTGCGTCAAGTCCTCCGCGTCGCCCCTGTTAGCGACCCGGTAGGCGAAGAAGCCGAAGATGTTCCAGACCTGCTCGTCGTACGCGTCGACGAAGTCGCCGTTCATCGGCTCGGGATAGTAGTCGCCTGCCGGATCGCCCCAGCGTTGGTCCGGCTGCTGATGGCTTTGATTGGTCTACTCACTCTCCCTCAACTCTTCGGCTTTCCCATCGTTCCTCCTTGAGTCCTCAAGTCTGCTCCCTGGGCGCTCTGGCTGCATAATCGGCGGCGATGTCGACGAGCACCATCGAGCGGCCCCGCGACGCCGGCCCGGATTCGGGCCTGGGAGGCGAGTGGAGAGTGATCGTCCGCAACGACAACCACAACACCTTCGAGCACGTCGCCACGACGCTGGCCAAGGTGCTGCCGGGCGTGAATCTGGACCAGGGCCACCGGATCGCCGATCGAATCCACAGCAGCGGTCAGGCGATCGTCTGGAGCGGCCCCCGCGAGTTGGCTGAGCACTACTGGGCAGAGCTCGACGCCGCCGGCCTGACGATGGCGCCGCTGGAGCGCTGCTAGACGTTAGTCGTCGCTACTCGACGGCGAGCAGGGTGTGCCAGGTGGGGAGGAGGGGGATGCCGTAGAGGTCAATGACGCTGGCCCGGGCGGCCTCGATCTCCGTCGAGAACCAGTAGCGCTCGAAGTCCGAGCGATTCTCCCAGGTCGAGGTCTGCTGGAAGGCCAGCGGGTCGTCAATCGAGCGGGTCAGCGACCAGCTCCTGGCGCCGTAAGCGGGCATCTTCGCCGCCGCCGGCTCCCAGAGGTCGAGAAAGCGATCGCCGCGCAGCGGGGCGATGTGCCAGTCGAGCCTGCAGACCTCCACCATCAGATGCCCCTCTCGAGTCGCGCTTTACGTGCCCTCATGCTCCGACCTCGGCCCGGATCGCGCCGGGGCCGTCCTCGGTCTTGCCGGCGTCCTCGGACTCGGCGCCGACCAGGATCGCGATCTTGCCGAGGTGCTTGTTTTCGTGCAACAGCTGATGGGCGCCGGGGACGCCGTCGAAGTCCATCGTCTGCCAGAGCACTGGCCGGATCTTGCCCTCGGCCATCAGCTGGTTGGCCCGCATGCACTCGTAGGCGTTGGCGAAGTGGGAGCCGATTATCTGCTTCTGGCGCATCCACAGGTAGCGGACGTCGAAGTCGAGCTGGAAGCCCGAGGTGGCGCCGCAGATGACGACTTTGCCGAACGGCTTGACGGTGTAGACCGAGGTCGGGAAGGTCGCCTGGCCGACGTGCTCGAAGACGATGTCGGGGGCGTCGCCGAGCAGCTCCTTGACCCGCTTGGCGAAGCCGCGCGAGGCCTTGAAGCGCTCCTTGTCGGCGGCCTTGTCGGCGAGGTTCTCCGGGGTCCGCATCATCTCGCCGAACTCGCTGCGGTTGATGTAGCCGACGGCGCCGAGCTGCTTGACCAGCTCGCCCTTCTCGTCGGAGGAGACGACCCCGATCGCGTTGGCCCCGGCCGCTTTGCAGAGCTGCACGGCGAAGACGCCGAGGCCGCCGGCGGCACCCCAGATGAGGACGTTGTGGCCGGGCTGCAGCTTGCACTGGTCGATCAACATTCGGTAGGCGGTGAAGTAGGTGAGCCCGTAGGAGGAGGCCTCGGCCCAGCTCAGGTTCTGGGGGCGGGGCAGCAGCTGCTGCGCCTGCACTTTGGTGAACTGGGCGAAGGAGCCCCAGGTCGTCTCGTAGCCCCAGATCTTCTGGCTCGGTGCGGCGAGCGGGTCGAGGCCATGGACCTCGACGTCCTCGTAGGAGGCCTGGTTGCAATGGACGACGACCTCGTCGCCGGGCTTCCAGCGGGTGACGCCCTCGCCGACCTTCCAGACGATCCCGGAGGCGTCGGAGCCGCCGATGTGGTGGCCGTACTCGGGATGGTCGCCGTAGGGGAAGACCGAAACGGGCTTGCCCAATGCCGCCCAGACGTTGTTGAAGTTGACGCCGGCCGCCATCACCCGGACGATCACCTCGAAGGCGCCGGGCTCGGGGACCTCGATCTGCTCGAGCTGGAAGGCGTCCTTGGGCTCGCCCTGGCGCTCCTCGCGGATCACCCAGGCCGCCATCGTCTCCGGCAGCGTTCCGGGCTCCACATCAAGCTTCGAGATCGTGCTGCTATCCACTGCCAAGAGAATCCTCCGCGAGGTCGTTGATGGGCCGGGGAATCCTAGTTAAAAGAGAGGCCGCTCTGACGCCGACTGACCAAGCAGGCCAAGGACGCACTGAGCGCCGTGTGCTTTTGCACACAAGCGAGGGAGGACGCAGGCATGCGCCGCGTCAGGCGGCGTCAGAGTGCAGCTCGGGGGCGGTGATCTCGCGCACCGTGATCTCGACCGGTTCGGGCGGCTCGATCTGCTTGCCTGGGGCGATGCCGAGGTCCTCGACCTTGCGCAACTGCGGCAGCAGCCGGCCCTCCATCGAGCCGACCGCGGAGTTGTAGGACTTGGTGGCGGACTCGAGCCGTCTGCCGACCGTGTCGAAGTCAGTGATGAACTTGCCGAAGCGGGTGTGCAGGGTGTTCGCCGCGTCGGCGATCTCGGCCGCCTCGGCGACCATCCGCTCCTGGCGCCAGCCCAGCTCCATCGTCCGCAGCAATCCAATCAGCGAGGTCGGGCTGACCAGCAGCACTTTGTGCTCGAGGGCGTATTCGAACAGCCCTGGATCGGCGCCGAGAGCGGCGTGCAGGGCGGGCTCGTTGGGGATGAAGCAGATCACCAGGTCCGGCATCTCGCCGGCCTTGAACTGGCCCTGGTAGTCCTTCGAACTGAGCGCGCGGACGTGCTCGCGCGCCTGCCGGGAATGGCGCTCGAGGTGGACCCGCCGCTCCGATTCCACCTCCGCCTCCTGGGCGTCGAGAAAGGCGTCGAGCGGCACTTTCGAGTCGGCGACGAAGCTGCGGCCTTCGGGCAGGAGGAAGAGCGCATCGGGCCGCAGGCGGCCGTCTTCAGTCCGCAGCGTCTCCTGCAGCTCGAAGTCGACGTGCTCGGTCATGCCGGCGATCTCGACGCAGCGCCGCAGCTGCAGCTCCCCCCACTGGCCGCGGGTCTGCGGCTGGCGCAGCGCCTTCTTCAGGCCCGCCGTCTCCGAGTTGAGGTTGCCGACCGTCTGCCCCATCTGCTCCAGCAGGGTGCGCGTTTGCAGGTCGGTCTCGCCGCGCTTGCGCACCTCGGCCTCGATCTTCTCCTGGCCCTTGGCGATCCGCTCGGCCAGGCCTTTGATCTCGGCCTGGCGCTTGTCGATCTCGGACTGGCGCCTGTCCAGCGCCGCCTCGGAGGTCTTGGCGTCGAGCTTGCGCGACTCCTCGTTCATCCGCAGCAGGTCGGCCACCGCCCGCGAGGTCGCTTCCTGAACTGCCGGCCCCAGATCGGGCTGCTCCATGGGCTCCTGGTGCCGCGAGACAAGCGCATAGAGGAGCCCGCCGGCAAGCAGAACCACAGCGATAGCCAGGACGACAGTCATAGCCGCCAATGCTGGCAACTGTCCCAGACGCTCCCAGTCCTCTCAAAACCCCGGTCGATGGGCCGATTTGCTGAGCCTGGCTCAACTTTCCGGCCCGTCGGCGGGCGGTTAGGGGAGGAGGACGTCGTTCTTGGAGGAGGCTCGGTAGGGCCCGACGACCAATTTGCCGGGGCGGGCGCCGGGGACGTTGGCGGCGCCGATCACGTAGGTGCCGGTGGGGAGGTCGATCTGCAGCGTCGCGGGGCTGCCGGCCGGGATCGGGACGGAGCTGGCGTCGCGCGGCCCGCGGATCTCCAGCTGGGAATCGGAGCGGGTTTGGTTGGCGATCACGATCGAGGCGGTAAGCGGCTTGTCGTCGTTGCGGATCAGCGGCTGGGCGTGGTTCTGGTTCTGCGGGATCTGCTGGGTGCGGGCCGCGCCGACGCCGATCGCCGCCGGCTGCACCGTGATCGCCCGCGGCCCGATCGTGACGCTGACCCGCAGCGCCACCTGCGGCCGCGGCTCGTTGGGGTGGCTCTGGGCACCGCAGCCGGCCACCGCAAGCGCCAAGGCTCCGATCACGCCGGCAACCGCCGCTCTGGCTCTCCCACGACCCATCGCGCCGGAATCTAACCGAAGGGCAAGTCGACCACGCGAGCCGTAACGCCATCTTCACCTACGGCGAGCTCGGCTCCGGGCTCGGCCTCGCGGCGCAGGATCGCCAGCCCGATCGGCCCAAGGGGGGGTGAGACGGTACTGCCGCCCAGCTTCCCGACCTCCTTCTCGCCGAGCCGCAGGGCCGCGCCGGGCTCGGCCGGAGCGCTCAAGCGCAGGCCCCGCAGGTGGCGATTGGGGCGACCCTTGTAGTGGAGGCGGGCGACCGTCTCCTGGCCGATATAGCAGCCCTTGGTGAAGCTGACCGCGTCCTCGACGATTCCCGCCTCGGCCGGCATCGTCTCGGTTCCCATCTCGGCGCCGAAGCGGGGAGTGCCGGACTCGATGCGGAGGATCTCGGCGGCCTGCGCGGAGACCTCGACAGCGCCGGCGGCCAGCAGGGCATCGCGCAGGCGCTCGCCGTGCGCGGCGGCGGCGATCAGGTCGATGCCGGTGGCCGTCCCGACCGTCAGGCACTCGACCCCGGCGACGGTGGTCGTTTCGCAGGCGTTCAGCGGCAGCGCCGCGGTTCCCCCGATCTCGACGCTGCGGGGGCCGATCAGGGAGAGGATCGTCCGCTCCTCGCTGACGTCGACGACCTTCACCTCGCGCCCGATCGAGTACATCTCGAGATGGCGGCGGGCGGCGGCCAGCGCCTCCGGCTCGGTGTCGAGCCAGACCTCGTCGGCGGTTGGGCGCAGCACCCGCATGTCGGCCTGCATGTGTCCCTTGCGGTCGAGCAGCGCCGCGTACTGCCCGTCGCCGACCTCCAGCGCCTCGACGTCGCTGGTCAGCTGTCCCTGCAGGTACTCGGCCGCATCGGCCCCGCTGACCAGCAGCTTCCCGCGCCCGGACCTGTCGAGCAGCCCACATTCCTCACGCAGCTGCCGATATTGCGCATCCAGCTCAACGGTCACAGAAGCGTTCATCCCAAATGATTCTAGGAAGCGACCGTGTCCGGCGATGAGGAGGACCCGAACGAGCCTCCCCGCTGTTGCGAGAGAGGGTCCTCCTCATCGCCGGACATGCACCCTCTTTTAGATTCGTCTAACTTTGATTTAGACGTGTCAAAACCAGCCGAGACGAAAACCGAGGCGATCGAGGACTACGCGAAGGCGATCTACGCGATCTCGCTGGAGCGCGAGGGGCTGGTCCTCAACGGCGAGGTCGCCCAGCGGCTCGAGGTGACGCCGGCCACCGCGACCTCGATGCTGAAACGCCTGGCCGGCTTGGGCCTGGTCGAATACATGCCCTATAAGGGCGTCAGCCTGACTCCCGGGGGGGAGAAGGTGGCGCTGGAGGTGATCCGCCATCACCGGCTGATCGAGGCCTACCTCTCCGAGGCGCTGGGGATGCCGGCCGACCGCGTCCACGAGGAGGCGGAGGTGCTCGAGCACTACATCTCCGAGGAGCTGGAGTCGCTGATCGCGGCCAAGCTCGGCGAACCGAGCCACGATCCGCACGGCACCCCGATTCCCGGGCCCGACCTGCTGCCTCCCCCTGGCGAAGGCGGGCACGGGTGAAGCTGGCGCGGCGCAGCGAAGCGACGGTCGAGAGCGTCCTCCCCGGCGAGGCGCGGGTCGCCGAGGCGGCGCGCCGCTCGCTCGACGGCCACAGCCGCGGCGTCGGCCGGATCTGGCCCTTCCTCGGCCCCGCCTTCATCGCCGCCGTCGCCTACATCGACCCCGGCAACTTCGCCACCAACATCGCCGGCGGCGCCAAGTTCGGCTACCTGCTGCTCTGGGTCGTCCTCTCGGCCAACCTGATCGCGATGCTGGTACAGACGCAGTCGGCCAAGCTCGGCATCGCCACCGGCAAGAACCTCGCCGAGCTCTGCCGCGAACGCTTCTCCCGCCGCACCTCGATCGGCCTCTGGCTGCAGGCCGAGCTGGTCTCGATGGCGACCGACGTCGCCGAGGTGGTCGGCGCCGCGCTCGGCCTCAACCTGCTCTTCGGCATCCCGCTCTTCCCGGCCGGGATCATCGCCGGCGCCGGCGCCTTCGCGATCCTCGGCCTGCAGCAGATGGGCTACCGGCGACTGGAGGCGGGGATCAGCGTCCTGGTCGGCGTCGTCGTCGCCTCCTTCGTCTACGAGCTCTTCGACGCCAAGCCGCAGGCGAGCGAAATCGCCAACCACCTCTTCGTCCCCGGCTTCGCCGGCACCGAGAGCATCCTGCTGGCCACCGGGATCATCGGCGCGACGGTGATGCCGCACGTCGTCTACCTGCACTCGGCACTGACCCAGCGGCGCATCGTCGGCCGCGACGCCGCCGAGAAAAAGCGGATCCTCGGCTTCGAGAAGGTCGACGTCGTGATCGCCCTCTCGCTGGCCGGCCTGGTCAACCTCTCGATGATGATCGTCGCCGCGGCGCTCTTCCACAGCAGCGGGCTGACTGGCGTCGACTCCATCGACGGCGCCTTCGAAGGGCTGCAGACGCTCGTCTCCAACCGCGCCGCAACCGTCTTCGGCATCGCCCTGCTGGCATCCGGCTTCGCCTCTTCCTCGGTCGGCACGATGGCCGGCCAGGTGGTGATGCAGGGCTTCATCCGCCGCCGCATCCCGCTCTTCCTGCGCCGCGCGATCACCCTTGCCCCGGCGCTGGTGGTGCTGGCGATCGGCATCGACCCGACCGACGCCCTGGTCGGCAGTCAGGTGGTCCTCTCCTTCGGGATTCCCTTTGCCCTGGTACCGCTGCTGATCATCGCCAGCCGCCGCGAGGTGATGGGGGACTTGGTCAATCCGGGCTGGCTGACCGCCCTCGCCGGCGTCCTCGCCGCTCTGATCATCGCCCTCAACGTCTTCCTGCTGCAGCAGGTCTTCTTCGCATAGGTGTGCATGGGTGGGGCGGGGAGCACCCCTCCGGCGGACGCCCTTCGGGCTGAGTGTCCGGCGGAGGGGCGCTCCCCGCCCCACCGGGTACGCTTTTGCCGATGAGCCTGGAAGCAGACTTCAACCAGATTCTCGATGCCTTGCCGCCGGATTGGACCGACCTCGAGCTCGACCTGCGGATCGACGACGAGGCCCATTACGTCGACAGCGCCGTGGCGCTGAGCCAGGTCAACGCGCAGGTCTATGACCACCCGCACGCCGACTGGCACTGGCGGCTACTCGTCGCCCACAGCTTCGGTCATGCGGCCGCGGCTGAGACCGTTAAGGGCGTACTGGCGAAGCTCGACGGCGAAGGCGTCAGCGGCGAGATCGCGGTCGCCGAGGTGCGCGAGGGGCGCTCCGAGGTCGTGCAGATGTGGGGCCGGCCGGAGAGCGTCCGCGAAGAGTTCCGCCAGCGCCGCTCGCTCTAATGGCCCGGGTCGTCGCGGTCTCCGCCGACCTGATGCTGGGCAGCAAGGTCGAGGCGACCCTGAGCGCCGCCGGCCACGAGGTGACGCTGTCGCCGTCCCTGCAGGAGGCTCCGCTCGACGAGGCCGAGCTGCTGGTCGCCGACCTCGACGTGGAGAATCCCGAAGCCCTGGTCGGGCTGGGGATCCCGGTGCTCGGCTACTACTCGCACGTCAACGTGGAGACGCGCGAAGTGGCCGAGGCGGCGGGGGTCGACCTGGTGGTGCCGCGGTCGCGCCTGGCCCGGGAACTGCCGGCGCTCGCGAAGCGCCTGCTCGAGGGACAGTCGGGCGTGGAGGGCTGAGCCAGGTACACCTCGGCGGACGCCCTTCGGGCTGAGTGTCCGGCGAGGTGTACCTGGCTCAGCCCTCCGGCCGGCTCGTTCCCCTTTCAGGGCAGGTCGAAGGCTCGGGTGATGTCCGCGGGGTGCTGGAGGAGGCCGTGGGCGACGTCCCAGCTCGACCAGGCGCGGAGGATGGTTGGATTGAAGGGAGCGGGGTGGAGGTCCGGGCGCAGCACCGTGAGCTGGGCCTGCTGTTCGGCGCGGTCGAGGGCCGGGTCGGCGGCGAGCAGGTCGTCGAGGGCTTTGGCGGGATGCTGCTCCGCGAAGGCGTAGCCGCGGCGGGTGGCTGCGACGACGGAGCGGACCATCGCGGGGTCCTCGTCGAGGGTTTGGCGCGAGGTGGTGAGGATCAGCTCGGGGTAGGGCGGCGCCCCGTAGCGGTCGACCTTGAAGATGCGGACGGGGACGCCCTTGCGTCGCAGCGCCACGCCCTCGGCGTTCCAGAAGCCGGTCGCGGCGTCGACCTTGGCGGCGGCCAGCGCCGAGATTGCGTTGAAGCCGATCGTCACCTCATCGACCCGCGCCGGGTCGCCGCCGTCGGCGCTGACCTCGGAGTCGACGACGGCTTCGTCGGAGGGCAGGCCGGTGACGCCGACCGTCCGCCCCTCGAGGTCGCGGGGCCGGCGCACGCCGCCGCCGGAGCGGGCGATCACGGCGGCCAGCGGGCGCTGCACGATCGGCATCACGCCGACCAGGTCGAGGCCCTTCTCGCGAGCGATACCGAGGTCGTGGATGTCGAGGATCGCGAACTCGGTGCGCCCCGCGGCCAGCAGCTTCGGGGCATCGGTCGATTCGCCGGGCTGGCGGATCTTCAGGTCGACCCCGGCGTCGGCATAGAAGCCTTCCCCCTGCGCCGCGTAGATCCCGGAGTGGACCGCGTTCGGGGTGAAATCGAGCACGAGCGTCGCGCCTTTCGGCACGCCCGGTTCCGCGCCGTCCCCGCCGCAGCCGGCGGCGCCGGCGAGCACGAGGACGGCCGCCAGCAGCGCGACAACACGTCTCATCTGCCTGCGAACTTAATTCATTGAGCAAATATGAGTAGACT
The DNA here is from genome assembly GCA_036269775.1 of Solirubrobacterales bacterium. Classification (GTDB taxonomy): domain Bacteria; phylum Actinomycetota; class Thermoleophilia; order Solirubrobacterales; family 70-9; genus VAYN01. The sequence continues at coordinate 17,038 of DATBDU010000009.1, forward strand.
GCCGCCGCTTACCTGATCACGGGATCGAGGAGGGAACAGAGTGCAGGAACGAGGTCTAGCCGCATATCTTTCTGAGTTGATCGGCACGCTTTTGCTGGTCTTTTTCATCACCAGTGTTGTCGTGCTGTTCGTATCGACCGGAAGCCAGGCGCAGTTCGGCTCGGACTTCGCGGTAATCGGGCTGGTCCACGCCTTCCTGTTGTTCGGGTTGATCGTGATGTTCGGCGTCGTCAGCGGCGGGCATTTCAACCCGGTGGTGACGCTTGCCGCGCTTGTGATCCGGCGGATCAAGCCGCTCGACGGCGTGATCTACATGCTGGCTCAGCTCTCCGGAGGCGTGCTCGGCGCCCTGCTCTGCAAGGGACTGCTGCTGGACGAGGGTCGAGCCACCCATTACGGCGCCGCCCAGGTCAGCGGTCTGCTGAGTGGCAACTTCGCCGGTTCGATCGTCGAGGCGGTCGGAACCTTCTGCCTCGTCCTCGTCATCCTCACCGCGGTCTATTCCGAGAAGAGCCTCAAGGAGTGGGCGCCGCTGGCGATCGGCACCACCCTCGGCTTCATCGTCATGGTCGGCGGCCCGCTGACCGGCGGCTCTTTCAATCCGGCTCGCTGGTTCGGGCCCGCTCTCGTCGGCAACACCTTCGGCGGCGTCTGGCCCTACCTGGTCGGCCCGATCGTCGGCTCGCTGCTGGCCGCGGTCGTCTACAGGTTCATCCTCGAGCCGGGTGGGCTGCCGCCGACCGAACCGCCGGAGCACGTCAGGCCGCCGGTGGCCAAACGCGCCACGCCGGACAACCCGACGAAACCCGCTCCGTAAGCAGGCGGTAAGCCGCCGGGCCTGGCCGGCCCGGCGGTTGCAGTAGCTTGGGCTGCGTGCGAAGGGTCACCTTCTCCCGCAACTACACGCTTTCCCTTTCCCGCACCTGCCAGTGCTACTGCAAGTACTGCGCGTTCGCGACGCACCGGGCGCACATCCACGCGCCCGAGAAGGTCGAGCGGCTGCTGGACGAGGCGCTCAAACGCAACACCAAGGAGCTGCTGGTCCTCACCGGGGAGCGACCTGAGGTCAACCCGGAGGTGGCGGCGCGGCTGGCCGAGTGGGGCCACGACGACTTCACGTCCTATGTGGTTTGGGCCTGCGAGCGGGCGCTGGAGCGGGGGATGCTCCCGCACACCAACCTCGGCGTGCTCGACCGTGCCGACCTGGCGCGCCTGCGCGAGGTGACGGCCTCGCAGGGCCTGATGCTGGAGTCGATCTCGGAGCGGCTGATGGAGACGGTGCACGCCGGCTCGCCGACCAAGCACCCGGCGCGGCGGCTGGCGACGATCGAGGCGGCCGGCGAGTTGAAGATCCCCTTTACGAGCGGGATTCTGGTCGGGATCGGCGAGACCGAGGAGGAGCGGGTCGAATCACTCGAAGCTCTTGCACGGCTGCATGAACGCTACGGCCATCTGCAGGAGGTGATCCTGCAGAACTTCGTTCCGCATCCGAAGTACTACGGGGCCGAAGTAGCGGATATCGCGGATGCAGCTTCGCGCGAGCGGTGGGCGGGAGATGGGGATGACCCCTCCCTCGCAACAGATGGGGAGGCTCGTCCGGGGTCATCCCCATCTCCCGGCGCCGACGGCGGGTTGCCGATGCCGGGGTGGGCGAGTCCAGTTGGAATAGAGGGGATCAAGCGCTTGATTCAGGAGTCGAAGCGGCTGATGCCGGATGTCGGGGTGCAGATCCCGCCAAACCTGTCGGACTGGTGGCCCGAGTTGGTTGAAGCAGGCGCGACCGACCTGGGTGGGCTGTCCGCCAACGGAGACCACATTTCGCCTGAGGAGCCGTTTCCGAGCCCGCACCAGGTGCGTAAGGAGCTGGCACCGAAGGGGTTTGCGCTGACCGAGCGGCTCTGCGTCTATCCGCAGTACATGGACTCCGAGTGGATGGAGCAGGGGGTCCTCGACGTGATCAAGCTGAAGTACTGGAGCTTCATCCCGCGGCGCGGGTCGGGGCGCAGGAGCGAAGAGGCGCTGGATCCGGGGCTGGCCGAGGCGGCGATCGCGAGGGGGCGCGAGGGGCTCGAGCTCAGCGAGGACGAGTTGACGGCGCTGTTCTCCGAGGGGCGCCCGGAGGTCATCGAGGAAATGCGGGTTGCCGCCGATGAGCTGCGGGCGGAGCTGCACGGTGACCAGGCGACGTTCGTGGTCAACCGCAACATCAACTTCACCAACATCTGCGTGGTCGGCTGCGCCTTCTGCGGCTTTGGCCAGGGCAAGCGCTCGCCCGACGCCTACGAGGTCTCCGAAGGGGACTTCGCGGCGCGGATCGGCGAGGCGGTCGATTTCGGGGCGACGGAGCTCTGCATGCAGGGCGGCATCCACCCGGACCTGACCCTGGAGGAGTACGGCAAATGGCTGCGGCTGGCCAAGGACGTGGCACCAGAGCTGCACTTGCACGCCTACTCGCCGATGGAGGTCCACTACATGTGCGAGCGCTCGGGCAAGCAGCCCGGCGAGGTCTTCGAGTACCTGCTCGAATGCGGGCTGGGCTCGACCCCGGGCACCGCGGCGGAGGTGCTTGACGACGGTGTACGGCAGCGCATCTCACCGAACAAGCTCCCCGCCGACCGCTGGGTCGAGATCATCGAAGCCTCGCACCGGGCTGGGCTGCGCTCGACCTCGACGGTGATGTTCGGCCACATCGAGGAGCCGCGCGAGCTGGCCCGCCACATGCGGGTCGTGCGCGGCCTGCAGGAACGGACCGGCGGCATCACCGAGTTCGTGCCGCTCAGCTTCATCCCCTTCAACACGATGCTCGGCCGCACCCACGGGATCGAGGAGATCTCGATGGCCGACAACCTCAAGCACACCGCGGCGTTCCGCCTGGCGCTGGGGAGGACGATCCCCAACCTGCAGGCGAGCTGGGTGAAGATGGGGCTGGAGGGGGCGACCGAGTCGCTGCGCTGGGGCGTCAACGACCTCGGCGGCACCCTGATGGAGGAGAACATTTCGCGCATGGCAGGCTCCCAGCACGGCGTCCGCCTGGAGCCAGAGCAGCTAATCGAGGCCGCTCGCGCCGCCGGTCGCGAGCCGGCCCAGCGCTCGACCCTCTACGAGATCCTCGAGACCTACCAGCCGGTGCCGCTTTAGCCGTTCCCGAACTGGGTAGCCGGTACTCGACAGAGGCCGCACGACCACGAAAGGAATGCGATGAGCGACGAGATCGAGAACAAGGACGACGCCAAGGGGCGTGTCAAGGAGGCCGCGGGCAGCCTCACCGGCGATGAGGACTTGAAGCGGGAGGGAAAGGTCGACCAGGGCACCGGCAAGGTCAAGGAGGGCGTCGAGAAGGTGTCCGACAAGGTCAAGGACGCCCTCAAGCGGGACTAGCGGGGCCTAACGAAAGAGGTCCTCGGCGCGGGGCCGGCGCAGGGCGGCCGCGCCGGGGCCGTCCGCGGCGCCGACGTGGCGGTCGAGGCCGCGGACGATCGCGACGGGGGTGCCGCTGACCTTGTCGCGGACGAGGTCGGCGGCGCTGGCCGCCTCGTCGGCGATCGCGATCAGGGTCGCCTCCAGCTCGCGCCCGCTGGCATCCTGGCGGCCGCGCCAGTCGTCCAGCGGGGCGAGGCCGGCGCAGCCGATCGCCACCTCGGCTTGGCCCAGTCGCCAAGCGCGGCCAAAGCTGTCGCTGATTACTACGGCCACGGTGGGGGGGATCCGGGCATGGGGGTCGGCGGACGCCCTTCGGGCTGAGTGTCCGGCGACCCCCATGCCCGGATCCCCAGCGAGGGCCATAGTGATTTCGCTTCGGATCTGGCGGGCGGAGGCGTCCGGGTTTTCGGGGAGGAGGCAGACCGTGTCGGGGTCCGGCAGATTGGAGCTGTCGATGCCGGCGTTGGCGCAGACGAAGCCGTGCCGGGTCTCGACGATGAGGACGCCGCGCTCGGCTCTCAGCACCTCCTCGCTCTCGGCGAGGATCAGCTCGACCAGCGCCGGCTCTTTGCCGAGGACCGCGGCGAGCCTGCGCGCCTCGGCGCCGGGCAGGACCGAGGAGAGCCGGCGGACGCGGCCCTCCGCCTTGGAGACGATCTTCTGCGAGATGACGACGACGTCGCCGTCCTCGAGCTGGGTCCGCTCGGCGATCTCCTCGCCGACCTTCATGCCCTCCTCGAACTCGGGCAGGCCGGCGATCGGGACGATCCGCAGCCCCGCCCCACTCATATGCCCAGTGCCTTGGCGGTACGCCGGGCGCGGCCGCGGCGGGACTCCAGCTCACGGGTCAGGGCGATCACGTCGGCGGGGGTGTCGAGATCGAGGCCCAGGGAGGCCAGCTCCTCGACCCCGAAGGCGATCCCGGCCTCGCGGGCGGCCGCGACGTGGCGAGCGCGGCTGCCCTCGCCGAAGGCAGGGACGATCGCGTCGGGCGGGCTCAGGACCAGGGCGTTGGTGCCGGTCCCGTGGCGGTCGGGGACGATCCCCACGTAGCCCTCGGGGACACCGGTCAGCAACCGGTCCAGCTCGCGCGGCTCCAGCAACGGGCAGTCGCCGGCGAGGAGGACGACGCAGGCGGCTCCCTCGGCTTCGGCCCGGGCGATCCCGGCCAGCACCGCGCCAACGTGGCCGCCCTCATTGGGGTCGGGAACCACTTCTGCCCCCACGTCGGCGGCGAGTGCCTGGGCCACCGGGTCGCCGCTGACGACGATCGTGCGCTCGATCGTCCGCGCCTCACTGATCGCCTCGAGCACGTCGGCAACCATCGCCGCCACCAGCGTTCGGCGTTGCTCGCCGCCGAGTCCAGCCGCGAGGCGTTGCTTGGCGGCGTTGAAGCGCTTGACGGGAAGGACCGCGGTGGCGTTCACCCTGTGGCGAGGGTAGCGGCGTAGTCGAGCACGATGCGGGCGACCCGGGCGCGGCCGCTGGCGCCCTCCATCAGGGTCGCGGCGGCGAGCGTCGCGACCTCGACCGGCGGCGGGTCGGGGTCGCCCTCGTCGACGACCATGCCATCGATCAGACCGGCGTACAGCGAGGCGACGCCGGCGGCCGTAGTCGGCCGGTTCAGCGCTTCCATGAAGCGGTCCGTCGGTCCCTTGACGACTTGGCCGGCGACATAGGGGCTGACCGCAACGACCGGAGCGGGGGAGGCGGCGATCGCGTCGCGCATGCCGGGCACGGCGAGAATCGGACCGATGCTGATCACCGGGTTGGAGGGCCCGACCACGATCGCCTCGGCGGCGCGCAGCGCGTCCAGGACCTCGCGGCTCGGCTCGGCGTGCTCGATTCCCTGCAACTCGACGCCGACCACGTCCGGCTCGCCGCGGTCGACGATCAGGTACTCCTGCAGGTCGCGCCGCCCGGCGGCGGTCAGGACCTTGGTGCGGACCGGCCCGTCGGACATCGGCAGCACCCTCGCCTCAACCCTGAGGCCGCGGGCGATCTGGGCCTGCGCGTCGGTCGGCCGTCCGCCCTCCTCGATGAACTGGCGCCGGTAGAGGCAGGCGGCGAGGTCGCGGTCGGAGAGGCCGAACCAGCTCGGCGCCCCCAGCTGCTGGAGTCGCTCGAAGACGGTGAAGGTGTCGTCGCGGAGCCCCCAGCCGCGCTCCTCGTCGATTTCGCCGCTGAGCCAGTAGGTGACCAGGTCGGGGTCGGGGGAGACGTGGACGCCGAGCGCCTCGATGTCGTCGCCGGTATTGACGATCACCGTCAGTTCGGAGCCGAGCTCCTCCTGCATCCCCGCCGCGAGTTTGGCGCCTCCGGTACCGCCGGCGAGGAGGACGACTCTCATCTCCCGGCTAATCCCAGTGGTCGGCGTCGGGCAAACCGGTGAGGCGGATGCCGGCGTGGGCCTTGTAGCGGCTGTTGACCGAGATCAGCATCGGCGTCAGCTGCTCGACGATGCGCGCCATCTCCAGCGGCCCGGCGTTGACCGCGCGCAGCCCGGGGATCAACTCGATCAGCCGCGCCACGCGGGTCTTGTCGGCCTTGCAGTCGCCGCAGACGAGGACGTCCTCATCCAGCTCGGCACCGCTGTCGGACAGGGTCGGGGCGCCGACGGTGTGCAGGGCGGCGACGACGGTGACGCCCTCGGGCACCATCTCCTGCGCCTGCTGGGCGGCCGAGCCCTGCCAGACGCCGAGCGAGCGCGTCGCTTTGCCGCTCACCGCGGCCGCCAGCGGCACCGTGCAGTCGACCAGGATTTGACCGGGGCTGAGCGCCTCGCGCAGGTTGTTGAGGTTCTCCGACTGGGCCCGGAACGGGACGGTCAGGAAGACGACCGAGCCCTGCTTTGCGGCCTGCTCGTTCGGCAGGCCCTCGATCTCCGCGTCCGGCGCGAGCTCGGAGAGCCTCCGGGCGGTCTCGGCGGCGCGCTCCTGACTGCGCGAGCCGATCACCACCGCGTGTCCCGCGCGCGCCCAGCGCAGCGCCAGGCCGTAGCCCAGCGCTCCGGTTCCGCCGATGATCG
>DATBDU010000010.1:0-29212 GCA_036269775.1 Solirubrobacterales bacterium
CTCACCTACCCCAAAGCAGGCGCCTACTCCAACATCGCCAAGGCCGTGGTCGCCCTGCCGCATTCGGAGTTCCTCGCCCAGTCCCACATCCGCACGATCTGCACCCGGGTGCAGTTCGCCGCCAATGCCTGCCCCAAGGGCTCGATCTACGGCAGGGCCAGGGCGATCACGCCATTGCTCGAGGAGCCCCTGGAAGGCCCGGTCTACCTGCGCTCCTCCTCCAACCCGCTCCCAGACCTGGTCGCTGATCTGAACGGCCAGATCCACGTCGTCTTGGTCGGACGGGTGGACTCGGTGCGCGGCGGCATCCGCAACTCCTTTGAAGCCGTCCCCGACGCCCCGGTCTCCAAGTTCACCCTGAGCCTGCCCGCCGGCAAGAAGGGCCTCTTGGAAAACAGCACCGACATCTGCAAAGGCAAGCACAAGGCGACGGCTGACTTCACGGCTCACAACGGCAAGGCGCTGCGGCTGAAGCCGAAGCTGAAGGCGAAGTGCCCGAAGGTTCGTAAGGGCAAGGCGCACAAGCACAAGAAGCACAAGAAGTAAAAGCGCCGCCAGGGCGGCGCTCCACTAGGGGTCACGTAAGCAGGGGGATAAGCGCCATCGCGATGCGCATCGAAGAGATCCGCAGGGGACTCGCACCGCGCCTGCGCGCTCGACGTTCAGAGATCGAACAGGCGACCCTGACCCGGGTCTCCTCGATCGCCGATCCCAAGGAAAAGCCCGATCCCGAATACATAGAAGGGATTAGGGCGGCGGTCTCTGCCGCGATCGAGTTCGGAATCGAGGCCGTGGAGCGCAGCGAGGAGCATCCGCCGCCAATACCGACGACGCTTCTATCCCAAGCCCGCCTCGCGGCAAGACACGGAGTCAAGCTGGAAACCGTCCTGCGCCGCTACCTAGCCGGCTACACCCTGCTCGGCGACTTCCTGATCGAGGAGTCCGAGAGGAGCGGTGCCCTGGACGGCGCTTCCTTGAAGCGCCTGCTCCGAGTCCAGGCCGCACTGCTCGATCGCCTGATCGCCGCGGTCAGCGAGGAGTATGAGCGCGAGGCGAAGGCAAAGCCGGGCTCAGCCGAGCAGCGCCTGGCCAGGCGGGTCGAGCAACTGCTCGAAGGCCAGCGCCTGGATACCTCCGAGATCGCCTATGAGTTCGACGCCGTCCACCTCGGCCTTGTCGCCAGGGGTCCAGATGCCGAGGAGGCGGTACGGGAGCTGGCCAGGCCGCTGGACCGTCGGTTGCTGCTGGTGCCTCGTGGGGAGGCAACCGTATGGGCCTGGCTCGGAGGCAGGCGTGCCCTCGACCCCGAGAGCCTGCGGTGCGTCCTCTCCTCGAAGCTGCCCCCAGGGCTCTGCCTCGCCCTCGGGGAGTCCGCCGAGGGCCTGGGGGGCTGGCGCCTCAGCCATCGCCAGGCAAAAGCCGGCCTGCCGGTCGCGAGGGAGGGGCCCGACCCCGTGGTCGGCTACGCCGACGTCGCCCTGCTCGCCTCGGTCCTCCAAGACGAGCTCTTGGCGACCTCGTTGCGCGAGATCTACCTGGTGCCCCTCGATGAAGGTAGCGACGGAGGAGAGCTGGCGAGAGAGACGCTGCGCGCATACCTCGCAGCCGAGGGCAACGTCTCCTCGACCGCAGCGGCGCTGAGGGTGAACCGCAAGACGGTCGCCAGCCGCCTGCGGGCGGTCGAAGCCGCGATCGGCAGGCCGATCTCCTCCCGGCTCGCCGAGATCGGCGCCGCCCTGCGGATCGAGGACGCGCGCGCGGCGGCGCTCGCCCAGCGGCGCCCCTCGCGCTGAGCCCTGGTCACGGCATCCGAATCTGCTCCCCGTGCTGGCCACATTGACCAGGCGCGGGACAAGGCCTACCGGCGAGGCTTGCAGGGCGGGCATCAGGTCAAGAAGCTCGTAACTAAATATCAGTACACCAGTCAAAACAAACCTGGCGGTCGAAACGCCGGGCAGGGGAGGTATCGAGTGAGAAACATCAAGACCCTGGGCGTCGCCACAGCCATGGCGCTGGCCCTGATCGCAATCGCGGGGGCCAGCATGGCTTCGGCGAACAACTTCAAAGCGCAGACTGAACCGGAGCAATGGGGCGGAAGCTCCACCGGCAAAAGCCATGTGCTCTCGCTAAATGGAGAATCGATCACCTGCTCCAGCGTGACCTTCGCCGGCGAAACGGTCAACAAATCCGTCAAAGATGTGACCGTCACGCCGGCATTGAACGGATGCACCCGCGGCAGCGGCATTCCGGCCACCTGGACGATGCATGGCTGCAAGTTCCGCCTGCACGCGGGGCCGGGTCCGGGACTGAGCGGCACGATTGACATCACCGGCTGCGAAACGCCGATGTCCACCGAAAGCGAAGGCTGCCTGACCCAGATCGGCAACCAGGGCGGTCTCGGCACCATCGAATACAAAAACGTTGCCACCAGCCCACCGACCCTCACCGCGGTCGTCAAACTGACCGGCATCACTTTCACTCGTAACGGCCAGACGTGCTTCGGGCCCGTAGGCACGTTCAGCAACGGCACCTACACCGATGAATGGACGATCAAAGGCGCAAAAAGCGGCGTGCCGGCGGCGGCGGAAATCGAAGCCACCTCGCCCGCCCCTCCCTCCATGTTCGCCGCCGAAGAAGCGCCGGTGACCATTGCCGGAGCGGGCGTCAGCGTCAAATCGGAGTTCGGCCTCTCGACCAACGGCCAGGTCGAGTGCGAAAGCATCAACTACAGCGCGACGATGGCCACCACCTCAGCGGCAGCCATCGCCCTGGTGCCGGCATTCCACGGTTGCTCGTTCGACTCATTCCACGAAGTCACCAAAATTCCCGACGAATACATCAGCGCGGGCGGGTGCAGCTATGAAGTGCAGGCAAAAGGCGCGTTCGCGATCGTCGGTGCCGGTTGTGCGGCAAAACCGATCTCGATCACGACGCCGGGTTGCGTCTTCACTCTGGGCCCCCAGAGTGGCCTGGGGGCTCCCAGCCTCACCAACGAAGGCTCGGGGAGATTGCGCACGGTGAAGCTGAACATGGCCGCAACGGGAACCGTGACCGCAACCGCCACAGGTGGGAGTTGCGCCCAACAGGGGACGTTCACCGAAGGCACCATGAGGGTCGTCCCGGTGCTGTCGGCCAAGAACTCCAGCGGCGTGCAGCAGGGGCTCGCGATCGAATAGCCACGTTCTGTCGGGTATGGAGCCCGATCTGAGCGCGAGTTGAAGTCAGGCGGCGGGGCCACGAGCGATCGTGGCCCCCCGCTTAGATTTCGGGCTGGCATATTCATGTCATGAGCTCTGCCGATGAGGGGGGTGTCCGCCGACTGCCGACCGGTGCCCATGGGATCCCGGCGGATGTCGTCGCTCGCAACCAGCGGGAACGGCTGATCGCGGCAACCGCTGAGGCCTGCGGAGAGGGGGGGTACGCCGAGACCTCGGTCGCGGAGCTCGCCCACCGTGCGGGCGTCTCAACCGCGACCTTCTACAAGCTCTTCGCCGGCAAGTTGGAGTGCGCACTGGAGGCCCATCGCGAGCTGTCGGGACGTCTGCTGGAGGAGGTCGATCGCGCCTGCGCGAGGGCAGGGGAGGCAAAGGTGCGTGCCGCTGTTCGCACTCTGCTGGACCTGCTCGCCGCCGACGCGCCGACGGCACGGCTGCTGACGATCGAGGTGCTGGCGCTCGGCCCGGCCGGCGCGAAGCGCAACGACGCCACGATCGAGGATTTCGCGGCACGGTTGCGCGCCGGCCGCCAAGTGTCCAATGCCGAGTGGTCCATGGTGGCGGGGATCGCAATGCTGATCGGTAAGAGGGTGATGGCGGGGGAAGCTGCCGGGCTTCCCGAGCTCGAGGATGAGCTGGTCGCGATGCTCACCTGAGACAATAAGTTTCATGTCGAGTTGCGAAGACGATCGTTGGCGGAGCCTGTGCGAGTTCGATCGCGAACTTCTTCGAGACAGTGAGAAGGTTTTGACTGCCTTGATTGCTCGCGTGGAGGTTTCGCAGAGACAGTCTCGGAAGGAAATTAAAGAGACCCGGGCACGCACGAAAGCGCTGCTTGCCGCGGTCGACCGTTTCGACGAACACGGTGGTGCTTCCTCGGCATAGCTGACGCAGCGACTTCTGGCCATTTGCCCTTGATTCCGCAGCCGCGATATACGAACATATGTTCGTATGGAGATCGCCTGCGTCATCGACAGTCGTTTGGGGTCTCCTGCGCGCCCGGGCCTTTCCGGGGGGCTACGGCCCGGGCGCACCGCTCTTCCCGATCCGGTCGAGGCGGCGGAGAGGACCGAGGCGATGGTGCGACGGCTGGAGGCGATCGGCGCCGCGGTCGAGTCGGAGCGGGTGGGGGAGGCCTTCTTCGCGGTCGACGGGTTGCGGGGGATCCACGGCGGCGATAGCGCCGGGGTGCTCGCGGCGGCGCGCGCGGCAGTCACCGGGTCGTCGCGTCGGGGTGACCGGGGGTCGAGACGCCGGGCGGGCGCCTCGACCCCCCTGGCAACGCGCACACCGATCAGAATCGGCACCGCGCCCGACCGCTTCACTGCCTTCGCCGCGGCTTTGAAGCGGGTGTCGGTGCCGGCGGATCGCCTACACGTCTTCCTCGCCCCGATCTCGACCGCGATCCTGTCGCTGCGCCTCGACGCGCCCGGGCGCGAGGCCGAGGAGTTGGTCGTCACCCTCGAGCGCCTCGGCATCGACACCCTGCAGGCGCTCTCGCGGATCTCGCCGGACCGGGTCGCCGACCGCTTCGGGCCGCTCGGGCTCCAGGCCCGCCGTCTCGCCCGGGGCGAAGACGAGCCGCTGCGCCCGCGCACTCCGCACGAGGAGCTGGTGGAGGAGATCGAGCTGCCGGAGGGGACCGCCGGCAGCCAGCTCGAGCGCGCCCTGGCGCTGCTGGTCGACCGCCTGCTAGCCGCTCCCCAGCGCCGCGGTCGCACCCTGCTCGGCCTGCGCTTCGGCGCCCTGCTCAGCGCCGGCGGCAGCTGGAGCGTCGAGCAGGGGCTGGGCAGGCCGACCGCCTCGGCCCGGACCCTGCGCTCGCTGCTGACGCCACGGTTGGAGTCGCTGCCCGGTCCGGTCGCGGCGCTGCGACTGCGGGCGCTCGGCCTCGGCCCGGCGGCCGCCGACCAGACGGAGCTCGCGGTCGGTGGCGAGGAGCCGCGCCGGCGCCGCCTGGGCGCCGCGGTCCGCGAGGTCCGCGCGGTGCAGGGGCCCGAGGCGCTGCTGAAGATCCTCCCAGTCGACTCCGCCTCCCGAGTGCCCGAGCGCTGGGCGCTGCTGACTCCCTTCCCCGAGCTGTAGCCGGTGGGTGCGACGACCCCCGGACTGCGCCGCCTCTACGCGCCCAGGCCGGTGACGGCAAGGACCGGCCCCAACGGTACGCCCCTGGCGGTCGGCGACGTCGACGTCGCGACGGTCCGCGAGGAGTGGGAGGTCGACGACCGCTGGTGGATCCCCGAGCGGCTCCAGCGCCGTTACTTCGATCTGGCCCTGGCCAACGGTCGCTCCGTCGTCGTCTTTCGCTGTGCTCTCAGCGGACGCTGGTACCGGCAGCGAGCCTGATGCCTCCCAGCGCTCCTTATATAGAGCTGCACGCGCACTCGGCCTTCTCTTTCCTCGACGGAGCCTCGACCCCCATGGAGCTGGCCGCCGCCGCCGAGGATCATGGCTATGCCGCCCTCGCCCTCACCGACCACGACGGGATCTGGGGCTCGCGCGAGTTCGCCGAGGCGTGCAAGGGGCTCGAGCTGCGTCCGATCACCGGCGCGGAGCTGACGGTGACGCTGCCCGAGTCCCCCGATTTCGCCCACCTCACGCTGCTCGTCGAGAGCGCCACGGGGTATCGCAATCTGTGTCGTTTGCTGACGATGGCCCACTCCCATACGCGCGACAACCCGGGGCGCGTCGCCTCCCAACCCTGGGCGACGCTGGAGCAGCTGGAGGAGCACGCCGAGGGGCTGGTCTGCCTCTCTGGCTGCGCCCGCGACGGGGCCCTGGCGGGGGCCTGGGAGCGGCGGGACACGGCCCGGGGTGAGCGGCTGGGCCGGCGCTTGCTCGGCGCCTTCGGGCGCGGGCGCTTCCGGGTTGAGCTGCAGCGGCCCTACTGGCGCCACGACCGCGCCCGCAACCGCTGGCTCGCCCAGCTCGCCGCGCGGCTCGGCGTCCCCTGCGTGGCGACCGGCAACGTCCACTCCCACAGTCGCCGCCGCGGCCGCCTCCAGGACGCCTTCGTCGCCATCGGGCTGGGGGAGACGCTGGAGGAGTCCGAGCCGCGCCGGCGCGGCAACCGCAGCTCGGCGCTGGTTGCGCCGGCGGCGATGGCGGCACGTTTCGCCGAGCACCCGGAGGCGGTTGCCGAGACCGTGCGCCTCGGCGAGCGGCTCCAGTTCGACCTGACCACGGACCTCGGCTACCAGCACCCGCGCCAGGGCGACCGCGATGCCGACGACGAGCTCGCCGGACTCTGCGCGCACCGGCTCACCGAGAGCTACGCGGGCAGGCCCAGCCGCGATGAGGCGGAAGGCCGTCTCGACCAGGAGCTGGCGACGATCCGCCACCTCAACCTCTCCGGCTTCTTCCTCCTCCACCACGAGCTGCTGGAGCTGGCCCGCGAAGTCGCGGTCGAGGTGCGCGGCCGCGCCTCGGCCCGGGCGGTGCTGCCGCCGGGCCGCGGACGCGGCTCCAGCGTCAGCTCGATCGTCTGCTACCTGACCGGCCTCTCCCACATCGATCCGGTCGAGAAGAACCTCTTCTCCGGCCGCTTCCTCAACGACGAAGCGCAGACGCTGCCCGACATCGACCTCGACTTCCCCCGCGACATCCGCGAGGTGCTGATCCCCCGCGTCCACGAGGTCTACGGCGCCGACCGCTCGGCCCTGGTCGCCGCCTTCCCGACCTACCGGCCGCGCGGGGTCGTCCGCGACCTCGGCAAGGCGCTGGGGCTGCCGCCAGGGGAGATCGAGAGGGTGGCGAAGACGACCGGCTTCCACGAGTCGGCAGGGGAAATGGAGCAGGACGTGATCGCCGCGATCGGCGCCGAGCGCGCCGCCGCGCCGCGCTGGAAGGCACTGCTCTGGCTCTGCGACGACGCGATGGGCCTGCCCCGCAACGCCTCCCAGCACTCGGGCGGGATGGTGATCTCGACCGAGCCGCTGGTCGACGTCTGCCCGATCGTGCCGGCGGCGATGGTGGGGCGGCAGATCGTCCAGTGGGACAAGGACTCCTGCTCGGACGCGCGGCTGCTGAAGATCGACCTGCTGGGGCTGGGGATGCTCTCCGCGGTCGAGCGCTGCGTCGAGGAAGTCGCGACCACGCGGGGGGAGGAGCTCGACCTCTCGCGGCTGGCGCTCGACGATCGCGAGACCTACGAATCGATCCGCGCCGCCGAGACCACCGGCGTCTTCCAGATCGAGAGCCGGGCGCAGATGCAGATGCTGCCGCGCACGCGGCCGCAGAACCTCGACGACCTCACCGTCCAGGTGGCGCTGGTCCGGCCCGGCCCGATCCAGGGCGGCGCCGTCCACCCTTATATAGAGCGCCGCAAGCTGCAGCGGCAGTGCGAAGGCGAGAGCCGGGAGTACGAGATCCCTTACGAGCACCCGCTGCTGGAGGGAGCGCTGGAGGAGACGCTGGGGACGATCGTCTACCAGGAGCAGGTGCTCGAGGTCGCGATCGACCTCGCCGATTTCAACCACGCCGAGGCCGAGCGGCTGCGGCGGGCGATGAGTCGTAAGCGCTCCCAGCAGGCGATCGACGAACACCGCGACAGCTTCTTGGTCGGCGCCGTGGGCGCGAAAAAGGTCCCGCTGGAGACGGCCGAACGCGTCTGGGAGCAGATCCAGGGCTTCGCCGGCTTCGGCTTTCCGAAGGCGCATTCGGCGGCCTTCGGGCTGCTCGCCTACCAGTCGGCCTGGCTGCGCGTCCACCGCGGCGAGGAGTTCCTCTGCGCGCTGCTGAACGAGCAGCCGATGGGCTTCTACCCCCCCGACGCCCTCGTCCAGGAGGCGCGCCGCCGCAACATCCGCATCGTCCCGCCCGACGCCAATCGCAGCAAGGTCCTCTGCCACGTCGAAACCCCACGAGCCGCGGTGGTGGGGTCGGGGGACCCTCGCCCTCACGAACAGCGGGGAGGTTCGGTTGAGGGTCCCCCGACCCCACCTCACAGTGCGGGAGTGGTTCGAGGTGGATTGGTCGTGCGAGTTGGGTTGGGGTACGTGAAAGGGGTGCGGAAGGAGGAGATGGAGGCGTTGGTGGCGGAGCGGGAGCGGGGTGGGGCCTATCGGGGGGTCGCCGATTTGGCTTCGCGCTCGGGGGCGGGGATTGCCAGTCTGGAACGGCTGGCCTGGGCGGGGGCGCTGGACGGGACCCCGCTCGATGCCGCAGCGACACACGCCGACGCAACCGTGGCAGAAAGCACCGGCGGCTCCCCCGTCGGCGGCGAGCGGCGCCAGGCGCTCTGGGGCGTGGGCGTCACCGCCAACGGCCGCGGCGGCGCCCGCCGCACCCAGCTGGCGCTACCTATCGAGCCGCCGCAGGCGCCGCCGCTGGAGCCGCTCGGGGACTGGGGGGAGCTGATCGCCGACTACCGCTCGACCGGGATCGCCCTCGGCAAGCACCCGATGGAGCTGATGCGCCCCGGCATCGACCCGGCACTGCTGAGCAGCAGCGAGCTGGAGCGGGCCAAGGACGGCGGCATGGTCGAGGTCGCCGGCATGGTCGTCGCCCGTCAGCGCCCGGGGACCGCCAAGGGCATCGTCTTCATGACCCTGGAAGACGAGCATGGGATCGTCAATGTGATCGTCCCCAAGCGCGTCTACGAACGCCACCGCGCCACCGTCCGCGCCGCCGTGATGGTCCGCGCCCGCGGCCGGCTCGAGCGCCGCGAAGGCGTCGTCAACGTCCTCGTCGAGAGCGTCGAGCCGCTCGAGCGCGGCGAGGCGCAAGCGCCGCCGCCACTCGGCCCCGAGCAGCCCCCAGCCCACCGAGCTCGCTCCAAATCGCAACCCGAACCCAGCTCCCGCCGCGCCCGCGAGCTCGCCGTGGCCGAGCTGCGCTCCGTCGCCCCCGCCGGGCACAGCTTCGGCAGGCGCGGGCGATGAGCGGCGCCACCGGCCCCAATCGGCGTGGCTCCGCGGCGGCGCTTAGGCGACGCGGAGGACGAGCTTGCCGCCGGCGTGCCCCGCTTCCGCCTGGCGGTGGGCCTCGGCGGCTTCCTCGAGGTCGAAGACGCGGTCGACCTTGATCTGAAGATGGCCCGCCTCGACCAGGTGGCAGAGTCCGGCCAGGCCGGCCGGGTCCGGCTCGACCAGGAAGCCGGTGGCGCGGCGATCGCTACGCGCGGCCAGGTCGAGGAGCTCCCGCGGCACGCCGCTGGGGACCGAGACGAGGATGCCGCCCGGTCGCAGCACCGGCAGCGAGCGCTCGCCCTGGGTGCCGGTGAAGTCGATCACCGCGTCGAGGTCGGCGACCAGGTCCTCGAAGCGCTCGCTCCGATAGTCGATCACCTGGTCGACGCCGAGTTCGCGCAGCCAGCCGGCCTGCTCGGCCCGGGCGGTGCCGATCACGTTGGCGCCGCGCGCCTTGGCGACCTGCGCGGCGAGGTGGCCGACGCCACCGGCGGCGCCGTGGATCAGCAGGTCGGCGCCGGCCTCGAGCGCGATCGTGTCGACGACGATCTGCCAGGCGGTCAGGCCGGCCAGCGGCAGCGCCCCCGCTTCCTCGTGGGAGAGGGCATGGGGCTTGCCGGCGAAGTGTCGCGAGGGCGCGGTCACGTACTCGGCATAGGCGCCCGCCTGGCGTGGGAACCACGGCATCCCGAAGACTTCGTCGCCGACCCTGAACCTGGTGACGCCGCCGGGGGCCTCGGTGACGACCCCGGAGACGTCCCAACCGAGCCGGACCGGTGGCTCGCCGAGCACCGCGGCGACGCCCTTGCCGGCGCGCGTCTTGAAGTCGACCGGGTTGATGCCGGCGGCGTGGACGCGCACCTGGACCTCGGTCGGGATCGGCTCCGGCCGTGGCACCTCCTCGATCGCCATCACCTCCGGCGGCCCGTACTCGCGCGTGACCACCGCCCGCACTAGCCCTCACCGCCGAGCGTCCCGGTCGCCGCCATCGCGGCCGATGATAGGCCGCCGCCCGTGCATTCATTAGCGACCGACCGCGCGCCCGATGCATGAAATACCCGTCGGTACGGGTACAACTCAAGCGTGGGCAAGCCGGAGTTTCGCCATGAAGTGATGTTCTACGAGAGCGACGAGCGGTTCCTGGCAGGCACGGTGCCCTTCGTCATGGGCGCGCTGGAGGCGGGCGAACCGGCGCTGGTCGCGGTCAGCGCGGCGAAGATCGAGCTGCTCCAAGGCGAGCTGGGCGCCGATGCCGAGCGGGTCCGGTTCGCCGACATGGAGGCGCTCGGCCACAATCCCGCCCGCATCATCCCCGCCTGGCGGCGGTTCGTCGACGAACACGTCTCCGCCGGCGCGCCGGCGCGCGGCATCGGCGAACCGATCTGGCCCGGCCGCAGCGCCGTCGAGATCGACGAGTGCCAGCGCCACGAGTCGCTGCTCAACGTCGCCTTCGGAGGCGAACCGGCCTGGTCGCTGCTCTGCCCCTACGACGTCGAATCACTCGACGACGAGGTGCTGGAGGCGGCGGCGCACAGCCATCCCTACCTGACCGAGGACGGTGTCGGCGCCGAAAACGGCCGCTGCCGCGAGCTGGGCTCCTCGCCGGACCCGTTCGCGGGAGCCTTCGAGGCGAGTCCAGCGAGCGCCTGCGAACTCACCTTCGACCGCGGCGGGCTGCGCGATCTGCGCGGCATGATCGCCGAGGAAAGCGAAGCGGCCGGCCTCTCCCGCCAGCGCACCATCGACCTCGTCCTCGCCGCCAGCGAGCTCGCCGCCAACAGCGTCCGGCACGGCGGCGGGCACGGCAGGGCGAGGTTCTGGCGTCAAGCCGGGACGCTGACCGTCGAGATCAGCGACAGCGGCCGGGTCGAGCAGCCGCTGGTCGGCCGGGTGCGGCCGACCCTCGCCCAGGACAGTGGGCGAGGCCTGTGGATGGCCAACCAGCTCTGCGACCTGGTGCGGATCCGCTCCGGCACTCAGGGCACCGTCGTCCGCCTGCACATGAGCCTCGGCTGAGAGATCGCCCGCCGCGAGGCGTTGCTAGCTTCGAGTCGTGCGGCGGCTCAACATCGCATCTCCCCAGTTCGAGTACGACGGCGAGGATCCCGACGGCTTCCGCGCCGGCATGGCCCGGCTGGGCAAGCTGCTCGGCGCCGAGCAGTCCGGAATCAGCGTCTACGAGATCCCGCCCGGCCAGTCGGTCTGCCCGTACCACTACGAGGTCGGCGAGGAGGAGTGGCTGCTGGTCCTCGAGGGCCGGCCGACCCTGCGCCACCCCGAGGGCTCCGACCTGCTCGAGCCCTGGGACGTCGTCTGCTTCCCGACCGGCCCCGAGGGCGCCCACGGCGTCGGCAACGAGAGCGAGCAGACCGTCCGCGTGCTGATGTTCTCCACGGTCGTCATCCCCACCGCCACCGTCTACCCCGACAGCGACAAGGTCGGGATTTGGACCGGCGACCCGGCGACCGACCTGGTGGTCCGCCGCGAGAGCGCCGTCAACTACTTCGACGGGGAGGCCTGAGCCGGAGATGAGTGAGGCAGCGCTGCTGGAGGCCGCGCGCGGCGGCGACGAGGGGGCCTTCGAGCGCCTGGTCGAGCCCTATCGCCGCGAGCTGCATGCCCACTGCTACCGCATGCTCGGCTCGCTGCACGACGCCGAGGACGCGCTGCAGGACGCGATGCTGCGGGTCTGGCGTGGGCTCGGCGCCTTCAGCGAGCGCGGCTCGCTGCGCGCCTGGCTCTACAAGATCGCCACCAACGCCAGCCTCGACATCATCGGCCGGCGCCGCAAACGAGTGCTCCCGCTCGACTATGCGCCCGCCGCAGACCCCAACGAGCCGCCCGGGCAGCCGGTCGGCGAGCAGGTCTGGCTCGAGCCCTACCCGGACGAGATGCTCGAGGTCGAGGACGGCTACGCCGCGCCCGACGCCCGCTACGAGCAGCGCGAGGCGGTCGAGCTGGCCTTCGTCGCGGCGATGCAGGAGCTGCCGGCCCGCCAGCGGGCGGTGCTGATCCTGCGCGAGGTGCTCGGCTTCTCGGCCAAGGAGGTGGGGGAGACGCTGGAGACCTCGGTGCCCTCGGTTAACAGCGCCCTGCAGCGCCCGCAAGACGGTCGACGAGCGCCTGCCGGAGCAGAGCCAGCGGCTGACCCTGCGGGCGCTCGGCGACGCCCGCATGCGCGAGATCGTCGAGGAATACATGGAGGCGATGCGCAAGGGCGACGTCAACCGGGTCGTCTCGATGTTGGCCGAGGAGGATGCTGCCTGGTCGATGCCGCCGCTGGCCAGCTGGTACGGGGGACTGGCGGAGATCGAGGTCTTCCTCAGGCGCGGACCGCTCTCGGGCGACTGGCGCTGGCGCCATCACCCAGCGCGCGCGAACGGCGGCCTCGCCGTCGGCACCTACACCTGGGTCGAGAGTGAGCAGACGCACATCCCGTTCTCCCTCGACGTGATGACCTTGGAGGGCGAGAGGATCAAGGAGATCACCGCCTTCGTCGTCCGAACGGCCGACACTCCGGATGGCTATTCTCGGTGGCCGGAGTACGCAGCAGATACCAGCAGGGTCCGGTCAGTTTTCGAGCGTTTTGGCTTGCCGGACCACCTGGATTGAAAAATTTCAACGCGCGGCGATGAGTTCTCGCCCGCCCAGGAGTTTCACCTGCATGACTACCGCTACCGCTGAACAGACCGAAGACCGCACCCGCTGGCTAGCCCTCTACGTGCTCTGCGCGGGGATGCTGATGATCGTCCTCGACGGAACGATCGTCAACGTCGCCCTGCCGACGATTCAGGACGACCTCGGCTTCTCGCAGACCAACCTGGCCTGGATCGTCAACGCTTACATGATTCCTTTCGGCGGCCTGCTGCTGCTGGCCGGGCGGATCGGCGACCTGGTCGGCCAGCGCCGCGTCTTCCTCACCGGCCTCGCCGTCTTCACCGCCGCCTCGCTAGTCTGCGCCGCCTCGCAGAGCCAGGAGATGCTGGTCGGGGCGCGCTTCGTGCAGGGGATCGGCGGCGCCCTGGCCTCCGCCGTGATCCTCGGCATGATCGTGACGATGTTCCCGAAGCCGGCCGAGCAGGCCAAAGCGATCGGGGTCTTCGGCTTTGTCGCCTCCGCCGGCGGCTCGATCGGGCTGCTCGCCGGCGGCGTCCTCACCGAGGCGATCAGCTGGCACTGGATCTTCATCATCAACCTGCCGATCGGCGTCCTCGTCGCCTTCCTGGCCCTGCGCTTGGTCGAGAACCGCGAGGGGATCGGCCTGCACGAAGGCGCCGACTTCCCCGGCGCGGCGCTGATCACCGTCTCGCTGATGCTCGGCGTCTTCACGATCCTGCAGATCACCGACTGGGGCTGGGTCGACGCCAAAACGCTCGCCCTCAGCGCCGTCTCGGCCGCGCTGCTGGCCATCTTTATCCACCGCCAGGCGACGATTGCCAACCCGCTGATGCCGCTGCGCCTGTTCCGCTCCCGCAACGTCGCCGGCGCCAACGTCCTGCAGGCGCTGCTCGTTGCCGGCATGTTCGGGATGTTCTTCCTCGGCGCCCTCTACCTGCAGCGCGTGCTCCACTACAGCGCCCTCGAGGTCGGCTTCGCCTTCCTGCCGACCACGATCGTGATGGGGACGCTTTCGCTTGGCTTCTCGGAAAAACTGATCATGCGCTTCGGCCCGCGCCGGACGCTGATCCCCGGCGTCTGCCTGACCGTCGTCGCGCTGCTGCTCTTCGCCCGAACGCCGGTCGACGGCAACTATCTGACTGACCTGCTGCCGCCATTCCTGTTGATCGCCGTCGGCATGGGCTCCTCCTTCCCGGCGATCATGACCCTGGCGATGTCGGGGGCGACGCCGCAAGACTCCGGCCTGGCCTCGGGACTGGTCAACACCAGCATGCAGGTCGGCGGCGCGATCGGGCTGGCGGTGCTGGCGACGCTCTCCACCGAGCGCACCCAGAGCCTGCTCGACAGCGGCGCCTCGAACGCCTCGGCGCTGACCTCCGGCTACCACGTCGCCTACCTGATCGGCGCCGGGCTGGCGGCGGTCGCGGTCGCGGTCGCGGTATTCGTCCTGCGCGACCCGGCGCCGGCCGGCGCTCCCCACGGCGCGCCGGAGCACGAGCACGGGGATCGCACCGCCGAGCCCGCCTATTCCGAGGCCGGCTGACCGAAACGGCGGTTCAATAGTCAAGGATTGCGCTTCGACCGCCGATCAAACCTCGACGTGTCGATTCACCTGACCGACAGCCTGCGGGACCTGGGTGGCCTCGCCGAAGCTCCCGATGAGCGCACCCGGATGGGGCGCATCTCTGGCTGCCTCTGGGTCGTCGCCGCGCTGGTCGGCGCCGCCGCCGCCTTCCTTCCCGGCGCCGACCACAAGGGCTTGCCCTGGGTGTTGGGGGTGAGCGCGCTGACCTTCCTCTATGGCCTCGGCAGCGTCAGCGGCTATATCCCCTGGCAGCGCGCCTCGATGAACGCGCTGGCGGTCGGCATGGCGGTGACGATCCCAATCGCCGGTCTGGCCATCTATCTGACCGGCGGCTCGCTCAGCTACGTCGAACCGTTCCTGCTCTGCTCGCTGCTCTACGCCGCCTTCTTCTTCCCCGCCCGCTGGGCCTGGCCGCTCTCGATCGAGCTGATCCTCGCCGCCGGACTGCCGCTGCTCTATGACCCGAATGCGGTCGACAACGCCTTCGTCGCCCGCTACACGGCGATTGCCGTCGCGTTCCTCGCCGCGACCTGGGTGATGGTCGGGCTGAAACGGCGCCTGCTCGACGCCGAGGCGCACCAGCGTGGCATCGCCAACCGCGACCCGCTGACCGGGGTCGGCAACCGCCGCGCCTTCGACGCCACCCTGCAGCGTGAGCTGGCCGCCCGCCGCAGTCCCGATGGACGTCGCGAGGCGGACGAAAGCCCGCTGGCCTTGCTGATCCTCGATCTCGACGACTTCAAGGGAATCAACGACGAGCACGGCCACCAGGTCGGCGACTCGGTGCTCTGCGAGGCGGCGAACCGGACCCGCGGGATCCTGCGCTCGACCGACTCCCTGGCTCGGATCGGCGGCGACGAGTTCGCCGTGATCGCCCCCGGCGCCCACGGCGAGGGAGCTCAGCGGATGGCGGAAGCGATCCGCACCGCCGTCGGCCTGCGCGCATCCGATGCCCGTGGCCCGATCCCCAGCGCATCGGTCGGCTGGGCGGTCTTCCCCGAGGACGGGATGGACTTCGAGACGCTGATGCGCGCCGCCGACGAGCGCATGCTGAGGCTCAAGGGCAACCACAAGCGACAGCCGGTGCTCGGCGGCTGACCCTAGCCCTGAGCCTGCGGCTACAGAGCCCACTTCGCCTTATAATCACTAATCCGTTATACTATGCGGATGACCCCAGGGGACCTGATCCGCACGACTCGTACTCGCCATGGCCTTAGCCAAGCTCGTTTGGCGCGACGCGTGGGGACTCAGCAATCCGCTATCAGCCGGCTCGAGGCCGACGAGGTCTCACCCAGCGTCGAGACCCTGGATCTGCTGATGCGGGCGATGGGAGAGAGCCTCCAGCTCGGTGTGGGCGCGCCGGAGAGGAGCTACGACCCGGCGCACCGCCGTGCCACCTCGGCCCGTCCTCCCAGCGAACGTCTCGCCCTTGGCATCTCGTGGAACCGCATGGCCGGCCGGCTCGCGGCCGCCGGGCGCGAGGCGCGTGACCGAGCCTGACATCCCGCTCGACGCGGAGCGCATCCTCCGCGCCCTCGCCGAGCATGGCGTCGACTACGTTCTGATCGGCGGTCTGGCCGTGCAGACGCACGGCCACGTCCGCACGACCAACGATGCGGACCTCATTCCCGCGCCGGACCCGGCAAACATGCAGCGCCTCGCCGCTGCCCTCCTCGAGCTCGACGCCCGGGTGCTCAACACCGGCGAGGAGGACACCGCGGTCGACGCGAAGATGTTGCCCAGGGCGACGATCTGGCAGTTCGTCACCCGCGATGGCGGCATCGATGTGATGCACGAGGTTCCGGGCGGGCGCCCCTACGCCGAGCTCAGCAAGCGGGCACTGCATGTGCGGCTTGGGGACATCGACGTGCCGGTCGTCGACCTCGACGATCTGATTCAGATGAAGCTCGCCCGCGGCCGGCCCGTGGATCTTGCCGACGTCGCCGCCCTGACGGACCCTGAGGCGGAATCGAGTTGACGCCGGCCTCCCGGCCCTCCCGCCGCCAGCTCGGCATGGGGGCCCTCGCGCTTGGGGCGCTGGGCGTCGTCTTCGGCGACATCGGCACCAGCCCGCTCTACGCGCTGCAGACCGTCTTCTCCGCCGACCATCAGGCGGTCAAGCCGACCGAAGGCGACGTCTTCGGGGTGATCTCGCTGGTCTTCTGGTCGATCACGCTGATCGTC
The DNA here is from genome assembly GCA_036269775.1 of Solirubrobacterales bacterium. GTDB lineage: Bacteria > Actinomycetota > Thermoleophilia > Solirubrobacterales > 70-9 > VAYN01. Next base: position 16,512 of record DATBDU010000010.1, read on the forward strand.
TCGATCGAGTTCGTGCTCTTCATCATGCGCGCCGACAACGACGGCGAGGGTGGGCTGCTGGCGCTGATCGCCAAGGTCGAGGGAGCGCCGCTGAGCCGCGGCCAGGTCAAGGCGGTGCTGATCGCGCTCGGCATGTTCGGCGTCGCCCTCTTCTACGGCGACGGGATGATCACGCCGGCGATCTCGGTCCTCTCCGCGGTCGAAGGGGTGGAGATCGTGGCGCCGAGCCTGGAATCGCTGGTGCTGCCGATCACGATCGCGGTGCTGGTCGGCATCTTCTCGATCCAGCGCTTCGGCACCCACGTCATCGGCCGGGTCTTCGGGCCAGTGATGGTGGTCTGGTTCACGGTCATCGCCGCCGCCGGGCTGGCCCGAGTCGTCGCCCACCCGGCGATCGTCAAGGCGCTCTCACCGCACCACGGGGTCGCCTTCTTCCTCGACCACCCAGGCATCGCCTTCATCTCGCTCGGCGCGATCGTCCTCACCATCACCGGCGCCGAGGCGCTCTACGCCGACATGGGCCATTTCGGCCGCAAGCCGATCAGCCGTGCCTGGTTCTTTGTCGTCTTCCCGGCGCTGACCCTCAACTACATGGGCCAGGGCTCACTGATCCTCGACACCCCGAGCGCGATCGACAACCCCTTCTTCCTGCTGATCCCGCACTGGGGCCGGGTCCCGATGGTGGTGCTGGCGACGGTGGCGACGGTGATCGCCTCGCAGTCGGTCATCTCCGGCGCCTTCTCGGTCACCCGCCAGGCGGTCCAGCTGGGCTTCCTGCCGCGGCTGACGATCCGCCATACCTCCGCCCGCGAGATCGGCCAGGTCTACGTGCCGGCGGTCAACTGGTTCCTGCTCGCCGCGGTGGTCGCGCTGGTGCTCGGCTTCGGCTCCTCGACCAGCCTCGCCTCCGCCTATGGGATCGCCGTCACCGGCACGATCACCGTCGACACGCTGCTCTTCCTCGTCGTCGTCCGCGTGCTCTGGCGCAAACCCGGCTGGCTGCTGGCGCTCGGCGGCGCCGTCTTCTTCACGATCGACTTCGCCTTCCTCGGCGCCAACCTGACCAAGGTCGAGCACGGCGGCTGGTTCCCACTGCTGGCCGGCGCCGGGATCTTCACCGTGCTCAGCACCTGGAAGCGGGGCAACGCCCAGGTCCATGCTGCCCGGGTCGAGGAGGAGGGCTCGCTGCGCTCCTTCGTCGCGGAGCTGCGGGCGATGGATCCGCCGGCGGTGCGGGTGCCGGGCACTGCCGTCTACTTGAACGCCCGCCGCGAAACGACGCCGCTGGCGCTGCGGGCCGGGGTCGAGCACACCCGCGCCCTGCACGAGGCGGTGGTGATCATCTCGATCGAGACGACCAAAGCGCCCTACGTGCCAGAGTCCGAACGGCTGGTCGTCGACAACCTCGGCTACGAGGACGACGGCATCAGCCACATCACCGCCCGGTTCGGCTTCCAGGACACCCCCGAAGTGCCGCGCCTGCTTGCCCTCGCGGAGGAAACCGGGCTGGAGTGCGAGATCGACATCGAGGGCGCCGTCTACTTCCTCTCCCAGATATCGGTCACCCCGACCGCCACCCCCGGCATGGCTGGCTGGCGTAAGCGCCTCTTCGTGACGATGTCCCGCAACGCCGCCAGCCCGGTCGACTACTTCCATCTGCCGCGCGACCGCACCGTCACGCTCGGCTCGGCGATCGAGCTCTAGAGGAGGCGCTTTAGTCCCCTCCTGGGTTACAAATGCGCCTGGAGCTAGCCGGTCGAGCCGACGCGGGAGCCGCGGACCTTGACCGCCGCCGGTGCGACGTGGTTGGGGCTGAGGATCTCGGTCAGGCGGTGGGCGATCTCCGAGGCCGGCTCGTAGGCGTAGTTGGGCAGGCTGGGGCCGACGTGGATGTCGCTGTTGACGGAGACGACTAGGGAGAGGTGGCGCTGGGGCAGGTACCAGGCGATCGCGGTGTAGCCGGGGATGCCGCCGTTGTGGCCGATCCAGCCATTGAAGTCGAAGACGCCGATGCCGTAGCGCTGCAGCTTCGAGTTGGGCGGGAACTGGACCCACCGTTCGCGCAGCTTCTGCGTCGCCGGGCTCAGCAGCGGCTGTCCGGTGCCGAACATGCGCGCCGCCCGCAGCAGGTCGGGCACGGTGGAGACGATGCCGCCGGCCGCCCAGGTCGCCGTCGGCGTGTTGAAGGTCGCGTCGCCGAGCCGCCCGTTGAGCGTCTGGTAGGTGTAGCCGGCGGCGTAGGGCTTGGGCAGGGTCCGGAACGAAGGCAGCGAGGTGCCCCGCAGTCCGAGCGGGCGGAAGACGGCGCCTTTCAGCGCCTGCGCGAGCGGCTGCCCGGTGACCTGCTGGATCACCAAGCCGAGCAGGACGGTGTTGGTGTTCGAGTAGGCCCACGCCGTGCCGGGTGCGAAGAGCGACGGCAGCGCGATCCCGAGCTCGACCAGGTGCGGCGGCGTGAAGGTTTCCCCGGTCAGGTACTCGATGCTGAAGTCGGGATTGGCGAAGTTGTCGGCGATGCCGCTGGTCATGTTCGCCAGCTCGCGCAGGCTGATCGACTCGCCGCCGGGGATGCCGGGGACGTAGCGGGAGATCGGTTCGCCGAGGGAGAGCCGGCCTTCCTGGGCGAGGCGCAGCAGCAGGGTGGTGACGAAGGCCTTGGTGACGCTGCCGATCCGCACGTGCTCGTCGCGGCGCATCGGCCTCAGCGTCTGCAGGTTGGCGTGCCCGCGAGCGATGATCCAGGGCGCCCGCCCGTCGCGCTTGACGCCGACGATCGCCCCCGGCAGCGCCTGGCGCCGCAGCTCCCGCTGGACGGCGCCGACGAGTCGCTGGGCCGTCGGCTGGTCCAGCGAGGGCTTGGCCGCAAGGGCCGGAGGAGAGGCGCAGACCGATCCGAGCGCGACCAGCGCGAAGCAGGCGGCGGCGAGACGGCGGGCGCGTGACCGCGGCCGCAGCCGCGAGAAGTCCATGGGTGCTCCTCGGCATAACGCCACGGCGACTTGAGCGGCCGCTCAGCTATCGGGGCTGCCGGTCACCGTCGGGTCGCCCGGCTCCCAGATCTGGCCGGGCGATCGCGGGACAGAGCCAGTCCGGTGGGCCCCTACCCGCCGACGACGGGAGCGATCGGCGTGCAGAGCGGGTGGATCGGGTGGGTAGGATCGAGCGCCGTCAGCACGTCGGCGTCGGCGATGTGGTCGTAGGGCATCGAGAGGTGCTCGCCAAGGTCCAGCACGCACTGGCTCTGCAGCAGGACGTTGGTCGCGCCGGGGCCGCTGAGGAAGGCCGACGCATAGGGGGTGACGACCTCGTCGTAGCGGGTCTGAATCACGGTGTAGTCGACGCCGGCGAGCGTATCCCCGCCCGAGTTGAGTTCGGTCAGGAACTGCGATCCCGCTTCCTGCTGTTCGCAGGCCGGGCAGGCGCCGAAGAAGGAGTTGGCGCCGGGGAAGTGGCTGCCGAGCGTGAAGAGTCCGTTGACGGTGGTGCCGTGGTTGGACGGCGAGAGGCCGACCAGGGTGTGCACCTTGGCGGCTCCGCCCAGATACTTCAGGTAGTAGCGCGGCATCATCCCGCCCTGGGAGTGGCCGACCAGGTCCACCTCGGTGGAGCCGGTCGCGCCGAGCACCTGGTCGACGAAGCTCGACAGTTCCGCCGCCGAGGCACGGATGTCGCCGACCCCGTAGATGCCAAGCGCGCCGCTGCCGCTCTGGGATCCGTAGTTGAGCGCGAAGACGCAGTAGCCGCGGTTGTGCAGCAGCGGCGAGAGGGCCTGCCAGCTGTTCGACATGTCGGCGAAGGTGCCGTGGACGAGGACCACCGGCCGCGGATGGGCGGCGCCGGGCTGGCAGGACCAGTCGTTGGCGCCGGGCGGGCTTTCGCTGGGGCTGGTGTGCGCGTAGCCGAGAGCGCCGTTATAGATGACCGGCAGCGACTGTGCGCTGGCGGAGGCGGCCGCGAGCCCGGCAGTGGCGAGAGCGACGGCGAGAAGAGCGGAGATACGGCGACGCATGGCTACCTCATTCCCTTTTTTTGTCTTACCCAAAACTCGGTAGATCATAAAGGATCGGGTGCCGCCCGCCAGGGTGCCGCCGCCACCGTGCCGGCGGCGGCACCTGCGCCGCTAGAGCGGCTGCAGCCGGGTCTTTTCGACCCGCGTCAGCTTGCGTTTGAGGCGCTGGAACTGCTTCTCCTGCGCTTCCGAGCGTTCGTAGCCCTTGTAGGCCAGGTTGGTCCGCTCCAGCGGGTCTTTCTTGAGGTCGTACATCTCCCACTGCGGCGCCTTCTTGTGTTCGACGTCGTGGTACTTGGCGATCTTCCAGCGCCCTTCGCGAATCGCGACGATGTGGTTTGGCGGTTTCGGATAGGGCCCGTGCGCCTGGCCGGACTGGAAGTCGTCGTAGGTGAAGACGACGTAGTCCTGGGTGGACTTGCCGGAGGAGGGGTGGAGCACCAGCGAGGAGTAATCGACTCCCTCCCACTTGGCGCGGGCGCTCTTCGGCGCCCCCGCCAGACTCGCCAGCGTCGGCAGGAAGTCAACGTGGGAGACGAGCGCGTCGGTTTCCATCGGCTTCGGGAAGAGCTTCGGGTTGGAGTAGACGAGCGGCACCCGGGTCGCCTCCTCGTAGACGTTGAAGTTCTTCTGCCGCATGCCACCGTGGGTCAGCCCCATCTCGCCGTGGTCGGCACTGCGGATGATCAGCGTGTCGTCGTAGAGGCCGGTTTCTTCCAGCTTGTCGAGGACGCTGACCAGGTAGTTGTCGGAGGAGCGCATCAGGTTCCCGTAGAAGTTCAGGTAGTTGCGTTTTTCCTTCGGCGTCTTCAGTTTCCCGGTCAGGTTGAAGATCCGCAGGAATTCCGCCTGGACCGACGGCTTGGTTTCGAGGTCTTCGGCGACGGTCTCCGGCAGGCGGATGTCGCCTTCCAGCCAGGAGGCGTCGTATTCGTCTTCTTCGAAGCCAGAGCCGGGGTAAAAGAGGACGTCGTGCGGATTGACCAGCGAGATCACCAGGAAGAACGGCTGCTGCTGGGCCGCCGTTGAGCTCAGGTACTGCATCGCCCCCTCCGCGGCCCCGGTGCCGACCGATTCCATGAAGCGGCCGTCGTTGTTGACCTTGCCGCCGCCCGCCTCGGGGACGGTTTGGTTGGCGCCGGCGTCCGGCGGATCCCAGCGCAGGAAGCCGTACTTTTCGAGATCGGCGGGGACCGCGTCTTCTGGCGTCGCCGGTTTCGAGCAGTGCCACTTCCCCTTGTAGACGGGGTTGTAGCCCGCCGCTTTCATCACCGTCGCGGGGTTCTTCAGTTCGGTCGGAAGGTTGACCTGCGGATATTCGGAGGCTGGCATGTTTTCCTCGAGCGTGTACTTGACCCCGTGCTGGGCGGGGAAGTAGCCGCTCATCAAGGTCGAGCGGGCGGGGGAGCACATGCAGGCGTTGGTGAAGGCGCGCTCGAAGCTGAGGCCGTGGCGGCGCAGCCGCCGCATCCCCGGCAGGTTCTGTCGCAGCCAGTTCGGCGGGAAGTGCTGGATCGCCCGTTCCTGGTCGGTCAGGAAGAGGACGATGTTCATCCCGGCGACGTCGTTCCGCTTCCCTTTCGCCGCGGCGAGCGCCGCCTCGACCCCGGCTCCCTGCGAGAGCAGCAGCGCCGAGGCGGCCGTCGCCCCCGTGCCGAGCAGCTGCTTACGGGTTAAGCCGCCCTTCTCACGCTCCGGGTCCTTCTCGCTGTCCGACCGATCCATGCGGTTCCTCTCTAGATGACATCGCCGAGTCTGGCCACGCTAACAGCGGCGCGGGACCTCAACCTGGGGGCGGACGAGGGGATGAGTTGGATGTCATATTGGGTGGGGATGCGGATCGCGAGCCTGGTGCCATCGGCGACGGAGATGCTGTTCGCGCTCGGCCTGGGGGAGAGCGTGGTCGGGGTGACGCACGAGTGCGACTATCCGCCCGCCGCACGGGCGCTGCCGCACCTGACCGCGACCGTTCTCCCCGATGGACTCAGCGCCGCCGAGATCGACGCCGCCGTCAAGTCGGTGGTTGGCGAAGGCAGGGCGCTCTACAGCCTCGACGAGCAGCGGCTGGCCGAGCTGGCCCCCGACCTGATCGTGACCCAGGCGATCTGCGACGTTTGCGCGGTCTCCTTCGAGGACGTGGTCGAGGTCGCGGCACGGTTGCCGGGGCCACCGCGGGTGGTGCAGCAGGATCCGAGCAGCCTCGGCGAGGTGCTGGAGGACGTGACGCGGCTCGGCGCGGCAGCCGGGATCGAGCAGCGGGCGCAACGACTGCGCGCCGAGCTCGAGGCGCGGCTGGAGGCGGTCGGCGCTGCCGTCGCCGCAGCGCCCACGCCTCGGGTGATCGCCCTCGAGTGGCTCGACCCGCCCTTCGTTGGCGGCCACTGGATCCCGGAGATGGTCGCGCTGGCCGGCGGCGTCGACGTCGCCGGCCCGGCCGGCGCCAAGTCTCCCGAGGTCGAGTGGGAGACGCTCGCCGCGCTCGACCCCGACCTGGTCGTCGTCATGCCCTGCGGGATGTACGCCGAGCAGTCGCGGGAGCAGGCGGAGGAGCACCGGGGATGGATCCAGGCGCTTGGCGCCGAGCGTGTCGTCGCCGTCGACGCCGCCTCCACCTACTCGCGCCCGGGGCCGCGCCTCGTCGACGGCACCGAGCTGCTCGCCCATCTGCTCCATCCCGATCTGGTCGACCCGCCCGGCGGCATCGCCTTCACCCGACTCCTTTAAGGACAGTTGGGGCGTGCGGCCTAGAGCTCGCGCTCGTAGAAGAGCATCGAGGGACCGTCCGGCGCGCCTTCGCGATTGGTGAAGCCGCGGCTCTCGTACAGCGTTCGCGCCGCCCTGTCGGTTTCGCCGGTGTTGAGGTCGATTCCCGTCGCGCCAGCCTCGCTGGCGGCGGCCATCGTCGCCTCCAGCAGGGCACCGCCGATACCGCGACCGCGCAGCGGCGGCACCACGTAGAGCTCCTGCAGATGCGCTTCGGGGCGGCCGGTCCAAACCGAAGTGCGGAAGCGGATCAACGAGATCGCGTCCGCGCCCTCGCCGGCGAGCAGGACCGTCATCTCGTCCGCGGCCAGCAGGCGCCGGGCGATCTCCATCAGCGTCGCGACGCCCGGCGTCGGTTCCGAGAACTCGGTGTTGAAGTCGTGCAGCAGCCGCGCGATATCGGCGGCGTCCTCCGGGCCGGCGCGGCGGATCTGGATCTCAGCTTCGCTCATGGATTCCGCCGCGCCGCCCACTGACGCGGTCTAGGTGAAGCGCTTGACAAAGTTGAGCGCGATGTCGCAGACCTGGCGCCAGCCGCTGTCGATCGTCAGCGCGTGGCCGCGGCCCGGGATCTCGGCGATCTCGGTGACGCTCTCCTCGTTGCGCTTCTGTTTCTTGTAGGAGGCGTTGGAGATCGCCCACGGCACCGTGTGGTCCTCCTCGCCGGAGGTGATCAGCAACGGTCCGCGCTCGGGGTTCTTGCTGTTGACCTTGGCCTCGGTCCAGGGATTGAGGTTGGCGGTCGCGGCCTGGAACAGCGGCGCGCCAGGCGTCGGCACGGCGAACTCGTGGTACAGCTGCTTGGCCTCGTCCTCGCTGACCGCGTTGGCGAAGGCATAGCGAAACTGCTCGTAGGTGAGCGGCACGGCACGGTTGCGGTTGGCGGGGTTGCCGAGCACCGGCTTGGAGGATTTCAGCGCCGAGATCGGCAGCGGCAGGACGCCGCGGAACGGCGCCGGGTCGATCGCCACGGAGGCCGCCGAGAGCCCGCGCCCGGCGAGGATCTGGGCCAGCAGGCCGCCGAAGGAGTGCCCGACCACGGCCGGCTTCCTGTCCAGCGCCTCGATCGCCTCCTGGAAGTGGTCGGCCACCTGACCGACGGTCTTTCTTGGCGAAGACGTCGGGGTTGGCGTTGGCCTCCTCGACCGTCCGCGGGTCGTCCGGCCAGCCGGGGGTCAGCGCCGTATAGCCGGCCTCCTCGAAGACCGCCGCCCAGCGGTCCCAGCTGCTCGGCAGCAGCCACAGGCCGTGGATGAAGACGACCGGCGTCTTCCCCGTCGCGTTCGCTTTCTCGATCTGGCCGGCCTCGTAATCCGGAATCGTCGCCATCCGTCGCCCTTCCTCACTTTGCCGATGCCTGCCTCTCCTTAGACTGCCACGGATGACTGACTTCGCGATGAAAAACCTGATGGACGTCGATGACGCTTCTCCCCGCGCGGAGGTCGAGGCGCGCTTCTCGCGCAAATACCTCGACTCCGAGCAGTTGGGCGTCAGCTTCTTTCGCTACGCGCCCGGCTTTGCCGCCGTGGACGGCCACCGGCACGAGGTGCAGGAGGAGGCCTACGTGGTCGTCGGCGGTTCCGGTCGGATCAAGCTCGACGACGAGGTCATCGAGCTGCGGCAGTGGGACGTCGTCCGCGTCGCCCCGTCGGTGGTCCGTGGCTTCGAGGCGGGCCCCGACGGCCTCGAGCTGATCGCCGTCGGCGGCGAGAAGCCCGAGGGCGGGGACGGGGCACTCGTCGAGGGCCGCTGGCCTGGGCAGGGCAACTAGAGCGGCTCCGAAGAGCCGCCCCAGTCCTCCCCCTGACTAGCTCTAGGTGTGGTTGGGCCCGTCGTCGGCGCCGTGGCCCTGGTGATGGTTGCCGTTGTGGTGGTGGTGTCTACCGTGGTGATGATGTTTGCCGTGGTGCTCACCGCGGTGATGGCCAGGTGGGTCGTCGGCGCCGTGCTGGGCGATGGCGGTACCGGCACCACCTACGGCGACGGCCAGTGCGACGGCGAGCGCCGCGGATATGCGCGCTATCGGTTTCATATTGCCTCCTGAATGGACGAGTTCCGGTCGTGACCCGAAAGTCCCGGGGCCGCGTTTCCAGGGCATACGCATCCCCGTCCGTTGAGGTTCAGGCGCTCGGGCGCAATATGGTTGGCTGGTGAGCCAGCTTGGACCGACCAGCAGCGCCCTCGACCTCGCCGCGGCGCTGCGCGCCCGCGAGCTCTCCGCCGTCGAGCTGCTCGACGCCTGCCTGGCCGCGGTCGACGAGCGCAACCCGGAGCTGAACGCGCTCGTCTGGCGCGACGACGAGGCCGCCCGGGCGGCGGCGGCCGACGCCGACGCGCGCATCGCCGCCGGCGAGCAGACGTCCTTCCTCGGAGTGCCGATCCCGATCAAGGACCTCACCGCCGTCGCCGGCTGGCCCGTCACCTACGGCTCCTTCGCCGCCCCAGAGGGCCCGAGCGAGGAGAGCGAGCTGGTCGTCGAGTCGCTGGGCCGGGCCGGCTTCGTCCTCTGCGGCCGCACCAACGCGCCCGAGCTCGGCCCACTGCCCGTCGCCGAGAATAACCGCTACGGCAACAGCCTCAACCCCTGGGACACCAGCCGCTCCTCGGGCGGCTCCTCCGGCGGCGCCGCGGCCGCGGTCGCCGGCGGCATGTTCCCGATCGCCCACGCCAACGACGGCGGCGGCTCGATCCGCATCCCCTCCGCCTACTGCGGCCTGGTCGGCCTCAAGTCCAGCCGCGCCCGGGTGCCGCGCCGGGCCCAGACCTGGATGGGCGCCGTCGTCGAGGGAGTCGTCACCCGCACCGTCGCCGATGCCGCCGCGGTGCTCGACCTCACCGCCGGCCCCGACTTCCTCGCCTGGAACAACGCGATCCCGCCGGCGCGCCCGTTCGCCGAGGAGCTCGGCGCGGCGCCGGGTCGCCTACGCATCGGGCTGATGGCCGAGGCGCCGCTCGGCATCCCCACCGCACCGGACTGCGTCGACGCCGCCCGCAACACCGCGGCGCTGCTGGAGGAGCTGGGCCACGAGGTGGTGGAGGTCGAGGTGGCGACGATCTCGGAAGAGCTGGTGCCCGCCTTCACGGTGATGGCCGCCGCCGGCCTCGCCGACTTCGACGGCGTCGACTGGGAGAAGGTCGAGCCCCACAACCGTCACAGCTACGAGGCGGCCAGCAAAGAGATCAGCGCCTATGACTACGTGGTCGCCGCGCAGGCGCTGGAGAGGATCTCCCGCCGCGAGGTCGCCCGCTGGGGCCGCGACTTCGACGTCATGCTCACCCCGACCTCGGCGATCCTGCCGCCCCTCTCCGGCACCGTCCTCGAGGCCCAGCACGCCGCCCCCGAGGCCGCGACCTTCGACGTCGTCGCCTCGGTCGTCTTCGCCGCCTTCGGCAACATCACCGGCCTGCCGGCGATCTCGCTGCCGCTCTACTGGACCGACGAGGGCCTGCCGGTCGGGACCATGCTCACCGGCGGCCCCTTCGACGAGGCGACGCTGATCCGCCTCGCCGCGCAGCTGGAAGCGGCCCGCCCCTGGGCCGCTCGCATCCCGGCCGCCGCGAACGCCTAAAGTCGGGGCGTGGCCCCCGAGAAGAAGCCGCTCAACTGGCGCGCCTGGGTCGTCGGCATCCTCGTCGCCCTGGTGGTCATCGTCGCCCTGCAGAACTCGCAGCAGGTGCGCGTCGACGTCCTCTTCGTAACCCTCGACGCACCGTTGATCGTCACCCTCCTGGCGGCCGTCGCGATCGGCGCCCTAATCGGCTACGTCGCTCCGCTGGTCCTGCGCCACCGTCGCGGCGAGCGCGGCTAGTCCCTCCTAGGACAAGGCTGGCTGAGCCGGCTGGCTGTACAGCTCGGCTGACGGGATCCCGATCACCTCGCCCCGGAAGCGCTTTCTGGTCCCGTAGACGACCCAGGTCGTGTCGATTTCGCCGATGTCGAGGTCCAGCCGCAACTCGACCGCGTGCTCCTCGATGTGCTCGATGTGGGTCAGCCCGGAGTCGTAGTCGCCCCTGAGGAGCCCTTCGGCGACGAGTGGCTTCGAAGCCACCGGAATCACCTCTCGCCAGCGCGAGGTATCGACATAGCCTTCGGTCGCCGGGACGATCCCAAGCGACCGTGGCTCCTCGACGTCGGCCCGGCTCAGCAGCACCAGGTGCTTGGTCGGATAGATGAAGGTGTCGACGACGAAGACCTCGGTCCAGTACTTCTCGGTGATCTCGTGAACCTTTGGATGGGCGCTGCACTGAATCAAGAAGGCGTCGTCCCGACCACGGATCATCTCCAGCCCGACGAAGAAATCGGTGATCAGCTCGATCTCGTAGTTCTCGATGCCCTGGAAGCGCGCGTATTCGTTCACGGCGCGCTCATGGCAGGTTCCACTCGGCCCGAGCGTTACGAATGTCACCCTGATCTGTCCCGAAACGGTCGCCATGTTTAGTCAGTGGCTTGACTCATATTGAAATGATGCCATAATCAGACCAGCTTGACCATTACTAAGGTCAAACAAAAGGGAGAGATCGACACACGGGCCGGAATCAATGCGCTACTTCTGCTCTCGGCTCCGATCAATGTCGCCGTTCTGCAAGCTCTCGCCGATGGCCCGAAGGCATTGATCTATCTGCGCCGCGCCGCGGGCTCTCCACCGCAGACGACGATGCGGGGTCACTTGCGGGCCCTGATCGAGCTGGAAATCCTCGAAAAGCACCGGAGAAACGACTTTCCAGGTCCAGTTGACGTCCAGTTGACGCTCCGTGGAAGCAGCCTGCTTTTTGTTGCCGAGATAGTGCGGGGGTGGCTTGCGACAGCTCCCGATGGCCCAATCGCTCTTGGCAGCAGCGATGCCAAGAGCGCGATCAAGGCCCTGATAGAAGGTTGGAACTCGAACATGGTGAGGGCCCTTGCCGCTAGGCCCTTGTCGTTGACCGAACTCGATCGTGTCATTGGGAACTTCAACTACCCTTCCATCGAGCGTCGTCTTGCTGCCATGCGGCTGGCAGGTCAGGTACGTGCCATGCTTGGCCGTGGCAGAAGTACGCCATACGAGGTCACGAATTGGTTGCGCCGTTCAATTGGGCCGCTCGGCGCAGCTATTCAGTGGGAGCGCTCTTACCTTCGGGCAGATGCGACGCCGGTCAGTAATCGTGACGCCGAAGCGACATTCCTTTTAGGTATCCCGCTCCTTGACCTACCCGCGGACTTTTCAGGTCGCTGCCGCCTGGCAGTGGAGATGCGGAGCCAGGCGGGCAGCGCACTTACTGGGGTGATGGTGACCGTTGTGGAGGGCAAAGTCGCCTCCTGCATCTCTCGCTTAGGAGGGGAAGCCGACGCTTGGGCCTCGGGCGGCGTGACCGATTGGCTTCACGCGGTCATCCAGGGCGATGTCGCCCATTTAGAGCTGGGCGGGGATGGCAGCCTGGCCACGGCCGTCGTGGACGGCCTACACGGGGTCTTGTCTGCACCAGTTCTCCCAAAAGGCGCCCCCCGAAGTTCACTCTCGAGCCTCTAGTCGGGATCGGCGACGCGCACCGATCGCAGACGTGAAACGCGATGAGCACCGATCGATACCTTGCACAGATCGGCACACGCGGAAATCTGCTTAACGCCATTTACAGGTAAATACCGCCCGTGTGGCGTGCCTACGCATCGGCACAGGAGCTATGACTCTGGGGTCCTTGACCATTTCTCAAGGGGCCTTTATGGATTGACCGTTCTCATCCGGCAGCGGGATCTGTCCCTTGCAGGGCCATCCGGATGTCGGGTAACTACGACAAAGGAGTCATAAGCATGATTCGCAATCTCAAGGCCCTCGGGCTCGCTCTGGTGGCAGTCTTCGCACTGACCGCTGTGGCGGCTTCAGCGGCACAGGCGGCGGAATTCCACGCCGAAGAAGCGCCGGTGTTCTTCGAAGGCTCACAGGTTGAACAGCAC
>DATBDU010000011.1:0-81635 GCA_036269775.1 Solirubrobacterales bacterium
GGTCGAGCGGCTCGACGTCGAGGAACGGCGGGCGATCGTCCACGGCTTCGACGGCGACTGGTACACGCGGCCGAAAAAGGAGACCGAGATCTACATCGAGCGGATCCGCGAGCAGCGCCAGGTGGCGGGGGTCGAGCTCAACTTCGGCGAGGTCTCGGTGACCGAGCAGGTGATCGCCTTCCAACGGGTCTCGGTCTCCGAGCAGGAGCCGATCGACATCGTCGCCCTCGAGCTGCCGGAGCAGAGCTTCGTCACCCAGGCGCTCTGGTACGTGCTGCCGCCGCAGCTCTCCGGGGCGCTGCCGTCCGACGTCCTGCTCGGCTCGCTGCACGCGACCGAGCACGGGCAGATCGCGGTGCTGCCGCTGATCGCGATGTGCGACCGCTGGGACATCGGCGGCCTCTCGACCAACGTCCACTTCCAGACCGGCCGCTCGACGATCTTCATCTACGACGGCCATCCCGGTGGCGTCGGCATCACCCTGCGCGGCTACGAGCAGTTCGAGCGCCTAATCGGCGACGCCGAGCGCCTGATCGACGAGTGCCCCTGCGAATCTGGCTGCCCCTCCTGCGTGCAGAGCCCCAAGTGCGGCAACCTCAACGAACCGCTGCACAAGGCGGGGGCGCTGGAGCTGATGGGGCTGATGCAGGGCGTGGTGCGGCGGTGAGCCCAGGGAAGAGGGCGGCGATGAACCAGGGGAGAAGGTCTCCCCGTCACGAACCGCGGGGAGGGGCGCGGCGATGAACCAGGGGAGAAGGTCTCCCCGTCACGAACTGCGGGGAGGTTCCGGGGAGACCTTCTCCCCTGGTTCTACGGGGCGCTCCCGTCAGGTCGCGGTGATCGGCGCTGGCGGTTGTGCTCAGGATTCGGAGTTGGCGCTGCTGGCGGAGGAGGTCGGGAGGCGCTTGGCGGAAGCAGCGGTGACTGTCGTCACCGGCGGGCTCGGCGGTGTCATGGAAGCGGCGTCGCGCGGGGCGGCGGAGGCGGGAGGGACGGTGATCGGAATCGTTCCCGGCAACTCGACCGAGGAAGCGAACCCGCACTGCACCCAGGTCGTCGCCAGCGGCGTCGGCCACACCCGCAACCTCGCCGTGGTCGGCTCCGGCGAGGTCGTGATCGCGGTCAGCGGCGAGTGGGGGACGCTCTCGGAGATCGGCCACGCGCGGGCGATCGGCCGCATCGTCGTCGCCCTGCGCAGCTGGACGCTGACCGGGCGCGACCGCATGGAGGGCGCCCCGGGCGTCATCCCCGCCGAGACGCCCGAGGAGGCGGTCGCGGCCGCACTCGAAGCGCTCTGAGCCACCCGCGGTGAACTCGATCCGAGGTGCGGCAGAGGTTTGTGACGCATAGGGGTACAAAGCTCTACCGCACCTAAGATGGCTTGCATGTACGAGGAGTCGATCCGCGACGAGTTCACGCACCAGACCGACTCGATTGCCGGCAGCCCGGTGCACAGCATGGCGGAGACGCTCGACGCAGTGGTCGAGATGGTGCCCGCCGACGACGGGTCGCGCTGGCTGGAGACCGCCTGCGGGCCTGCCATCGTCGGCCGCGCTGTCGCGGCGCGGGTCGGCTCGGTCCACGGCGTCGACCTGACCCCGGCGATGGTCAAGAAGGCCGCGGCCGAAGCTGCGGCAGCGGCAGTCGAGAACATCGAGTTCTCGCTCGGCGACGTCACCGCGCTGGAGTTCGAGGACGCCAGCTTCGACGGTGCCGTGACCCGTTTCAGCCTCCACCACATCCCGGCCCCACGGCGCGTGCTGGAGGAGATGGCGCGAGTGGTCCGCCCAGGCGGCTGGGTGGTTCTCGCCGACCACCTCACCGACGCCGACGGCGACGCGGCCGCTTGGCACGAGCAGATCGAACGCCTGCGCGATCCCTCCCATTGGGCCTGTCTGACTCGCGAGCGCCTGCTGGCGGCGGGCGAGGCCGCCGGTCTCGTTCTCGACGACGAACGGGTGATCCCACTCGACCTCGACTTCGGTGAGTGGCTGCGGCGCGGCTCCGGCGGTCCCACCGCGTCTGCGCTGATCGACCGCCTGTTGGACGAAGCGCCGCCGCGGGCCGAGAGCTTCCGCGTCGTCGGCGAGGGCGACGAGCGCCGCCTGCTGCTGCGCAACTCGATCACCCGCTGGCGCGTCGCCGGCTAGCTTCGTCGCACAACCGAGTCTCGCCCACCCTGGGTGGGGTGAAAGTCGGCTGCGCTTCAGGACGGCCAGAGTTCCCGCAGCGCCAGGATCGCGAAGGCGTGGGACCAGGCGAGGGGGGTGGTGGAGCGGGGGACGCCGGTGCGAGCGTCGACGCGCTCGGGGAGGGCCCCGGCCGGGGTCGCGGCGCGGCGCAGGTCGGCGAGTAGGGATAGAGCAGCGCGGCGCTCGAGTCGGGTGACGCCACGCCCCGCCCGTCCCGAGCCGTCCCCGTGCCGGGCTACGGCTGGGAGCCGGCTCTCCCGCTCCGCGAGCGCGGCGAGGCTCCAGGCGCTCCAAGCGGTCGGGGCGGTCCAAGGGTCGACGCCGGGCCAGCGCTCGCTGGGCGTAATGCCGAAGCGGCTCTCAGGCGGGCCCGAGGCGCCGATGCCGGCCAGGTGAAGCAGAGTTCTTCGAACGGGCGGGTAGAGCGCGGGTATCGAAAAAGGCTGCACCGCCCAGGCCGCCGCCGAGTCGAGGCCCGACCGCGGGTCGCCGGCCCGCCTCACCAGCCCCTCCCGCGTCTCGAACGCCCTCTCGATCCCCGTCGCCTCTTGTCGATGGCCCGATTTCCCTCCATCCAGGCGTATTTGAGGCCCATTGACGGCGGACGCCCCCGCGCTGGCCCCGACCGAGGCGGTGGCGTTGGCAAGGTAGCTGCCGGGGTCGCTCTCCTGGTAGTCGGCGCGGTCGCGCCAGGGGAGCGATTGGGTTGGGGACGGGAGGCCGGCGGTGCGGGCGGCGACGGCGACCCAGCCGGCGGCGTCGCCCTGGGCCTCGCGCCCCTCGACCGGCGTGCCGTCGCCACGGAAACGGGCGGCGGCGCCAAGGTCGAGATCGACGAGGAAGCGAGCGACGCGACGCGCCTCCGGTCGGTAGCCGGCAGCCGCGAAGGCGAGCGCGGTGGTGCTGGCGTCGCGCGGCCACACATATGCCCAGCCGTCCCGTGCCCCCGCCGCGAGCGCGCCCGTGCGGCGGTCGGTCAGCGCCCGCAGGATCAGGAGCGAGCGCCGGTACATCTGCCGCGCCCATCGGGGTGCGCCGGGGCCCAGCGGCCGGGCACGGGTGATCCAGCGGCGATCAGCGGCCGAGGCGACCCCGATGACTCGCCCGGCGCGTACTTGCTCGGCGGCCGGGCCGTCATCGGGATTCCTCGACGACCTTGCCGTCGCGGAAGGCCTTGACGGGGAGCAGACGAGCGCCAGGCGTCCGGGCTCTCGTTCCTCTCTGCAATGAGCTCCGCCCTCGAGGTTGACCTCGAACGCCGGTCTCACCCGCGTGCCGGGCGCGCTCACGTCGAGGACCCGTTCCAACCTGCCGCCCACGGCGGCGTCGCTGATCGCAACCCTCACGAGTCCGAACCGCGCCACCGTGCGCACCACGTTCGTCCCCGGCAGGTAGCGCTGCTCAACCGCGCCGGCCCGCCAGAGCGGCAGCGCGGCATCGTCGCCGATGCTGACCCGCGGCACGATCCCGGTATCGGCCGCGACGCTTCCGGCTGCCTGCCGGTCTGCCGGGTTATCGATCAGCGCCCGGCCAGCCGGCCCCGGCGCCCGCAATTCGACGACGTCGCCATAGGCATCGATCGCTGCGGTCAGCCCGCCGCTCCCGACCACCGCCGTGCCCAGGAACGGAGGCGGCAGCCCCGGCAACCCCGCCGGCGTCCGCGGATCGGCCGAGGACCCCCCGGAGACGACCGCCAGGGCCACCGCCCCGGCGGCGACCAGCGCTAGCGCTGCACGAGTCCAGGCCACCCCCCAATGCAATCAGCCCCGATCGCCTCCCGCTCGCTAGCCTTGCCGCTGCGCAGGCCAGTTCGTGCGCCAAGGCGAGGTAGCTCAGTTGGTAGAGCACACGACTGAAAATCGTGGTGTCGCGGGTTCGAATCCCGCCCTCGCCATCGCTCCGAGGGCGAGTATGCGCCCACCGAAGCTGTCTATCTCACTAGTCCCTTTTCGCCCGTGTCTACACCCGGGTACATACTAGAACCAATTAGAGTGTCGCAAATGGCCTATAGCATGGCGACACTGTGTGCCCGGACGGGAGAGAAAGTAAGCAATGCGTGTGCTCGTAGCGGTTTCGCCGGCGGCCGACGGTTCCTATGAGACCGACGGCGCATATGAGGTGGAAGTGTGGCCCAACCCTGACGAGGGTGAGCCGATCGATCCTTACCGCATGGATCGGCTCGGCATCGAGCACGCCGAAGGGGACTTCGCCGAGCTGCTGACTCGTTTCGAGGACGAAGCTCTGCAGGAAGGTGACGTCAAGGCCCTCGGCCGTCACCTGTTCGACTCCTTACTGGGGCAGGAGGTCTGGGAGAAGATCGCCGATGCCGCGTCCCAATGGGAGGGGAACACGATCGAGCTGGCTCTCTCCTGGAGCTCCGGGGAGCACGATCTGCATCGCCTCAGCTGGGAGGCGATGCACGACGGCAAGGATTTCCTCGGCGCTCACCCGGACTTTTCGGTTGCGATAACCCGCGTCGTCGCCGACGCCGCCGACGGTGTCAGCCCGGCGTCGGTGCCGGCACCGGCAAGGGTGCTATTCGTGATTGGCGCCAAGCTCGACGACCCGGATATCCGCCCCGGCGCCGAGGTGATCGGCCTGCTGCGCGACGTCGAGCGCGGCGAGGGCGCCGTCAACGCGGCGATTCTCGACGACGCGACCCTGCCCGAGCTCGAAGAGAAATGCCGGCGCTTCCAGCCCCACGTCGTCCACTTTGTCGGTCACGGCGAGCTCGACGAGCAGGGTGGGGGGAGGCTCAGGCTCCAGAGTGCGGAATTCGACGAAGCCGACCTGGTCGATGGCGAGAAGCTACTGAGGGCGATGGGGACGGCCGCTGAGCTCCCGTTGCTGGTCGTGATGACCGGTTGCGACAGCGCTGCGGCCGGCGAACACATGGACTCACTGGCGGCGGAGCTGGTCAAGGGCGGGATTCCGAGCGTGATCGGCATGGCCGGCAAGATCTACGACCCGGTCTGCCGCCTCTTCAGCCGCGAGTTCGGGCGCGCCCTGAACACCGGCGCGCCGCTGGTCGAGGCGATGACCCACGGCCGTCGGGCGGGCCTGAGGCGCCAGGAAGTCAGCGCCGCCGACGATCATGCGTGGGCGCTGCCGAGTATCTACCTGGCACCGAACGTGCCCGGCGACCACGCTCCCGTCGATGCCGTCAACGCGGCGGCGATCTTCGCCCGGGTCAGCCAGTACGACCTCGGCGATCGCCCCATCTTCTGCGGCCGCCGCTGCCTGACGGATCAGTTCGAGCAAACCCTTGATCGGGACGAGCCTCTGCAGGTCTTGATCGCCTACACGGAGGACAGGCAGCAGCTGGGCAAGACCCGTCTCCTGCATGAGTTCGCCGGTCGGGCGCTGCGGGCCGGTCACGTCGTCGTGATGATCGACGATCGCCTCCCCGACCGGACCACGTTGCCGAACTCGCCGCTGAAGCTCGGGGTGGCGATGCTCAGGGCGATCACCGAGACGCGCCGCCGCTTCGGGCTGACGGAGATCTTCGAGAGTGTCGTGCTGGCCGAGCTGGGGCGCGCTTGCGGCACGACCCCCGAGCTCAACGACATCCCTCCTGCGCAGAGAACCGCTCGGCTCCGTGCCTACCTTGCCGAGTGCTGGAGCGCCGAAGTCGACCAGGAGGTGTTCGCCGCTGCCCTGCGGGACGCGCTCAACGCCGACTTGGCGCAACTGATCGAAGATGCTCGCGGCCTCGACGACGATTCGATCGACGAGCACAGTCAGGTTGTCCTGATCCTCGGCGGCCTCGGATTCTGGGGCACCGCTGCCGAACTGCTCTGCCGCGAGCTTCTTGGCCCCTCGGGAATCGAGGGCAGCGCCGAGCCGATTCCGGTCTTCGCTACCTGCTCGTTCGCCCACGTCGACGGCGAGTTCCTCAAGCAGGCGAGCCTCGAATCCAGCGGCAGCAAGTGGATCGGCTACGAGCAACTGCGCCCCTTCGGCGAGCACGAGGACACGCTTGCCTACCAGTGGATACTGCTGCACCCCTGGCGCAACGACGAGCCGGGGTCGGAAAAGGTCTACGCGCCGGACGCGAACCCGCCCAAGGGAGAGCCTCCGTGGCACGCGCCGTTCAAGCGCCACATTCGCGGCATCCCGGGAAAGTTCAGGGATCCAACCTTCTACGCAATCGCCACCACGCAGCAGGAACACAAAGTCCTCGTCGCCGCCGACGACGACGAGATCCTCAGGGCCTACGCCGAGATGGGAGGACAGTCGTGACCTCGAGCGGGACCGGCGAGGAGGGCCTGGCGCCAGCCGTCCCTCTCGACGACCCGGACGGGAAGAGCTTCGACGAGCAGATCGAGCAGCGCTCGTCGGAGCTGCTCGAGGAACGTCTGGAGCAGGTTGACGAGGTGGCGTTGCGCTGGCTGGCCCTGCTGCCCGAATGGACCGTGCCGCTCGCGTATGCCTGCGAGTTTCCAGCAGGAGACAGCCTCCCCGCGCTGCTCGACAATGTCCAACAGCTTGGCTTCTGCGAAGTCGTCACCGAGCTGGACATCGCCGGCGAGGAAACCGTGCGCTTCTGGATGTACAGCGACATCCGCTCCGCCCTGCTCAAGCGCTGGCGGGCGGAAGCGGGCCTGAGCCGAGACATCGACGAGCTTGCGGCGAGCGTCCTGCAAGCCAGCGAGGAAGAGCCGGCGCAGGTTCCGCTCGGGGCGCGGCGCTGGGCCGAACTGGCGCGGGACGAGCTTTCGCGAGGCCCCGTCACGGGCGAAGCTCTCACCGGCGAGGTAGTGCGGTCGCTGGCGGATAAAGATCCGGGCAGGGCGGGGGAGTGGATCTTCGCAGGGGAGGCGTTGAGCAAGCCGCTGGGGGCCGAGATGGACTCGGCTGCGACCCGGGCTCGGCGCCAGGTCGACTTCTACTACCGGCGGGTCCAGGACGCCCGTTACCTGCGGCACTTCATCGAGCGCGAGGAGCAGATCGAAGAACTGCGCAAGCTGGTCTCTGCGGACGAGGTCTGGGCACTCCACTTCATCGGCCCCAGCGGCGTCGGCAAGACGATGC
The DNA here is from genome assembly GCA_036269775.1 of Solirubrobacterales bacterium. Classification (GTDB taxonomy): domain Bacteria; phylum Actinomycetota; class Thermoleophilia; order Solirubrobacterales; family 70-9; genus VAYN01. The sequence continues at coordinate 7,227 of DATBDU010000011.1, forward strand.
TGATGCGGTACCTGACCGGCCGCCACTTCGGCTCCTCGCTGATCGCCGGCGCCAGCCGCATCGACTTCGACTACATCGATCCGCGCTATCCGCTCGAGTCCCCCGCCAGACTGCTCTACGAGCTCGGCGAAGGCCTCGCCGTTGAGCTCGAAAACGCCACCCAGGAGTCGCTGTTCAGGAGCTTCCGCGAGGCGGTCACGGAGGCGGAAGCGGTACGCCTCGACCCCGTCCATCCCCTGCAGGCGCTCCGCACTCCCGAGTTCGAGAAGGTCATTGCTGCCTTCGCCGCCTTCGTCAATGGGCTACAGCAGCCGGTGGCGCTGATCCTGGACACCTGCGAGGAGCTCGCCAAGCTGCATCCGCCCGGCGAGGACGTGCCGAGCATCAGCGCCACCTTCGAGATTCTCGAGCGCGTGCACGCCGCGGCGCCGACGGTCAAGGTCGTCTTCGCCGGGCGACGCTGGCTAACCCCCGAGGCCGCCAATATCAGCCGCAAGGACCCGGATGCGACGCCGAAATCGGTGATGTGCATGAAGCCGCGCCCTTACATGCTCATGCACGAGGTCCGGGGCTTCACCGAGGCCGAGGTGGTCGCTTACCTGAGCAGGGTCTGCCGCAACCCGCCCAGCTCCGAGATGCTCCAGGCCGTGCTCGAGATCACCACCGACCGCGGGCGGGCGGCAAGCATCGCCGATCCCAGCGAGCCCCCAGCCGAACTTCGCTACAACCCGAACGACGTCTCGCTGCTCGGCGGCTGGCTGGCCGAGGATCCGGAGCTCTCGCCGCAGAGCCTGGCGGGAGGCAATCTCGACCCCTTCGTCGAGGCGCGGATCTTTGGCCGTCTGGAGAGCCCCGAGGTGCTGGCGGCGATCCCCGCCGCGATTCTGCTCGAGCGCTTCGACGCGGTCCTGATCGATCCGGCGCTGGGACGCGACCGGGCCACTAGGGAGAGCGCCTTGAACGGGCTAATCGACCAGGAGTGGACGCACCTCGAGGGCGGTCCGGGCCCGCGCGACATCGTCATCGAAATCGACCGGGGCCTGCTCGAGCGCTTAAACAACTACTACGAACGCACGCCCGAGCGCCGCCGTCAGATCGACGACGCGCGCTCAGCCCTGACGCCGCACCTCGCCGACCTGCTCGAGCGGGCACCCGCCGACGCGAGCGTCGATGCGATCGACGCCGCCCTGCGGCTACTGCCGCCGAACGAGTCGGCGCGGCGATTCGATCGTCTGGCGGACCGGGTCGCGCAGGCGGGCGCCTGGTCCTGGGCGGAGGCCACCTGCGGGCGATTGCTCTCGCCGGAACGCGAGCCACCGCTGGACGAGGCGCTGGTGCCCTCGGTCGGGGCTCTCTACGTGGCTGCGCTCGAGCACCGCGGCTCGAGCATCAACCTCGGCCCGCTCTGGACCACCGTCGCCGAACAGAGTGTTCAGCATCCGGACCGCGAGCAGGCGGCGGTGCTGGCGGTCAGGGGCAGGCTGGGGGTGCTCGCCGCGGCTGCCGCCAACGGCGGCTTCGACCTGGTCAGCGCGACGGCGACGCTCCGCGCCGGCGAAGAAGCGCTCGAGCAAGCTGGTCCCGTCTCGCCCGTGGCCTCGGCCTTGATTTCGGCGATCGAAGCCTTGGTCGATGCAGCCGAGGAACGGGCATACCCGTTACCGGTCGAGGCCGCCGCGACCTGCCTGGCAAGGCTCTTCGAAAACTTTGGCCGCGACGAACTGACCCAGGCCCAGGTCCTCACGCTGGAGGGCCGCGTGCGCGTCCTCAGCGAGGACTGGCAGGCCGCCCGCACGGTCTTCGACCGGGTCGAGCGGATGCCGTTAAAGGACCGCGGGGAGGAGCCCCGCTTCGTCGACTGGGTTCCGCCCGGCTCGATCCGCCACCGGGTGCTGCTGGAGCTGCTGCGATTTCGGCTCGCCGAGCAGAACGCGGAGCCCTCGCTGCTGAAGCGCTGCGAAAGTGCGGCATTCGAGCGAGTCGCCGGAGCCGACGCGGCCCAGCTTCTATCCCTCGTGGTCCAAGCACAGCTGGCGGGCACCACCCCGGATTTGGAGCGGCTCTATCTCTTGCGGCGCTACGACGGGCTGGTCGAGACCTACGACCTGACTGCTCCCGCGCATCGGGTCGCGCCACCTCTCTTCGTCTCCCTCGCCGAAGCCTGGTTGGCAAGGGGCGAGGCGGGCTCCGCCCTCGGCCTGCTGGCTGAGCGCGAGCGACTGGCAACGTCACGCCGTACCGACGAGGACGTGGCTCGGGCGGCGGCGCTGGCCACCGTGCGCATCCTGCGACGGTTGCGCTTGCGCGATCGCCTGGCCCTGATCGGCAGCTTCTCCAGCGCCGAAGACGAGGAGCTGCGGGGGGAAGCGCTGGCCGCCGGCGCTCTGATCGCCGGCCTGCAGCCGCCGCCGGGGAGGACCAGCGACCGCGACCACGCTGCCTGGCAGGCGCGAATCCTGCTCAACGCAAGCGGCGACGAGGTGGCGCTCAACCGTGGCCTCGGCCTGCGTCAGTTGCTGCCACGCCGGTCCGATTCTTCCCTCGCATCGATCCACGCCGCCCTCGACCGGATTGAAGCCGGGATGGTCCGGCAACGGACCGGGGTTCAATCCGCCGGGCTGCGCCTCGATCGCAAATTCGTCGAAAAAAACCTGCCTGGCTCCCAGCCGACGCTCGCCGACCCGCTCGCCGGCGAAGAGGTGAGGCTGCAGCTGCGCCTGATCGCGCTGATCGGCGGCGCGGGAAAGCCGGTCAGCTCGATCCGGGTCGTGGACAGGCCGCGCCTGGTCGGGCAGCTCGCCCTGGAAGAGGGCGAGCTTTTGGCCTTGCGGCTGCCCGACCGGGCGATCTGGCTACTGGCCACGGCCGAGGAGCGGCTGGCCTACGCTGAGGACTTCCACGGTGCCTTCGTCGCTGCGCTGAGACGGGCGATCGCCGAGATCCACGCCGAACGTGCCGACGACGCCCGCGGGCGCAGGGCCTCGATCCTCGGGCACTACGAGAAGGTCCGCGAGATCGACCCCGAGCTGCCGCCGCCGCAGCGATTGCACTTCGTCGATGAGGACACCGGAGGGAAGGGCGAGGGCTTCTGGCGAGCCTGGGTGATCCGTCTCGCGGCTTACCTGGCCTGGTGCGACGGAGTGCCGCTCGACAGCAGGATGGCCGGGGCGACGCTGGGGCTCGACCCGGAGCTGACCCTGACCCCGGCCGGCCGCGAGCCGGCCGCCGCCGTGGCGGCCCAAGATCGCGCCGCCGCCCCCCCGGTCGATCTTCTCGACGTCTCGATCGCGATCCACCACGGCGGCGAAGAGCCGGAATTTGAGGCGGTGATGGAGCCCTGGCCGCCGACCGGCCTCGCCCGCGGTATCCGCTTAATCTCCAGCTTGATCGGCGGAGGGACGCCGGGCAAGTCGTTCCCGCTGAACGAAATGCAGGCGCGCCCAGTCGTGCCGAGCGCGCTGGCGCGCGACCTGCGGGCGCGCGCCGAGAGCCCCCGCGCGATCAGGCTCGCCGTTACTTCCGACCTGGCCCCGCTCAACTGGGAGTGGCGGCTGGTCGGCGACCTGCTCTGGAACGAAGGCTGGGTCTCCGGGAAGATTCCGGCGATCTGGCGCATCCGCCCGCCAGGCCATTTCACGCCACCGCCAGATCGCTGGTCTCAGACGATCGCGGTCGTCAGCTCCTCGGACTGGCTGCCGCTGGTCGCCAGCAGCGCCGATGACGCCGCCGACCTCAAGGTCAGCGCAGAGCGCTCGCGACAGCGCGGCGAGGGAGCTCAGCGCGCGGCCGCGATCGCGATTGGCTCGCCCGTCATCACGCGGGCGGGATGGAGGCTGCGGCTCGACGACGACGAGCTCTCGGGTCAGCTCAGCGATCCCTCCGAACCGCACTCGCAGGATCTGATGTCCCCGGATCGCCTCGCCCGGGAAGCACCCGTCGTTATCGTCTTCGGCCGCCCCGGCGGCTTGCCGCGTACCGCTGACAGGCCTAACGCCGAAGGCCTGCGGGGCTTTGCCAACGAGACCTTCGTGGCGGGCGCACACGCGGTGATCGCGGTGCCCACCCTGCCTCCCGGGCGAGCCTCGGAGGCGATTGCCTTCATCACCGCTGCGATCGCCCGCTGCGACGCGCCCCCAGGGACCGATCTGCTGCTGGAGTGGGTGCGGGGATTGCGCGTGATCGCCTGTGGCGAAGAAGAGAAGGAGGGCGGCACCGATCCAGCCCTACCGAAGGACAGATTGCGCGACACTGAACTGGCCCTCGACGTCTGCCTCTTCGCCCCGCGCTGAGGACGGACGATCGTGCGACGGATCAGGAGCGAGCAGGTCACCTGGTACGAGACCGATTCGTTCGACAGCCTGGCGGAGCTGCTGCGCGAGATTCGCCCTGAGCTGAAGGGGGCCTACGTGATCGAGTACACGGGCGCGGCGACGTCGCGGCACTACGTCTTCTCCGGCAGCGACTTCAAGCGGCTGCATGGCAGGGCGGCCGCGGAGGACTTCGCCGCCGAGCACGTGCGGGATCTCCTCCTGGAGCGGTCACCGGCGCTGCGGACCGGCGCCAACACCCACCCCCTCGTACCCGCCTTCGAGCCCGAGACCGGCGCCGTCTGGGTCGCCACGGGCAGCCGCGGCGGGACCCGGTCGAGCCCTGTCGCGGCCGCGGCCCCAAGCGAGGAGGCCGGCGACTCGTTGCGCCGTACGCCTCACCTGGACGTCTCGGCGGAAGACGGCCTAGTCGCCGGGGCGAAGTTCCGGGTGGAGGTGTTCTGCGACCTCGACGAGGCTCGCGCCGGCGAGCAGAGCGAGGACATCAACGTGCTCGTGCCAGCCGGGCAGGAGCACGTCACGCTGCAGGCCTGGTTGGCGCTGTCGTCGCATTTCGAGGCCGTGTCGGCGGCCGGCGAGATCACGATCTCCCGCAACAAGGAGGAATCGACGCGGGCCAGGTTCGATCTCGCGGTCAAGGGCGAGCCGCCGCCGGGGCCGGGATGGATCTGCGCGATCTTCAGCTACGACGGGCGCGCCTGCGGGCAAGTGACTCGTACTCTCGCGGTCGGGGTGTCGACCGCGCCCGAGCCGGCTGCCGAGCCCGAGCCTCTCGACGCGCCGACGCAGCGCCCGCCTGGGATCGCCGCCCGCCCCGGCGCCCGCCCCGACCTGACGATTGAAATCAAAGCGACCGATCGCAGTGAGCAGAACTTCGACTGCCGGTTGATCACCGCCCTGCTGCCGGGGCGCCTCGCGCCGGAGCCGACCAAGTGGGAACTCAGTAGTCGCGCGCCGAAACTCGTCAGCAGCTACATGGAAGGCTTCACCGAAAGAAAACTCAGCGACAGCGAACGGATCAGCAAGCTGCGAGGCGCCGGCATGGACCTCTGGAAGGCGGCGCCGCCGGAGCTGCACGAGGTGTTCTGGGAACTGATCGAGAAAGGCAAGCCACTCGAGTCGATCTTCGTTGTCTCCGACGAGTGGTCCTTCCCGTGGGAGCTCGTCGTCCCCCATCGCGGCAGGAGCGATGCCGCCGAGCAGCGCCAGCCCCTCGGCATCGAGTTCGCGGTCGGGCGCTGGGTGACCGACGACATGATCTCGCCACCACAGAAGGTCGACCTCGTCGACAGTTATGTGTTCGCGCCCGACTACAAGGACAAGAAGAAGCTGCCGAAAGCAGCAGCGGAGGCGGACTACGTCTGCCGGAATCTCAACGGCGAGCCGATCACGCCGGGCAACTTCGATCCGCTCGAAGAAAAGTTCGCCGCAGGTGGCGTCTCCCTCGCCCACTTCGTCTGCCACGGCGGCACCAGCACCGAACGGTCCCAGGTGCTGGGGTTGGAGGACGGCGGCAGGCTCGAGTCCCATCAGATCGGCGCCATGGACGCCCTCAAAACGGCCCTGGCGGACAAGCAGCCGTTTGTCTTCCTCAACGCCTGCCAGGTAGGCAGCCCACAGCCGGCCCTGGTCGGGGTCGGGGGCTTCGCGACTGCGTTCATCGATGCCGGCGCCACCTGTGTGATCGCGCCGCTCTGGAGCGTCGGCGACACCGTCGCCCACGACTTGGCGACGGGTCTCTACGACGCGCTGCGCGACGACCCGAAGCTGACCCCGGCGGCGGCCCTGAAGGAGTTGCGCGTGCGGGCCTATGCCGAGGGGGGCTCGCACTCCTGGGCCGCGTACTGCTTCTACGGCGATCCGCTGACCGCGGTGGCAATGCCCAAAACCAACAAAAGGCGAGGAGATTGAATGACGCGCGCACTGGGAATTCCCGTGGCTGTCGTGGTGCTGGTCGCACTGCCGGGCGTGGTTGTGCAGGCCACCGAGACGGAAGAACCGCCGGCCAAGGAAGCCGCGCTGACCGTCAACCTGCAGGGCGATCAGGGGAGCTCCGACGACCCCTATCTGTTCGCCGTCACCGCGGAGGGGAAAGCGCCTGCCGCGGCGGCAACGCTGAAGGACGCCAGCGGCCTGCACACCGGCGTCGTCGCGCCCGCCAGCGGTTGCCCGACGCCCGCCCGGGTCGCCTTCCCCGACCAGAAGCAGACCTGGTGCCTGCAGATGGAAGACGTCGATCCCGGGTACGAACTCACCGGTAGTGCCACCGGCGGCGACGAGAAAGTCGGGTCGCGGCCGCTGAAACTGACCGTCAACCGACGCGACGCCTTCTGGGGCAAGCCGCTGTTCTTCCTCATCCTCGGGCTGCTCGCCGGGGCGCTGGTGGCTCTGGTCAAACCGGGACTGCGCAGCCCCGTCCGGCGCAACGTGCTGGGCAAGCAGTTGAAGGACAACCAAGGCATCAAGGGCCCCGAGCACATCGAGGGTCTGACCGAGTTCGTTGGTCGCAGGCTGGGACAGGGCGAAGCGGTCGACGACCTGATCAAAAAAGTGACCGGACTACGGGAGAACGGGCCAGCCGCTGCCCTCGCCGCCCGCAAGGAATTGAAGAAGGTGCTCGATGGCAAGCAAGCAGTGCTCGCCGGCTACGCCCTCCTGATCGCGGCGAACAAGGAGGCAGCGCAAACCGACACTCGCGTCGGCGACTTCTACGGCGCCGACGACACGGCCAAGCCCCACACCGCCAGCGAGCTCGCGGCAGCGATCAAAGCGCTGGCCGAAAATCTCGAATACGCGAAGAAGCTGCGGGGGCAGATCGGCGAACTCGAGGAGGAGCACCGCAAAGAGCCCCTGCAGGCGCTGGTCAGGGCGGAGGCGGTGGCCAAGGAAGCAGCGACGCTCGTCGACGCCAACCGCGTCAAGGGCCTGCTCGACGAAGCCCGGAACAGCATTGAGAGCGCCCGCGCCAAGGAGGCCGAGGAAGTGGATCGTCAGGAAGGAGAAGGTCCCGAGGCCCCGGCCGCCCTCACCGGCCCGAACCCTCAGCCCTCGCCCAACGCGGCGGAGCTCGGCGGCTCGGACCTGGCCTCCTCCCGCAGGTGGCTGCTGGCGATCACGACCCTGACCGTCGCGGCAATTCTCGCCTTCGCCTTCTTCACGATCAAACAGGCGGCCTACGACCCGAAGCTGACCTTCCACTCCGGCGCCGACTACTTCACCCTGTTCAGCACCGCTCTCGCCTCGGCAGCCGTCGGCACCGTGATCCTGCTGGTCGGTTACTGGTTCGCGGTCACGCCTGCCGGCGAAGAGTGAGCCGGCCGCCGCTCACCCGATCGCGACCTCGTAGGCCTCGTCCCGGCCGAGGAACGGCGCCAGGGTCACGTAGGCCAGCGTCGGCACCAGGTCCGGCAGCGTCTCCGGGCCCTTCTTGTTGACGTGGTCGTAGAGGAGTGAGTAGAGGGCGCCGCCGATCGCCTCGGCTGCGATCGGCGGGGTGTCCGGTTTGAGCTCGTAGCCGGGAGCGAGCAGGCCCTCCATGCCTTCGGTCACCACCTCGCGCTGGTCTAGCGCGCGCTTGCCCGCCGCGTACATCTCGACGCCGCCGAGGCGCGCATACTCGGGCTCTTCGGCGCCGAAGGCGAACATCGCCTCCTGGGTGTCGTGGACGGCGTGCGCCCAGTCGGGGGCGCGGCGGAAAGCGGGCAGGGCGGCGGCGAGCATGTGGGCGGAGCCGCTGTCGAGCGCCGCCACGATCGCGTCCTCCTTGTTCTTGAAGTGTTCGTAGAAGGTCCGCTGCGAGGTCGCGGCGCGTTCGACGATCTCGGCCACGGTCGTGTCCGGGTAGCCCTTCTCGGCGACCACGGCGGCGAGCGCCCGCAGCACCCGCTCGGGCGGGTTGGACTGCGCCTGGCGCTCGGCGAACGGGACCGGCTTGACCGTGCGTCGTCGCGTCGCCCGCAGCGGCCCCGGCGGCACCGGGTAGGAGAAGAGCCACTCCCACAGCTGCGGGGCCAGTGCCGGCAGCTCCTCCTCCTGGCCGCGGTAGAGGCGCTTGTGGATCACCTTCTGGATGCCGCCGACGATCGCCCGCACCAGCTCGCGGGGGATGCCCTCGCGCTCCGGCACCTGCTCGAGCATCTGTGCCGCCAGCTCGGTCGCCTGGTCCATCGAGCGGTCGACCAGCGCCGCCCCCTCCGGCCCGGCGGCGTAGATCTCGACGATGCACATCTTCGCCGCCGCCGGCTGTTCGACCATCAGCTGGATCAGGCTTTCGAACGCCTGCCGCGCCCGCTCGACCCCGGGGGGCGCGCTCTCGTCGCCGCCGAGTTTCTCCAGGGTCGGACCGACCAGCTCTTCCACCGCCGCCAGGAAGCAGGCCTGCTTGTCGTCGAAGTGCTTATAGAAGGCGCTGCGCGAGACGCCCGAGAGCTCCACCAGATCAGCCACCGTCGTCGCCTCGTAGCCCTTCTCGTCGACCGTCGCCACCATCGCCGCGAACAGCCGCCCGCGCTGGTTTTTCTCGGCCTTCCCGCGGGGCGTGCCCCGGCCCGGCCGCAGTTTTCGCTCCCGCAGGGAAGCTGCGTCGCCCCACGGAGTTCTCACCATCGTGGGAGGAAGATATCCCGGCTTCCGCGCCCAGTTCTTCACGACCACGCGAGACATATCAAGTGGTACGCACCAGACTAGACGCCATGTCGCAAAGAAACATATGCGTACGCCCTTTAATGGCTTATTCAAGGGAAATACTGCACAGGTCAGTGTAACGGCATTCCCGCCCCGTTCACCTCCTCTTGACATTCTGGTCCGCGTCTGTTCTTATTCCGCCACACCTTGGGAAACCAAGGCGGGAGACAAACAAGGTTGGCGCTCGCGTACCGGGGACCCGAGATGAAGCGGGTGGGACGCGGCGCCGGCATCGGGACAAGGAGAGCGATTCGTGAGACACCACGGGAATGCAGCTACCGCGGGATTGACCAACGGCAACGGCCGAAGCGCCAGCGCCCTCATCCTCCTTGCTTGCGCTGCTGCCTGTTTCTTCGGCGTGCTCCCGGTCGGGAACGCCTCGGCCGCGACGACTCGCATCCCGGAGCCGTTCTCGCCGCTCACCGGATCCGGTAGCGGGCTCACCATCGGAGTACCTGGCGGTATTGCGATCGACGAAACGAGCGGGAACGTCTTCCTCAACGACGGCACGAGCAAGACCGACATCCTCGGCGCCACGGGCGCCGCTCCCGCCGGGCTGGTTGCGCCCTTCGAAATCACCGGCCTTTCGTTCGAAGAAGCGGCGAACGCGATCGCCGTCGACAATTCGGTGACGAGCCCGAACAAAGGGACGGTCTACGTCCTCAGCGGCAAAAATCCGCCGAAACTGAGGAAATTCAAACGCGACGGGCCAACCGAAAAATACGTTGGGGCGGGCGAACTGACCATCTCGACCGCGGAAGCGAGCAATAACGGCGGTGTCGCCGTCGATACCAAAGGGAACGTCTTCGTCGGCGACTTCGCCAGCGAATCGGTGTCGAAATTCAACCCCGCCGGCACGCTCGTAAAAACCTACAACTTCGCCTCTCCCCACCCGCTAACCCGGCCGGGTCCCTTGGCGGTGGACGCCGCAGGGGATCTGTTCGTCGCCCGCACGGGTGCGGGCAGCGTTTTCAAGTTTCCCGCCGACGCATTCGGGGAAATCAATACCTCCGAATTCGTGGAAGTCGTCCCGGGCGGTGCCACCGGAGTCGCCGTCGACCCGGTGCGAAATCTGCTTTACATCGCCATGCGCAACGCCGTCGTCGAATACGACGCGACCACGCTGGCAGTGAAAAGCGAATGGGGTCTCGGAACGCTGGGAACGAGCACGCGTCTGGCGGTCGACTCCGCGACCAACCGGGTCTACGTGTCCGACAACGGCAACGGCAAAAAAAATGTCGCCGTCTTCGGCCCACCGGTCTCCTTGCCGACGACGATTGCCAATTCCGCCTCGACCGTCACCGGTTCCAAAGCGACCCTGAACGGGACGGTCAACCCGGAAGGGATCGCGGTGATCGGGTGCGAATTCGAATGGGGCCTCACCAAACCGCCGGTTGGCGGAGGTTACGAACATACGGTCGACTGCGACTCCCCCCCCGGGTCCGGCTCCAGCCCGGTCCCGGTTAGCGCTGAAATCTCGGGCCTCGTCCCCGAGGGCACGACCTATCACTACCGCCTGGTTGCGAGCAACGCCAACGGGACCGAACGCAGCGCCGATCGCACCTTCCTCACCGCAACCACGGTCGATACCGATCCGGCCACCGCCGTCGGCACCGAAACGGCGACCCTGCGCGGCAGCCTCCACCCGGAAGGCAGCCTGTACTCAAGCTGCATCTTCGAATATGGACTGACGACGACCGCCAGCTTCGAAGACAGCGTCCCGTGCGTCCCGCCCGCGGCATCGATCGATCCGGACTTTTCCTCCCACCCAGTCAGCGCGCCGCTGACGGGATTGCAGTCCAACGTCGCCTACAAGTTCCGCCTCACCGCGACCAACTTAGAGGGCACGCAAAGCGGCGAGGTTCTCACCTTCACCACCTCTGGTCCGCCCCAGATCAGCGAGCTGCGCGCCTCCTTCGCGGGCCAGAGCTCCGCCACCCTGGAAGCGAAGATCGATCCCAGCGGCTTCGCCACCAACTACCGCTTCGAATGGGGGCCTACGACCGCCTACGGCACCAGCGTGCCCGCGGACTTCGAGCCCTTTGTCGGCTCCGGGGAACCGGTCCGGGTCACGGCGAAGATCGGCGGCCTCTCCCCGGGGACGATTTACCACTTCCGCGTCGTCGCCACCAACAGCGTCGACGTCACCGAGACTCCCGACCAGATCCTCGAAACGCTGAACTCCTGCGACCTGCCCGAGGGGCGCTGCCTCGAGCTGGTCTCGCCGCGGGACGTGGGGCCGGTGGCCAAGCCGGGAGTGTCCTCAACCTCGCTGCAACCTCACTTTCAGGCTGCCACCGAGCCCGGTTCCCTCGTCTATACCAACGAAAACGGCTTCCCCGACGCGACCAGCGGCGCCGACGTTCTCTATCACGGGACCCGCAGCGCGGGCGGCTGGAGCTCTACCCAGCTCAGCCCCCCGATGACGACCCGCAGCGAAACCAAAGGGGATAACAGCTTCTCCGCCCTGATGTTTGGCCTCTCCGCCAACCTCTCCTGTGGCGTGTTGGGCGGCAATCAGCCGTTGACCGACGATGCGAGCACCGCGCTCGTGCGCGAAGTCGGCGGCGGCAACCTCTACCGCCGCAACGTAGATGGCTCCTATACCGCGATCACCAAGCTGACGCCGGAAAATCCCGACGCGGGCGATGGGCGCATTACCGAAGAATACGTCCTGATCGGCGTGTCGGATGACTGCGGCAAGGTCATCTTCGGCAGTCCATATCGCTACCCCGGCGTGCCAGCGATCGCGGGGGAAAGACGCCTCTACGAATGGGACGAGGGAACGTTGCGCAGTCTCAGCTACGTCCCCGGCCCGAGTGGTGAAACCTTGGTGGTGCCGACCATCGGGCTCGCCGGGAACGACGCGGTGGACACCACCAACCTCGTCTCCTCGGACGGTAGCCGGGTCTTCTTCACCGCGCCTCGCCAGACCAGCCCGAACCCTGCCGAGGTCGGCAAAAACGGGCTCTTCGTACGCGAAGACGGCACGAGCACCCGTGACCTCTCGCTGTCGGAGACCTCCACGCCCAACAAAGGCGCCACCTACCAATGGGCCTCAGAGGACGGCTCGCGCGTCTTCTTCACCGCCAACGCTGGGCTGACTGTCGAATCCAGTCCCGAAGGAACCGACCTCTACGAATACGACCTCAAATCCGACACCCTCACCGACCTCTCGGTTGACCACGACGCGGGCGGAGCGGAGGTCGCTGGCTTCATCGGCGGCTCTGATGACGGCTCACACGTCTACTTCGTAGCTCGCGGACAGCTCGCCCCCGGTAGTGGCAAGACCTTTGCGCAGAACCAAAGCGACGGCACCTACTCGATCTATGGCGCGGAGGGCGGCGTCGTCAGCTACACCGGGACGGTTCAGAACCTGCGGGTAGTTGTTCTTGAACAACAGGGATCTCGAAGCTCGCGGGTGAGCCCCGACGGTCGCTACCTGCTGTTCGAATCCACGGCCAATGTGACCGGATACGAAAGCGGCGGCGCACCTGAGGCCTACCTCTATGACGCCGAGGCACCAAGCTCCGAGGCAACCGTCTGCGTGTCCTGTCGTCAGGACGGTAGAGAGTCGGTAGAGCCCACCGCTAATCATCCCCTTGCGAGGGGAGGCGAAAGCAACCCTCTGTATTCGCCACGGTCACTCGTCGTGCGTGATGGCAAGCCACAGGTCTTCTTCGAATCCTTCGACAAGCTGGCCGTCGGCGGAGTGGAAGGCGAAGGCAACGTCTATGAGTGGTCCCATGGTCAACTCTTCCATATCGCTACCGAACCACCGGGCATCGGCGGGCCTGAAACCCAAAACGCCTCGGAACAGAACGTCAACTTCTTCGACGCCAGCGCCGACAGCACCGACCTCTATTTCGCAACGCCCGCCTCACTCAACTGGGAAGACAGGGACGGTCGTTACTCCGTCTATGACGCCCGGATAGGCGGCGGCTTTTCCGAGCCACCACCACCGCCGACCCCATGCGATCCAAACAGCGAAGGCTCCTGCCAGGGTTCGTTCGGGCAACCGCCGGCGGTCCCAAACGCGGCAAGCGCGACCTTCAAGAGCTCGGGCAACGTGAAGCCGAAGAAATCGAAGAAACACCACACGAAGGGGCAGAAGAAGGGCAAACACAAGAAGCGATCCAACGGCAACCGGAGGGCAGGCAAGTGAGCAGCGCAGGCAAGCAGGGAGGGAACGTCATGGACTCACGCAGCCGTTCGCATCGCATGCGCAAGGCGGCGGTCGCCTTCGCGGTGGCCTTCACCGGGCTCTGCGTCTTCGCAGGGCTCGCCCAGGCCGCCTCGCCGGCCTGGAAATTGCTGGCCGTCACCGGCCCGACCAACCTGCCACCGAAGCAGTCCGAGGTTCAGCGGATCACAGTCGAAGCCGAAGGCGGAACCTTCACGCTCTCGCGCAAAGCCGCAGAAGGCGAAGGCACGCTCGGGTTCGCCAGTGGCATCGCGGAAATGACCGAAGGCAGCAACCTGATTGAAGTCTGGATCCCCCAGGAAGGCACTTTCGAAGTCGGCCAACCCATCTCCGGGGAAGGAATTCCAGCCGGAACGACGATCCTCGCCATTACGGACGGGGGCTTTGGACCGGTGCTCGAACTATCCAACAACGCGACGCTCACCGAAACGTTCATCTCCGTCCAATCAACGTCCAAACAGATAACCAACGTCACCGCCAGCTCCGGCGAATTCGCCGTGGGGGAGGAAGTCAGCGGCGTGGGTATTCCGTCCGGAACGATCATCTCCGCAGTCAGTGGCGGCGGCACCACGGTCACGCTTTCGAACTTTCTCACCGGCGGCGGAACTGTCGCTCTCACCGGCCTGGCGGTCACCCCACCGCTTGCCTTCAACGCGACCCCGACGGAAGTGCAGGCCTCGCTGGAAGCGTTCCCGGAGCTCGGAGCTGGATCTGTGACCGTGACGGGTGGCCTCGGTGGTGATGCGGAACACCCTTACTTCGTCGAATTCGACGGTGCCGTGGCCGAACAGGACGTCGAAGAGCTCAAAGCCGACGGCAGCGGTCTCGTCGGCAATCACGCGATCGTCTACGTTTTCACCACTGTCCCCGGCGGTCCCGGCACGGGAGAAATCGCGATCAACCCCGCCAACATCGGCGGTGCCCCGACCTCCGGTCTATACACCGTCACGCTCGGCCCGCTGCCTTCCGGAGTCGTCACCTCGGGCCCGGCCGAGGGTCCTGAATGGAACTGTTCCGGTGGGGCCGACGAAAGCACGGTCACCTGCACCTCGAGCGAAACGGTGAAGAAGCTCAACCCGGCCAAGAACATCGTCGTCCCAATCGAAATCGAACCGACCTTAGCCACGAGCGCGAGCGCGACGGTGACGATCTCCGGTGGCGGGGCGACTGCGGATTCGATCGAGATGCCGATCACGATCTCCAGGCAGGATGCGCCTCTTGGCCCCGCCGCCTTCTGGGCCGGCGCCTTCGATGATGACGGCGAGGAAGACCTGCAGGCAGGCGGCCACCCATACAGTGCGGCAAGCTACTTCATGATCAACACGGTGCGCGCCAAAAGCGGCAGGATCGTCCCGGCCGGGGACTCCAAGGATGTGGTCGTCGACCTGCCGCCGGGCTTCCTCGGCAGCCCGCTGGCGACCAAACGCTGTCCGCAGAGCCAGGTTACGCCTCCCTTCACCGGCCCATCCCCGCTGTGCAACCTGGCGGAAATGTCGATCGGCAAATTCAGCCCGTCGCTTAGCCAATTCGGCGAATCCGGCGGAGCCATCACCAATCTGGTCAATGACATTCCGGCCCAAGGCTACGCGGCCGAGTTTACGACCAAGATCGGCAGCCCCCTGCAGAGCCTGCTCGGCTCGGTACGGGCCTCCGAGGACTACGGGGTGCGGATCACCGCTCCCAACAATCCCAATGTCAACAAGATCTACGGCGCCTTCGCGGCGATTGAAGGCTTCCCCGCCGCCGCCAACGGCATGCCCTTCTTGCGCAACGCCACCGACTGCGCCGAAATGAAACGGGAACCGCCGATTGTGCGGACCAAATTCCGCACCTGGCAAGAACCGGATGTCTTCTCGAGCGGCGGGATACAGGACGTGGTTCTGCCTCCGGTCACGGGCTGCGACAAACTCGAGTTTCACCCCGGCTTCAGCTTCCAACCGACCAACACCCAGGGCTTGTCGCCAGTCGGGGCGACCGCTCACCTGCACATCCCTCAGGAAGGCCTCTCCGACGCCGGCAAACTGGGGACTCCGGACCTGAAGCGGGCCGTCGTCACCCTGCCGCAGGGCCTGGTGCTGAACCCCTCTTCCGCAAATGGGTTGGAAGGTTGCTCGGAGGCGCAGATCGGCTACAGGGGCAAGGACTTCTCTCTACCCAACCCGATCCGGTTCAGCGAAGAGTCGCCGAGCTGCCCCGACGGCTCGAAGCTGGGCACGATTACGGTCGACTCGCCGCTCCTGGAACAGGACCTGACCGGCACGATCTACCTCGCCAACCAGGAGGAAAACCCGTTCGGCTCGCTGATCGCGATCTATCTCGTGATCGACGACGAGCGCAGCGGTGTAGTCCTCAAGCTCCCCGGCGAAGTACGACCCGATCCGAACACGGGCCAGCTTACGGCGACCTTCGACTACAACCCGCAGTTGCCGTTCGAAGACATGACGCTGAATTTCCGCGGCGGCGGCCCGCGCAGTCAGCTGGCGACGCCCGAAGTCTGCGGCAGCTACGAGACCAAGGGCTCCTGGACGCCGTGGTCGGCGCCCGAATCGGGCCCGCCGGCCCAGACGTCGGACGGCTTCACCGTCTCCGGCAACTGCGCATCCTCGCCCGGTGCCCGGCCCTTCGCGCCGAGCTTCGAAGCCGGCACCACGGGCACCAAGGCTGGCGCCTACAGCCCGCTGGTCGTCAAGGTCGGTAGAAACGACGGCGAACAGGAACTGACCCGCCTCGACTTCACCCTGCCGAAGGGCCTTACCGGCAAGCTCGCGGGCATCCCCTACTGCTCTGAGGCAGCGATCAAGACCGCCGAAGGCATGAGCGGCAAGGCCGAGCAGGGCAATTCCAGCTGCCCGTCGGCCAGCCGGCTGGGCAGCGTCGACACCGCGGCCGGTGTCGGCTCCGAACCGTTCCACGTCGGCGGCAACGTCTACCTCGCCGGCCCGTACAAGGGTGCCCCGGTCAGCTCGGTTGTGATCACCCCGGCGCTCGCCGGGCCCTTCGACCTCGGCAATGTGGTCGTGCGGGCGCCGCTCTACGTCGACTCCGAAAGCGCTCAGCTGACGGTCAAGTCCGACCCGATCCCGACGATCCTCAGGGGCCTCCCACTGAAGGTGCGCTCGGTGGCGATCAAGATCGACCGCTCCGATTTCATAATCAACCCGACCAACTGCGAGGCGATGTCGGCCTCGGCCAACATCGGTAGCTCCAACGGGGCGACCGCGACCCCGTCCAACCGCTTCCAGGTCGGCGACTGCGAGGCGCTCAAGTTCACTCCCAGGCTCAAGATCGCGCTCAAGGGCGGTACCAGGCGCAACAGCAACCCGGCCCTGGTCGCGACCCTGACCCAGCCGGCTGGCCAGGCGAATATCGGCAAGGTCTCCGTTGCCCTGCCGCACTCGGAGTTCCTCGACCAGAGCCACATCCGCACCGTTTGTACCCGGGTGCAGTTCGCGGCCCATGCATGCCCCAGTGGCGCGATCTACGGCGAAGCCGAAGCGATCACTCCGCTCCTCGATCAGCCTCTGAAAGGGCCGGTCTACCTGCGCTCCTCCTCCAACAAACTGCCCGACCTGGTGGTGGCCCTGAGGGGACCGGAGTCCCAGCCGATCGAAGTCGACCTCGTCGGCCGGGTCGACTCGGTCAACGGCGGCATCCGCAACAGCTTCGACCTGGTACCCGACGCTCCCGTCTCCAAGTTCGTCCTGCGCATGCAGGGTGGCAAGAAGGGCCTCGTGGTCAATTCCACCAACATCTGCCGCGGCAAGCACAAGGCTACGATCGAGATGACCGGGCAGAACGGCAAGGAACACAACTTCCGCTCGCCGCTGAAGGGCCAGTGCGGCAAGAAGGCGACGAAGAGCAAGCCGCCCCGGAAGGGTTGAGGCTTTACTAGCGTCTGCGGGAAGTACCCGCATGCGAGTAAGAAAACCGGTCCGGCCGGCTGCAATCTGAACCTGCGCGCCGGCCGGACCCGCTAACGAGAGGATAACCGATGAGATCAATCAGAAAGATTTCGCTACTGGCGGCCGTGGTCGCTGTTGCGATTGCGGCCGCAGCTCCGGCGGCGGCTAGCGCTTACAAGCTGGAGTATTCAAACGGCCAAAACCTGGCGGTCGGTGACATGTTTTCGTTGAACTCCAACAACTGGCGCATTGGAGGACCGGGAGGTCTCTACAGCACCTGTGCGAACGTCACGCTGGGGGCGGAAGCCACTAAAAACACCGAAGCATCCGCGGAAGCGGTAAATGCAGGTTTCGGATTGGCGGAAACGTGCTTTTACAAGAACCAATCCCTCCCAACGGAAATCAAACTGATCGGTTTGAAGTTCAGCGGGAGCACGACCGGGACGATCACGCTGAAAGTGACGCAGGACTGGGGGGAAGGGCACATCTGCAAACGCGAAGGCGCCTTGCCGATGACCTTTACGCCTGGCACCAGCGTCATCAAAGTCAAAGGCAACTTCCCTGGCTCATGGTGCCTTACTGAAAACAATATGGTTGGTGACTTTAGCCTCTCGGGAACCTACCCATTCCCGGGTCAGCCGATCATCATCAAATAGCTGGGTGGGACGACGGCCGCGCCAGTAACAGGAGCTGGGCTCATCGCCCACTCCGGAGCGGAGCGGTATTGACCCTGCGCCACCCACGCCGGGTCCTGGGGGCGGCGATCATCGCGATCGCCGCCCTCGGCATCTTGGGGCTCGGCGTCGAGTCTCGGCTTACTCCGACGTCGCTCTCAGTCCCCGGCGCCCCGGCTGCCAAGGGCGAAGCCTTACTAAGGGCGCACTTCGGTGACTTGGCGCCGTTCGCGGTCCTGTTACGCGGCCCGGCGCCGGCGATCGAACGCCAGGGCCCGGCGCTGATCCGTTCCCTTCGCGAGGACCCGAAGGTGACGACGCTCTCGCCCTGGGACAGGCGGACGCTCGCGCGTCTGCGCCCATCGCCACGGGAGGCGCTCATCCTCGTCGACTTCCACACATCGACCGCTGAGGCGGTCGATGACGTTGTCCCGCACCTGAACGAGACGCTCGAACGGGTGATCCACGCCCCCGTGCGGGCCAACCAGACCGGCCTTGCCTCGCTCTCGCGGGCGATCCAGGAGGAGTCGATCTCCTCGACCGAGCGGGCCGAGCTGATCGCCCTGCCTTTCCTGCTCCTGGTCCTGCTCTTCGTCTTTCGCTCGCCGGTCGCCGCGTTGATCCCGCTCGGCTTCGGCGCGATCACGGTGATCGCCTCGCGCGGCGTCCTCTACCTGGCCGCCGGCGCGATCGAGATCGACGCTTTCTCGCTGACCGTGGCGACGATGATGGGGTTGGCCCTCGGCGTTGACTACGCGCTGCTGATCGTTTCGCGTTTCCGCGAGGAGCTGGCGACCGGAGCCGATCCGGTGCAGGCGGCGCGGGCGACCAGGCAGACCGCCGGCCGAACCACCCTCTTCGCCGGCTCGACGCTGTTCGTCTCGATGATTGTCTGCGTCTTCGTCCTGCCCGGCTCGCTGCTGCTCTCGCTCGCCGGCACCGCGATCCTGGTCACCGCTCTGAGCGTCGTCGTTGCCATCTACCTCGTCCCCGCTCTGCTGGTCCTGCTCGGTCCGAACATCGACCGCTGGCGCATCGGGGCCCCAACCAATGGTGAGCACACGCTGCTGCACCGCGGCCTCAGCGCGGCGCTGCGACGGCCGGCACCGATCGCGATCACGATCGGTGCCGTGCTGCTGCTCTTGGCCGCGCCGGCCCTGGCGATCAAGACCGGGCCACCGAGCGCCGCCCAGCTGCCACCGTCGGACCCCGCCCGCCGCGACTCGGAGCTGATCGCCCGCCAGATCGGCGCCGGCTGGAATGCTCCCTACGTCGTCGTCGCCGCGACCGGGGCCGGGCCGATCACCACGAAGGCGGACCTGCGGCACCTCGCCCGCTTCCAGTCGCTGCTCGCGCGTCAGCCGGGTGTGCGGGCGGTGATCGGCGCCGGCCAGATCGCCAAGCGCACGGCACCGCTGCAAAAGCGCGGGGAGGAACTGATGGGCCCCGGCGGAGAGCGCCAGGTCGCCGAATTGCGGACGCTCGGCCCCAAGCTCGCCGCCGCCGGCAGCGGCGTCGGGCGGTTGCGGACCGGTCTCTCCCGGGCCGCCGCCGGCGCCGGGTTGCTCGGCGAGGGGTCCAACCGCGCCCGCGACGGAGCCGAGCAGCTGGCCTCCGGCCTCGAGCGCGCCGCCGGCGGGGGCGATCGGGCGGTCAGGGCGATTGACCGCCTTGCCGACGGCGCCGGCAGGCTCGCCGAAGGACAGGAAACCGCCAAGGCCGGCGCGCTCTCCCTCGCGCTCGGGCTGCACGACCTGCTGCCGCAGCTGCGCAAGGGCTCGCTGGCGCGGGCGCGCAAGATCCGGGCGCGGTTGAGCGCCGCCGCCCCCACCGACCCGGCGCTGAAGCCGGCCGCTGCCGAAGTCTCCGCTCTGGTGGCGGCATTGGCGGGCCAGCGCGACGAACTGCGCAGTCTGCGCGCCACCGCGATGCGCCTCCACGACGGCAGCGCCCGCCTCGCCGCCGGCCAAGGGAAATTGGCCTCGGGCACGGATCGTCTCGCCGCGGCGGCCGGCACCCTCGGCTCCGGCCTGCACCGCCTCGCCGGCGGCGCCGGCGCCCTCGCCGGCGGCCTCGCGCGGCTCACCGACGGCACCGAGCACCTCGCCTCCGGTCTCTCCGACGGCTACGCCCGTTCGGCGCCGTTGCAGGGCGGGCTGGTGCGGGCGGGAGCCAGAGTCACCGCCCAGGGCGGAGAAATCGCCCAGCAGAGGGCGGCGCTGGTCCACGCCTCCCCTCACCTCTTCGACTCCGGCTACTTCGTGCTCTCGGCTCTCGATGGCGCCAAGCCCGGCGTTCGCGAACAAGCGGCGCAGACGGTCGACCTCGACGGCAGCGGCCAAGGCGCGGCCATCCTCGTCGTCCCCGACAGCGACTTCAATACCCCCGCTTCGGAAACCCTCGATGGCCGACTCAACCACCTCGCTGCCGCCTTCGGCTCAAAGGCGGATCTCGAGACCGGGGTGACCGGCGGCCCCGCCCAGCTCACCGACTACAACCAGGTCACCCGCACCCGCGTGCCCCTGGTGATCCTGGCGATGACGCTCGTCACCTTCCTCGCCCTGGTCGCGATTCTGCGGGCGCTGATCCTCGCCGCCCTCACGGTGGTGCTCAACCTGATGACGGTCGGCGTCGCCTTCGGCGTCTTGGCGTTGCTCTTCCGCGTCCCCGCCGGCTACCCGCTCGGCGGCCACGACTACGTCGATGCGATCGGTGCCGCGGGCATCTTCGGCATTGTCTTCGGGCTCTCGGTCGATTACGCCGTCTTCCTCCTGGCGCGGATGCGCGAGAGCTATGAGGCCAGCGGCGACCACCAGGAGGCGGTCTCCTTCGGCCTGCAGAAGACGGCCCGGGTGATCACCGGCGCGGCGGCGATCATGATGGCCGTCTTCCTCTGCTTCGCGGCGGCGGATATCTCCACCGTCTCCCAGCTCGGCGTCGGCCTGGCGGTGGCGGTCGCCCTCGATGCCACGGTGGTGCGAATCCTCTTGTTGCCGGCGCTGATGCTGCTGATCGGCGAGCGGGTCTGGTGGCTGCCCAAGCCGCTCGCCCGCCTCTTGCCGCGAATCGAGCTGCATCCCGCCTAGGGATGTTTCAAATGACGAATGGATGAACAGGGGTATTGCGATGAGAGGGACGATCTTCATAACCGCGGCGCTGTTGGCACTGGCCATGGTGCCGCTCGCCGGCGCGACGGAACTGACCCGCGAGGAATACGTCAGCCGGGTCGAGCCGATCTGCAAGCGCAACACCGAAGCCAACAAGCGCATCTTCGCCGGCGCCCCGGAGCAGGTGAAGGCCGGCAAGCTGAAGGCGGCCTCGACTCACTTCACACGCGCCGTCGGCGCTTTCGAAAAGACGATCGGCCAGCTGCGTGCGGTCCCCCAGCCGCCGAGCGACGAAGCCAAGCTGGAGAAGTGGATCGGCTACCTGGAAGTCGAGAGCTCCTACCTGGGCAGGATCGGCGGGGCCCTCGCCCAGGGCGATAAGGGCAAGGCCCAGACCCTCTCGGTCCGGCTCAACCGCAACTCCAACCTCGCCAACAACGCCGTTCTCGCCTTCGGCTTTTCCTACTGCAAGATCGATCCCTCGAGGTTCGGCTGATGCGGTCCCGCCGCTCGGTAATCGCCGCGATCGTCATCGCGCTCTGCGTGGCCATCCCCGCCCAGGCAGAGGTCTCCCAGCAGGGCAACCTGATCACCTCCTTTGAGAGCGACCTGGCGCCGAAGAAGCTGCCGAGGAAGGTGCTGGCGCCGGTCGCGGTGCGCGTGGCCGGAGACTTCAAAACCACCAAAGGCGCCCAGCTCCCGCAGCTGCGCACGATCTCGGTGGCGATCAACAGGGCCGGTCGCCTCTATGACAAGGGCTTGCCGACCTGCCGCCTGGCGACGATCGAACCGGCCACCGAAGAAGCGGCCCAGCGGCTCTGCCACCGGGCGATCGTCGGCAGCGGTCACGTCACCGTCGGCGTCCATCTCGAAAACCAGGCCGTCTTCGAGGTCAAGGCCAACCTCTTGGCCTTCAATGGCCCCAGAGAGCACGGCCACAAGTTGATCTTGGCCCAGGTCTATACCAAGGACCCGCCGGGCGCCTTCGTCCTCACCTTCAAGTTGAAGAGAGGGCCCGGTCTCTTCGGCACCGTGATGAGCACGTCGCTGCCCGCCTCGGCCCAGGGCTGGGCCTACCTGAGCCATTTCGACATGACCCTGGACCGCCAATACCGCTACCGCGGCAAGGCCCACTCCTACGTCTCCGCGGCCTGCAGCGCTCCGGCGGGGTTCCCCGGCGCGGTCTTCCCGCTGGCCAAGGCCAGCTACGGGTTCGCCAATGGGCAGACGCTGAAGACGACGGTAGTGCGGAGTTGCCGGGTCAGCGGGGGGTGAGGGGGACGCTAAGGTCAGTGCCTGGTGCGATCGCGCTTGGGAACGCTGGCCGTCCTGGTGGCACTGGCCGCGGTACTGGCGCCCGGCTTCGCCCGCGGCGAACGCAGTCAGAGCGGCAATCTGATCGTCGCCCTGAACGGTGGGATCGCTCCGCTCGAGCTGCCGCGCCAGCGCCCGGCTCCGGTGGCCGTGCGCTTGGAAGGGAGGATCGGCACCGCCGACGGCTCGCCGCTGCCGCAGGTCAAGCAGGTCAAAATCGAACTCGCGGGGCCCGGCCTGCTGTTCACCCGTGGGCTCGCCGTCTGCCCGCAGCCGCGGTTGAGCAACGCCAACGACCAGCAGGCGCTGAACCGCTGCGGGCCGGCGCTGGTGGGACAGGGCTCGCTCGGCGCCCAGGTCGTCATCCCCAATCAGGCTCCGTTCGCGATCCACGCGCACCTGCTGGCATTCAACGGTCGCACCGCCGCTGGCCGTCCCGCGATCTGGGTCCATGCCTTCGCGTCCGACCCTCCGATCTCGCTGGTCCTGCCCTTTGTCATCCATCCGGGCAGGGAGGCCTTCCCGACGATCCTGGTTGCGTCGGTGCCGCGCTCGGTGGGACCGCTGCCGCGCCTGGCGGTCTTCCAACTCAGCCTGTTCCGCCGCTTCTCCTACCGCGGCCAGCGGCGCAGCTACATCAGCGCCACCTGCCCGGTGCCGCCCAGTTTCACGGCCGGTTTTCTCTCCTTCGCCCGCGCCACCTACAGCTTCGGGGGGAACCGTCAAGTCCGGATCGAGTCCGTGCGCAGTTGCCGTGCCAGTGGCTGAACTTCGGGAAGGCGCCGGGCTCAGCCTTCGCGCGCTTGCCGCAAACGCTCCAAGTCGCTCAGGTCCTCCGGTCGACCCGCGAGCTTCTTCAGTGCAACGAGATCCTCGTAGCTGACCATCTTGATCGGTAGGCCGCCGATCTCATCCTCGATCGCGGCCGGTGAGAGCTTCTCCCACAACGCGTCTTCGCCGATCCACTGCATGATGTCGAGCCGGCCCAGTCGGGTTAGCAGCACCCAGTTTCCTCCTTGGGCCAGGGCGTGGGGATCCAGTGGATTGGGGAGCTCTGCGGCGTCGAACTCCTCTGCCCCTTCGACCTGCACCTCAAGTTGCTCGAGTGCGCGGGCGAGCCTCTCCAGGTTGGCGGGATCGGGTGCCGGCACGACGTCAACGTCCTTCGTCGCGCGAACGTGACCGTGATAGCCGACAGCCACGCCGCCGATGATCAAGAACTCGACCCCCTCCCGGACAAGCTCTCCGAGGAGCTCCCGGATGTCGAGCTCAGCCACCGCGCTGGCGCCGGCCCGCTTCCGCCACCTGAGACATGAAGCGCGAGAGATCGAAGACCTGTTCGGCGCGCTGGGCGGGCGTGAGATCGAGGTAGTCGCGTTTCAAGGCGGCCCGCTCCGCCTTCCCGTCGGGCGTCCAGTTTCCGGCTCGCTTCCCAGCGTTCATGGCCTTCAAGGTACAACGAAATCCAGCGGGGTCGATGGCTTCGGGCTCGATGAAGGGGGAGATCCGCTTCTGGCGCCCTGCCCCTCCTCGTCGCGGCTCAGATTGAGACGTTGACGTACCGCCAAGGGTCTAATGCTCACGTAGACTCCCCCTCCAATGGGAGGGATTTGGGGTAGGTGATGTACCGTCGGCCCCTCGCGGGTCTTGCCATCGTCCTCCTGTGCTGCGCGGTCCTGGGCGTGCTCGGGTTGAGCGTAGAGGGCAAGCTGGCGCCGCTCTCGTTGACGGTGCCCGGTACCGCGGCCGCCGACGGCGAAGATTTGGCCAACAGCCACTTCGGCGAGTCCTCGCCTTTCGCGGTGCTGCTGCAGGGGCCGGCCGGCGCGGTTGACCGGCAGGGGGTCGAGCTGGTCGCGGCGCTGCGGCGGGACCCGAGCGCGACGGTGATCTCGCCCTGGGACCGGGGCTCGGTGGCGGGATTGCGACCGGGACCGCGGCGGGCGCTGATCGTCGTCGATTACCATCTGCCGCTGCCGGAGGCGATGCGGGACACGGTTCCACAGTTGGAACGCACCCTCGAGGCGCAGATCCGGGCGCCGGTGGTGGCGACCCAGTCCGGTTACGCGAGCGTCTCCAGGGCACTGCAGGAGGAATCGCTGAGCTCGACCGAGCGGGCCGAGCTGCTGGCGGCGCCGTTGTTGATCCTGGTCCTGCTGCTCGTCTTCCGCTCCGTGGTCGCGGCGGCGATCCCGCTTCTCTTCGGGGCGCTGACCGTCCTCGCCGGCCGGGGCGTTCTCGCTCTGCTCAGCTCGGCGATGACGATCGACGCGCTGGCGCTGGTCGTCTGCACGATGATGGGACTAGCCTTGGGGGTCGACTACTCGCTGCTGATCGTCTCCCGCTTCCGCGAGGAGCTGGAGGCCGGGCGAGCACCCTGGGAGGCGGCCGCGGCGACCCGGGCCAGCGCCGGCCGCACCACCCTGTTCGCCGGGTCGACCCTGATCATCGCGGTCCTCGGCTCCGCCTTCCTGCAGCCCGGGTCGCTGCTGCTCTCGCTTGCCGCGGCGGTGGGAGTCGTGACCGCGATCAGCGTCGTCGTCTCGACCCTGGCGGTGCCGCCGCTGCTGGCGCTGCTCGGCGAGCGGATCAACGCCGGCCGGATCGGCCGCCGCCGCGCCGAGCGGCCACACTCCACGGTGGCCGGCGCCGCCACGGCGACGCTGCGCAAGCCGGCCCTTGCCACCTGTTTGGTGGCGGTGCCCCTGGTCCTACTGGCGCTGCCAACGCTCGCCTTTACGACGGGCGCCCCCGGCATCGACGAGCTGCCGACTTCGAACCAGGCGCGCCAGAGCGCCGAGACGATCGACGCGGCGGTCGGGCCAGGCTGGGAGGCGCCCTTCGTGCTCGTCGCTGCGACCGAACGGGGGCCGATCACGACCAAAGACAGGCTGGCGCTGCTGGCGCGCTGGCAGCGGCGAATCGCCGGCCAGCCCGGAGTACGGGCAGTCATTGGCCCGGCCCCGGTGGCCCGCCAGGTCGCACCGCTGCGCTCGCTGGGGGCGAAGCTCGCCTCTCAGGGCTCAGCCGGCGTCGCCCAGCTGGACCGGCTCGGTCCCGGCCTGCGGCGCGCGGCTCGGGCCGTCCAGCAGCTGCGTGGCGGCATCGCCGCAGGCGCTGAGGGCAGCGGCCTGCTCGCCGCAGGCTCCGAACGCGCCGCCGCCGGCGCCGGGTTGATCGCCAGGGAACTCGACGGCGCGGCCGTTCGCGGCGAAGAAGCGACCAGCGCGATCGGCCGCCTCGAAGCCGGCAGCAAGCGGCTCGCCGACGGCCAGCGCAAGACTTCGATCGGCAGCCTTACCCTGGCGCTGGGCCTGCGCTCGCTGCTGCCCCGCATTCGCGGCGGCGAGCTGGCGCGAGCGCGGAAGCTCGCCACTCAGCTCGAAGCCGCCGCCGACCCCTCGCTGCAGTCGGCGGCCGACCAGGCGCGAGTCCTGGCCCGGACGATCGCCTCCAACCGCGACGAAGTGCGGCGGCTGCGCAGCGTCGCCCAGGACGTCAACGGCGGGCTCAACCGCCTCGTCCCCGGCGGCAAGCGCCTGGAAGACGGAGTGGGGAAGCTCTCTGAAGCCGCGGGAGGCCTCAGCGATGGGCTGCAGCGCCTCGGCGGCGGCGCCGAACGGCTTGCCGGCGGCCTGACCGAACTGCAGGGCGGCGCCGGTGCCCTGCAGAGCGGGCTCTCCGCAGGCTTTCAGCGCTCCTACCCGCTGCAGGCGAATTTGCGGCGGGCCGGCGTCAGGGTCTCGGCGGTCGCCGCTCCGCTGGTGCTCGGCGTCCAGCGGCTCCACCACAACTCGCCCCATGTCTTCGACTCCGGCTATTTCGTGCTCTCGGCGCTCGATGGAGCGCCGCCCCCGGACCGCGCCGCGGCCGGAGAGGCAATCAGCATCGGCATGGGCGGGCAGGCGGCGCGGATGCTGGCCGTCTCTACCCACCCGTTCAACAGCGAGGGCTCGCGCCGGACTGGCGACCGTCTCTTGGCGGACGCCAAGCAGATCGGCCGCGAGGGCGACCTGCGCACCGGCCTCACCGGCGGCGCCGCGACCCTCAACACGTATGGCTCCGCGACCAAGGAACGGTTGCCGCTGGTGCTCGCCGCCTTTGTCCTCCTATCTCTGCTGGCGCTGGTCTTCATCCTTCGGGCGCCGCTGCTGGCACTGCTGGCGGTGTGCCTGAACCTGGCCTCGGTGGCGGCGGCGATCGGGGTGATGACGCTGGTCTGCCAGATCCCCGAGGGATACCCGCTAGGCGGCCATCCTTACGTCGACACCGTCGGCGCCGGGGCGATCTTCGGCGTCACCTTCGGGCTCTCGATCGACTACGCGGTCTTCCTGATCGCGCGGATGCGGGAGCGCTACGACGTCGACGGCGATAACCGCGCCGCGATCGCCTTCGGGCTGGAGAAGACCGCCGGGGTGATCACCGGCGCCGCGGCGATTATGGCCGCCGTCTTTATCTCCTTCGCCACGGCACCGATCGCGACCGTCAGCCAGATGGGGGTGGGGCTGACGGTGGCGATCCTGCTCGATGCCACCGTGGTTCGAATCGTCCTGCTGCCGGCGCTGATGCTCCTGCTCGGCGATCGGGTCTGGCACGTACCGCCGGCGCTCGACCGCATCCTTCCGCGCCGCAACGTTCTTAGTCCACGGGCGGGCGCAACCGAGGTCTAGGCCGGAAAACGCCAGGAGAGGAAGACAAAGGATGGAAGCAGGTTCAAGCAGGAGCCGGCGCCGCTGGGCCGCCACCGTGCTGAGTGCGGCCCTGCTGGCCACGGCGGCAACCGCCGTCGCCGCGGAAGCACCGACGCGGGACGAATACGTGGCCCAGCTCGAGGCCGTCTGCAAGCCCGACGCGGAAGCGACGCGGCGGGCGATGAAGGGGGCCCGCGCCGACGTCAGCGCCGAACGGCTCGCCCTCGCTGCCGTCAAGTTCGCTAAGGCGACGTCGATCTTCGGCTCGACGGTGAGCGAGATCTCCGTCGCCCCGCGCCCCCCCGCCGACGCGGCGAAGCTGAGCAAGTGGTTCGGCTACCTGAAGAACCAGGAGTCCTACCTGAAGCAGATCGCCGTCCAGCTGCGGGCCGACCACGCGATCAAGGCCCAGCGGCTGACCGCTCGCTTCATCCACAACGGCAACCTCGCCAACAACGTGGTCCTGGCCTTCGGCTTCAACTACTGCAGCTTCAAGTTCTCCAGGTACGGGTGAGGGCTGGGGGCGCTGCCACGGGGGATGACAGCGCGGGTCCTCTGGGTGGCCTCTCGCCGCTGAAAATCGCCAGGCGATCTGGCAGATTCTCCCGGTGCATGGTCTGTTAGTGTCCCTAATTCAAAGGAGGGGTGGGGGCGAGGACGCTGACAGGGCCAGAGAGGGAGAAGAACGGTCGCGCTGAAGGCCCGGCTGGGCGCGGCGAGTTCCCGGTCGCCCTCGCCGGCCTGGAGACGGTCGTGCTCGACGCCTGCGCGGCGGAGGAAGAGTGGCCGGCCCAGATCGCGGCGGGAGTCTACGCTGGCGTCGACTTCGCGATCGCGAACCCGGCTGTCGCCCGCGCCCTGACCATCGACGCGGCTGTGGAAGCCGATTGCATGCGGCGCTATGAGCGCGTAATCGGCCGCCTGGCGGGCTTCATCCAGATCAAAGCCCCGACCGGCACGCGGCTGCCCGCGTCCACAGACGAGGCGCTGGTGGCGGGGATCGTCGGCCTGGTGGGGGATCACATCCGGGTGGGTCGGCTCGATCGCTTGGCGGAGCTGCGTCCGGAGCTGGTTCTGCTCACCTTGCTGCCCTATTTGGGCTTCTCTGAGGCGCAGCGCTGGGCAAACCAGGCGGCCAGTTCCAGGGCCAAAAAACCTTGACATTCTGGTCCGCGTCTGTTCTTATTCGGGTAGCCGCTGTCGGCTCACATCTTGCTCGCCGGCTCGCGGATCCTGGTACCAGGCTCGGACCGTCCCGCTCTTCCCTGGGCGGCCACGGTCCATGTGCGCAAACGTCATGGCCCGGAGGCGCTCCCTGCGTCTTCGGGCCGTTTGCGTCAGCCGCGGCGCCGGCGCATGAAGGCGACGATCGGCCGCACCGCGGGGCCGGTTGAGGCCAGCAGCCGTTCGCGGACGGGGCGGGCGTACGACGTTTCCGCCTCCGCGGCGCTGAGGTAGAAGCCGGCGACGCCGGCGAGGATCGCCGCGTGGCGATGGGGGTGCCGCAGCCCCGCGATCGCGACCCGGCCCAGGCGCGAAATCAGTTCCAGCCGGTTCGCGGCGTCCTCATTCGTCGGGTAGTAGGCGACGTAGTTGTGGGCACCCGCGGCAGCGTCCTCGTCGCGGTCGATCAGGTCGTCGAGCAGGACGGTCAGCGCGCCGATCGAGGGGAAGTAGGCGGCGTCGATCGCATCGGCTTCCGCCGCCGTCATCCGCGGCTCGGCGGCCGCGGCGATCAATGCGTGCGCCGCGACCGAGGAGCTGGCGCCGGCGGCAGCCTCCCACCAGCGATAGATCGGGGTGGCATCTAGCTCTTTGGCCCAGCTCTCCAGGGCGGCCCGGTCGCCATGCTCGGCTGCGTGGGTGTAGCGCTGGCCTTCGCCACAACGGGCGACAGCACGATCGAGCTGCGCGGAGGCAGCGTCATAAGCTGGCAATGCGCAGGCGTCGTCCCGATAGGAGCCGAAGAGGCGATCTAGGTATTCGGCGTCGCCCAACGAGCGTTGCTCGCCGAGGCTGTCGAGGTAGTCGATTGCGACCTGGAGGGCGACCATCGCCCGGATCGCGGTGGCGCGCGTTCGCCGCGGCGCCAAGACGGCGAAGACCGCCGTGGCCTCGACGTTGAGCGCCTTCTCGTCGAGGGCGCTGAGAGCCTGGCCGCGCAGCAGCGGATCCGGAACGGCCTCGGCGAGACCCCGCCAGCGCTGCAGCTCCCGTCGCACCGGCGGCACGACGCGCGCCCGGTAGACCCCCAGCGCGCTCACCACCGCCACGCCGTCTCTCACAGAAGCCGTCACGGCCCCAGCCTACGTCGGCTCCTCGCCGTCCAGCTCAGCAACGAGGACGCTGACCCGCCGCTCGATCTCCTCGCGAGTGCGGCGCACCTCCTCGAGCGGGCGGCCCTTGGGGTCGGGAAGGTCCCAGTCGAGGTAGCGCTTGCCGGGGATGTAGGGGCACTCGTCGCCGCAGCCCATCGTCACCACGACGTCGGCCCACTCGGCATCCGCCCGGCTCAGCTCGCGCGGGACGCGATCGCTGAGGTCGATCCCCAGCTCCGCCATCGCCTCGACCACCTCCGGGTGCAGTTGCCGCGCCGGCGTCGTCCCCGCCGAGCGCGCCTCGTGCCGCCCTGCCGCCGCCCGCGCGAATAGCGCCTCGCTCATCTGCGAGCGCCCCGCGTTGTGCAGGCAGACGAACAGCGCCCGCGCCATCAGCCGACCTCCGCCTCGGCGGTCGATGGGCCTGAGACGTCCAGGTCGCGGACGTCTGAGGCCCGTCGGCCGGCGGTTTCGCCGCGGATCGCCTGGTAGGCCAGGGCTCCGGCGGCGGCGCCGAGGACCGGGGCGGCGATGTAGATCCAGAGGTCGTGGAAATTGCCGGTCACGAGCGCGGGGGCGATCGAGCGGGCGGGGTTCATCGAGGCGCCGGTGACGGGGCCGCCGAAGAGGGCATCGAGGCCGATCACGCCGCCGATCGCGATCGCGGCGCCGGCGCCGACGGCGCGGGTATCGGTGGCGACGGCCATGATCGTGAACATCAGAAAGGCGCTGAGGATCGCCTCGTAGGCGAAGGCGCTGCCGGCGCCCACCGTCGGCAACGTCGTCCCCAGCGCCGCCGGTTCGCTCGGCCAGATCGCCAGTAGCAGCGCCGCCGCAGCGATCGCCCCGAGCAGCTGGGTGCCTATATAAGAGACGGCCTCGCGGGCGGGCAGGTGACGGGTCAGCGTGAAGGCGAGCGTGACCGCCGGGTTGAGGTGGGCACCGGAGAGGTGGCCGGTCGCGTAGACCATCGCCATGATCACCAGGCCGAAGACGAGGGCGATGCCGACGGTGCCGAGCGCGCCGGAGTGCTCGGCCTCGGTGACGATCGCCCCGCAGCCGGCGAAGACCAGGGTGAAGGCGCCGATCGCCTCGGCGGCGGCGCGGCGGGCGAGATTGGGGCGCTCCTGCATCGCTCTCAGCAGCAGGCGCTGGGACTCGCCGACGCCAGCGTGGTGCGGGCCGGCGGCGCGAACACTTCGCGGACCGAGTCCAGCGCCCCCGGCACGAGGCTGAAATAGCTGTAGGTGCCGCGGCTCTCGCGCTCGATCAGCCCCGCTTCGACTAGCTGCTTGAGGTGGTGACTGACCGTCCCCTGTGAGAGCCCCAACAGCGGTTGCACCTCGCAGACGCAGACCGGCTCGCCGCCCGCCCGCAGCAGCAGGTTGACGATCCGCAGCCGATGCCGGTCGGCGAGCGCCTTCAGCACCGCCTCCATCTCACCGGCCCCCTCTTCGGACAGCGACGCTCCCGCCAAAGGAGTGCAGCACTCGATCACGGGCAGGTCGGTCATGGGATGGACAGTAGCATCATTCATTGACATTTATCGATGAATCTCCCGGCCTCGAAGTCTCAGGCCATATGTTGAGAGAAATTGGCAAATATCCTCAACATCTACTAGAGTGGCTCGCAATGGCAAGCGTTGTCGAGAGCAAGAAGCTGGTGGACGGGATCGTCAAATTGCGGCGCGCCGAGCGGATTCCCGCCGCCGCCGCCGATGTGTCGCCGGTTCGCCGTGATTTGGAGGCAAGGCTTGGCCCGACCCTCTCCCGCTCCCGAGCCGCGCAGATCCTCGGCGTCAGCCAGACCGCACTTGATCGTTGGGTAACCGCGGGCCAGATTCCGATCGTGCTGACGCCGGCCGGCCGGCGGGAGGTGCCGCGCCAATTCGTCGTCGAGCTGCGCGAGGCGATTGGCGAGCTGCGCGGGAAGAGCAGCCTGCGCCATCCGCTGGCGGCAGCGCTTGCCGCCCGCCGGGAGGCTGCCGCGAAGACCGTCGGTGGCCGCGCAACGCCTGGCTCCGGTCGAGCGGTTCAACCCGATGGTCACCGAACTTCGGAGCGGCGAGGCCTCGCGCTCCACGAGGTCATTGCGGAGCGCCTCGATGAGGGGATGGTCGAAGAGGCGCGCCAGCGGATCGATCAGCTGCATGACGGAGGGCACCTGCATCCTCGCTACGCCGAGCGCTGGCGCGAGCTTCTCGCGCGCTCGATCCCGGAGATCGCCGCCGCGATCGTGGCCGACGACCAGGATGGCCGTGACCTGCGCCAGAACAGCCCCTTCGCCGGTGTTCTGAACGAGCAGGAGCGTCGCCGGATCATCGAAGCGGTGCGGTAGGACCATGCGCCGACCAGAGCTCGAGCACATCATCCGCGCCGCCGCGACCGTCTCCGGCGACGAAGAACTCATCGTGATCGGCAGTCAGGCCGTCCTCGGCCAGTTTCCGGACGCCCCGGAGGAGCTGCTCGCCTCTCGTGAGGCCGACGTCTACCCGCGCAATCGCCCCGAGCGCGGCATCGAGATCGATGGCAGCCTCGGGGACGGCTCCTACTTCGACGCGACCTACGGTTACTACGCGCACGCGGTCGGTCCGGAGACCGCCACGCTGCCGAAGGACTGGGAACAGCGGCTGATCGAGATCCGCAACGAGAACACCGGTGGCGCCAGCGGTTGGTGCCTCGAGATCCACGACCTGCTGCTGTCCAAGTGCGTCGCCGGGCGCGAGCGCGACTGGGAGTTCGTCGAGGAGGCCGTTCGCCACGGGCTCGCCAAGCCCGCCGAGTTGCGGCGGCGCCTCGTCGACCTGCCGGTCGCCAGCTCGCGGCTCGCCGCGGCGCGGCGGGTGGTCGAGGGTGTCATCGCGAGGGCCGCCTCGAAGGGCTCCCGCTGATGCGATCGCTCCCTCACGACCCGCGCAAGCTGCTGGCGATCTACGCCGGTGGCGTGGTCGGGGCGCTGATCCGGGTCGGGTTGGCGGAGGCGGCGTCGGCGAATCCGGGCCAGTGGCCGTGGGCAACGTTCGCGGTGAACATGGCTGGGGCGCTGCTGCTCGGCTACTTCTTCACCCTCTTCCGCGACCACCCCGAGGAGAGCCTCCACCACCCGTTCCTCGGCATCGGCATCTGCGGCACCCTGACCACCTTCTCGACCATGCAGCTGGAGCTCTACGGGATGGTCGACGGCGGCCACCTCGGGTTGGCCGCGGCCTATTGCGTGGTCACGATCGCCGCCGGCTACCTCTTCGTCCGCCTCGGGATCGGCCTCGAGCGGCGGAGCGACCCGGTCGGCGTGGACGCGGACAGGCCGGCTCCGGGTGGCCGGCCGTGACGGCGCCGGCCTGGATCGCCGTGGGCCTGTTCGGCGGTATTGCCGCGGCGGCCCGCTTCGCGATCGACGCCGAGATCGCCGCCCGGGCCAACAGCGAGTTCCCGCTTGGGATCCTCGCCGTCAACCTCAGTGGCGCCCTGGCGCTCGGCCTTGTCGCCGGCCTTGCCCTGCGCGGTGAGGCGCTGGTCATCGTTGCCGGCGGCGGCATCGGCTCCTTCACCACCTTCTCCACCTGGATCCTCGACTCGCACCGCCTCGACGCGGCCGGCCATGCCCGGCTGGCCTGGCTCAATATCGCCGTCTCCCTCGCCGGCGGTTTCGCCGCCGTCGCCCTAGGCCACTGGCTCGGCACCGTCCTCTGACGCCGCGAACCTGGTTGATGGGCCGATTTCCCTCCATATAGGCGTATTTCCGGCCCATCAACCTGGAGGATGGGCGTCCGCCGGCGTCTCTAACTTGGGTCGGGCGATGGATGAGCAGACGTTGATCCCAACTCCGGAGCAGACGCTTATTCCGACTTCGGAGCAGACGGCGATCCCGACGCCGCCTGAAAGGGTGGCGCTGCGCGACCTCGAGGACGGCCAGCGGGTCCGCGGTGTCTACGCGGTTCGCGAGCGTGAGCTGCGGCGCAAGCGCAACGGCGAGCCCTGGCTGCGGCTCTCGGTCGGCGACGCCAGCGGCGCCGCCGAGGCGGTCTGCTGGGAGGACGCGGAGCCGCGCTACGCGCTCTGCGCGACCGGCTGCGCGGTCTTCGTCACCGGCATCTTCGAGATGAGCGAGCGCTGGGGGGCGAAGATCAAGATCGCCGAGCTGCGCGAGGCCGCCGATCACGAGTACGAGCCCGACGAACTGGCGCCCGAGTCGCACGTCTCCCTGGAGCATTTGGAGGCCGACCTGCGCTCGCTGCTGGCGACGATCCAGGAGCCGCAACTGCGGCTCCTGCTCGACTCCTTCTTCGCTGCGGGCAGCGAGGCCTGGGCCCGCTTCCGCGACGCGCCGGCGGCCAAGGTCTACCACCAGGCCTACCGCCACGGGCTGCTCGAGCACACGCTCTCTGTCGCCCAGGCGGTCAGCGCCGCCTCCAACTTCTTCCCGGGAATCGATCGCGACGTCGCCGTCAGCGGCGCCCTCCTGCACGACATCGGCAAGACAGAGGCCTATAACGACGACCCGCTGGCGATCGACCTCACCGACGTCGGTCGCCTGCAGGGGGAGATCCCACTCGGCTACTACCTGGTGCGCCGCCAGATCGAGGAGATCCACGACTTCGACCCCGGCCTCGCCCAGGCCGTCCTCCACATCATCCTCAGCCATCACGGCCAGCTCGAGCACGGCTCGCCGGTCGTCCCCGCCACTCGCGAGGCCGTCCTCGTTCACATGATCGACAACCTCGGCGGCCGCCTGGGCAGCTTCGACCGCCTCGAGCGCCAGCTCCCCGCCGGCCAGTCCTGGTCCGGCTTCGACCGAGCCCTGTCGGGCTCGGCCTACTTCGGCCAGCGCGCCGCCTGAGACGCCGCGATACGGCGTCCTCGGTCGGCCAAATAGCGCTGCTATTCGGCCTCCCTGCGTCCTTGTCTAGCGACGCCTCAGGAGCGTCGCGACTCGCTCGAGTACGGCCTTCGGTTCGCGGTGGAAGCGCACGTCGGTGACCCGGACCATCTCGATCCCGGCGAGCATCAGATCCTCGTCGCGAAGGTGATCGCGCTCGAAGGCGGCGTTCGTGCCGTGGGTCGCGTAGGTGTCGAGTTCGACCGCGAAGTGGTGCTCAGGCCAGTAGACGTCGAGCTCGAAGCCGGCCTCGACGAAGTTGGTCGCCGGCCGCGGCATTCCGGCCCGTAGCACCGCTTCGAAGAACCGCCGCTCGAAGCCGGAGCGGGTGAAGGGGATCGGTGCGTAAAGGGCGATCGCCCGCCGCAGACGTCCCCGGCCGGCATGGTGTCCGCTGCGATCGAGCAGATTCTCGACCGGCTCCAAGTCGAACAGCCTCAGCTCCTCGCTGCGCTCGAGCATTCGCTGTAGATGGGAGAGGTGGCCTTCGGTGGCGCAGTCGAGCAGCGTGCGCGGTAGGGAAGTGACGGGAATCCCCTCTTCCAGCGCTCGGTCCTCCTCGGCCAGGATGCGCGAATGGTGAAGGCGGATCGGCGGCCGCTGCTTGCGCGGCACCGGCGAGGTCACGTGCAGCGGTGTCGGTCCGTACCGCCAGATCCCCCAGAGCCAGGCGGCCGAACGGTGGCTCAGCAGAGCTTTGGGGCCGCAGGCGAGCACCGCCGCCAAGCAGCGTCCATGGGCTGGAACGAGTCGGTGGCCGACGGCGTAGACCCCACGGTGCAAGGGATGCAGGTGTCCTGAGGCGACGTCGCGCTGGACTGCCTTGCGCGAGTAGCCCAGCCGCCTCTCAAGCTGACGGATCGAAACTACGCCGTACTGCTGCTCGGCCAGCTCGGCCAAAGCGGGTCCGGAGGTCCTGCGTACCGGCCCTGTCCCTTGCGGCAGTCCTTTGTGACGCATAGGGGTACAAAGGACTGCCGGAGGCGATCTCTCCCCCGCGGGAGAACGGTTCGCTTAGAACTTCACGGTGCAGTGCTGGATGCGCTGGACGTCGCCATGCGAGTGCTTGATGCAGCGCACGAGGCGCTTCGGGTTGCCCTCCCGCTTGGCCGTGTGGAAGGAGCGCTTGATCTCTCGCTCGACCTGCCGGTTGACGTCCTCGAAGGTCTTGTGGAGATCGCCCAGCCCGTTCTCCCCGAAGGACTTTTCGAAGCTGTGATTAGTCGTCTTGATCGCGTCGCTGGTCGTCTTCAGAACCGGCTTGACGATGAAGAAGTAGGCCGCCGCGAGGATGCCGACGCTGACCAGAAGCCGGATAACGCCGGAAGTGAGGGTGCCGAAGATGTTGCGCAGGATGTCCATGGCGTCGGCCGCAGACTATCCTGCGACCCGTGGCGAAGGACACCGAGAAGCTGATTCGCCAGCTCTCGTTGATCTCGTTCCTGATGGCCCAGGGCAGGCCGGTTTCGGCGCTCGAGATCAAGCGGGAGGTGGAGGGGTACAGCGACATGAACGAGGACGCGTTCGCGCGGCGCTTCTACGCGGACCGGGCCGAGCTGGAGAGCCTTGGCATCCTGCTCGGGGTCGAGAAGCCGGGCGAGGGCTTCTTCGAGGCCGAGCTCTACTCGCTGCCGCCGGAGAACTTCTACCTCGACGCGATCAAATTCACCGACGAGGAGCTGGC
The DNA here is from genome assembly GCA_036269775.1 of Solirubrobacterales bacterium. GTDB lineage: Bacteria > Actinomycetota > Thermoleophilia > Solirubrobacterales > 70-9 > VAYN01. The sequence continues at coordinate 43,007 of DATBDU010000011.1, forward strand.
GGCGCTGAGCACGGCGCTGCTGCTGCTGACCGACGGCGGCTTCGCCTACGCCGAGCCGCTGCGGCTGGCTCTGCAGCAGGTCGCCTGGGGCCATCCGAACCCACTCAGCGACGCCGAGCGCGCCCCGGTCGAGATGGCGATGACCGCCTCCGCCGGCGGTCGCGACCTCTCCCAGCGCCTCTCCAAGATCGAGACCGCGATCTCGCGGCGCAAGACGATCGAGTTCACCTACTACACGATGGAGCGGGGCGAGACCGAGAAGCGCAAGGTCGATCCCTACCACCTGGTCTTCCGCGGCGGCCAGTTCTATTTGATCGGCCTCTCGCACGAGCGCGAAGCGGTGCGCGTCTTCCGCCTCTCCCGCATTCAGGGCAAGGTCGGCTACGCCTCCAAGGCCGAGCACGACTTTTCGCCGCCCGAGGACTTTGACCGCCGCGACTACGGCAGCCGCGCCGACTGGCAGTTGGGCGAGGAGCGGGGGACGGCAAGGATCTTCATCCGCGACCGGATCGCCTGGCTGATCGAGCGGGACTACGGCGGCTACGGGAGCCTGCGCCCGGCCAAGAAGTCCGATGGCGCCCCGGGTAAAGGGCAGATCTTCGAAACCAGCTACGCGTCCCACCGCGAGCTGATCGCCTGGGTGCTGCGCTGGCGCCAGAACGCCCAGGTGCTGGCTCCCGATGACCTGCGCGAGGAGGCGGAGACGCGGCTGGCGCTGCTCCATGACCGCCACCACAACGGCTTCGAGCCGGCCGAGATCGTCGACCGGCCGCTGCGCGACGCCCCCCGCCGCGCCCGTTCCAACGGCCGAGGCGAGGCGGCGATCCGGCCGGAGCGCTTCGCCCGCCTGGTCACCCTCGCCGGGATGCTGATCGAAACGGCGAAAAAGGGCGAGCGGCTGCAGATCGCCGAGCTGCGCCAGCGGCTCGAACTGACCGACGAGGAGCTGCGCGAGGACGTCGAGCTGCTCAACGTCGTCAACTTCGGCGGCGGCACTTACGTCCTCTACGCCGAATTCATCGGCAGCGAGATCGAGGTCGACTCCGAGCCCTACGGCGACAACTTCGCCCGCCCGGCCAGGCTGCTGCCGCTGGAGGCCAAGGCGCTGGTCGCGGCGATTGATCTCTTCGGCGACCACTTGCCGCAGACCGACCTGCAGAAGGCGCGCAAGAAGATCGTCGACGCGCTCGGCCACGACCCCTCCGAGGAGGGCCTCGAGATCGCCTCGGCCGGCGGCGGCGACGCCAAAGTGGCGCGCCAGGTCAACGATGCGATCGCCGGCAGCCGCATTCTGGAGCTGAGCTATTACAAGGAGAACGAGGACCAGTTCACCGACCGCTCGGTCGAGCCCTACCGGCTCGAGAACGGGCGCGAGGGCTGGTACGTCGAGTGCTACGACCTGACCAAAGGCGGCGTGCGCCACTTCAAGCTCGACCGGGTCAAAGAGGCGACGCTCTCCGAGCAGACCTTCGAGCCGCGGGCCGAGGTCGAGGAGCTGGCGGGGGTCGAGGGCTGGATGACCCACGGCGAAGTGCCGACCGCCCACGTTGCCCGCGTCTGGGTCTCGCCAGAGCGGGCGCGCTGGCTGCGCGAGGAGCGCACCGTGGTCGAGGAGCTGGCCGACGGCGCCGTCGTCGTCGAGCTCCCCTACGCGGGCAAGTCCTGGCTGGTCCGGGAGATCCTCCGCGGCGCCGGCGACCTGGTCGTGCTCGAGCCCGAGGACGCTCGCGAAGCGATCGCCAAGGAGATCTCTGGAAGCGGCGGGTGAGCGGGACCCATCCCGGTAGGGGTTCCACTTAACTTTTTCGAGATACGTCTGTGGCTGTCGAGGATGGGAGAGGCGAAAAGTGCAAGACGTTTCACCCCTACCGGGATGGGTCCTGACATGACCGAGGCTCCAGGGCATCCAGAGGTTTTGAGGGTCGTCGCGCCCAATCCGGGGCCGATGACGCTGGAAGGGACGAACGCCTACTTATATGGGGTGGATCCCTGTGTGGTGATCGACCCGGGGTCTGAGGACGAAGGGCACCTGGAGGCGATTCGGGCTGCCGCCGGCGAGCGGGGCGGGATCGGGCTCGTCCTGCTCACCCACTCCCATGGCGATCACGCCGCCGGCGCCGACCGGCTCGGCGCCGAGGTCGTGCTCCCCAGCGGCGGCGAGACGTACGCCGGCCTGCGCGTCCTCGCCACCCCCGGCCACGCCGCCGACCACGTCTGCTTCCTCAGCGAGGACGGCGTCTGCTTCAGCGGCGACCTGGTGCTCGGGCTCGGCTCGACGATCGTCCCGCCCGGGGGCAGCTCCCTTGCCGCCTACATGGACTCGCTACGCCTGCTCCAGGCCGAGGAGATCGAGCTGATCGCGCCCGGCCATGGCCCCTGGATCACCGATCCCACCGCCAAGCTGGCCGAATACGTCGAGCACCGCGAGATGCGCGAGCGCCGCCTGCTCGGCGCCCTCGAGCGCGGCGAGCGCTCCCGCGCCACCCTGCTCGCCGAGGCCTGGGACGACATCCCCGTCGAGCTGCTGCCGATGGCGGCGATGGCGATGGAGGCCCACCTCGAAAAGCTCGAGGAAGAAAAGCGGCTGCCGAACCTGACCGAGTAGGTCTCCCTACTTGGTCAGGTAGCGCGCGATCGCGTAGCCGCCGCCGGTCTCCATCTGCGGCGAGGTGATCCCGCCCCCGACCAGGGCGCGGCCCTTGGCGTCGAGCATCACCTGAGTCGCAAAGCTGGAGGTGGGGCCGCCGAAGCCCGTGACAACCAGGCCCTTCTTGCCGAAGGAGTGGTCGTAGCTCCCGCTCGCCGTCGTGCGCTCGAGTAGGAACGTCGTGCGGACGAGTGGGTTGCGCGGCGATTTCGAGACGCGCTGGCCTACGCGGCCGGCCAGGTATACCCGTTCCTGCTTGTCGACCGCGATCGCGGAGAGCGTTCCGATCGCCGGGTCCAGGTAGGTCGTCTGCCCGATCCTGCTGAAGCTCGGATCGGCGGCCCCGCTGGCGAGCAACCGCTGCACCGTTTGAACTCGGACCGACACCCGAACCTTCGTCGTGACCTTCTTGCCGTCGACGACTTCCTTGACCTTCTTGTAGATGCGACGCTGCTCAGGCCTGCCGAGCAGCAGGATCTTCCCTGAGGGAGCGACCGTCAGCGCCGGCGCTTCGCTGGCATGGAGCGTGCGGAACCCGAACGAGGCGAAACTCGAGTCGAGGTTGCCGTTTTCGTCGAAGCCGATCAGGTTGTCCGGTCCTCCGGTTCCCTTGCAGACCGGGCCGCTCGCGCTTAGCGTCAGGTAGCCGCCCGGCCGCCGCGCCAGCTCTCCTAGGCTCACGATCGGGGAAAGCGTGCGGATCCCGCCTTCGCCGAAGGTGCCATCGAGCGTCCCCCCTTCGGTCAGCCGGGCGACGAACCCTTTCGAGTTGACGGTGCTGCTGCAGTCGAGGAGCTCGTCGACGTAGGCCCCGGTCAGCACCGGGCGGTTCTGCGAGTCGATGACGACGTCCCGTATTCCCACCGACGCGCCCGGGTACCGGCCGCCAGCGGTTTTGGGGGCACCCAGGCCGAAGTCCGTGACGAGCGTGCCGCCGTTGCCGAAGCTGGCGTCGGCGCTGCCGTCGCCGTTGAAGCGCATCAGCACGGCCTGGCTCAGCACCGGGTCCGGCGTCGAGTTCGTCGGCAGCGGCCGGGCGAGGCCGGCGAGGACGGTGCGGCCGTAGGAATCGACGGCGACACCGGCGAGGACGAAGACCGAGCCCGGCGGCCGCGGCACTGCGATCGAGCCGCCGCTGCCGAAGCCAGGGTCCGGCTTGCCGTTGGCGCGGAAGCGGACGATCTTGGTCGCGCCGGCGACGACGATGCCGCCGCCTGGCGTCTGCGCCATCTCGAGATGCCCGGGGGTGAATTCGAAAGGCAGCGCGTACTTGATGCCGACATTGCCGGCGTTTTCGGCGGGGAAGGCGACCATCGCCTTGCCGGCCTTGCCGAAGCTTGGGTCGAGGCGCCCGGCCGCGACCGTCTTCGCGGCGGCGCTCCGCTTCGCCGCAGCCGGCGCCACGACCGCCATCGACGCCGCAGCGAGGCATGCCAACAGCAGCGTCGCCCTCCAGATTTGATCCGTACGCCCTCTGCCGCTCATTCCGGTCTCTCCCCCTACCGCTCGCTGGCTTGTCAACGCAACAATCCCAGAGCGCCCGGAAAGTCGCGGTGAGGTGCGAAAACTTCCTGGCCGGCCAGCCAACTGATAAACAATCGCTATGAGCCGCCTGAGCGAAAGCAGGGCGGCCCGGGCGGGGTTGCTCGCTGGGGTCGCGGGAACCGGGATCGCGACCGTCGCCACCGCGGCGGCCTGGCATTGGCTGGCGCGGCGGCCGTTGCCGAAGCGGCGCGGCACGATCGAGCTGGAGGGGCTGGAGGGCCGGGTACGGGTGCGGCGCGACCGCTGGGGAGTGCCCCACGTCGAGGCGGACGCGCAGCGGGACCTCTATTTCGCCCAGGGCTTCGTCCACGCCCAGGACCGGCTCTGGCAGATGGACTTCTATCGCCGCGCGGTCGAGGGCAAAGTCGCCGAAATGGCCGGCGAGGAGGGGCTGCCGATCGACCGCCTGATGCGCACGCTGGGCATCCGCCGCATCGCCGAAGCGGAGGAAGCGGCGCTCGACCCCCAGCTGCGCGGCCTGCTGGAGCGCTTCTGCGAGGGCGTCAACGCCGCCGCCGCAGCCGCCACGGCGCTGCCCTTCGAGATGCAGCTGCTGCGCCTGGACTGGAAGCCTTGGCGCCCGCTCGACATCCTCAGCCTCGGCAAGCTGCTCGCCTTCGGCCTCTCGACCAACTGGGAGCGGGAGTTGCTGCGGGCCGACATGCTGCGGGCGCTGGGCCCGGAGCTGACCGCGCGCCTGGACCCGACTTATCCCGCCGACAACCCGGTTGTCACCCAGGAAGCGTGGAGCGGCGACGGCCTCGCGATCGTCGAGCAGATCGACGCGGTACGGCGCTCGATGGGCCTGGCCACCGAGGCCAGCGGCTCCAACAACTGGGCCGTCAGCGGCTCGCTCAGCGCCACCGGCTCGCCGCTGATCGCCGGCGACCCGCACCTGCCGCCGAGCATGCCGGGCATCTGGTACCAGGTGGGCCTGCGCCACGGCGACCGCTTCGTCCGCGGCGCCTCGATGCCGGGGATGCCGGGCATCTACATGGGCCAGAACAACGACGTCTGCTGGACCTTCACCAACGTCATGGCCGACGTCCAGGACCTCTTCGTCGAGCGGATCGAGGGCGATAGCTACCTCTATAAGGACGAGTGGAAGCCGCTGCAGACAGTGCGCGAGGAGATCGTCGTCAAGGGGCGCCCCGAAACAGTCGAGCTCGACGTGCAGATCACCCACCACGGCCCGATCGTCAATGCCGCGCTGGGCGCCGACGAGGCCGAGCCGCTGGCGCTGAGCTGGTTGGCGCTGCGCGAACCGACCACCTTCGCCGGCATGTTCGAGCTGCTCGAGATCGGCTCCGGGCCGGAGTTGGTGGCCAAGCTCGAGGGCCACACGGCGCCCGCCTCGAACCTGATCTGGGCCGACCGCCACGGCTCGATCGGCTACAAGCTGATCGGCCGCCTGCCGCTGCGCCGCGGCGGCTGCCCCGACCTGCCGAAGCCCGGCTGGACCGGCGAGTTCGAGTGGGAGGGGACGATCCCCTACGACGAACTGCCAGAGAAGGTCGACCCCGAGAGCGGCTTTCTGATCACCGCCAACAACCGCATCGTCGGCGACGAGTATCCGCACCACATTACCAGCGAATACCTGGACGGCTTCCGCGCCAAGCGGATCGAGCAGCTGCTGGGGGAGAGCGAAGAGCACGACATCGAGGGCTTCGAGGCGATGCAGACCGACAACCTCTCACTGCCCGGCATTGAGGCGGCACGGCGGCTGGGCCAACTCACCCCGCGCGGCCAGCGCGAGCGCAGCGCGATCGAGCGACTGCGCAGCTGGGACGGCCGGCTCGACCCCGACACCATCGCCGGCACGATCTACCAGGCCTTCCTGCTGCGCCTGGCGCGCGAGGTGGCGCGCGCCGCGATCGGCGACCGCGACCTCTGCGAGCGCTGGCTGGACCGCGCCGACAACGGCTTCACGCCGCACATCACCTCGCCCTGGCGCTGGCACTCGCATCTGATGGCGCTCTGGGAGGAGGCCGACGAGGAGCTGGTCGGCCGCCCCTGGGAGGGGCTGGTGCTGGAGGCTCTGGCCGGCGCCCTCGACGACCTCGAAGAGCGCTTCGGCCCCGACCCCGAGGGCTGGCGCTGGGGTCGCGTCCACGAGATGGAGTTCCCGCACCCACTCGGCCAGGCGAACCCGCTGCTGCGCCGCCTGCTCAACCGCCGCCTGCGCGCCGGCGGCGCCCAGGAGACGGTCAGCCAGATCGCCTACGACCCCAACGACCCCTACAAAGCCGTCTGGGCGCCGAGCTGGCGGATGGTCGCCGACCCCAACGACCCCGATCGCTCGCGCTGGCAGATGTTCACCGGCCAGTCCGGCCATCCCGCCAGCCCCCACTACGACGACCTCCAGGCCGACTGGCTGGAGGGTCGCACCCAGCCGATGGCCGGCGAGGGGCCGTGGCAGGAGCTGGAGCTAGTTCCCAGCGCTGATTAGGGGGTCGCCGGCGCTGGAGGCCCTGCGGACGAGCTCGACGATCTCGGCCGGGGCCTTCTCCGGCGAACCCGAGTCGAAGGGCGGGTCCGGGTCGTACTCGATGCCCAGTTGGACCGCCTGGGCGACCTCCGGCCCCGCCTCGAGGGCGACCAGGTGCAACGCCATGTCGATCCCGGCCGTGACCCCGGCGGCGGTGATGACCTTGCCGTCCTCGACCCAGCGCCCGCCCACCGGGTCGGCGCCGAACTGCCGCAGCGCCTCGAGCAGGAGCCAGTTCGAGGTCGCCCGCTTGCCGTCCAGCAGTCCGGCGGCGCCGAGCAGGAGCGAGCCGGTGCAGACCGAGGTCGTCCATTTCGTGGCGCCGTCGACCTCGCGCAGCCAGCGCAGCAGCTCCTCGTCGTGCATCAGCGGCCGGCTGCCCTTGCCGCCGGGGACGAGAACGAGGTCCGGAGCGCGCACCTGGTCCAGGGAGTAATCGGCCACCAGCGCCAGGGTGCCGTCCTCGGTTCGGGTCTCGCCCTTCTCCTTGGCGACGAAGCGCACGTCCCAGCCGGGCACGTTGCGCATCACTTCGTAGGGCCCGACCGCATCGAGCGCGGCCAGCTTGTCGTAGATGAGGATCGCTATTTCCATGAGGAGATCTTCTCCCGCGCCGGGGCCGGTTGCCAGAGGCAGGAATGCCAATCTTCGCTAGATTTCTGCCATGCACCGGATGGTCGCACTCTGCCTCGACGGTCTCGTCGCCTTCGACCTGACGGCGCCCGCGCAGGCGTTTGGGCTGGCCGCGCGACCGGGGGGAGAGCCGCTGTATGAGTTCTCGACCTGTTCGGTCGACGGCGCCGAGGTCTGCACGACCAGCGGCTTCGGGATCAGCCCCCAGGCCGGGCTCGGAGCCCTGCGCCGCGCCGACACCGTCGTCGTCCCCGCCTACGCCGCCGTGCTCGATCCGCCGCCCGAGGAGGCCCTCGCCGCCCTGCGGGCCGCCGCGCGACGCGGCGCCCGGGTGCTCTCGGTCTGCAGCGGCGCCTTCGCCCTCGCCCACGCGGGGCTGCTCGACGGCCGGCGGGCGGCAACCCACTGGGCCTGGGCCGGCGAGCTGGAGCGGCGCTTCCCGGCGATCGAGGTCGACCCCGACGCCCTCTACGTCGACGAAGAGCAGGTGATGACCTCGGCGGGGCTCAGCGCCGGCATCGACCTCAGCCTGCACGTGATCCGCAAGGACTTCGGCGCCGCCGCCGGCGAGCGCGTCGCCCGCCACATGGTCGCGGCGCCGCATCGCGAGGGCGGCCAGGCGCAGTTCGCCGAGCGCCCGGCGTCCGAACCCGGCGGCTCCCTGGAGCCGACCCGCCGCTGGGCCCGCGAGCGGCTCGAGCACCCCCTTGACGTCGCCGCGATGTCGGGCCACGCCCGCGTCAGCCCCCGCACCTTTGCCCGCCGCTTCCGCGAGGAGACCGGAACGACGCCGCTGCAGTGGCTGCTCTCCCAGCGCGTCCTCGAGGCGCGGCGGCTGCTGGAGGACTCCGACCTGCCGGTCGAGACGGTCGCCTGGCGCTGCGGCTTCGGCACCGCCGCCTCGCTGCGCGACCACTTCCGCCGCGCCACCGCGACCACGCCGACCGCCTACCGGCGCGCGTTCGCGGCCTGAACTCGAAGGATTGTTGTGGCCATACGCTCGGTAATCCTTCGAGCTTGCCGGGGATTCAGACTCTAGAGTCACCGCCGTGAGCCGTCGGGACCAGATCACGTTGAGCGACGCCGAGCTGCTGGAGCTGCTCGAGGCGGAGCGGGTCGCCGTCGTCTCCAGCCTCGGACCGCGGGGCTGGCCGCACTCGATGCCGCTCTGGTTCGTGCCGCGCGGGGGCGAGGTCTGGATCTGGACCTACGCGAAGTCGCAGAAGGTGCGCAACCTCGAACGCGACCCGCGGGCGACGGTGCTGGTCGAGACCGGCCACGAGTACGGCGAGCTGCGCGGGGCGATGATCGAGGCCGAGGCGGAGCTGCACCGCGACCTCGAGACCGTGGTCGGCTTCGCCGAGGAGCTGACCCTGCGCTACGCCGACGGGATCTCCTCGATCGACGGCGACGCCAAGGCCGGCCTGGAAGCGCAGGCGCCGAAGCGCGTCGCGATTCACTTCAAGCCGGTTCGCACCGCGACCTGGGACCATCGCAAGCTCGGCGGGACCTACTGATCCAGCGTTGACGGCATCGCTACATGCGGCCCGTCTCTGTGTTGCAGGGTGACGCGACCGCTAGCTTTCTCGACTCGATGAAACGACGCATCTCAGCCGCCCTGCTCCTTGCCGCCCTTGCCGCGGCCGTCTTCGCCGGCGCGCAGCCGGGTTCGGCGAAGCCGCCGATCTTTGCCCCGAAGGGTTTCTTCGGGGTCGCGCCGCAGACGTCGCTGACTTCGGAAGACGTCCGCTACATGAAGGCGGGGGGGATCGAAAGCCTGCGTTGGCCGCTCTCCTGGGCCGCGGTTCAACCGACCGCGAAGAGCCGCTACGACTGGAGCAGCTTCGACCCGATCGTCTCGATCGCCGCTCGCGGCGGCGTCCAGGTGCTGCCCTCGATCGGCTCGCCGCCCCGCTGGATCGCCAAGAAGGAAACGACGATGCCGATCGACAGCGCCCGCAAGCGGAGCGCCTGGCAGGCGTTCCTGCGCGCCGCGGTCGCGCGCTACGGCCCCGGCGGCGAATTCTGGAAGCAGCACCAGACCGGCGGCATCAGCCCCGGCCCGACCTACGAACCCGAACCGCGGGTGCCGACGATGCCGATCAAGAGCTGGCAGATCTGGAACGAGTCCAACTTCTTCTACTTCGCCTTCCCGGTCTCCCCGGCCCGCTACGCGAAACTGGTGACGATCTCCAGCCAGGCGATCAAATCGGTGCGGCCGGGCGCCCAGGTAGTTCTCTCCGGGCTGTTCGGCGAACCGACCGCCCACGGCAACAAAGGCATGCCCGCGGCCAAGTTCCTCAGCCAGTTCTACAAGGCACCGGGGATCAAGAGCCGCTTCGACGCCGTCTCGCTGCACCCCTACGCGGTCGATGCCGAAACGCTGGAAGAACTCGTCGAAGAATTCCACCAGGTCTCGGTGGAAAACCACGACCGGCCGGCCTTCTACATCACCGAGATGGGCTGGGGCTCGCAGAACAACTTCCAGCACGATGCCTTCGAGCAGGGCGTCCAGGGGCAGGTGCGCCAGCTGCGCGACTCCTACGAATTCCTGCTCGCCAACCAGCGCCGCCTCAACCTCAAGCAGGTGTACTGGTTCTCCTGGAAGGACGTCAAGGGCCTCTGCGACTTCTGCGACTCGGTCGGCCTCTTTCGCGAAGGCCCGCGCTTCCACCCCAAGCCCTCCTGGCGCGCCTTCGTGGCGCTCACCGGCGGTCGCCTGCGACCGTGACGGGCTGACTGAAGCAGCGGCATGGAGGCGAGGGTGGCCGGGACCGATGACCGGCTGAAGAGATACGCCGCGCCGTTGCTGCTCGGCCTGGCGCTGGCCGTGGCGGCTGCGGTGCTGTTCACCTACAGCGACGGGCTGACCTACTTCCAGGACAGCTGGGAGTTCCTGATGAATCGGCGCGGCTTCACGGCCGCGGCCCTGCTCGAACCCCACAACGAGCACATCGTCCTCGTCCCGGTCCTAATCGAGCAGGTGCTGTTGCGGGTCTTTGGGATCGGCTCGACGCTGCCGGAATACGTGGTTCTGACCGCCCTGCTGCTGGCCACCGCGACGCTGGTCTTCGTCTACGTGCGCCGCCGCATGGGGCCCTGGCCGGCGCTGATGGCAGCGGTGCTGTTGCTCTTCCTCGGCCCGGCCTGGCAGGACCTGCTCTGGCCGTTCCAGATCGGCTTCGTCGGCTCGGCCCTGTTCGGCGTCGCCATGCTGCTCGCCCTCGACCGCGACGATCGCCGCTGGGACCTTGCCGCCTGCGTCTTCCTGGCGGTCTCGATCGGCTTCTCCAGCCTCGGCCTGGCCTTCCTGGTCGGCGCCGCCGTCGACTTCCTCCAGCGCCGCCGCGATCGCGGCCTGCGCCGCATCTACGTCGCCGCCGTGCCGCTGGCGCTCTACGCGGTCTGGTACGCGGGATGGGGGCGCGACGCCGAAACCCATCTCTCGGCGCACAACGTCCTGGTCTCGCCGCGCTTCGTCGTCGAAGGCCTGGCGGCCTCGCTCGACTCGCTGCTGGCGCTGGCCACGATCGCCGACGAAGCGGTCGGCCGCTCGCACTGGGGCTTCGTGCTCCTCGCCGTCCTCGTCGCCCTAATCGTCTACCGCCGGGTCCGCGGGCCGCGCTTCTCGCCGCGCCTCTGGCCTGTCGCCGCCGCGGCCGCCGCCTTCTGGTTCCTGGCCGGGTTCAATGCCTTCCCCGGCCGCGAGGCCTACTCGAGCCGATATCTGTATGCGGGGGCGCTCTTCGTCCTCCTGATCGCCGCCAACCTGCTGAAGGGAGTGCGCTTCAGCCGCTGGGCGCTCCTGGCCGCGGGTGCGATCACCCTCGTCGTGGTCGGGTTCAACCTCGTGCCGCTGCGCGAAGGCCGGGATTTCTTCCGCTCCCAGACGGTGCTGACGCGGGCCGATCTGGCCGCGATCGAGATCGCCGAACGGACGGTCGACCCCGCCTTCACCCTGCCTCCGGAAATCTCCGGCACCAGCTTCCTCAACGAAATCGTCGCCGGCGAGTACCTCGAGGCGGTCCGCGAATACGGCTCGCCCGCCTACACGCCCGCCGAGCTGGCGCTCGCACCCGAGTCCGGCAGGAAACAGGCCGACGTCGTCCTCGCTAACGCCCTGCCGGTGAGCATCGAACCCGAAGCAGACGTGGGGTCAGGCCGGCCCGGCCACTGCGTCGAGATCCCGGCCGGCGCCGGTTCGGGCGCGCCGCCGCTGCCGCTGCGCCCCGGGGTGACGACGGTCGAGCTCGGCCCCGGCGGGCCCGGCGCGATCCGCCTGCGCCGCTTCGCGATCGGCGAGTATCCCCTCGCCAGCGAAGGCATCGTCGGCGCCTCGACGACCCAGCTCTATATCCCTCGCGACAAGGCCCCCCGGCCCTGGCTGCTGCAGGTGGAAGCCGCCCAGGGCGCGACGGTCTGCCGCTGAAGGTCAGCCACGGCCGGCGTGGGCGCAGCCGAAGCGGCCGGCGCCAGGGAGGCCGCTCAGTCCCAGATCGCTTGGGGCAGGTTGTCGAGGATCGTCCGGTCGGCGGTGAGGAGGGGCGCGTCGGCAACGATCGCGTGGGCTGCGATCAGGCGGTCGAAGGGGTCGCGGGTCCAGGTGAGTCCTGCGGCCGCCTGCACTAGCTCGGCCAGGGAAGTGTCGGCGATCTCAAGGCCGATGGTCCGCCGCAGCGCGGCCAGTGGGGCAGCTGCCGGTTCGGTTACACGCCCGACTTCATGGAGATAGGTCAGCTCGAGTTCGACGATTGGGGAGACGCAAGGAGCTTCTGCCTCCAGGCGCGCCCTAGCCCTGCGGGGCAGGCGCCGCTCTTCCCCCTCGTATAGCCAGCCGACGATATGGGTGTCAATTAGGATCAGGATTCCACTCTGATGACCAGTCGATGTGGATCAGCTCGTCGGGATCGCCGACGATGAAGCCCTCGCGCCGCGGCAGCCCATCCCAGATCGATTGCTTCTCCTTTGGGGCGATGACGAGGATCTTCCCCTTGCGCTCGATCTCCAGTGGCTGACCGCTCTCCAGCACTTCGTCCAGCAGCCGGTAGACGTTTGCGCGCAGCTTCGAGGCGGTGATGGGCATTGGAGCCTCCATGCTCGTACGTACGAAAGTTAGATAACTAGTACGTACGTTAGCAGCGGGAGGGGGCGTTCGCCTTGTTGGCATCGTGCGCAGCGGCATCGTCGCCCGCTAGGCAGGCAGCCGCGCTAGCGGTGGCGCTTGCGGTGCGCGAGGCGGATCGTCAGATGCCGCGACCTGCCAGGCAGGTAGCCGCGCCCTTCGTGGGTGGCGGCGACGAAGGTCGTACCGCCGCGGATCTGGGGTAGGAAGCGGGCGGTGCAGGCGCGGCTGAGGAACCTGCTGCCGTTGCGGTGGCCGTTGCGCAGAAGCTCGACCGTGGCGCCCTTGCGACCGTCGCAGGGGGAGACCCAGACCGTCAGCAGCGCCCGCTTGCCGCGTTCGACCCGCCGCCGCTGCGGCTTGATGCCGATGAAGGTAGGAGTCGCGGGCTTCGCCGTGGCCACCGATGGCGCGGCTACCTGGGCTGGGGTGGCGCATTCGGCGGGCGTCGAGCCGGATAGGCGGTACACATGCCCGCTCCCCTCGACCACATAGATCCGCCCGCACGAGTCTTCGCCGAAAGAGTTGAGACCGGTCGCCTCGACGTTCTCGGACCGGTCGCTGGCGGAGGGGTCAGCCAAATCCAGAGAGCGCAGCTCCCCTGCGCAGAGGTCGCCATAGAGATAGCGGCCATAGAGATCGCCGAGGCTGCGGTCTCGGACCACGTAGCCGCCGATGATCGCGCAGCGTTCGGTGGTGCCGCCGAGGTCCGGGTCGGGGGTATGCGGATAGTCGAAGACGGGCTCGACGAGGCCAGCCGGCGGCGGCGTGGCGCACTCCGGATCGGTGGCCGGCCCGGCCAAGAAGCCCTCGCGGCAGTTCCAGCCGTAGTTGGCGCCGGCGCCGCCCACGACTCCTGGACGAGGGCTGGGAGCGAGGTCGATCTCCTCCCGCGCGTCCTGACCGACGTCGCCGATGACCATGTCACCGCTGAGCCTGTCGAAGGAGAAGCGGAACGGGTTGCGCAGGCCGTAGCTCCAGATTGGCGCGTAGTCGCCGGCGCTGGCGGCGAAGGGGTTGCCGGCGGGCACCGTGTAGAAGGGCGCCGGCCCGTTTGGATTGGGATGGATGCGGAGGATCTTGCCCAGAGGTTTTTTCAGGTTCTGGGCGTTGTGGAGCTGGTCGTCGCTGCCGCCGCCGTCGCCGGTCGACATATAGAGGTTGCCGTCGGGCCCGAACTGAAGCTGGCCGCCGTTGTGGTTGCTTTCGGTCGGATGGGGGATGGCCAGCAGTGGCTTCAGGGTCGAAGCGCTCGCCGTCCGGCGATCTGGTCCCGCGACCAGTTCGGCGACGTGTATCTCTCCAGGCACTTCTTTTCCGGTGTAGTCGACGTAGAGGCGGCCGGTCGCCTCGAAGTTGGGATCCAGCGCGATCGAGAGCAGCCCGCGCTCGCCTTCGCAGCAGCTGACCACCGAGCTGAGGTCGGCGAACTCGCTGGTCACCCCAGCTTCGACCAGCTCGATCGTCCCTTTTCGCTCGACCACCAAGAGCCGGCCGGCGTCGCCGGGGTCCGAGGTCACGTAGATCGGCTGCTGGAAGCCGCCACCGACCTGCTGCAGCGTCAGCGCCTCGGCGCCGCTCGGGGCCAACAGGACCAGCGAGGCCATGACTATCCCTACCGCTCGAATCAAGCTCCTCAAGTTAGCTGAGAGCGGGAGCCGGGGACACCGGCTCCGCCGATACGCTTGCCGCGTGGATGGTGCGGAGATCCGGCGGCGGCCGACGCTGAGCACGACGAGCCGGGCGCTCCGCCTCTGGAGCGATCGCCGCATCCGCATCGCGGTCGCGATCGTCGCCTTCGCCGTGGTCACGGCGGTCACCTACCTTGTCGCCCACCCGCGGATGTTCTTCGGCTTCATGGCCTACGACGACGAGGGCTACATGCTCACCGCCCTCAAGGGGTTCGTCAACCACGGCAACCTCTACGACGACGTCTTCACCCAGTACGGCCCCTTTTACTATGAGGTGTGGGGTGGGCTGTTCTCGCTCTTCGGCATCCCCCTCACCCACGACGGCGGCCGCGCGGTGACGATGGTCGCCTGGATCGTCTCCAGCCTGGCGATCGGCGTGGCGACGATGCGGATCGCCGGCAGCCTGCTGCTGGGGCTGGGCACGCAGATGCTCGTCTTCTCGGCGCTCGGCGTGCTGGCCAACGAGCCGATGCACCCGGGCGGGATCATCTGCCTGCTGCTGGCCGCGATCATCGCGATCTCCTGCCTGGTCCGCGACCGCGTCTCGCCGCTGGCGGTGGCGGCGCTGGGCGGCGCCGTCGCGGCCCTGATCCTGGTCAAGATCAACGTCGGCTTCTTCGCCTTCGCCTCGGTCGTGCTCGCCTGCACGGTCAGCTACCCGGCGCTCGCGGAGCGCCGCTGGCTGCGGCCCTTGGTCGAGGCCGCCTTCGTGGCGCTGCCGGTCGTGCTGCTGGCGAGCAAATTCGGCGAAGGCTGGCCGCGCCGCTACGCGATTCACGTCGCGATCGCCGCTCTCGCCCTGGTCCTCGTTCTGCGGGCGCGGCGCAGCGAGCGGCGCCCGGCGAAGGAGCTGGGCTGGCTGCTGGGCGGCTTCCTCACCGTCGCCGTCTTCTCCTGCCTGGTCATCCTCATCACCGGCTCCAGCCCCGGCGGCCTCCTCGACGGCGTCCTGCGCCAGCCGCTGCGCCAGAGCGGCGCCCTCACGATCCCGCTGCAGCTGGACAAACGGCTCTACAGCCTCGACCTGATCGCCCTCGGCGGCGCCGTCGCCTACTGGTACGTCAGCCGCTACCGCAAGGGGGAGGCGGGGACGGCGTGGCTCGCGATGACGTCGGTCTTCAGCATCGGCGTCGGCCTGGTGATGGCGCTGTCAGTCGCCGGCAAGGGCCTGCCCTTCGACGCCGGCACCCTCGCCGGCTACCAGTTCAGCATGCTCGGCTTCTGCTGGGTGGCGCTGATCGCGCCGCCCGTGGTGCGCCGCGCGAACGTCTCCTTCCCGCTCCTCCTGCTGCCCCTGCTGGCGGTACCGCAGGCCCTGCACGCCTTCCCGGTCGCCGGCAGCCAGACGCTCTGGGCCACCTTCCTGCTGATCCCGGTCGGGGCGATCTGCGTCGCCAACGGCGTCCGCGGCCTGGTCGCCGCCCTGCCGGACGGCGCCGAGCGCCGCGCCCTGCTCGGCGTCGCCGCCGCGGGAGTCGTCGTCTTCGGCTACCTGGTCATCAACAGCAGTCTGCGCGAACCGCTGCGGGCCAACCGCGACGCTTACGACGGCGCCGTCTCGCTGGACCTGCCGGGCACCGGGCCGATCCGCCTCGGCCAGCCAGAAGTCCAGCTCTACCGGCAGATCACGCACGCGATCGACCGCAACTGCTCTTCCCTGATCATGTTCCCGGGGATGGACAGCTTCTACCTCTGGACCGAACAGGAACCGCCGACGGGATATACCGCGACGGGCTGGCCGACCCTCTTCGACGACGCCCACCAGCGCCACGTGATCGCCGACATCGCCCCGATCAAGGGCCTCTGCCAGCTGCGCAACATCCCGATCGCCGCCGGCTGGGGAAATGGAGTGATCCCTCCGGGGCCGCTGGTCCGCTATCTCGAACACGGCTTCGCGCCGGTGGCGAGCTTCGGCGCATACGAACTGCTCAAGCGCGCGGGCGGGGGGGCGTCGTCTTGAGCGCCTCGATCTTCGCGCGCCGGGTCCGGTAGCGTCACGCGCCGTGATCGACCGCGTCCTGATCACCGGCGGAGCCGGATTCGTCGGCTCCAACCTCGCCGTCTCCCTGGTCTCGCGCCACCCCGACTGGGAGATCGTCGTGCTCGACAACCTCTACCGGCGCGGCTCGGAACTGAACCTGCCGCGGCTGCAGGAGGCTGGGGTCGAGTTCATCCGCGGCGACGTCCGCGAGCCCGAAGACCTGGCCCGGGTGCCGCGCGTCTCGGCCCTGATCGAGTGCTCGGCGGAGCCCTCAGTGATGAGCGGCGTCGACGGCGAGACCGGCTACCTCGTCCACACCAACCTGACCGGCGCCTACAACTGCCTCGAGCTGGCCCGCCGCGACCAGGCCTTCGTCGTCTTCCTCTCGACCAGCCGCGTCTACCCGGTCGCGCCGCAGGTCGAGCTGGCGCTGGAGGAGGCGGAGACCCGTTTCGAGATCGCCGCCGAGCAGGCGGTCCCGGGCGTCTCGCCGGCGGGCATCTCCGAGCAGTTCCCGCTCGACGGCGCCCGCACCCTCTACGGCGCCACCAAGCTGGCCGCCGAGCTGCTGATCGAGGAGTACCGGGCGGGGCTGGGCGTGCCGGCGGTGATCGACCGCTGCGGCGTCATCGCCGGGCCCTGGCAGATGGGCAAGGTCGATCAGGGGGTCTTCACCCACTGGATGCTCGCCCATCACTTCGGCAACCCGCTCAGCTACATCGGCTTCGGCGGCAAGGGCAAGCAGGTGCGCGACCTGCTCCACGTCGGGGACCTGGTCGACCTGGTCGAGCGCCAGCTGCTCGACAAAGAGGCCTGGGACGGGCGCACCGTCAACGTCGGCGGCGGCCGTGAGTGCAGCCTCTCGCTGCTGGAGACGACGGCGATCTGCCGCGAGCTGACCGGCAACGAGGTCCCGATCGAGCCGGTCGAGCAGACCCGCGCCGGTGACGTCCCTATATACCTTTCAGACTGCACGAAGATCTTCGGCCTGGACGAGTGGCGACCGCAGCGCAGCGCCGAGCAGGTACTGGCCGACATCCACGAGTGGGTGGCAACGGACGAGGCGCGGATCGCCCAGGCACTCAACATCGACGCCCCCGCGGGGTAGGTCCGAGGGGCAGCGCCGCCAGGTTACGCTGCCAGCAGGAGGTCGTATGCCTGCTCAGCCGCCGATAGCTCGGCGGCTGAGAAGAGAGCGCTTAAGGCGCTGTCGTTGAAGCAGAGCAACGCTCGAACCTCCCGCAGCCACTTCTTCTCGTTCCCTTTGAGCTCTCCGGCCAGCGCCCTCGGGTTCTCGACGAAGCCGAGGAGGCGAATCAGATCCTGGCGGTCGGACTCGAACTTGTTGCGGCGCGCCTTGACCACTCGGGCCTTGATCAGGATCGCCCCAAGCAGGCTGGGCCGGCGGATCTCGACCGGCTCGCCGCCATCGAGTGAGACACGCACAATCTCGGATCGCGCGAGGGCCTGGGTGCCTCCAGGCACCTGGAAGGTGGTGTGCTTCCCGAGCGTTTTCGGATCGTCGCGAACGCCCTCCGAGCCGAGGATCTCGACGATCGAGCCGTCGACCTCGAACCTGCAGCCAAGGTCCTCGCTACCGACCGGTGGCGTCACCATCTCGCCTCCGCGCTCTTGCAACACCTCGGCCTCGAAGTCGCGGGCCAGCTCGAGCGCGTTTGCCCAGAGGCGTCTTGCCTCGATGGTCGGGGGATTGATGTCGATCACGGCGTTCAAGGCGTCCGCAGATCGCCCAAGGCCGTCGCACCGATTTCAGCCGAACGTGGATCCCGGTCCTCGGCCAGGTCAAGGGCGACGGCGGCAATCGGGGCCACTCGCGCGCCTTTGAGGAAGGGCCACGCTCGATCTGGGACCGCTCGTAGGCGGAGGTTCGAGCCGGGCGTCGCGGCTCGGAGGGCGTGGTTCGCGACGAACTCCTTCAAGGCTCCTGCGCGTACGTATCCGTCGGCCTCCGACCCGGAGACGAGATCCAACCCATGCGCACCGGCGGCGCTGATTCCCGACGCGACGAAGCGCGGGTCTTGGACGATGTATGCGATCTCCCCCCGGTGGGCGTCGTAATAGTGGGACTCGCCGCGCCGCGCCAGTCGCGGCCCGAGTTTCTCCACTCCCTCGAGCGAAAGGGCTCTGCGCATGCGCGAACGGACGCTGGAATCGACTCCTTTCGGATCCTCGCCCGAGGCGAGGCTGAGCAGGATCCAGGCGTTGTGCGCCGCGAATGGCCGCCCGTTCAGCGGTCCCTGGCGCTGGCGCCTTTCGATTTCGCCGCGCTCGATCAGCCAGCGTCCACCGACCTTCGCCGCCGACAGTTGGCCACTGGCCACCATGGCGTGAACGCGGCCAGGGCTGAGCCCGAGCCCGGAGGCGGCTTCGGGAATTGAAACCGGATCTATCATTGAGGAAAGTATAGAGATTTCTGCATACTTGCGTCAAGTAAGGAGAAACTTCACTACTTCATGCACTCAAGCTGAGATTCTCCGGTATTGAACCGGGGGTGGAGCTGGCGTCGACAGGGAGGCTTGTTGATACCTTCGCCCACTCCGAGCCGTCCGCTGACTCCGGCGGACCGCTCAACATCGACGCCCCCGCGGGGGGAAGGGAGTAGGCGCGAATGCCGGTAGCGATCATCACGGGGGCCGGAGGCCTGATCGGCTCCGAGGCCGTCGAGCACTTCATCGGCGAGGGCTTCGACGTTGTCGGCATCGAGAACGACATGCGGGCCAGCTTCTTCGGCCCCGAATCTTCGACCTCCCACGTAACCGAGCGCCTGGTCGCCGAGCACCCTGAGTTCCACTGGGAGAACGCCGACATCCGCGACGGTGATGCGATCGACCGCATCTTCCGCGAGCACGCCGGCCAGATCGAGCTGGTCGTCCACACCGCCGCTCAGCCCTCCCACGACTGGGCCGCCAGCGATCCGCAGACCGACTTCGGCGTCAACGCCAACGGCACCCTCAACCTGCTCGAGGCCGCCCGCGCCCACTGCCCGACGGCGCCCTTCATCTTCTGCTCAACCAACAAGGTCTACGGCGACACTCCAAATCGCCTGCCGCTGGAAGACCTCGAGAAGCGGCTGGAGCTGCCCGAGTCCCATCCCTATTTCGGCGGCATCGACACCTCGATGTCGATCGACTCCTCGACCCACTCGCTGTTCGGCGTCTCCAAGGCGGCCGCCGACCTGCTGGTGCAGGAGTACGGGCGCTACTTCGAGATGCCGACGGTCGCCTTCCGCGGCGGCTGCCTGACCGGGCCCCAGCACGCCGGCGCCAAGCTGCACGGCTTCCTCGCCTACCTGATGAAGTGCACCGTCACCGGCACCCCGTATACCGTCTTCGGCTACGCCGGCAAGCAGGTCCGCGACAACATCCACAGCGCCGACCTGATTGCCGCCTTCGACGCCTTCCGCAGGGCGCCGCGCGCCGCCGCCGTCTACAACATCGGCGGCGGCCGCTTCAGCAATTGCTCGATGCTGGAGGCGATCGAGGTCTGCGAGCGCGTCTCCGGCCGCGAGCTGAGCTGGGAGATGGGCGAGGAGCCGCGGATCGGCGACCACCGCTGGTGGATCTCCGACCTGGCCCCGTTCGAGGCCGACTACCCGGACTGGAAGCTGCGCTACGGCGTCGAGGACATCCTCCGCGAGATGTACGAGCAGAACCTCGAGCGCTGGACCGTGAGCACTGCATGAAGCTCTCGGTGGTGATGCCGGCCCAGAACGAGGAGGGGTCGGTCGGCAAGACGGTCGAAGGCGTCGTCGCCGCGCTCGAGCGCGAGCAGGTCGATTATGAGGTCGTCGTCGTCGACGACGGCAGCGACGACGGCACGGCCGCTGTCGTCGACGCGATCGGCGCCGCCAACCCGCGCGTCCGCTGCCACCCCTCGCACTACGAAAAGGGCTTCGGGATGGCGATCCGGGCCGGCCTCGACGTCTTCCAGGGCGACGCCGTGGCGATCGTCATGGCCGATGCCTCCGACGATCCCGAGGACTTGGTCAAGTACCAGCGGCTGCTGGAGGAAGGCTGGGACTGCGCCTTCGGCTCGCGCTTCATGGCCGGCGCCCAGATCCACGACTACCCGCGGCTGAAGCTGACCATCAACCGCCTCGCCAACTGGTTCATCCGCATCCTCTTCCGCCACGGCTACAACGACACCACCAACGCTTTCAAGGCGTACCGGCGGGAGACGATCGAGACGATCCAGCCGCTGCTCTCCAAACACTTCAACCTCACGGTCGAGATGCCGCTGAAGGCGATCGTCAGGGGCCACACCTACGCGGTGATCCCCACCGACTGGACCAACCGCACCGCCGGCGTGCCGAAGCTGGCGATGAAAGAGATGGGCAGCCGCTACCTCTTCATCGTCCTCTACGTCTGGCTGGAGAACGCGCTCAGCCGGGGGGACTATCAGGTGCGGGAGCCGAGCGGGCAGCGCTCGCGGAGCGCAACGCCCTAGCGTCTTCGGCGGCTGGGGCCGCTGGTAGCATCGCCCTCCGATTCCGGCAGGCCCTTCCGAGTACCGCAGCGAGCTCTATGGCGCTCTCGATCACC
The DNA here is from genome assembly GCA_036269775.1 of Solirubrobacterales bacterium. Lineage (GTDB taxonomy): Bacteria > Actinomycetota > Thermoleophilia > Solirubrobacterales > 70-9 > VAYN01. The sequence continues at coordinate 63,676 of DATBDU010000011.1, forward strand.
TTCGACCTTGAGGACAACCGGCGGGACGCCGCTCAGGAGTCGCGTTTCGTCGCGATGACGGAGCGCTTCCTGGACTTCCTGGAGCAGCATGAGATTCGGGCCACCGTCTTCGTCGTCGGCGAGCTGGCCCGCTCGCATCCGAAGCTCGTTCGGCAGGTGGCCGAGCGGGGTCACGAGATCGGCTTGCACGGCCTGCGCCACGTGACCCTCGGCGACGTCGGCCCGGAGCGGCTGCGGGGGGAGCTGCAGGAGGGCAAGGAGCTGCTCGAGGACGTTGCCCAGGTGCCGGTCCCTGGCTTCCGCGCGCCGATCTTCTCGCTCACCCCCCAGACGGCCTGGGCGCTCGACGACATCGCCGCCTGCGGCTTCACCTACTCCTCCAGCGTGCTGCCGGCTGTGAATCCGCTGCACGGCTGGCCGGGGGTCCCTCGAACCCCCTTCCGCTGGCCGAACGGGCTGATCGAGTTGCCCTGTCCGGTGGCCGGCGCCGGTCGCGTGATGATCCCGTTTCTCGGCGGCATCTACCTCCGCTATGTGCCGCTGTCGATCAGTACGCGGCTGCTCGCCCGCCTCGGCTCGGATGCGCTCGCCTGGAGCTACGTGCACCCGTATGACCTTGATCCGAACGAGCCCTTCTTCGTGTTGCCGCACGCGGGCTGGCTGACTAGCCGCATCCTGCACACGCGCCGCGCCGCGACGCTGCCGCGGATCGAGCAGGTTCTGGCCGCCGTGGGTGGCGCTGCTCCCCCTCTGGCCGAGCGGCTCGGCAGCGTTCCAGACGTCGCCCTGACCGCAGCGGTCTGAGGAGTGGCGATGTCGACCGTGCGCGATGGAGACCGGCGGTCGCGGCCACTGCGATGGCTTCTGTGCCTGGTGCGATCGGTCTGGGTCCGTGCTGGTGTCACGCTCCTTTTGCTCGCGATCGTCGCCTCGCGCCTTGACTGGTCGCAGATCGGGACGCGTCTGCGCGAAGGTCAGCCAGTCGACTTCCTCTTCGCGGTGGGGCTGGTGGCGCTCGCGCTCGTCGTCGGCGCCTGGCGCTGGCACGCGCTGCTGTACCGCGCGGGGGTGCCGCTGGGCGTCAGCCGCCTGGCGCGGATCTACGCCGTCTCGACCTTCTCCTCCTCGTTCCTGCCGACCACGGCCGGCGGCGACGTGACCCGCGCCCTGCTGGTGACCCGCGGTCCCGACCTGCGCCGCGTCGCCGTCAGCATCGTCGTCGATCGCGCCGGTGGGCTAGCCGGCCTGATCGGCCTCGCCTGGCTCGCGCTCGCGCTCGAGCCCGCGCACGTGCCGGGCCAGACCGACACGATCCTGATCTGGACGACGCTGGTCTTGGCGATTGCCGCCCTGATCCTGGTAACCGCGGTGCTTCGAGGCGGCAGCGCCCTGCGCCGGCGCCTGCCCGACCGCCTGCTGGCCTTCGCCCGCGATGCGCGCGACGTCCTGCGTGCCTACGGCAGCAGTCCGTCGCTGGTGGCCCAGTGGCTGGCGCTGAGCGTCCTTTTCCAGGGCCTGATCGCCCTCCAGCTGGTGATGCTCGGCCGGGCGATCGACGTCGAGCTGTCGTTCGCGACCGCCGCGATCGCGCTGACCTTCGTGACGCTGGTGACGCTGGTGCCGATCTCGATCGGGGGTTTCGGCATTCGCGAGGGCTCATACGTCGTACTGCTCGGCGGCGTCTCGATCGCCGCCTCGGACGCGACGCTGATCTCGGTGCTCTCCGTCGCGACCCTGCTCGTCGCCAGCCTCCCGGGCGCTTACATGATCGTGCGCGGCAACGTCGGCGCGGTGCCGCAATGAGCGTTCAGGTGCCGATCGTGATGGCTGGCGCCGCAGCACTGATGCTGTCGACCACGGTGCTGGTGCGGCGGCGGCTGCTCTCGATCCGCTACGGACTGGGTTGGCTGGCCGTCTCCCTGATCGGCTTCGTCGGGGCGCCGCTGCTGAGCGTTTTTGCCTCTCTGGTCGAGGGACTCGGCTTTACCCCGACCGGGTTCTCATTGGGAGTATTCATCGTCTTTCTTGGCCTCGTCTGCCTGCAGCTCTCGATCTCGCTCTCCGGCTTGCACAGCGCCGTTCAGGACCTGGCCGAGCACGCCGCGCTGGTCGAGGCGCGGGTCTGGGCGCTGGAAGCCGAGCGCGAGGGAACCGAGAACGGCGAGCGAAGCACGGAGTCGGTCTCGTGAGTGAGTTCGCGGCGGCCGACTTGAAGCGGGTGCTGGTGATCGTGCCGGCCCTCAACGAGGAGCGCAGCGTCGGTGGCGTCGTCGCCGCGACTCGGGCGCTGGGCCACGACGTCTGCGTTGTCGACGACGGCTCGACCGACTCCACCGCCCCGCTGGCCCGCGAGGCCGGCGCCACCGTGCTGAGTGTGCCGCTCAACCTCGGCGTCGGCGGCGCCCTGCGCTGCGGCTTTCGCTGGGCGCTTGCAAATGGCTACGACGCGGTCGTGCAGTTGGACGGCGACGGCCAGCACGACCCGCAGGAGGTCGAGGCGCTGTTGAGGGCGATGCGTGAGACGAACGCCGACATGGTGATCGGCTCGCGCTTCGCCGCTGGGGCCGGAGCGTATGAGGTGAATCCCGTGCGCCGGTTCGCGATGGGCCTGCTGGCGCGGCGGGCGGCTCGCGCGACCGGCACGAGGGTGATCGACTCGACCTCGGGCTTCCGCGCGATTCGCCGCCCCCTGCTCGATCAGTTCGCCGCGAATTACCCGGTCGAGTACCTCGGCGACACTGTCGAGGCGCTGATCGAGGCCGGGCGCGCCGGGGCCAAGATCGTCGAGCACCCGATCAGCGCCTCTCCGCGCGCCCACGGCAGCGGCAGTGCCGGGGTGCTGGCGAGCGTTTGGTACGTCGCCCGCGTGCTGATCGCGGTTGAGCTGATGCACAACCGCCGCCGCGGCCGCCAGTTCGGCGGCCTGCCCAGCACTCGTGGTGCTAGCTAGGGGCATGGAGGGATGACGATCGAGGCCACCGCCGCCCTGCGGCCACGGCGGCTAGCCGGGCCGGAGCGCCAGCATCAGGACGATGTCGCTGTTGCGAGGCCGGTTCAGGACCGGCGCCGCGGCCCACAGCGCGGCGAAGCTCGCGATCGAAGCCGGGCTCACCTGGCGGAAGGTGTGCACGCGGTCCCACAGGCCCTGTCGCGATATCGCCGAGAGCGCGTCGATCTCCTCAACCGCGAAGCCGCTGTCCGTTACCAGGCGCGCCAGGCTCGCGCGCGTGAAGTAGTGGCAGTGGGGGCTGGGCAGGCCGTGCTGCCAGAAGCGCTCGAATGGACCGCGGATCCCGACTCGTGCGGTAGTGCCGGCGACGCGATAGCCGAGCCCGTCGGCATTCGGAATGTTGACGCTGAGGACTCCGCCCGGCCGCAGCACCCGCGCGCATGCCTCGAGCGTCGCGCGGGCATCCGGAATGTGCTCCAGCACGTCGTTGAAGGTGACGATGTCGAACGTCTCGGATTCCGCGATGACGTCCGGGAAGTAGCCGCAGCGAATGTCGAGGCCTCGGCGCAGGGGGTCCGCGGCGACATCGTCGTCGGGCTCGACGCCAGTGGCCTGGGCGCCGCGCGCCGCGGCCTCTTCGAGGAACCAGCCGTGCGCCGAGCCGACGTCGAGCAGGCGTGCGCCGGCCAGCGGCACCAGCGCGTCGACGCAGTTGAGGATCTGGCGGAAGTTCTCGCGGCGCAGACTCTCGAGGCCGGCGACGCGCGCCGTCCCGTCTATCTGGGTCGCGGTGGTGACGTGGGTGTTCCGCGCGTTGATCTCCGGCTCGAGGCTGGAGGCCCAGGTCCCGCACTCGGGGCAGCGCGCTGCCCACTCGATAACGGCGACGCGCAAGGGGGCGCCGCAGACAATGCAAGGTCGTCCGGCAAGGGGCGGCGGTGGCGCGGGGAACGCCCGCTTCGTCCCGGTCACGGCGCGAGTTATAGAGGACGCGCGTGACGAGCGATGCCACCGCCGCCCTGCTGCGGCGTGCTTTCCCTCACGCGCCGCGCATCTCACGACCCGACTACTTGCGCTGGCTCTACGAAGACTCGCCGTTCGGTGCCGCCATCGAAGCGAACCTCGACGACGATGAGGGACGCGCCGGCCATTACGCGGTCGTGCCCATCGACCTCACCAACGACGGCGTCGCCTGCGCGGGGGCGCTTTCGCTCAATACCGCGGTAGACGAGCGGGCCCGCGGTGGCGGCGTCTTCGTGCGGCTCGCCACGGCAGTGATCGAGCAGGCCGAGCGACAGGGTGTGGAAATGGTCGTCGGCGTCGGCAACGCCAACTCGACGCCAGGCTTGGTGCGGCGACTCTCGTACGAGCTCATGGGTCCCCTGCCGGCGACGGTACTGCTGCCGCTGCCAGGGAGGCCGCGGAGGGTGCGCAGCATGCTGGCCGGCGAGGAGGCCTTCGCGCCCGGCGGTATCGCGGCCGACGACCTCGAGGCACTACTGGCGCCGCCGCCAAGCGGACTCTCCCGTGCTTGGACGCCCGAGACCCTGCGCTGGCGGCTCGCCTCGCCGGGCTCGCGATACGCGCTGCACCGCTCCGAGCACGCGTTCGTCGTCACCACCGCCGACCGCAGCAAGGGGGTCCCGGTCGCCGTTTTGCTGAAGGTCTTCGCCTCGGTGCCGCTGAGCGCCACTGAGCGCGGGGCGATCGTCCGTGCTGCCTGTAGGGTTCACCGCGCCCCGTTGGCCCTGCACGTCGGGATCAACGACATGGTCGATTTCCATGGGCCAACACTGCCCAGGCGACTGCGATTGTCGCCACTCAACCTGGTGGTGCGTTACCTCAGGGATGCGCCAACGAAGAGCCCGATCACCCGCTTTGAGTTCCTCGATTTCGACGCCTACTAGACCTTGATCGCGACCCTTCTCAGCGCTGCGGTCACGTGTGCGATCTCGCTCTCCCTGGGACAGGCGGCGCTGCGCCTGGCAGGAGCGCGGGAATGGAGCTGGCTGGCGCCCCCAGTTGGGATTTCCATCGGGATGCTGATCGCCGTGCCCGCGTTGCAGGCGCCGGGGGGGTGCACCACCATGGCGGTCCTGTTGGGAGTCCTGGCGGTCGCCTCGATCGTCTGGTGCGGACGCGTTGCCGTCCACCGACCGCCGATCCTGGCGCTGCTTGCCGCAGCGCCCGTGCTCGTCTTGGTGCTCGTTCCCTTCCTGGCGGTTGGCCACGCCGGCATCCTCGGCGTCGGCTTCAACAACGACATGGCGCCGCACATGGCGATTGCCGAGGGCTATCTATCGGGGGTCATCGGGAACGTCGCCCCCCCTGACTACCCGATTGGCCCACACGCGATGGTGGCGGTGATCGCAGAAGGCCTCGGCATCCGTGTGGATCAGGCCTTTGCGGGTTGGTCGATGGCACTGCCGGTCCTGAGCGCCTGGACGGCGCTGGCATTTATGCGCCGCGCTTCTTGGCCGGGGCATGTGGCGACGGTGACGGTCGTCGGAATCCCGTTTCTGATCGCCGCGTATTACGGGCAGGGGGCGTTCAAGGAGGTTCTCCAAGCCTGCCTGGTGCTCGCAACTGCCGTTGTGTTCTGCGGGTACGGACCGAAATTGGGCCGTGGGCGTTGGGTTCCGCTGGCCCTGCTCCTGGGCGGCATTCTCTCGGTCTACTCGGTTGCCGGCCTGCCATGGCCCATTGCCTTCGGGGGGCTGTGGCTGATCGTCACCGCGGCTCTTCAAATCCGTCGCGGCGGCATTGGAAGCTTGAGGGCGCCAGCTATTCGAGAGCTTCCCGCGATCGGCATCGGCCTGGCGGTGCTGATCGTCTCCATCCTTCCTCAGCTTCCACGAATCCATCGCTTCATCACGCTCGATCAGGCAGCCAGCATCGCTAAGGACGACATCGGCAATCTCGCGGGACCTCTGCCCGGCTGGGAGGCGTTCGGAGTGTGGAATACGCCGGACTTCCGGCTGCCGGCGTCGCCGGCGTTCAGCGGTGGGATGTGGACCGCGTTCGTGCTCGCGCTGGTCCTGTTCGGCTTTGTCTGGCTGGTCAGACGGGGGCGCTGGATGTTGCCGTTGGCCGCTGGCGGGTCCATGCTGATCTGGGCGGTTTCGACCCAGACGCAGTCGCCCTACGTCGCAGCCAAGGCGCTGGTCATCGCTTCCCCGCTGCTGCTCGCCGTTGCCGTCGTTCCACTCGCCGAACAGCTGCCCGACCGGCTGCCGCGATCAATTTCTTCCGCCTTTCGCAGTGTTCTGCGCCAGCCATTCTCCTGGGGAGTGGCCGCGATCCTCGTCGCCGTGCTCTTCCTCCGGGTCGGGATCTCAGACGTGCAGGCCCTGCGCGCGAGCCCGGTCGGACCCACCGATCACGCCGACGAACTGCGCACCCTTCGCCCCCTGCTCCACGACCAGCCGACGCTGTTCCTCGGCAATGACGATTTCATCCGCTGGGAGCTCGCGGGGGTACCCGTCCACGCGCCGGTGGTCGGCCTCCAGGAACTTCCGATCCGGCCGCAGAAGGCCTGGTCTTACGGAAAGGCAAATGACTTCGACACCATCGATGCCGCGACGCTCAACTCGTTCGACTGGATCATCACCACGCGCGATGCGGCCGGCAGCGCTCCGCCGGCCGGTGTGCGCTTCGTCCGAGCGACTCCCAACTATGTCCTCTGGCACCGAGTGCGAAGAGTCGACGCGCGGTCGATCCTCGCGGAGGGAGAAATGGCCGGCGCCGTGCTCAATTGCCGAACGCCGACCGGGCGGGCAGTGCTGCGGGGAGGGGGGGTGGCGGCGGTGCGACCGCAGCCGGTGACTGCGTCGGGACTATTCCTCGAGCCCGGTGCGACGGGGTCGGTGCAACTTCGTCTCGGTCCAGGGCGCTGGCAGCTCGAGTCTTCGTATGTGAGTCGGCTTCCGATCGATGTGACCGCGCCTGGGCTGCAGGCGACGCTCCCGGCGAGCCTCGATCGCCCGGGATCGCGCTGGCCGATCGGGCGGCTCACGGTGCGCGGAAACCAGTTGACCGCCGTCACGTTCACCGTCGCCGATCCGCTGCTGGCTCCGGCCCTGCTCTTTGCCGAACTGGGCACCACCGTGGCGACGCGAGATGCGCCGGTCCGCATCGTTCCCGTGCAACGAGCCTGCGGCCGCTACATCGATTGGTACAAGAGCGAGGGCTAGGGGTCTACGGTCGCTCGCCGCCCGGCGATAACCTGGGCGATCTTGACTGGGGACGGATGCTCACAGCGGTAGGGGAACGACTGGGGGCCGCGAGCTTCTCGACCCGAACCTTTCTCAGCACCGGCAGCAGGCCGTTCTGGATTGCCACCGTCGTCCTCACCCTGTTCACCTGGCCGTTCGGGATCGGGCCGGTGGGTGCCGACCTCGACTTCAGCTGGATCGCCGGCCTCTACATGGCTGTCAATGAAGGCAGGCATTTCGGCACTGAAATCGTCTACACCTTCGGGCCACTGGGCTTCCTCGCCTGGCCCTCGCCCTGGATCGGCTCGCTCGCGGTGCTCGCCTTCGGGTACTGGATCGTGATCTACGGCGCCCTCATCGCCGTGCTGACCTGGTCGCTTAGCCGCACGGTCGGGCTGGTCGCCGCGGCCTTCATCGTCCTCGCCGTCTCGCTCACCTTCGGCTTCGTGAACCAGCTGCCGCTGGTGCTCGCGGTCGGCCTCTGCTTGATTGCCCTGCGCGAGGATCGGCCCACGCAGGGGATAAGCGTGCTTGCTTACGGCGGCGGTCTCCTCTGCGCGGTCGAGCCCCTGGTCAAACTTTCGGTCGGACCTCCGGTGGTCCTAGTCATTCTCCTCGCGATGGTCGGCGCCCGCGCCGACCGGCGCCGGTGGGCAGGCTTCCTCGGCACCGCGATCGTCGGCTTCTTCGTCCTCTGGTTCGCCGCCGGCCAGGGGCTCGGCAATCTCTGGGACTACGCCGACACCGGCGTCCAGATCATCAAAGGCTACGGCGAAGCGATGGGGTACGACACGGCCGAAACCTGGGAAGCCGTCGTCATCATCGTCTTCTCGATCGCCCTGGTCGCGGGCATCCACCGGGCGCGTTTTCGCGACACCCGCACCAAATGGTTTGCGACCGCCATCACCGCCGTCGTCGCCTACACCGCGTTCAAGTACGGCACCACCCAGTTCGCCAAAGGTGGACAGCCGGTGGTGGCGATGTCCTCGCTGCTCGCGATCTTCTTGATGGCCCCTTGGCCGCGCCGCCTGGCGCCGGTCTTCGTCGTCGGGACGTTGATCTTCTGCGCCGTCATCGTGCACGCGGCCGGCGGGGGCGGCGTCGACGTCGTCGCGCGGTTGGAAATGTTCAAGGAATCGGTCGAACTGACGATCCGACCCGGCCTCCGCCATCAGAAGGTCAACGAAGCCCGCGAAAGCGTGCGGACGACCCTCGCGGTGCCGCCGCCGGTGCTGGAAGCGATGGCAGGGAAGACCGTCGCCATCGAACCTTGGGAAATCACCATCGCCTGGGCCTACGAACTCGACTGGAAGCCGTTGCCCGTCTTCCAGAACTACCAGGCCTACACGCAGCAGCTCGATCGCCTGAACGCCGCCGCCGTCGAAGATGCCGAGAATGGCCCTCAGGCGCTGCTGCGCCAGACGCCCGCCGGCACCGTTGTCACCGGCGGCCGCCCCGCTATGTTCGAACGGCAGCCCGCCTGGGATCCGCCGGAACAGAGCCTTGCCGACTTCTGCAACTTCGTCCCGACCCTGACCGAAGCGGCATGGCAGGTGCTCTCGCGGATCCCCGATCGTTGCGGCGAACCGACGCTCGCCACGAGTCTCGCCGTCGATCCTGGACAGACGTTTCAGATCCCCCAGGCGAGAAACGACGAAATCGTGATCATGCGGATGCACGGAGCGAAGCTCGAAGGGCTGGAAAAGCTCGCCGCGCTCTTCTGGCGGCCGAGCGAACGTCACGCCGTCGTCAACGGTGGCAGATACAGCTACCGGCTTCCCCCGGACACGAGCGAAGGTCCGATGATCGTCTCGGCCGATCGCACGCTCGGCCACGGACCCGAACTCCCCGAACTTCCGGTGCTCCACAAGATGCGCCTGGAAGGGGCGAGCGGCCCGTTCAGGGTCGAGTTCTACCGCGTCAAGTTGAAGGAGACAGGGAGCCGATCGGAAGAGCGCCTTCAACTGGGGGCGCCACGCTGGCACTGATGAGTTCGGGGCTGGCCATCCCGATAGTCTTGGCGGCGTGTCGCGACGCGCCTTGATAACTGGCATAACGGGCCAGGACGGCAGCTATCTGGCCGAGCTTCTCCTCGAGAAGGGGTATGAGGTCCATGGGATGGTTCGCCGCCTCTCCAGCGAGAATCACCACCGCTTGGAGTCGTTCCGCGACCGGATCACGATCCATACCGGCGATCTTCTCGACCAGCGCTCGCTGGTCGACGTGATGAGGGCATGCGAGCCCGACGAGATCTACAACCTGGCCGCGATGTCCTTCGTCGGTGCGTCCTGGAACCAGCCGACGCTGACCGCGGAGTTCACCGGCCTCGGGGTGACGCGGATGTTGGAGGCGATGCGGGAAGTGTGTCCGGAGGCCCGCTTCTACCAGGCGTCCTCGAGCGAGATGTTCGGCAAAGTGAGGGAAACCCCCCAGAACGAGCTGACCCCGTTCTACCCCCGCAGCCCCTACGGTGTCGCCAAGGTCTACGCGCACTTCATCACCGTCAACTACCGCGAGAGCTACGGCCTCTACGCCTGCTCGGGGATCCTCTTCAATCACGAGAGCCCCCGTCGCAGCCTTGAGTTCGTCACTCGCAAGGTCACCCATACCGCCGCCGCGATCAAACTGGGATTGGTCTCTGAACTGGCTCTGGGGAATCTCGACGCGCGCCGCGACTGGGGCTACGCGCCCGACTTCGTCGACGCGATGTGGCGGATGCTGCAGCGCGACGAGCCCGACGACTACGTCGTCGGCACCGGCGCCCACCACTCGGTCGGTGAGCTCGTCGACGTCGCTTTCGGGCATGTCGGCCTCGACCCCTCCGAGTACGTGCGCGAAGACCCGGCCTTCATGCGACCCGCCGAGGTCGACCTGCTGATCGCCGACCCGACCAAGGCCCGCGAGGAGCTGGGCTGGGAGCCCACGGTCGATTTCGAGCAGCTGGTGAAGCTGATGATCGACGCTGATCTCGCCCTGCTCGGCGAAGGCAGCCCGATCTCGGCCGCTTAGGACTCGCGGTCTCGGCTTACTTCTTCCGCCAGCTTGCGCAACTGCTGGTTCGTCGCGGCCAGTTTGGCGTCGACTTTGGCTTCCATCTCCAGCGCCTCGATCAGCATCGCGCGCAGCTCATCGAGGCTCTGCGTGGTGGTGGCGTTGACCCGCTGCTGGTAGGCGGCGTAGGGCCGCAGTAGGCGTCGGTAGGCGCGTTTGCTGAAGTCCCCGGCGCCACCGGTGCCGGAGAGGTGCGGCGCCACCCCGATTTCGAGCAGGCGCTCGAGATCGTCGCGACCACTGGGCGGCGCGTAGGGGCGCTCGGGGGCGACCGACGGATGCAGGAGGCGCTCGATCAGCCGCTCGCGCCGCACTTCCGCAACGCGCGCCTCGATGAGCTCGCAGGAGGCCGCCAGCGAGTGGGTGCGGCGGATATCGGCGGCGCCCCGTCGGCCAAGCTTGGCGGCCAGGTCCGGGTCCTCGTAGACCTTCTGCATCATCCGCGCCGCGTACTCGAGGTCGGGCTCGGCCCACTCGCCGTGCGCGGGGTAGGGCGGGGCGTCGTCGCCGATCTCGATCGTCTTGTAGGGGACGAGGCAGCTGTTGTCCCCGGTCATGAAGTCGAGGTTGCCGGAGTAGGCGGTGGCGATCACCGGCCGCCCGAAGTACATCGCCTCCGCCATCGTCAGGCCGAGGCCCTCGGAGCGATGCAGCGAGACGTAGCAGTCGCAGCTGGCGATCATCGCGTCCTTGACCTCGACCGGGACCTTCTCCTCGATCAGGTGAATGTCGGGCCGGTCGGCGACCGCGGCAGCCAGGGCCTCGCGCTGGTCAGGGAATTCGTCACTGCAGACGGACTTGAGTACCAGCGAGGGGCCGGTGCCGGGGGGGAACGCCTGGCGGAAGGCCTCGACGATCCCCAACGGGTTCTTGCGCTTGAAGACGCTGCGGTAGTCGAAGACGAAGAGGAAGCAGAAGCCCTTGGGCAGACCCATCTCGGCCCGGCTCAGCCGTTTCGGCTCGGCCGGCGTGACCGGCACCCGGACCGTCCGCACCGGGACCGGGGAGAGCGGGCGCAGCGCCTCGGAGATGTGCTCGGAGGCGACCCAGACTTCGTCGAGGTGGTCGAACGAGGGCTGCCACTGCTCCGGGAAGCTGGTCACCTCCCAGAACCAGAGCCCGACCGAATGGCGGAAGTCGAAGAAGCGGCTGCCAAGTCCCGCGGCCACGGCTGGCAGCATGTCGGCGTTGACGCAGATCAGGTTGGTGTCGTAGGGGTAGTCGGCGTTCCTCAGGCCTTCCAGGGCCTTCGGGATCTCGTCTGGGGCGGCGGGGGTGTTGATCGTCGCCGTCGGCACGCCACCGTCCTCGAGCGCGGCGAGCATCTGGCGGGCCGCCTCGCCGACTCCGCGCGAGGAGCTGAGGTAGCCGACCACATTGATGCCAGGCTCGACGTGGACCCGCGGCGCCGGCTCGCGCGGCGGGCTGGGGTGCCGGGGGGCGTGGGGCAGGAATTCGGCCACGATCCCGGTGTCGTAGGCGGTCGCGTCCAGCCAGCGGACGAACTCGGCTCCGTTTTCTCCGTGAATGTCGGGGAAGATCCGGCGGAAATCCGGCCGTGCGTCCCAGACCGCGCGCGCATAGCGGTTGACCGGCACCTCGGTGCGGTCGCTGCCGGCTGGTTCGCGGAGAAAGGCAACGAAGCGCTTCGCCCCGTTCTCGGTGAAGACCGAGTCGGAGAATTCGCCCGCTTCGACAGCATCGCGGTGAACCCGGCGGGCGGCCGCGTCGAGCCTTGCCCCGTTTGCCATCTCGTTCCAGCCGTAGGGCCAGCGACGGGTCTCTTCGAAGCCGTTGCGGAGCAGGTTTTCGGTGTACTCGGCGCAGATCCGGGCCAGCGCCGGGTCGCGACTGATCTCGACCCGGTCCTGATGCTTGCTGAGTTGCTCGGGGTGGCGCGGGTCGAAGCCGCTGAAGTGGAAGAAGTGCAGCGGCGCGCCGTCGACCCGGTAGCCGTCGCCGTCGATTTCCAGCTGTCGGGTCGCCAGGTTCCAGTAGGCGATGTTGAAGCTGGTGTCGCGCAGCACGTCGATCCCTGGCCACAGGCCCGGCGCTAGGTCGATCCAGCGCTGGTCGACGAACCACCCCCGTTCGGGGTCGTTGATGCAGTGCTGCTCAAGGCGCTCCGACCACCAGTCGAGCAGCTCCTCGGCGGTCTTGCTGGCCCCGAGCGCAATGAAGCCGAGGTTGTAGGTGCCGGCGACCAGGATGTCCTCTTCGCTCGGCTTGCGGTTGTCGCGTGGCAGCGGGTCGGTGAAGTGGGGGGTGAGCACGACGTTGTGCTCGAGCGCCCGTTCTTCGATCTCCCTCAGCGAGTCGAAGATCTTGATGTCAGGGTCGAGGTACATGACCGAGTCGACCCCGGGCCGTTGCAGCAGGTGGCGCAGCAGCCAAGGCTTGACCGCGGTGGAGAGCTCCATCACATCGTAGGAGGCGGCCATCCGCTCCACATCGGGCAGGCCGATGTCATGGATCGTCACCAGCTCGAACCGCTCGGCGGTCGGGTCGATGTAGCCCGCCGGGTCGTCGATAACCAGGACCGTGCAGTTGCCGTCCGGGTGGACCTGCTTGAAGGAATGTGCCAGGACGCGGGCCTGCGCCAGGTAGTTCCTGGCGATGATCGTGCAGATGTTCAAGGGTCTCGCGGACTGAAGCTCATGCTAGTTTGCGGCCATTATGACCGAGGACGCCCAGGAGGCACAGCGCCTCATCGAGGCGCATCCGCATTGGTATCACCAGATCGAGGTCGCGCCCGGAGTGGTGACGCCTGGGGTCAACGACTCGCAGATGGTGCTCGACGCGCTGCAGCTGCCGGAGAGCCTCGAGGGGATGCGCGTCCTCGACATCGGCGCCCGCGACGGTTTCTTCTCCTTCGAGTGCGAGCGTCGCGGCGCCGCCGAGGTGGTCGCGATCGACTACCTGACGCCGGAGGAGACCGGGTTCCCGATCGCCCGCGAGCTGGTGGGCTCGCAGGTCCAGATGCGCCAGGCCAATGTCTACGACCTCTCACCCGAGGAGTTCGGCTGCTTCGATCTCGTCCTTTTCCTCGGGGTTCTGTACCACCTGCGCAATCCGATGCTGGCGCTCGACCGGATCGCCGAGATCTCGACCGGCAAGGTGATCGTCGAGACGCACGCGATCGACGACGCGGTTCTCGTCGGCCCCGGTGAATTCAAACCGCTGGCCGCGATCTCACCCGAGCTGGAGTCGATCCCGATCATGCAGTTCTACCCCGGCGATTCCCTCAACAACGATCCGAGCAACGCCTGGGCGCCGAACCAGGCTTGTCTGCGGGCGATGCTCGAAGAGTCCGGCTTCGCGGTCGATCACGAGCTGCGCATGGGGCAGAGGGCGATCGCCTTCGGACATCGCACCGAGGACGTCGTACGCGACTTCTGGCGCGGCCGCGATCGGGCGGTCGGCCCCCTCGGGCTGTGACGTCGGCGCCGCCGATCCCGCCCCTGCCCGGGGTCGCGCCAGACCGGGGCTGATGCGGTGGCCGCGCTCACGGTTGGACCTGATTCGGACGCCGTCCTGGCGGCACTGGATCGACTGCGCGAACGGGGTAAGCGGCATCGGCTGGATTTGGTGATCGAGTTCTCGCCGCAGCGGCTGCGCGAAGCGAAGGTCGATCCTGTCTCGTTGCTTGATCGGTTTCGGTCTCTCGGGTTGCGCGCCGAGTCAGCGACGGGCGAGTTGCCGGCGGACCCCGGTGAGCTGGTGCTGGCGGTCGATGCGAGCGGGGGCTCGGCGACGGTCCGGCTGGTCCCGGTTGCCGTCACGCCCGGCGTCGGGGAGAGGCTGTTGCCGGCGCGGCGTCGACTGGGACGGCGGACGGCACGCGACTTTCCGCCGGTACCGCCGAGGACACTCGCCTACGACGCCGCCAAGCGAGCGCTGGTCTGTCTGCTGCTCGAAGACGTCGAGTGGCAGGCGGTCTTCGCAGCGGCTGGCGCGCTGCCCGCCGGTCTCGGGGCCGGCTACGACGAGCGCGTCGTCGAGTACCCCTGGCTTTTCTCACGCCGCCTGCGAGGCCGGGTCCTCGACGCCGGCTCGGTGATGAACCACCGTCCTGTCCTGGAGCGGGCGCTGACCGAGATCGCTGAGCTGACGATCGTCACGCTCGCCCCCGAGCCGCATGCCTTCACGTCGTTGGGAGTCTCCTATCTCTACGCCGACCTGCGCGAGTTGCCGCTGCGCGATGACTGGTTCGACGAGGTCGTATGCCTTTCGACGATCGAGCACGTCGGCATGGACAACGCGACCTACGGGGCAAGCGCCGAGCGCGCTGACGACCCCGGCGAGGAGGCGGCGCGAGCGCTGCGCGAGCTTCTGCGGGTGGTCAAGCCCGGCGGCCGCATCCACCTCAGCGTCCCCTTCGGGCGGCGCGAAGATCACGGCTGGTTGCGTCAGTTCGACCGCGCCGAGGCCGATGCCCTATTCGAGCGGGCGGGGGTGGGTCGGCGCGAGGAGGCGTTCTTCGCCCACTCTCCGGCCGGTTGGCAGCGAGTGAGCGCCGGTGACGCTTCAGACGTTGCCTACAATCCCGAGCCTGCCGTTGCCGACGATCTCGCCGTCGCGGCGCGTGCGGTGCTCTGCGCGACCGTCTACGCCTGAGCTGTCATGCGAGAGAATCGGCGGGGGTGGATGAGTGACAACGGGGTCTTTCCTCGGTTCGGGTGCTCGCGCAGGCTTGGAACCGTATCGAGCGCCGCGGGACGCGCGAACAGAAGGAGGTTCTGCGAGTACCACCACTGGACGGCATCGTTGTCCCAAAACACCTCCCGCAGGCAGTCGACCGCCTCGTAGCCGCGTCGCGCAAAGAGCGAGGACCAGTATTCGGGCCACTGCTCGTTCGTATGACCGTTGCCCCCTTGTCCAGGGACGGCGGCCGAGAAGACGACCACCGACCCCAGGCCCGTCAGAAGGTCCACGAAATCCTCCGCTTTCGAAGGCGGTAGGTGCTCCGCGACCTCGAGCGAAAGGGCGAGGTCGAACGTCCGGTCCAAGTCGGGTGGCGCGGTGAGATCCGTCGCGAGGAAGCAATCCGGGGGTATCTCGAGATCATCGGGTCGGACCCATGGCCCGTCGAGGCCGAGCACATCGTCGATCCCGCCCTCGCGCGCGACCCGCAACCAAGTGCCGGTGCCGCAGCCGACGTCCACGATGCTTTCCGGTGCGAGAAGCTCGATGAGCCGAGGTAGCACCGCGCAGGCGGACGCGCGGCGGCCCTCGTCGTGCCCGGCGAAGAACGCCTCGGAATAAGGGGGGGAGACGTCGACCTCGAGTCGTTCCTCGCAATCAAACCAACGCACTCCCTCGTGGACCAAGTCGACGCGGAGCTGTAGTCGTCCGTGATCCGGTGGGGCCTGGATCGCCATCGTCAGCCGCGTCGTGGCGCCGGGTGCAACGGTCTCCGTGAAGGGCGTGCGCAGCGTGGGTTGCACTATCTCCGTGCCGCCCTCCCGCCACCAGCGGTAGCCCACCCGGATGGGCGGCTCCGGCTGGGGCCCCCTCGGCAGCCACTCGTCGCCCAGGTTGGCCACCTCGACCTGCACGTGCTGGATGGCGTCGGCTTCCATCGGTTCGACACCCTGCGGCAGTGTGACCCGCGCTTGGTACGCGCCGGGGGAGACCGAGCGTTCCGTGTTCCAGCGCTCGATCTCCCTCATCGGGATGATCGGCGTGTTGTCGGCTGGGGACTGCGCCCTCCCCTCGGGTTCGCGGGCCACCCGCAGGTAGCGGGCGGAGCTCGCGACGTCGGGCTGCTGCGATCGGTCCAGCGAGGTCACCCCCATGTCCTCGGGGAGGAAGACTCCGTTGAGGGGCGCACCGGACTCGTGACGGAGACCGGGGACGACACGCTCGTACGCCTCGACCTTGGCCCGCCGCTGCTCCAGGTCGGCCACGAGAAGCGCGAGATGCAGGAGCGGCGCGTCGACGATGCGGCCTGCGCCCGCGACTTCGATGTTCGAATGCAACCGACCAGAAAAGCGCCATAGGCCAGGAAGGTTGCGTACCAGGCGCACCTGGATGTCCCGAAGCCAAACCCGCTCGGCTATGTACGTCTCCGGCGTGGGGTGCATCCATATTCGCGGCAACCAATAGTGGGTCGGCTCGCGCTCGTCGAGGAGAGGCCGCAGCACCTCTCTGAGAGCCTCGCTCGGCACTTCATCATCGTCGGCTCGCAGGATCCATTCGCCGCAACAGCAGCTGTGCAGCCATCCGAGATAGCGGTCCATATGCCCCATCGCCGCCGGCACGACGTACACCCGATCGGCGATGCTCGCGCACGCCTTTGTGGTGTCCGGGTGCGCGCGCTCGTCAACGGCGACCACGATCTCGTCGACCAATGGGCGCCACTGTTCGAGGAAGGCCTGCGATCGCGATGGCCCGGCCCCGGTCATCGCGCACAGAGACAGCCGTGGGCTGTCGGGGCGACGGCGTCTGCGGCCGGCGAAGCTGCTTAGCGCAGTCATCCCGCGCAGTATGCCCGCCGCGTCCACGTCGAGCGTTTCCCCCCGGGGGTGCGATCTAGTCCCGCGCGGCGGCGGGCCGCCGCTTGCGCGGGCGGTGCTTGCGACGCTTGGTCCAGAGGAAGGCCGAGGCGGCGCGGGGAACCTCGTTGCGGATGTAGGGGTTGGAGTAGCGGTGGCCCATCGTCAGTGGGGCCCAGCGGTGGAGGAGCTGGGCCTTCTCCCACCCCTCGACGTCGGAGGAGCGGCTCGAGGACTCGAAGTGGGTTATCACCAGGTCCGGGTCGTAGACGACGCGGCGGCCGCGCTCGACCTGCTTCAGGCAGTAGTCGACGTCGTTGTAGTTGATCGGGAAGGTGCGGCTGAGACCACCGACCCGATCGAACAGGTCGCGCCGGGTCATCAGGCAGGCGCCGGTGACGGCGAGGAGGTTGCGGGTCACTTTCAGGTTGTTCGAGTAGCCCTGCGCATCGCCTGGCCACCCGTAGTACGGATGGCCAGGCAGGCCCCCTTCGAAGTTGACGCCGGCGTGCTGGATCCGGCCGTCTTCGAGCAGCAGTCGGGCTCCGACCGCGCCGATCGCGTCCATCTGCGAATACATCACCAGGCGCTCTAGCCAGTCCGGGGTCGCGACCTCGATGTCGTCGTTCAGCAGCAGCAGGTGGTCGCCTTCCGCTCGGACCGCGCCAGCGTTGATCTTGTCCGAGAAATTGAAGGGCCGGTCGAAGTCGACAAGGCGTAGTCGGTCTCCCGCCGACTCGCGTAGCCGCTCGACGACAGCGCGCGGGGTGGAGGTGTCTGAGACGACGACGATCTCGTAGTTCGAGTTGGTCGAGTCGGCGACGATGCGGCGCACGCAGTTCTCGACCAGGACGACCTCCTCGTAGCGGACTTCGCGGGTTTGGCCGTTGGTGGGGATGACGATGCTGACGCTTGGTTCGCGCGTGAGGCGCGGTTCGAGGTGGTACACGCCTTGGTCCTCGAGATCCCGATCGACCGTCGCCTCGAGGCCGATCCGCTCGCAGTGGGCCTGCACCGCCCGCGTCCCGGCTTCGAACGCCCACGGTTTGACGTTTTCGCCGGCCGCGGCGGAGGTTGCGATCGCGCGCCAGTGGTAGAGCACCCGGGGAACGTGCAGCACTTTGCGAGCGCGCTCCGTCGTCCGCAGGACGAGGTCCCAGTCCTGGGCGCCCTCGTAGCGGCCGTCGAAGCCGCCCACCTCCTCGACCAACGCGCGTCGCAGGACGCTCAGGTGGCACGTGTACATCT
>DATBDU010000012.1:0-46726 GCA_036269775.1 Solirubrobacterales bacterium
ACCGCCGCGAGATCCTCGAAGGCCGCGACATCTCCGAGAACGGCCGCGACGAGCTCGAGGGAGTGATCGAGCGCCTGGTCGAGGAGTACACCGCCAGCGACCTGCTCGAGGACTGGGATCTGGGAGAGCTGGAGACGCAGCTGCGGCTGATCTGGCCGGTCGGCATCGACGTCGCCACCCTGGCGCCGGAGACGGTCGACCGCGAGAAGCTCAAGGACGCCCTCGACGACGACGCGATGAACGCCTACGACGAGCGCGAAGAAAAACTCGGCGAGGAGCTGATGCGCCACCTCGAGCGCTCGATCCTGCTGCAGGTGATCGACAACCGCTGGCGCGAACACCTCTTCGACATGGACTATCTGCGCGAGGGCATCCACCTTCGCGGGTTCGCCCAGATCGATCCACTCGTGGCCTACAAAAACGAGGGCTTCTCGATGTTCCAGGAGTTGATGCACTCGATCTGGGAGGAGTTCTCGAAACTCGTCTTCAACGCCGAGATCGAATTCACCGAACCGGCGGGCGGCGCCTTCCAGGGCGGCGGCTTCGAAGCGGGGACCGACCGGCGCGCGCTCGACTACTCGGGTGGCACGCTGGAGGCCCAGCCCTCAGCTCTCGAACAGGTCGCCCAGTCGGCCGGCGCGGGCACCGCGACCGCCGGCGGCGCCGTGGACCTGGCCGCCTCACAGGCGGTCGGCGGCGGCGACGTGGTCGAGACCGTGGTCAAAGACGAGCACGAAAAAATGGGCCGCAACGACCCCTGTTGGTGTGGCAGCGGCAAGAAGTACAAGAAGTGCCACGGAGCCTGAGGGACCCGGTCCGCGAGTTCATCCGGGCGTTCAACGAGCGCGATCTCGACGCCTTTGTCGGGGTCCTCGACCCCGAGGTCGAATTGCACTCGATGAAGGGGCTCCTGAAGGGGCCCGAGGCGGCGCGCCAATGGGCGACGCGCAAGCCTGGCGGGGTGCAGCAGACGATCGAGCTCGAGCAGCTTTACGAGGGCGGCACCGAGGGTGGCGGGGGCCGCGCCGTTGCCTTGATCATGCGCCGCTGGCACTGGCACCACGACGGTGAGTTCGCGGGCGAGGATGAGATGGCATGGATCTTTGAGATTCACGAGCACAAGATCCGCGCCTGGCGCCCGATGGAGGACCGTGCCGACGCCCTCCGACAGGGCGGGTTCTCCCACTAGTACTCTGTCCTCATGGCCGATGCCGCGCAGAAAGAGCCCGTAGCGCCGCGAATCGCCGCTGTCCGCGAGCAGCTGTCCCTGCTCTCGGACTACCTTTGACCCCGCTCGGCTAGAGCGGGAAGCCGCCGAGCTCGAGGAGGAGATGGGGGCCCCCGGCTTCTGGGACGACCAGGAGACCGCCGCCCGCACCTCCGCCGTCCACGCCCGCGCCCAGCGCCGGCTGGAGATGTTCCGCGGGCTCGAGTCCGATGTCGGCGAACTCAGTGACCTCGCCGAGTTGGCCGAGGAAGATGTCGAGATCGAGGGCGAACTCGAGGGGCAGTTGGCGACGATCGAGTCGCGGCTGGCCGAGCTCGAAGAGGCGCGCCTGTTCAGCGGCGAGTACGACGCCGGCGACGCCGTCGTCACCGTCCACGCCGGCGCCGGCGGCACCGACTCCCAGGACTGGGCCGAGATCCTCCTGCGCATGTACCTGCGCTGGTCCGAACGGCGCGGCTTCGACGTCGAGATGGCCGAGGCCTCGGCGGGGGAGGAGGCCGGGCTGAAGTCGGCGACCTTCATCGCCCGCGGTGAGAACGCCTACGGCCTCTTCGCCGCCGAGCGGGGCGTTCACCGCCTGGTGCGGATCTCCCCTTTCGACTCGTCCTCGCGGCGCCACACCAGCTTCGCCCAAGTCGACGTCGGGCCGCTGGTCGACGCCGGCGGGGACGTGGAGATCGATGACGCCGACCTGCGCATCGACACCTACCGCGCTTCCGGCGCCGGCGGCCAGCACGTCAACAAGACCGACTCGGCGGTGCGGATCACCCACCTTCCGACCAACACCGTCGTGCAGTGCCAGAACGAGCGCTCCCAAACTCAGAACAAGGCGGTGGCGATGCAGCTGTTGCGCTCGAAGCTGATCGAGTTGGAGGAGCGCAAACGCACCGAACTGCTGGCCAAGGCGAGGGGCGAGGTTAAAGATGTCGCCTGGGGGTCGCAGATCCGCAGCTACGTCCTGCATCCGTACACGATGGTCAAGGACCACCGCACCGAGCACGAGGTCGGCGACGTGCAGCGGGTGCTCGACGGCGACCTCGACGAGTTCGTGCGCGACTACCTGAACAAGACCGCCGCCGCCTCGGCCTCCTAGATGGAGCCGTTGCTCTATCTCGAACGCGCGGCCGAGGCGGCGCCGGAGGGGCTGCTGGTGCTCCACCACGGCCGCGGCACCGATGAGCGCGACCTACTCGGCCTGGCCGACGCGCTCGACCCGTCCCGGCGGCTGCGGGTGGTGACGCCGAGGGCGCCGCTGACTCTGCCCGGCTCGCCTGGCTACCACTGGTACCTGGTGCCCCGCGTCGGCTACCCCGACCCCATCAGCTTCGGCGCCGCGCGCGCCGCCCTCGCCGAGCTTCATGACCGGCTCTGGGAGGAGACCGGCGTCGGCCCCGAGCGGACCGTCCTCGGCGGCTTCTCGATGGGCGCGGTGATGAGCTACGCGATGGCCTTGAGCGGCGACCGGCCGGTGGTGGCGGGAGCCCTCGCCTTCAGCGGCTTCGTCCCAGCGGTGGAAGGCTGGGAGCCGGCCTTCGAGGGTCGCGAGCAGACCCGGGCCTTCATCGCTCACGGCCGCCGCGACCCGATCATCGACATCGAGTTCGCCCACCGGGCACGGCAGCTGCTCGAGATGGGCGGACTGGCGGTGGAGTACCGCGAGTCCGACCTCGGCCATCAGATCGACCCCTCGCACCTGGCCGACGCCACGGCCTGGCTGGGCGAGGCGCTGGCTGGCCCGGCCGTCAGCTAGGAGGGACTAAAGCCCTATTCGGACTGCGACCAGGAGAGACCACCGGGAGTGGCCCGCCTGACGTCGAGCTGACGCTCGAAGAGGGCGCCGCAGTAGCCCGGCGCATCGGGCACATGGAGGCGGACCGTGAAGTTCTTTGCCGCCACCACCTTGGCCATCTGAGGATCGGTGAGTTGTTTGCTCAGGCGCAGAGTCCCGGTCGCTCCGAAGCGCTTGTGGTCGGTGCCGAGGTAGAGAGAGCCCTTGGCGCCGTGCAGGCCGTACTCGACGGAGACGGGGATTGAGGAGGAGGTCGTGTAGCGGACCAGCAGCCGGACCCCGTCGTGGGTGGTGGAGACGGTGGCGGTGGCGGCGGTCAGCAGGCACTCCTCGGGGGCTTCGGAACGGCCCTCTTCTTCACCGCATTCTTCGCCCTCTTCACATTCTTCGTCTTCGAATTCGCCTTCTTCGCTGGCTTCGGCTTCGTCTTCAGCTTCTTCGTCCGGCGGTGGGATGCGTTCGGCGGCAGGCGCGATCCCGTCGTTGGCAGGGATGGTGAGCGCCTGCGCCGACCTGGCCAGGCCGAGGATCGCGATCAGGGTCAGGGTGGCGAAGAAGGATGCCCACCAGGCGACCCGGACCGCTGGCGCGTCGTGACTGGCCACCGCAGAGAGTTTTCGCCGCATGCCGCTTAGATCGGGTCGCGGCGGCAAACCCTTTAACCATGCGAATCAGCTGTCGAGGACTCCCTCGAGGCGCAGCAGCCCCTGCTTCATCGGCAAGCCGCCTCCGTAGCCGCCAAGCGCGCCGCCGCTGCGCAGGACTCGGTGGCAGGGGACGACCAGCGGCAGCGGGTTGGTCCCGCAGGCGGTGCCGGCGGCGCGGACCGCACGCTCGTTGCCGGCGCTGGTGGCCATCTGCGTGTAGCTGCGGGTCTGCCCGTAGGGGATGCGGGCGATCGCCCGCAGCACCTTGCGGCGGAAGTCCCTGCTCAGCCGCCAATCGAGTGGCAGGTCGAAGTTGGTCAGCTTGCCCTCGAAGTAGAGGTCGAGCTCGCGGCGGGCCTGATCGAGTTGGGCGGGCGCCTCGAGGACGCGCGGGGAGACCCGGGTCGCGAGGTCCACCAGCAAGGCATCGGCATCCTGGTTCGGCAGTCCGAGCCGGACCAGTCCGCGCCGAGTCGTGGCAAGCAGCAGGGTGCCGAAGGGCGAGTCGGTCGTCGCGTAGGCGACGTCGAGCAGCCCTTCCTCGGCGGCGCGCTCGGCGAGTCGGTTCAGCGAGTCCCTCATGCCAGCTCCTTTCTCAGTCGTTTGATTCCCTCGTGGAGGCTGCGGCGGGCGGCCTCGGGGGAGCAGCCGAGGGCGGCGGCGATCTCGGCGTGGGGGAGGTCGCTGGCGTAGCGCAGGGTCACCGCGGCCCGCTGTTTCGGCGGCAGCGTCGCGACCAGCTCCCAGAGGCCGTCGTCCGGCAGCGCGTCCTCGACCGCGACCTCCTTCACCTCCGCCACCGGCAGCGGCTGCCGGCCCCTGGTCCGGTGGTGGTCGATCGCCTTGCGGTGGGCGATCGTGATCAGCCAGCCGCGCAGGTTGCCGCCGTCCTTCAGCCTCGGATACGCGCGTAGGGCAGAGATGAACGTCTCCTGGAAGCAGTCATCGGCGTCGCCGCGCCCGACCGCGCCGCGACAGACGGCCATCACGTCGCCGGCGTGCTCGTCGATCAGGGTCTGGAACGGCGGCAGGTCAGTCACCTCGTGGATTAAACGCTGCGGCCGGCGCGAACGTGAGATCGCTGCACGAACGATGCATTTGTCATCTCTGGGATGACCAACGCATCGTTCGTCGGCGACGAGGGGTGCATTTCCCGGTGCTGGGGCGGCAAATGCACTTCTCGTCGTTGATCTAGGCTGGCGCGATGCCCGCAGAGCCGTTGAGCGAGACCGTCCGCCGCGCTCTTGTCGAGGACCTCGGTCCCGGCGACGTGACGACCGCGGCGACGGTGCCGGCTGCAGCCCGCGCTCGGGCCCGGATCGTGCAGAAACAGCCCGGGGTCGCCTTCGGGCTCGACGCCGTCGAGGAGACGATGCGCCAGTGCGGAGTCGAGCACGTCGACAAGCTCGTCGTCGAGGGACAGTGGCGCGACGGGGTGCCGGCCGAGGTTGCGCTGGCGAGCGGATCGGCGGCGGCGCTATTGGCCGCAGAGCGCGTCGCGCTCAACTTCCTCGGCCACCTCTCCGGGGTCGCCACGCTCACCGCCCGCTTCGTCGAGGCGACCGCCGGCACCAGTGCCGGCATCCTCGACACTCGCAAGACGACGCCGGGGCTGCGGGCGCTTGAGAAGGCGGCGGTCGCGGCCGGGGGAGGGCGCAACCACCGCATGGGCCTCCACGACGCGATCCTGATCAAGGAGAACCACATCGCCCTCGCCGGCGGCGTCGCCAAGGCGATCTACCTCGCCCGCAAGGCGCAGCCGGAGCTGGCGGTCGAGGTCGAGGTGCGCAACCTCGACGAGACCGCCTACGCGCTCGGCACCGGCGCCGACCGGCTGCTGCTCGACAACATGGACCTGGAGACCCTGCGCGCCGCGGTCAAGCTGCGCGACGAGAACTCCGGCTCCGGCAACGGACCCGCGCTGGAGGCCTCCGGGGGCGTCGACCTCGACACGGTCCGCGCCACCGCCGAGACCGGCGTCGACTTCATCTCAATCGGCGCCCTCACCCACTCGGCCCCCAGCCTCGACTTCAGCCTCCTCCTCGAACCCGCCTAACCGCTCTCGGGGAGACGGGGAGCTCTCGACGGAACTCGCAACCGCTTTCGTGGGAGACGGGGGAGGGCTCGGCGGAGCCTCCCCGCTGTTGCTCCGCCGAGCCCTCCCCCGTCTCCCTATTTGAGGAGTTTCGACAGACGGCGGTCCTTGAGGACGCGGCCGCCGGTCTGCTCCTGGGGGCAGTAGTTGGTCTGGTGTTCGGAGAAGAAGACGGCCTCGATCGTGCTCCCGCAGCGCGGGCAAGGTTGGCCCTCGCGTTTGTGGACTTGGAGCGGCATCGGCACTTTGTCCGGAACCTCGGGTCCAATCGCCTTCTCGTAGTGGTCGATTGCATCGCCAAGGACATGAAGCGCTGAGTGCAAGTGCTCGACCTCCTCCTCGTTGAGTTCTGATCCTTTCTTGAAGGGTGAGAGCCGCGCCTCCCAGAGGATCTCGTCGACCCAGGAGCGGCCGATCCCGGCGATGTCTTTCTGGTGGCGCAGCAGCGGGTGCAGGTGCCGTGGCTGGTCGACCGCCGCGGCAAACTCGTCGAGCGGGGGAGGCGGCCAGGCTTCCGGGCCCAGGCTCTTGACCATCTCGTCCTCGGCCACCGCGTTCGTCGCCAGCAACTTCGCCCAGGCCCGCTGCTTCGTCCCGAACTCCCGCAGCCGCAGCTCCCGCCCGTCCTCCAGCCGCACTAGCACCCGCGAAGCCCGATCTTTGGCCGAAGCCCGCTTATCGAACGCCTTCAACCTCCCCGCTGACATCAAATGAATCAGCAACGCCAAATCCCCAAACTCGACGACGGGCATCTTCCCAATCCGCCGTACCCCGGTCACCTTCCGACCCACCAGCACATCCAAGGACGGCTCAAAGGTCTTCATCACGTTCATCCCCGGCGCCAACGCCGATTCCACACCAGCTCCCGACAGACTGGCGTTCAACCTGCGCGCGACGATCTCCACCTCTGGCAACTCGGGCATGGACAAAGTCTGCCGCCCTCGAGAGGTCGGTGTGGGGAGGGTCCGAGAACGGAGCCAGTTTGCCCCGCCCGCAGCACCCACCCCACACCGACCGCGCAAGCCAAGGTAGTAAGCTTTGTCCTACGTTCATTCGACTGGATTGAGGCACCCCGCCCAACCAGCGAACATCAGGAAAGGAAGGGCTCATGCAGGAGCTCCCGACGATCCAACCTGGTTTTGCACCGGAGCTGTTGCCGGAGCAGATCACCGAACTCGGTGATGAGATCCGCGCGCTCGCGGCCGAGCGCGACGTCGTCATCCTCGCCCACAACTACCAGCTGCCCGAGATCCAGGACGTCGCCAACTACTTGGGCGACTCGCTCGGGCTCTCGCGCCAGGCCGCGGCCACCGACGCCGAGGCGATCGCTTTCTGCGGCGTCCACTTCATGGCCGAGACCGCCTCGATCCTCTCGCCCGAGAAGAAGGTTCTGATCCCCGACCTCGACGCCGGCTGCTCGCTCGCCGACTCGATCGACGCCGACCAGCTGCGTGCCTGGAAGGCCGAGCACCCGGGGGCGCTGGTGGTGATGTACGTCAACACGTCGGCCGAGGTCAAGGCCGAGACCGACTACTGCTGCACCTCCTCCAACGCGGTCAGCGTCGTCGAGCACATCTGGGCTGAGCACGGCGCCGATACCGAGATCCTCTTCGGCCCGGACATGTGGCTGGGCGCCTTCGTCGAGCGCGAGACCGGCCTCGTTGAGGATCCCGAGCGCCGCGCCCGCTTCCATGTCTGGGACGGCGAGTGCCACGTCCACGCTGGCATTCGCCCCGAGGACATCGTCGAGACCAGGGCCGAGAACCCGGAGGCCGAGTTCCTGATCCATCCCGAGTGCGGCTGCTCGACCCAGGCGATGGAGTACGTCGCCTCTGGGGACATCGAGGCCGAGGGGGTTCACATGCTCTCGACCTCGGGGATGCTGCGGCACGTCGAAGCGAACCCCGAGGGCAGCTTCGTCGTCGCCACCGAGAACGGGATGCTCTACCCGCTCCAGCAGGCGGCGCCCCAGGCCAACCTGATCGAAGCCAACCGGATGGCCGTCTGCAAGTACATGAAGATGATCACCCTGCCGAAGCTGCGCGACTCGCTGCGCGAGATGAAGTTCGAGGTCAGCGTCCCGGCCGACCTCGCCGAGCGGGCGCGAATCCCGATCGAGCGCATGGTCGCGATCGGCTGACTCGCCCCTGGGCGAAGCCATTCTTGGGCGCGGTCTTGCGCGGCCGGCGGGTCGCAGGAGTCACCCTGTGTTCGAAGAAGCCCCCTTCGTATGGCCAGATCCAAGAAGAGACAGACCCGCGACGAGCAGCCGCGGCGGCCCGGTGGCCGCCGGGCGCCGATCATCGAGCTCAGCGACGTCACCAAGGTCTACCCGGGCGGCCACATGGCGCTCGACCGGGTCTCGCTGGCGATCGGCCGCGGCGAGTTCGTCTTCCTGGTCGGCCCGACCGGTTGCGGCAAGTCGACCCTGATCAAGATGCTGATTCGCGAGCTGGCCACCACCGAGGGCGCGGTCAGAATCGCCGGCCGCGACATCGGCGCCCTGCCGGAGAAGAAGATCCCGCAGCTGCGGCGCAACATCGGCACCGTCTTCCAGGACTTCAAGCTGCTCCCCGACCGCACTGTCTACGACAACGTCGCCTACGCGCTGCAGGTAATCGGTGCCAGCCGCGCCGAAATTCGCGAGCAGGTGCCGCAGACCCTGCGCCTCGTCGGCCTCTCGACCAAGCTCAACAGCTATCCCGACCAGCTCTCCGGCGGCGAGCAGCAGCGGGTCTCGATCGCCCGCGCCTTCGTCAACCACCCGCCGCTGCTGCTCGCCGACGAGCCCAGCGGCAATCTCGACCCGGTCACCTCGATCGGGATCATGCAGCTGCTGTACCGGATCAACAAGGCCGGCACCACGGTGCTGGTCGTCACCCACGACCGCGAGATGGTCGACAGCATGCAGCGCCGCGTCGTCGAGCTTTACGAGGGCCGCGTCGTCCGCGACGAAGTCAGCGGCGGCTACACCGAGGAGTCGACGACTGAGTTCGGGCTGCGGATGCGGGCCGAGATGGGCGTCGGTCCCGAGGGCGAGGGCCAGACCAACGGCCATGACCAGGGGTCGCTGCTCTGATGTCGCGCCTGATCTTCTTCCTCCAGGAGGCCGTCCGCGCCCTGCGCCGCAACGCCGCGCCGAGTCTCGCCGCGGTCGTGACCACGGTCGTCACCGTGATCCTGCTCGGCGTCCTGATCCCGATCTTCCAGACCACCCAGGCCAAGAGCGACCAGATCCGCAGCGAGCTCAACATCCAGGCGGGGCTGTTCGACGACGCGACGCCGGCTGAAATCGGCACCCTGAAGACGAAGCTGGAGGGCATCCCGCACGTCGTCTCGGTCACCTTCATCAGCAAGAACCAGGCGCTGAAGACCCTGCGCAGCGAACTGAAGGACAAATCGATCGTCGAGCAGCTCAACAGCAACCCGCTGCCGGCCAGCTTCGAGGTCAAGGCCGACGACGCCGCCAATCTGCCCGGTATTCGCGAAGCGATCATGCCGACCGGCCCCAATGGCAAGCCGCAGCCGATCTCGCCGATCATCAACAACATCTTCGACCGTCAGCAGGCCTCGCAGCAGATCGAGCAGGTGACCAGCGCCCTGAAGATCGTCCTGACGGTGATGACGGCGCTGCTGATCGCGGCCTCGCTGATGCTGGTCGGCAATACGATCCGGCTCTCGATCTACACGCGTCGCCGCGAGGTCGAGGTGATGCGGCTGGTCGGCGCGACCCGCTGGTTCATCCGCTGGCCGTTCATGATCGAGGGCGTCGTGGTCGGCTTCGTGGGAGGCCTGGTGGCCATACTGATCCTGTGGCTCGGCAAGATCACGGTCGTCGACCCCCTCAGCGACTCCTTCTCCTTCCTGGCGGCGCAGAACAACAGCACGCTGTCGTTTCCGGCGCTGGTGGCGATCCTCTTCGCCGCCGCGGTGATCGTCTCGACGATCGGCTCCGGCATCACCCTGCGCCGCTTCCTCAAGGTCTGAGGCGGGCGTGAGAGCACGCGGGGCAGTGGCCTACGCCGTGGCGCTGGTCGTCTTCCTCTGCGCAGGCCTCTGGCTGGGCGGGCACCCCAGCAAGCTGCCCGAATTCATCCGCGACCCGTTCGTCGGCTCGCCCGCGGGGCTGACCGCCGAAGCCGCGGAACTGCTCGAGGACAACTACTACCGGCCGGTCGGCGGCACCGAGCTGAGCAACGGCTCGCTGCAGGGGATGGTGCGGGAGCTGCGCCAGCGCCACGGCGATCGCTTCACCGAATACTTTTCGCCGGAAAGCCTGGAGAGCTTCAACCAGTCGATCGAAGGCCGCTTCTCCGGCGTCGGTCTCAGCGTCGTCCCGGTCAAACAGGGGCTGCGGGCGGTCCAGGTGTTCCATGCGTCGCCAGCGGACAGGGCGGGGATCGTTCCCGGCGACACGATCGTCTCGGTCGACGGCGACTCGATCGCGGGTGAGAGCAGCGGCGAGGCGACCAACAGGATCAAGGGCCCGGAAGGGACCGAGGTCACGGTCGGCGTCCGCGACGCCAAGAGCGGCAAGGTTCGCCAGCTGCGGCTGACCCGGGCCGAGGTGGCGCTGCCGAACGTCAGCGGCAAGGTCGAGAGCGTGGCCGGGCGCAAGCTCGGCTACGTCCGCATGCTCAGCTTCAGCGAAGGGGTCCACGCCCTGCTCGCCAACGCGGTTCGCAAGGTGCAGCGCGAAGGGGCGGAGGGGATCGTGCTGGACCTGCGCGGCAATCCCGGCGGCCTGCTCGAGGAGGCGGTGCTGAGCGCCAGCCTCTTCCTGCCCGAGGACCAGGTCGTCGTCTCGACCGACTCCCGCAGCCAGGGACACAGCGTCCACAAGAGCGTCGGCGGCGCCTTGCCAAAGCGCCCGCTTGTCGTCCTGATCGACCGCAACAGCGCCTCCGCCGCGGAGATCCTCACCGCGGCCCTGGCCGACGACGTCGGTGCCACCGTGGTCGGCACCCGCTCCTACGGCAAGGGCGTCTTCCAGGAGGAGAAAGGGCTCTCCAACGGCGGCGCCCTGAAGATGACCGTGGGCGAGTACTTCACCCCCGACGGGGTCAACCTCGCGCGCAGCCACGGAATCCACCCCGACGTCAAGGCCAGCGACAACCCGGAAACGCCCGCCGACGAGGGGAAAGAACGGGCGCTCGGCGTGCTGGCCGGTCAGGTCGGGGGTTGAGCCGGCGCCGCCAGGCCCGGCCTCGCGAGCGGGCCAAGCGGGCTCGCGAGCGGATCCCGCCGGCCCGCGACGCGGTCGAGGCGATGCTGCGCGAGCAGCTCGGCTTCCGCGGCTTCGGTGCCGCGTTCGAGGTCGAAGCGGCCGAGGCGGCGGCCGCGGCGGAGCGCGATTCGGGTCCGCGCCGCGATCTCACGGCGCTCTCGACCTTCACCGTCGACCCGGCCAGCGCCCGCGACTTCGACGACGCCGTCTCCGCCCAGCGCGAGGGGTCCGGCGCCAGGGTCTGGATTCACATCGCCGACGTCGCCGCCCACGTCCGGCCGGGCTCGCCGCTGGATCTCGAGGCGCGGCGCCGTGCCAACAGCACCTACGTCCCCGGCGCCGTCGAGCCGATGCTGCCGCACGCGCTCAGCAGCGATGCCTGCAGCCTCTCGCCGGGGGTCGAGCGGCTGGCGGTGACGGTGGAGATCGAGCTGGGCCCAGGGGCGGAGCCGCGCTCGGCGCGCTTTTACCGCAGCCGCATCCGCTCCGACGTCCGCCTCGACTATGACCAGCTCGACGCGATCTTCGCCGGGCGAGTCCAGGCGCCGGAGGAGGTCGCCGAACCGCTCGCCGCCGCCCGCGAGATCGCCACGGACCTAGGCGAACACCGCGGCGCCACCAGTCTCGACGTCGAATCGTTCGAGCCCGAGTTCCGCTTCGATGCCAAGGGCAACGTGACCGCCGCCCGCGGCGTCGCCCAGACCGAGTCCCACCGCCTGATCGAGCGGCTGATGATCCTCACTAACGAGCAGGTGGCGCAGAGGCTCGAGCGCGAACGGGTGCCGGCGATCTACCGCGTCCATGCCCAGCCCGACCCGACCCGGATCGAGCGCCTGGTCGAGCAGCTGGCGGCGCTCGGGGTACCGACCCCGCCGCTCGGACAGGGGCTCTCTGCGCAAGAGGCGGGCAGGGTCGCCGCCGAGGCCAGCCGGCTGGCGCGACGCGAGGCCGCGCGACGCGGCCACGGCCGCGAGGCGTATACCTCGCTCGTGCTTCGATCCCTTAAGCAAGCTGCCTACAGCGAGCGCAACAGCGGCCACGCCGGCCTCGGCAGTGCCGCCTACACGCACTTCACCTCGCCGATCCGACGCTACCCCGACCTGGTCGTGCACCGGGCGCTGCTGGCGGCCCTGGGGGAGGGCGAGGAGGCGCCCCGCCTGGCCGAGGTCCGCGACGTCGCCGCCGACTGCTCCGCCCGCGAGCGCGAGTCGGCGAAGATCGAGCGGGCCGCCGACGACGTCTGCGCCGCCTACCTGCTCGAACGCGAGCTCGGCGAGCGCGGGCTCGACGCCGAGTTCGAGGGCGAGGTCTCCGGCGTGATCCGGGCCGGCGCCTTCGTCTCCTTCGGCGGCGAGCTCGGCGACGTCTACGAGGGCATGCTGCCCGCCCGGCGCCTGCCCGGCGGGCGCTACGAGCTGAATCGGGCCGAGGTGGCGCTGGTCAATCGCGAGAAATCCACGCTGCGCCTGGGCGATCCCGTCAAGGTCCGCGTCGCTGGCGTCGACGCGCCTCGCGGCCGCGCCGAACTGGAGCCCGTGCGTGGCTAAGAAGTCGAAGAAGCCACGCCTGCCGGCCTCGGGCGACGTCGTCACCAACCGCCGCGCCCGCCACAAATTCGAGTGGGTGGAGACGATGGAGGCGGGGATCGTCCTGCGCGGTTCCGAGGTCAAGGCGCTGCGTGGCGGCAAGGCGCAGATGACCGACGCCTACGCCGTCGTCGAAGACGGCGAAGTTTGGTTGCGCAAGCTGCACATCCCTCCGTATGAGTTCGCCAACGTCGATGCCCACGAACCCGAGCGGCCGCGCAAACTGCTGCTGCACCGGGGCGAAATCGAGCGGTTGATCGGCAAAACGGCGCAGAAAGGCCTGACCCTGGTGCCGACCCGCATCTACTTCAAAGGCTCGCGGGCCAAGGTGGAGCTGGCGCTGGCGCGCGGCAAGGAAGGCCGCGACCGGCGCCGTGAGATCGCCGATCGCGACGTGCGCCGCGAAGTCGAGCGCGAGTTCAAGGGGCGGATGCGGTGAGCCGGCTCCAGGGCCTCGAACGTCGGTCCGCCGCCGGGCGCCGTTTCGGCTTGCATCGGCCGCCGCACATGCAAGGATGCAGGGGAATGCGGATCCGTTTGCTCCTCTCGTCGTGCTTCGTCGGGCTCGCCTCGCTGGCCACGATTGCGCCTGCGACGGCCGGAGCCGAATCCTTCCCCGACAAGGCCAGCAACTACGTCAGTGACCACACCGGCTACTTCGTCGGGGCGTTGCTGGCGGCGATCCTGCTGCTTCTGCTCGTCGTCAGCATCAGTCAGCGCCGCGGCAAGGAGAAGGCGAAAGCAGCCCCGAAACCGCCCGCGACGCCGGGGGCGCCCCCTCCCGCCGGAAGCATGCCGCCGCCTACCGCGGGCTCCACGCCGCCCCCGGCCCCTTCCCTCGGTAGTACTGCGCCTCCTCCCCCCGCGGCGGCACCGACCGCCGAAATGGCCGCGGTACCAGCCGCCGAAGTGGCCGCGGCGCCACCGCCTGCGATGCCGCCCGCGGTTCCAGGCGTCGCTGCGCCCGCGCCGCCAGCCGGTCAGTCGGAGAGCAGCAAGGACCGGCGCCGGCGAGTGCGTGAGGAGCAGCGCCTGAAACGCAACGAACTGCGCCTGAAACGGCGTGAGGAGATCAAACGCCGCAAGGAACAGAAGAGCGGCAAGCTGGCCGCGGGAAGCCCGGCGCCCGCCCCATCCTCGGCCCCGCCGCAGGCACCCGCTCCCGGTCAGGCTCCCCCGGCCGCCCCGTCCCCAGCCGCGGGGCCGGAGCCCAAGCAGAAGAGCTTTTTCGGGATCAAGTACGGCGGCGGTAAGCAGAAGCGGGAAGCGGCGCTGGCGGAGCAGCGGCTCGCCGCCGCGCGGGCGGCTCGCGAGCGTGAGCTGGCCCAGGTGACGCCACCGGTTCCGCCCGCACCGACCCAACAGCTGCCGCCGATGCCGGTGGCCCCGCCGCCCCTGGGCGGTGCGGTGCCTCCGGGTCCGGCCGGGTACGACCCGGCCGCCGCCGAACAGCGGGTTCGCGACAAGGTCGAGCAGGTGCGCTTCGAGGAGCAGCGAATTCGCGCCGAGGCCGACCGGCGGGTCGAGGAGACGACGAGTTTGTGGTCTGAGGAGCAGCTGCCGCCCCCGGCTCCGGCCCCGCCCTCGCCTGCGGCGGTGGTGTCGCCGGCGCCGCTGGCGCCGGTTCCGGACCTGCAGAACGCCGAGCAGAGGCTGCGGGAGGAACGCGAGGCCCAGGAACGGTCGATGGCCGAGGCTGAGGAGCGCCTGCGTCAGATCGAGGAGCGGACCAAGGCCGCGGAGCAGCGGGCTGTCGAGGCGAAACGGCTGGAAGGGCTGAGATCCGAAGAGGAAGAGCGCCAGCAGCGCCTGCGGGAGATGCAGCAGAGCGTCGCCGAGGCCGAAGAGCGCGCCCGCGAGGCCGAGCGCCGGGCGGCCGAGGCCGAGCAGGCGGTCGTGCGCTCCGTGCAGGGAGCGCCGGAGACCCAGTTCCAGCCCGATGCGCGGTTCCAGCCGCAACCGCCGACTCCGCCACCGCCCTCGCCGCCGCCGGCTCCAATGCCGACTCCGCCGCCCCCGGTACCCGAGCCGGCTCCGCCCGCGCCCCAGCCGCCCGCACCGGCGCCGTTCCCGGAGCCTCCGACGCCGGCACCCGCCCCTGGGCCCCCACCGGCACCGACGCCCGGGCCGCCGCCCGTACCGGCACCCGAGCCGACGCCCCCGCCCCCGCCCCCGCCCCCGCCCCCCGTGCCTTCGCCCTTCCCGCCACCCGTCGAGCCACCGACGCCGCCACCGCCGGCCGCCGTTAACGCGCCCGCCGCGGTCGACGGTGCCGCCGCGATCGACCTCAACACCGTCACCTTCGAGCAGCTGCGCGGGCAGAACCTTTCGGTCACCCAGGCGACTCGCCTGCTCGCCCACCGCGAGCGCCTCGGCGGCTTCCAGTCGATCGACGACCTCGATCAGGTAGCCGGCTTCCCTCAGGATCTACTGGAAGATCTCAAGCGCCGCTCGACGGTCTAGCGACGGTCCCGGCGGCGTTCAGTCTTCGTACTTCTCCAGCAGCTTCAGCCAAACCTCGCTGCGGCTCGGGTAGGGAGCGATCGCGTGGCGGAGTCGCGATAGCGGCACTTCGCCAATGATCGCGACCGTGGCCGCCTGTAGGAAGTCGGCGGTCTCGAAGCCGGTGAAGGTGGCGCCGACGATCGTTCCGCGTGCCTCGTCGACGACGATCCGGGAGGTGCCGCCCGTGCCCTTGCCCTGGAAGCTGGCGCCGGGAGAGCCGTCGGTCGGGACGTCGACGGCGCGCGCGCCCAGGCCGGCTTCGCGCGCCTGGTCGAGCGTCTTGCCGACCGCCGCCACCTGTGGGTCGGTGAAGGTGACGCGGGGCGAGCCGATCTCCTCGGCCCTCGCCTCGACCTCACGGCCGAGCAGGTTCTCGGCGGCGACCCAGGCCTGGTACTTGCCCATGTGAGTGAAGAGCGCCCGGCCGTTGACGTCGCCGATCGCGTAGAGCCACTCGCGGCCACCGACCCTGAGCCGGTCGTCGGTCTCGAGGAAGCCATGCTCGCCGGGCTCGACGCCGGCCGAGTCGAGGTCGAGCTCGCGGGTGTTGGGGACCCGCCCGACGGCGATCAGAATCTCGGCGCCCTCGACTCGGCTGCCGTCGCTCAGCTCGGCGAGCACACCGGCGCCGCCGGCCTCGATCCTCTCGGCCTGGACGCCGGTGTGGACGTCGACGCCGAAGTGCTCCCTGAGCGAGTTGGCGACTTCTTCGCCGGCGAAGGCCTCCTCACGCGAGAGCAGGTGCCCGTTGCCCTCGACCAGGGCCACCCGGGTCCCCAGCGAGGCCCAGGCCTGCGAGAGCTCGCTTCCGACCGGTCCGCCACCGAGCACGATCATGCTCTCTGGAGCCCGCTTGGCGGTCGTGCCCTGGCGGTTATTCCAGGGCTGAACGCTGTCGAGGCCGGGGATCGGCGGCATCGCGGCGCCGCTGCCGGTGGCGACGATCACGGCCGTGCGCGCGGTTAGCAGGTCGTCGCCGACGCGCAGCCGCCGCTCGCCATCGAAGCGGGCGTCGCCGCGGAAGAGGTCGATGTCCCGTTCTTCGAGCCAGGGCAGCTGGCCCGAGTCGTCGAGGTCGTGGATCACCTCGTCGCGGCGGGCGAGGACGGCCCCTGGATCGAGCTTCCCGGTGACGGCCTCGGCGACGCCGGGGACGCGCCGCGCCTCGGCCAGCACGTCGGCCGGCCGCAGCAGCGCCTTCGAGGGCATGCAGGCGTAGTAGGAGCATTCGCCGCCGATCAGGTGCCGCTCGACGATCGCCACCTTCAGGCCGCCGTCGGCCAGGCGACCCGCGCAGACCTCGCCCGCGGGCCCCGCTCCGAGCACGATCGCGTCGTAGGACTTCTCGTTCATCGGGACTCGCTCACAGGGGGGTTCATTCCCGACACCGTACAATTCAAAGCGCAGTCAGCATGGGGGCGACAGGCTTCGACGTGGTCGACTCGTGCGAAAGGTTGCAGGTCGAGGTTGCCGGAGGCCTCGTTAAACCCCGGCACAAACCAATACGTGCGGACCATGAGTTCGCCCTCGCCGCTTAGCTAGAAACTAAGCGCTGTGAGAGTCGGTCCTCCCGCGCCCGTCGGGAGGGGAGCCGGCTTCAGAATGCGGGCTCACCCAGGCGGATCGCCCCGTCTGCCAGGGGAAATTTCAGAGGGCTGTGTCTCCCGTAGTGCCTGTCGGCGCGGACCCCGGGAGACGAGAAAAAAGCGCCGGCTAAACCTGTAGACGCCTTCGCGCCGCGGCCGCGGATCCGAGTTCGAATCTCGGCGCCTCCATAGAAACCGATCGCCTAGCCCTCCGGGGTTGGGCGATCGGCGAGCCAGGCCAGCACCTCGGCGGCGTCGCGATCGGGCGGGAAGACGGGATAGAAGGCCTCGACGATCGTCGCCGCCTCGGCGACGAAGGTGAGGCGGCGGTAGAGGGTCATCCCCTCCGCCTCGAAGGTCGGTAGGCCCAGCGTTCCGGCGAGGTGCAGGTCGCTGTCGCTGAGCAGGGGGAAGGGGATGTGCTCGCGCGCGGCGAACTCGGCCTGTTCGTCCGGGCTCTGGGCGCTGATCCCGACCACGGCGGCGCCGAGCCGTTCGAACTCGGCGAGGCTGTCCCGGTAGGCGCAGCTCTGAGGGGTGCAGCCGCGGGCCCCGGGGATGTCGTCCCAGCCCGCTGGCGACGGCTGGCCCGGGGTCCCAGTCCGCGGGTAGACGTAGGCGACCAGGCGATCGCCGGCAAGCTCTCGGAGGTTGGCGGTTCCGCCGCCGCCGCTGCTGGAGCGCAGCGCCAGCGACGGCACGGCCCGGCCCGGCAGGTGGTCGGCTGCCCCATCGTCCTCAGGGACTGGCAGGTTCGGCGGCAAGGCCGTGAAATCGGGGCTCATCAGGACGTGTCTGAGCTTAGGGGGTCTATGTGCCCCCTAAGCTCAGACACGTCGTCCGCCAGGGTGGAGCCCGGCGTGGTTATCGTCCTGGCATGGAGCGTTACGTCGCCTTCCTGCGCGGGATGAATCTCGGCAAGCGCCGGATCAAGAACGACGAGCTGCGGGCCGAGTTCGAGACGCTCGGCTTCGCCGACGTCTCCACCTTTCGGGCCAGCGGCAACGTGATCTTCGGCGTCGACGATGGTGAAAAAGAGGCCGCGCTCGGCACGCGGATCGAAGCGGGCCTTGGCGAGGCGCTCGGCTACGAAGTCCCGGTCTTCCTGCGCAGCTGCGCCGAGGTGGCGGCGATCGCCGCCCGGGAGCCCTTCGAGCCGCAGCTCGTCGAGGCCTCGAAGGGCAAGCTGCAGGTGGCGCTGCTGCTGAAGAAGCCCAGCGCGGCGGCTCGCCAGAAGGTGATCGCACTCGCGAGCGACGAGGACCTTCTGGCGGTCAGCGGTCGCGAGATCTTCTGGCTGCCGAGTGGCGGCCTGCTCGATTCCCACCTCGACCTGAAGGCGATCGAGGCGGCCGTTGGCCTCGACACCCGGCGCACGATGGGCACGATCGAGCAGATCGCCGCCAAGCACTGCTAGTGCGGCAGTCGTTTAGGACGCCATGCGTCCGAATGACTACCGCGCTTGAGCCGGCGAGTGGCGGTCGGAGCGGGGCAGGGCGGCGAGCTCGACGTCGCGGCTGACGGCGCCGATCTCGTCGGGGAGCGCGGCGAGCTGGACGTTGGCGACGAACTCCAAATTCTGGCCCAGGGGGCGGAAGAAGTTGTCGTAGTGGGTGGGGACCACGGCCCGGGGGTCGAGCCGGGGGAGGATCCGCTTCCAGTAGTCGTCCGTGAAGCTACGGCCGGCAACGCCGGCGAGGAAGACATCGATGTCGCGCTCGCGGATCGCCTCGTCGATCAGGTTGGCGCTGCCCTGGTGGTAGAAGCGCAGGCCCGCGACGGCGATCGAGATGCCCCAGACCTGGCCGCAGCGGTAGGCGCCCGGCGAGAGTGAGTCGAGGTGCTCGCAGGTCAGTTCGCCGTCGTAGGGGACGGCCAGGCCGAGCAGCAGCTTGGAGTGGACGCTGGGGGTGAAGGAGACCTCGAAGGGGCCCAGCTCGTAGGTGCGGTAGGGCTCGACCACGACCGCCCGCTCGGCGAGGCCGTGCAGCGCCATCAGGCTGAGCAGCGACTTCGAGCCGTAGGCCTTGCAGCCGAAGCGCCTGGCGATCGCCGGGGCATCGACGGCGTGGTCGAAGTGGGTGTGGCCGACGAGGACGCCGACGGTCTCGCCGGGCGCCGTGACGAAGCGGTCGAGCGCGGCCGGGTCGGGCATCGTCGGCCGCCGCAGCAGCAGGTCGCGGAAGGGGACGCGCGAGAGGTAGGGATCGACGAACAGCGTCTGGCCCTCGCAGGTGAAGCGGTAGCCGGAGACGCCGAGCCACTCGACCTCGAGCCCGGCCGGCAGCCGCAACGGCCGTGCCTCCAGCTCGGCCAGCGCCTGGCTGTCGGCGCGCTCGGAGGAGCGTCGCGTCGCCCGCGCCTTCGCCAGCTCGCCGAGGTGTCGCAGCGGGCCTGCCATCGAGGGGAGGTTACGCCGCGACGACGGTCATCTAAGTTGGTCCGTTCGGATGGCAATCGCGACCGCAACCTCCCTGGACGTCCACGTCGGCGGCAAGCTGCTGTTCGCCGACGTCTCCTTCAAGCTCGAGCCGCGCGAGCGGATGACCCTCTCCGGCCGCAACGGCGCCGGCAAGTCGACCCTGCTGCGGGTGCTGTCCGGCGAGCTCACGCCCGACTCGGGCTCGCTGACCGTGCAGCGGGGCTCGCGGGTCGCCCTGCACGACCAGCGGCCGCCGCGCGACTCCAGTGCCACGCTCGGCGAGTACGTCTTCGCCGGGCGCACCGACATGCTGGAGCTCGAGGGGGAGCTGGAGCGCCTCGAGGGCGAGATGTCGAAGGGCGCCGACGAAGAGACGATGGCGGCCTACGCGGCCGCCCAGCACCGCCTCGAAGCCGGCGGCGGCTACCGCTGGCGCGACCAGGTGCTCGCCGTCCTGCGCGGCCTCGGCTTCGAGCCCGAGCAGTCCGAGCGCCAGCTCTCGACCTTCTCCGGCGGCGAGCTGACCCGCGCCTCGCTGGCCCGAGCCCTGGCGACCAAGCCCGACCTGCTGCTGCTCGACGAGCCCACCAACCACCTCGACATCCCCTCGCTGGAGTGGCTGGAGGGATACCTGGTCGAGCTCGACGCCGCCGTCGTCCTCGTCGCCCACGACCGCTGGTTCCTCGAGGCCGTCGGCACCTCGGTGCTGGAGCTGGAGGCCCAGCGCGCCCGCTTCTTCGCCGGGCCCTGGCACGCCTGG
Organism: Solirubrobacterales bacterium; assembly: GCA_036269775.1. Taxonomy (GTDB): domain Bacteria; phylum Actinomycetota; class Thermoleophilia; order Solirubrobacterales; family 70-9; genus VAYN01. Next base: position 19,846 of record DATBDU010000012.1, read on the forward strand.
CGCCAGGAGCAGGCGGCGCGCCAGATCGCCCTCGGCAAGGCGATCGACCGCCAGCAGGCGGAGATCGAGCGGATGGAGCGCTTCGTCGAGCGCTTCCGCTACAAGGCGACCAAGGCCAAACAGGCACAGTCGCGGATCAAACAGATCGACAAGAAGAAGAAGAGCGGGCCCCAGGCCGAACGGCGCGACACCCGCAGCTTGCGCTTCTCGTTCAAAGCGCCGGAGCGGCCGGGCAAGGTGGTGCTGAAGATGGTCGACGCCTCGATCGAGGTCCCCGGCCGCGTCCTGCTCGCCGGCGCCGAGCTCGAGGTCGAGCGCGGCGAGCACGTCGTCCTCGTCGGCGCCAACGGCACCGGCAAGACGACCCTGATCGAGACCCTCGCCGGCCAGCGCCCCGCCGCCTCGGGCATCGTCCGCACCGGCCACAACGTCAAGCTCGGCTACCTCTCCCAGCACGCCGACACGGCGGCGGGGGAGGGCACCGTGCTCGACGCCACCCAGCGTGAGACGGGGCTCGCCGGCCCCAAGGCGCGGGCGCTGCTGGGCGGCTTCCTCTTCTCCGGCGGCGACGCCGAGAAGCAGCTCAGCGACATCTCCGGCGGCGAGCAGCGACGGCTCTCGCTGGCGATCCTGGTCGCCTCCGGCGCCAACGTCCTGATCCTCGACGAGCCCACCAACCACCTCGACATCGAGAGCCGCGAGGCCCTCGAGGACGCGCTGACCGCCTTCGAGGGCGCCTTCGTCCTGATCTCCCACGACCGCGCCCTGCTCGAGGCGGTCGGCAGCCGCACGCTCGTCTGCGAGGACGGCAGGCTGAGCAGCTACCCGAGCGGCTGGGCCGAGTACCAGCGGCGCCGCGACGAGCGCGAGGCCGAGGCCGGCTCGGCCGCGAAGCCCGCCGCGCCCGCCCGCCGCAAGTACAGCGCCACCAACCCGGCGGAGAAGGCGGCGAAGAAGGCGGCCCGGCTGGAGGAGAAGATCGAGCGTGCCGAAGCGAAGTTACGAGAGGTGGAAGAGGAGCTCGCCGACCCCGCCGCCTGGGCGAATCCGGATCGCGCCGAGCGGTCCGAAGCGAGCCACCGCGAGGCCAAGGAGGCGGTCGAGAAGCTGCTGGAGCAGTGGGAGCGGGCACAAGCAACGGCTGAGCTCGCCTGACCAGGCAGGCCAAGGACGCAGGGGGCCGAAGCGTGCTCTGCACGTGAGTAGCGAGGACGCCGACATGCGTCGGTCAGGCGAGCTCGAGTGGGCGCTCCAGCATGACCCGGGTGCCCTTGGCGGGAGCGAGGGTGATGTTGCGGATCCGCACCCGCTCGGGCTTGGGGTCGGGCGCCTTCAGATCGGCCCGGGCGATGAACTCGCGCAGGACGATGCGCATCTCGAACTCGGCGAAAGCGGCGCCGATGCAGCGCCGCACCCCGCCGCCGAAGGGGATCCAGGCGTAGTTGTCGGCCTTGCCGTCGAGGAACCGCTCGGGGCGGAACTCGTCTGGCTCGGAAAAGACGTCCTCGCGGTAGTGCAGGGCGCCGATCGGGGCGAGGACGAAGCTGCCGGCCGGCAGCTCGTAGCCGGCGATCTCGACCGGAGCGGTCAGCTTGCGGGCGACGTCGATGATCACCGGCCGGGCCCGCAGCGCCTCCTTCACCGTCGCCTCCAGGTAGTCGTCCTCGCCAGCCGCGATCGACTCGCGCAGGCGCTCCAGCACCCGCGGCGTCCGCAGCAGCCGCTCGACCGACCAGGCCAGCGCCGTCGCCGTCGTCTCGTGACCGGCCCCGATCACGGTCAGCAGCTCGTCGCGCAGCTCTTCGTCGGCCATCGGGCTGCCGTCGTCGTGGCGCGCGCGCAGCAGCAGCGAGAGCACGTCGTCGCGCTCCTCGCCGCCGTCGGCGCGGCGCAGGGCGATCTCTTCGTAGAGGAACGAGTCGAGCTCCTCTCGAGCTCGCAGGAAGCGGCGCCAGGGGCTGAGCGGGCCGAGGTCGCGGCGCAGGACCGGGAATTTGATGATCAGGGTGACGCGGTCGCTGAAGGCGTCGATCAGCGCGGTCGCCCGCTCGACCCGGGCCTCGTCTTCGATCCCGAAGACGGCGCGGAGGATCACCGCCAGCGTTATCCGCTGCGTGTGCGGGCGCAGCGAGAACGGCTCGCCGACCGGCCAGCCCTCCATGTCGCGCCTGGTGATCGCACGGATCAGCTCGCCGTAGCGCTGCACCCGCTCGCCGTGGAAGGGCGGCAGCAGCAGTTTGCGCTGCTGCATGTGTGGCGCGTCGTCGAGGGTCAGAACCGAGTTCGGTCCCAGCGCCGGCTCCAGCACGGTCGCGTTGGCCTCGCCGGCGTGGAAGATGCCGGGCGCGCCGGTGAAGAGCTCTTTGACCAGCTCCGGACTGGCGAGGTAGACGATCTTGCCGAAGTAGGGGAAGGAGACGGTGAAGACGTCGCCGTAGCGGCGCCGGTAGCCGTCGAGGAAGGCGAGTGGCTCGCGCATGTAGTGCAGGGCCTGGAAGAGGGCGGGAGTCCGCGGGCCGGGTGGCAGTGAGGCGGGCGCCATCAGAAGACGATCGTTCGCTCGCCGTCGAGCAGGACGCGGTCGTCGAGGTGGGCCATCACCGCACGGGCCAGCACCAGCCGCTCGGCGTCGCGGCCGATCCGGACCAGGTCGTCGACCTCGTCGCTGTGGCTGACCCGGGTCACGTCCTGGTCGATGATTGGGCCGGCGTCGAGATCGGCGGTGACGTAGTGGGCGGTGGCGCCGATCAGCTTGACGCCGCGCTCGTGGGCGCGGCGATAGGGGTCGGCGCCGACGAAGGCCGGCAGGAAGCTGTGGTGGATGTTGATCGCCGGCGCTCCGAGCTCGTTCAGGAAGTCCGCCGAGAGCACCTGCATGTAGCGGGCGAGGACGAGCAGGTCGACACCCTCGAGCAGCTCCAGCGCCTGTCGCTCCGCCTTCTTGCGGTTGCCGACCTCGACCGGGACGTGGTGGAAGGGAAGGCCGACCGCGGCGACCTGATCGGCGTGATCGGGGTGATTGGAGAGGACGGCGACCAGCTCGCCGCCGAGCTCGCCGCCGCGCCAGCGCCAGAGCAGGTCGGAGAGGCAATGGTCTTCGCGCGAGACCATGATCGCCACCCGCTTACGCTGGCTCGACTCGGCGAAGCGGTGCTCCATCTCGAAGGGCCGTGCGACCTCCTCTTCGAAGCGCCGCCGCAGCGTCTCCAGCTCCTCCTTCGGCAGCGGATCGAAGACCATGCGCATGAAGAAGCGGCCCTCGGCGGTCGAGTGCTGATCGGCGTCGACGATGTTGAGGCCGGCATCGGCGAGGAAGCCGCTGACCCTGGCGATCAGCCCGGGCCGATCCGGGCAGGCGAGTAGCAATCGGGTGGTCGAATGCTCGGCGATCCGCGAATCATCCCGCAAGACCGGATGCATCGCGCCGGGCCGGCGATCCCGGTTCGTGCCTGAGCAAGTGCGGATTGCCGCTTGCAGAGGTCGTTGTGTGAGCGCGATCACCCAGCAAAGCCGCAAAGACCGCCACGGTCCCGCGCTTGCTCATAAAACGCACACATACTTTTCCTGCCCTGCTCCTATCCCTCGTCCTGCCGGCGACGGCGCTGGCCGCAACTGGTTCCGGCGGCGACAGGGCGGAGGTCGGCGTCGATAACGCTCGGGTGGTCGAGATCGCGCCCCTGCAGCGGCCGATCGACCGCTTCCAGCACCTGGTCCGCAGCGTCGCCAGGCAGATCCGCGCTGAACACCGCGCCGCCCTGCGCAAGCAGCGTCGCGAAGCCTTCGCCACCCTGCCCGGCGGCGTCACCATCGCGACCCTCGAATCGATCGCCGCCTGCGAGTCCGGCGGCGATCCCACCGTCGTCTCCTCCGACGGCAGCTACCGCGGCAAATACCAATTCGACTACGGCACCTGGGAATCCGTCGGCGGCAGCGGCGACCCCGCGGCAGCTCCCGAGCAAGAGCAGGACTACCGAGCCGCCCTCCTCTACTCGCAGTCCGGCTCCAGCCCCTGGCCCGTCTGCGGCTGAGCCGGCAGTGGGGAGGGGCACCCGACCCCTTCCCTACGATCCGCCCCATGAACGACGCAGTCCCAACGCCGGACCCCCAAGGCCCCACGCGCAAACCTCCAAAAGAGGCAATCGCCGAGGCCAAGGTCCGCGCCCCGACCCGCGGCAACCGCAAGCTCGAGGGCTTCCTCGAGGCGGTCAACGGCGACGAGCAGGTGCGGGCCTGGTGGTACATGGCTCAGGTCCAGTCGGAGCGGTTGGGCATGTCGGACCACTCTTGGGTCCACATGCAAATCGTCCTCAACATCGCCCTGCGGCTGTTGCGGCTGCTGGTAAAAGCGGGAGTGGAGCCTGCCTTGGTCAGCGACCACGGGATGCGGGACCGCGACGCCGAGGTGGTCGTCGCCGGCGGCGCCCTGCTGCACGACGTCGGCATGTCGATCCATCGGATCGACCATGAGGCCTATTCGCTGTTCCTGGCCAGCGGCGCGCTCGACCGGCTGTTGGCGAGCTCCTACCGCGAGCCCGAGCGCACCGTCGTCGCCGCCGAGATCCTCCATGCGATTATCGGCCACCGCCGTCGCGGCGAGCCCTACACGCTGGAGGCCGGGGTGGTCCGCGTCGCCGACGCCCTCGACATGGCCCAGGGCCGCACCCGCATCCCGATCGAGGCGGGCCACGAGGGAATCCACTCGATTTCGGCCGCGGCGATCGACGAGGTGCGGATCGAGGCGGGGGAGGAGCGGCCGGTGCGGATCGAGATCGAGCTCAACAACTCGGCCGGCATCTTCCAGGTCGACGACCTGCTGGCGACGAAGATCCGCGACACCCCACTGGAGGGCCGGGTCGAAGTGGTGGCAAAAATCGAGGGTGAGTCCGAGAAACGCCTGCTCAGCGGCTTCCGGCTTAGCTGAAGCGCTCGAGGTCGGAGCGACGCCGTTCCTTGCGCCTCTCCAGTTTGCCCTGGATCAGCGACATCACGATCACCAGGGCCGCGAAGAAGGCGATCACCCCGAAACAGAAGAAGGTGACCGTCTTGTCGGTCGTCGGGCCGGCCAGGCCGACGCCGTTCTCGGCCATCGCCGTCGGAGCCGCGAGGAGCATCATGGCCAGGGTCGAGACGAGGGCTGCCGCGGTCCGCTTCACGGGCGGAAATCTAGCGCACCGGGGCGGCGTCGAGTCGCTGCCGGTCGCGAGTCCATTCCTTCCTCAAGCCGCACTCCCATCCCTTCTTCAAGCCGCGGTCATAGGATGCGCCGCTCGTGAGCTCCCTCGAAGCCATCGTCCTCGGTCTCGTCCAGGGGCTGACCGAGTTCCTGCCGATCTCCTCGAGCGGGCACCTGCGCATCGTGCCGGCACTGCTGGGCTGGGACGACCCCGGCGCCGGCTTCACCGCCGTGATCCAGCTCGGCACGATGGCGGCGGTGCTGATCTACTTCCGCGCCGACCTCTGGCGCATCGCGGTCGCCTGGTTGAGTGAGCTGCGGACGCCGATTCCGCGCGCCAGCCAGGAGGCTCGGCTCGGCTGGTTCATCGTCCTCGGCACGATCCCGATCGCGATCTTCGGCTTCATCTTCAAAGATCAGATCGAGTCGGGCGCCCGCAGCCTCTACCTGATTGGCTCGGCGCTGATCCTCTTCTCCTTCGTGATGCTCCTCGCCGAGCGGGTCGGCACCCGGCAGCGAGCCCTGGCCGAGATGAACGGCCGCGACGGGCTGTTCGTCGGCATGGCCCAGGTGCTGGCCCTGATCCCCGGCGTCTCGCGCTCCGGGGCGACGATTTCCGCCGGCCTGTTCCGCGACTTCGATCGGGTCGCCGCCGCCCGTTACTCGTTTCTGCTCTCGGTGCCGGCCGTCGTCCTCAGCGGCCTCTTCGAGCTGCGCAAGGTCGGTGAAAACGGCAGTCCCTCGGCCGGGGCGACGGCGATCGCGACGCTGGTGGCCTTCGTGACCGGCTATGCGGCGATTGCCTGGCTGATTCGGTACCTCGGCACCCACACGCTGGGGATCTTCGTCGTCTACCGGATCGCCCTGGGCGTCCTGGTGCTGGTCCTGACCGCGTCGGGGGCGATCGGCTAATACCGCAATTTGGTGGTCGCCAGCCTGTGAAAATCCTGTGAACGCAGGCAGTTCTGGCCTTCCGGGTGCATACAATCGCTCCATCGTCCGCCTCGCAGTCATCGATAACGACAGCGGCTTCGTGACCGTGCTGGCCAAGCGCGCCGACACGGCGGGTTGGCAGCTGCGCGTCGCTTCCAGCGCGATCCCGCCCGAGGAGCTGGTGGCGATGAAGCTGAATGCCCTGCTGCTCGACCCGGCGGTGCTGGGCGACGAGGGCTGGGCCTACCTCGAGCGCGTCTGCGGGATGCTTCCCGATCTCGGCATCGTCGTCTGCACCGGGCGCTCCACCGTCGCCCAGCGGGTTCGCGGCCTGCGCCTCGGCGTCGATGACTGGATCACCAAGCCCTGCCATCCCGAGGAGGCAATGGCCAGGATCGAAGCCGTTTCCCGCCGTCACCGCCGCGGTCGCTCCGAGGCGCAGGCGGGGCCGACGGTCGCCGGCGAGCTGGAGATCCGGCCCGACCAGTTCCAGGCCTTCGTGCTCGGCGGAGGCAGCCTCGACCTGACCCGCCGCGAGTTCGAGCTGCTGCAGCTGCTGGCCGGAGCCAAGGGACAGGTTCTCGAGCGCGAGGCGATCTACCAGCGGGTCTGGGGCTATGCGATGGCCCATGGCGACCGCTCGGTCGACGTCTTCATCCGCAAGCTGCGCCAGAAGCTGGAGAAGAGCTCGCCCGGCTGGGGATACATCCACACCCATTTCGGCGTCGGCTACCGCTTCGACCCGGAGCCGGTCGGCGGGCCAGTCGAGGAACCGGCGCTGCTGCCCGGGGCCGATGCCCCGCCCGAGCCAGCCGCCGCCGAGCCCGTTTCACAAGTCGTTCACAGCAGCTTCACGACCGGATAACTGCTACTCCATCCGCGATCGCCAAGCTCGGCGACCATGGCGATCGGAACCGGGGACTCCTCGCAGCAACTCGAAGGTCGCCTGGAGATCCGTCCCGATGAGCACGCCGCTCTCGTCGACGGCCGTCCCCTGAGCCTGACGATGCGCGAGCTGCAGCTGCTCGTCACCCTCTCCGCCCACCCGCAGCGGATCATGACCCGCGAGGAGCTCTTCACCGAGGTCTGGGGGAGTCAACCCAGGCGCGACGACCGCTCCGTCGACGTCTACGTCAGCCGCCTGCGCGCCAAGCTCGGCGAGGCGCTGCCGGATCTACGGCTGATTCACACCCATAACGGCATCGGCTATCGCTTCTCGCCCGACGGCTGAACCGCGCCGGGTCGGGCGTCCTGCGGGGCTTTTACATCTTTTTTACATCTTCGACACAGGCAGGTAACAAGCTGCTCAGGAGTCGCTGCGAGGGTGGCCGCGGTCGCGACTTCAGGTCGGTGGCCAACCAATATGCGACCAACGACAAAAGGGAGTCTGATGTCTCGCTCTAGATGGCTTGCGGTTCTGGCCTTCGCATTGATCCTGGCGCTCGGCGTCGCCGCCTGCGGCAGCAGCGGCAGCGACAGCACCGGTGGCGGTAGCTCGTCCAGTGACCTCTCCGGGGAAATCGCCGGTGCCGGCTCGACCGCGCAGCAGGCAGCCCAGGAAGCCTGGCTCGCCGAATTCGAGAACGCGAACTCGGGAGTGACGCTCTCCTACGACCCGGTCGGTTCTGGCGGCGGCCGCGACCAGTTCATCGCCGGCGGAGTCGCCTATGCGGGCAGCGACGCGGCCCTCTCGAGCGAAGAAGGCGAACTCGAAAAAGCCAGCAAGCGCTGCGAACCCGGCGAACTGATCGAGGTTCCCGACTACGTCTCGCCGATCGCGATCGTCTACAACCTTCCGGAAGCCGAAGGCCTACAGCTCTCACCGGAGACGCTGGCGAGGATCTTCGCCCAGGAAGTCACCGCCTGGAACGACAAGGCGATCGCCGCCGACAACCCCGGCGTCGAACTGCCTGACACCCGCATCACTCCGGTCAACCGCTCCGACGAGTCGGGCACGACGGAGAACTTCACCGAATACATGTCCGAGGTCGTCCCCGATGTCTGGACCTATGAAGTCAGCGGTGACTGGCCGGTGAAGGGTGGCGAGGCCGCCTCCGGGACCTCCGGCGTGGTCGAAGCGGTCGCTGCCGGCGAAGGCGCGATCGGCTACGCCGACGCCAGCCAGGCCGGCGAACTCGAGATCGCCAAGGTCAAAGTCGGCAAGGAATTCGCCGAACCCGCGGCCGCGGCCGCGGCGAAGGTCCTCGAGGAGTCGCCGCTCGACAAGGAACTGAGCCAGGGCAAGCACGTCCTCGCCTACAAACTCGATCGCAAGACCGAATCGCAGGGGACCTACCCGATCGTGCTCACCTCCTACGCGATCGCCTGCACCAAATACGGCTCGGCCTCCGAAGCCGAAACGGTCAAGGCCTATCTCGAATACGTCGTCAGTCCCGAAGGGCAGAAGCTGGCCGCCGAACAGGCCGGCTCGGCCCCGCTCTCCGCCGCGTTGACTAAGAAAGTGACCCCCGCCATCGAAGCGATCGAAGCGGGCTAGGAGTACGTGGCGGCACAGGTCGATACCACGACCAACGCCGGTCAACTGCTGGCGGCGGCGTCCGGAGGGCGCCGCCGCCGGGGTGACCGGATCTTCTCCAACACGGCCACGATCGCGGCGGTGACGATCCTGGCCCTGCTCGCCGGGGTCGCGATCTTCCTGATCGCCGAGGGGATGCCGGCGGTCACCGCCAGCGCATCCGAACTACCCGGCGGCAAGTCGCTGCTCGACTACGTCGCTCCGCTCGCCTTTGGGACCGTTCTCGCGGCTGCCTTCGCGGCGGTCGTCGCGGTGCCGCTGGCGGTCGCCGCGGCGCTCTTCATCACCCACATCGCGCCGCCGCGAATCGCCCTCACGCTTGGCTATCTGGTCGACCTGCTGGCGGCGATCCCGAGCATCGTCTACGGGCTCTGGGGGATCTTCGTCCTCGGCCCCGCGGCGGTGCCGGTCATGGGCTGGCTGGAAGAAAAGCTCGGCTTCATCCCGATCTTCGCGGGCCCCGCCTCGGTGACCGGGAGGACGATGTTCGTCGCCGGCCTGGTCCTCGCGGTGATGATCCTGCCGATCGTTTCCGCCGTTGCCCGCGAGGTGTTCTCGCAGACGCCGCGCAAACTCCAGGAAGGTGCCCAGGCCCTCGGCGCCACCCGCTGGGAGATGATCCGGATGACGGTTCTCCCGTTCGGCAAATCCTCGGTGATTAGCGGCGCCATGCTCGGCCTCGGCCGGGCGCTCGGGGAGACGATGGCGGTGACGATCATCCTCTCCGTCTCCGGGACCGTCACCTTCAACCTGATCAGCCAGGCGAACCCGTCGACGATCGCGGCCAACATCGCGCTCAACTTCCCGGAGTCCTCGGGGATCGCGATCAACCTGCTGATCGCGACGGGCCTCGTCCTCTTCGCGATCACCCTCGTCACCAACATGGGAGCGCGGATGGTCATCGCCCGCCAGAACCGCGAATAGATGGCGTCCGGCGTGGAAAGGCGGTTGCTCGCACAGGGCTCTACGGGTTGGGCGCGGCGAGCCAAGGACCGCTTCGCGACCCTGGTGATCGCCGCCGCCTTCGGGCTGGCAATGATCCCTTTGATCTCACTGCTCTACGAGGTGGGCAAGCGGGGCCTGCCCGGGATCAGCCTTGAATTCTTCACCAGCGACGCCCGCGGCGTCGTCGCTGGCGGCGGCGCCGAGCACGCGATCGTCGGCACGCTCGTGATCACCGGGGTCGCCGCCCTGATCTCGGTGCCGATCGGGATCATGGCGGCGATCTACATGACCGAGTACGGCACCGGCAAGCTGCGCCGGGCGCTGACCTTCTTCGTCGACGTGATGACCGGGATCCCCTCGATCGTCGCCGGCCTGTTCGCCTACGCGCTGTTCGAGATCTTCTTCGGCCCCGGTATCCGGCTCGGCGTGATGGGCTCGCTGGCGCTCTCGGTGCTGATGATCCCGATCGTGATCCGCTCCGCCGAGGAGGTCCTCAAGATCGTCCCCAACCACCTCCGCGAAGCCGCCTATGCGCTGGGCACGCCGAAGTGGAAGACGATCACCAGGATCGTTCTGCCCACCGCCTTCGCCGGCCTCGTCACCGGGGTGATGCTCGCCACCGCCCGGATCATCGGCGAGACGGCGCCGCTGCTGGTCACGACCGGGGTCATCGACTCGATCAACTCCGACCCCTTCAACGGCCGCATGCAAAACCTCGCCGTCTACGCCTACAACGAGTACCGATCCCCGGGCGTGATGAAGCAAGCCTCCTATGACCGCGCCTGGGCTGCCGCCCTGACCCTCATCGCTATCGTGATGATTCTCAACGTGTTGGCTCGCCTCGTCTACCGGCGCTACAGGACCGAGATCAGCTAGCCAGTGGAAGGAAAGAGATTGAGAGCCATGTTGGGAGCCGCAGGCACGAGACGAACGGCAGCCGAGGCCGGCCAGATGAAGACGACTGGGGGTACGCCGGTGACCGGGACTTCAAGCGCTGGTGCCGAAGCAGCGGTCGGGCGTGGCGCCAAGACGATCGAGGCCAAGGAAGTGAACCTCTACTACGGGGACTTCCAGGCGGTCGAAAACGTCAGCATGAAGATCGAGCCGAACAAGGTGACGGCGCTGATCGGCTCCTCCGGCTGCGGCAAGACGACCTTCCTGCGCGCGCTCAACCGGATGCACGAGCTGACGCCGGGCGCGAGCGTCGACGGCCAGATCAGTCTCGATGGGGAGGACGTCTACGGGGCCGGGGTCGACCCGGTCCAGGTCCGTCGCCTGGTCGGGATGGTCTTCCAGTCCCCCAACCCGTTCCCGACGATGTCGGTCTACGAGAATGTTGCGGCGGGACTCAGCCTCAATGCCGGCCGGATGAAGAAAGCCGAGAAGGACGCGGTCGTGGAGCGCTCGCTGCGCGGCGCCAACCTCTGGGAAGAGGTCAAGGACCGGCTCGACAAGCCCGGTTCGGGCCTCTCCGGCGGCCAGCAGCAACGGCTCTGCATCGCCCGTGCGATCGCGGTCGAGCCGGAGGTGCTGCTGATGGACGAGCCCTGCTCGGCGCTGGACCCGGTCGCCACCCTGGCGATCGAGGACCTGATCCGCGAGCTGAAGGACCGCTACACGATCGCGATCGTCACCCACAACATGCAGCAGGCCGCCCGGGCCAGCGACCTGACCGCATTCTTCAACCTCGAGAAGTCCGGCCGCCCCGGCCGGCTGGTCGAGATCGGCGCCACCGAGACGATCTTCACGAAACCGGCCCAGCAGGCGACCGAGGACTATGTCAGCGGCCGGTTCGGCTGAGCTGGGGCGCCTGACCATGCCCGACCGCCCACGCGCCGAATATCAGGAGGAACTGAACAGCCTCGAGGCCAGCGGCCTCGGCGGCCTCGACCTGGTCAGCGCCGCGCTCAGTCGCACCCTCGAGGCGGTCGAGCACCAGGACATCGAGCTGGCCCAGATTGTCGTCGCCGACGACGATCGCATCGACGGGCGCTACCTGGAGGTCCACCAGAGCCTGATCACGCTGCTGGCGACCCAGTCGCCGGTGGCGACCGACCTGCGCTTGATCTCGGCCCTGCTGCACGTGCTGAAGAACGTCGAGCGGATGGGCGACCAGTGCGTGAACATCTGCAAGGTGATCCCGATCAGCGGCAACGAGCCGCCCGCCGACGCGGAGATGGTCAGCCTGATCCTGGCGATGGGCAAGCAGACGCGGGCGCTGATCTCGCAGGCCAAGCGGGCCTTCGCGGAACGCGATGTCGAGATGGCCCGCGACCTGGTCCGCCAGGACGACGTCGTCGACGACCTCAACCGCGAGTGCTTCCGCCTGGCGCTGGCGATCGGCGACGACGCCGACAAGCGCGAGTGGGCGATGACGATGATGCTGGCGGCGCGGGCGATCGAGCGGATCGGCGACAACGCGGTGGACATCGGCGAGCAGGTGGCGTTCGTGGTTACGGGGTTGTTTCGGGAGTTCGAGGACGCTTCGCACCCGACCGCTTAGCGCGGGCGCCCATGAGCTTGGCGAGCGCCCCGTGGAGGGGGTCCTGCGGGCGGGGCAAACAGGCTCCGTTCTCGGACCCCCTCCCCGGGGCGCCCACGAAGCGCCTGTGCGATTCGCTTGGCTCGTGTGAGATCCGGGGGGTCTGGGAACATGGGAGAGACCCCCGCATGCTCTGTGCCGCCATAGATATTGGTTCGAATACGACGCGCGTGCTCGTGGCGGAGCCTGTGGATGGGCAGTTGAAGAAGGTGATGGAGCAGCGGGCCTATACGCGGATCAACAAGGCGCTCGGCAAGAAGGGGGAGATTCTTCCCGAGAAGATCGAGGAGGTCTGCGAGGTGGTGGCGACGCAGGTGCGGCTGGCACAGGAGCTGGGGGCCGAGGAGATTCGCGCCGTCGCCACCGCCGCCGTTCGCGAGGCATCCAACGGCGAGCGGGTCGCAGCGGCGATCGGCGAGGCGGCCGGAGTCCGGGTTGACGTGCTCAGCGACGAGGAGGAGGGCCGGCTCTCCTTCATCGGCGCGACCAAGGGGCTGGGCCATCCCGTCGAGGGCAAGATCGGCGTCGTCGACGTTGGTGGCGGCTCGACCGAGATCATCATCGGCACCGCCTCCGGCGGGGTCGAGAAGGTGCGTTCCTGGCGGGTCGGCTCCGGCGTCCTGGCCGACGAGCTGATCGCCTCCGACCCGCCCTCAGCGGCGGAGATCCGCAAGGTCCGCGACCGTATCGAGGACATCTTTGAGGGAGTCGAGGTCGAGCATCCGGCGCAGGCGGTCGCGGTCGGCGGCAGCGCCACCTCGCTGCGGCGGTTGGTCGGCACCGTGCTCGAGTACGAGACTCTGGAGCGGGGGATACGGGTGCTCTGCGGCGAGCCCTCGGCCGACGTTGGCCGCCGCTTCGAGCTTGACCCGGTCCGGGTCCGCATCCTCACCACCGGCGTGCTGCTGCTGGAGAAGGTCTCGGAGCTGCTCGGCCAGCCCCTCCAGATCGGCAAGGGCGGCCTGCGCGAGGGAGTCATTCTCGACCTCCTCAACGGCAACGCCAACGGCTCCTCGCCGGCCCGTCTCGCCGCCTGACGGCGACGCCGTCCCTCGTCTAGTCTGACCGCGTGGCTCGCGCGCGCGAGGTACCCGGGTTCGACTGCGACGAGCCGTTCGCCGCGGCCGCCGCGAGGGTGGTCCGGGTGCGGGCGGGCGAGGTCTTCGAGCAGGCCGGGGGAGTGCTCGACACCAAGGAGATCGACCGCCTGCACGACATGCGGGTGGCGACGCGGAGGTTGCGGGCGGCGCTGGAGGTGTTTGAGGCCTGTTTTCCGCGCAAGCGCTTCCGCAAGGCGCTGGAGGGGGTCAAGTCGCTGGCCGACGCACTCGGGGAGCGGCGCGACCGCGACGTCGAGATCGAGTTCCTCGCCGAGTTCGCCAGCGAAGCGCCGGCGGCCGATCGCGAGGCGCTGGCGGCGCGGATCGAGGCCCTGCGCGAGGAGCAGCGCCAGGCCAACGACGACCTCGCCCACCATCTCGAGCGGGAGCGCCTGGGCAAGCTGCGGCGCCGGCTCGAGAAGCTGGCCAGGAAGGCGGAGAGGTGAAGGCGCGCGAGGTCAGGGGGCTTGACCCGGGGGCGGCGCTGCTGCCCAACGGGGCTCGAATCATCGAGACCCGGCTGGCCGAGCTGCTCGCCTTCGCCGGTCCGGCCCTCGATCCCGCCGCCGCCCAGGCCCAGCACGACCTGCGGATCGCCGCCAAGCGGCTGCGCTACGTGCTCGAGCTGATCGGGCCCTGCTTCGGCCCCGAGGCCGAGGCGGCCCGCAAGGCGGCGAAGGAGCTGCAGGGGGTCCTCGGCGAGATCCACGACTGCGACGTGATGCTGCCCAGCGCCGCTGGGGTCGAGTCGCTGCTGGTGCTGCTGCGGACCAGGCGCGAGCTGCTCTTTCGGCGCTTCCGCGAGCTCTGGCTCGCGCAGTCCAAAGGCGGCACCTGGCTGGCCCTGGAGCGCTCGCTCTAGCGCTTGCCCGGTCACGCGAAGTTCACCGGCGAGCCGGGGGTGCCTCAGTACGATGGATCGATCGACGATCCCGCCAATTACTTCAACCGAGAGCTCTCCTGGCTCGACTTCAACCAGCGGGTTCTCGAGTTGGCCGAGGAACCGGAGGTGCCGCTGCTGGAGCGGCTTCGCTTCTGCGGCATCTACGCCTCCAACCTCGACGAGTTCTTCATGGTCCGGGTCGCCGGCCTCTTCGATCAGCTCGACGCCGGGATCGACGCCCGCGGCCCCGACGGCCTCCCTCCGAGCGGGCAGATCGATGCGATCCAGGCCCGGGTGCTGGAGCTCGACCGGCGCCTGCATTCCTGCTTCGGCGGCGTCCTGCGGCCGGCGCTGGAGGAGCAGGGGATCCGGATCGTCACCCTCGACAGCGCCAGCGAGGAGGAGCGGCGTGAAATCGACGCCCGCTTCCACGAGCAGGTCTTCCCGGCGCTGACGCCGCTGGTGATCGGTCTCGGGCGGCCCTTTCCCTACATCTCCAACCTCTCGCTCAGCCTCGGCGTGCTGCTGCGCGACCCCGAGAGCGGCTCGGAGATCATCGCCCGCGTCAAGGTGCCGAAGGAGCTGCTGGGGCGCTTCCTGCCGCTCGGCGAGGACGGCAAGTCCTTCGTGCCACTGGAGGAGGCGATCGCCGCCAACCTCGACCTGCTCTTCCCCGGCACCGAGGTGATCGACCACGGCTACTTCCGGGTCACCCGCGACGCCGATTTCACCGTCAGCGACGAGGCCGACGACCTCCTGCAGGCGGTTCAGGACGAGATCCGCCGCCGCCGCTTCGGCGAGGTGGTGCGCCTGGAGATCGCCGCCGGCATGAATGCCAAGTTGCGCGAGCAGCTGATCGGCGCCCTGCGGCTCGAAGACCGCGAGGTCTACGACGTCGACGGCCTGATCGACCTCGGCGACCTCAACGACATCGCCGACGTCCCCGGCCATGCCGAGCTGCGCTTCGCGCCCTGGTCGCCGGTCACGCAGCCGCGCCTGCAGGGCGAGGACGGTGAGCCGGCGGACATGTTCGCAGCGATCCGCCGCGGCGACCTGCTCGTCCATCATCCGTACGACTCGTTCGCCAGCTCAGTCGAACGCTTCGTCGAGCAGGCGGTCGCCGACCCCGACGTGCTGGCAATCAAGCAGACCGTGTACCGGACCAGCGACGACTCGCCGCTGGTGCCGTCGCTGATCCGCGCCTCCGAACGCGGCAAGCAGGCGGTCTGCATGGTCGAGCTGAAAGCGCGCTTCGACGAGGAGGCCAACATCCACTGGGCGAAGTCGCTGGAGGAGGCGGGCGTCCACGTCGTCTACGGCATTCCTGGCCTGAAGACCCACGTCAAGGCGATCCTGGTCGCCCGCCGCGAGGGCGAGCGGGTGCGCGAGTACGTCCACATCGGCACCGGCAACTACCATCCGAAGACGGCCCGCCTCTACACCGACTTCGGCCTCTTCACCGCCGACCCAGACATCGGCGCCGACGTCGCCGAGATGTTCAATTTCCTGACCGGCTACGGCCGTCCCGCCGCCTACCGCAAGGTGTTGGTCTCGCCGACGACGATGCGGGGCCGGATCGTCGAGGAGATCGAGCGCACCGTCGCCGCCCACGAGGCCGGCGAAGAGGCGCGGATCGCCCTGAAGATGAACTCGCTGGTCGACGCCGGCTGCATCCGGGCGCTCTACGAGGCGTCCCAGGCCGGGGTGACGGTCGACCTCAACGTGCGCGGCATCTGCTGCCTGCGGCCGGGGGTGCCGGGAGTCTCGGAGAACATCCGCGTCGTCTCGATCGTCGGCCGCTTCCTCGAGCACTCGCGCGTCTACAGCTTCCAGCGCGGCGCCGAGACCAAGGTGCTGACCGGCTCCGCTGACCTGATGCCGCGCAACCTCGACAGCCGCGTCGAGCTGGTCGCGCCGGTCGAAGACCCGGAGCTGCGGGCGGAGATGCTCGACGTGCTGGAGCGCTGCTTCGCCGACAACGCCAACGCCTGGGAGCTCGATTCCGAGGGGCGCTGGACCCGGACCGTCGCCGCCGAGGGCGAGCGCCGCAGCGTCCAGGAGGAGCTGCGCGAGCGCCACGCCGCCCGCGCCGCCGAACAGCTCGCCGCCGCGACCGGCTGACGCCACTCCAAGCCGCCCCCTTCGCCACTAGGATGCGGCTCTTGGCGCGCTTCTCGCTCCTCCCTCGCGACCGAACCTTCTTCGACCTCTTCATCGAGGCCGGCCAGAACACCGTGCACGCGGCGACCCTGCTCGACCGGATGATGCGCAAGTGGCCCGAGGAGGCCGGGATCTCGCGCGAGATCCTCAAGGCCGAGCAGGAGGGCGACCGGATCACCCACGACATCGTCAAACGCCTGAATACGACCTTCGTGACGCCGATCGATCGCGAGGACATCTACGGCCTGGCGACGCAGATGGACGACATCGTCGACTTTGCCGAGGAGGCCGCCGACTTCCTCGGCCTCTACAAGATCGAGGCGCCGATGGAGCAGGCCGGGGCGCTGACCAAAGTGCTGGTCGCCTCCTGCGAGCAGCTCGCGATGGGCCTCGAGCACCTGCGCGACTTCAAGGATCTCGACAAATACTGGATCGAGATCCACCGGCTCGAGAACGAGGGCGACCGGATCTCCCGCGACGCCGTCGCCTCGCTCTTCTCCAACGGGATCGACCCGATGGTGGTGATCCGCTGGAAGGACATGTTCGCGGTGCTCGAGAACGCGATCGACGCGACCGAGACCGCCGCGCAGATCCTCGAGGGAATAGTCATCAAGAACTCATGAGTTCGGATGTGATCCTGGTGATCGTGGTGGGCACGGCACTGGCTTTCGACTTCACCAACGGGTTCCACGACACCGCCAACGTCGTGGCGACCTCGATCTCGACCGGGGCGGCGCGGCCGCAGGTGGCGATCGCGATGGCCTCGCTGCTCAACTTCGCCGGCGCCTTCATCTCGATCTCGGTTGCGGCGACGGTCGCCAACGACGTCGTCAACGCCGACGTGATCACCCCGACGATCGTCTTCGCCGGCCTGATCGGGGCGATCGCCTGGAACCTGATCACCTGGTCCTTCGGCCTGCCCTCCAGCTCCTCGCACGCGCTGATCGGCGGCGTCGTCGGCTCCGCCGTCGCCGCCGCCGGGTTCGACGCGGTGATCGCCGAAGGCCTGGTCGGCAAGGTGCTGGTCCCGGCGCTGATCGCGCCGGTGCTCGCCTTCGCGGTCGCCGGCCTCTCGATCGGCCTGATCTACCGGGTGGTCGGCAAGCAGAGGCCGGGGACCGTGACCCGCGGCTTCAAATACGGGCAGATCGTCTCCGGCGGGTTGCTGGCGCTGGCTCACGGCACCAACGACGCCCAGAAGACGATGGGCGTGATCACCCTGGCGCTGATCGCCAACGGCAGCCTCGCCGCCGGCGCCGACCCGCCGCTCTGGGTAATCGCCTCGGCGGCGGCGGCGATCGCGCTCGGCACCTACAGCGGCGGCTGGCGGATCATCAAGACCACCGGCACCCGGATCATCAAGATGGACGCCGCCCAGGGGTTCTCCTCGCAGGGCGCGGGCTCGGCCGTGATCCTCGCCTCGACCCACTTCGGCTTCCCGCTCTCGACCACCCACGTGATCAACGGCGGCATCATGGGCGCCGGCGCCGCCAAACGATTCTCGGCGGTGCGCTGGGGGGTGGCCGGCAACATCGTCTTCGCCTGGGTTCTGACGCTGCCGGCGGCGGCGGCGATCGGGGCGCTCGCCTACGGCCTGACGCGGGTCTTCGGCACCGGCGCCTTGGGACCGGTCGTGGTCACCCTGGCCTCGCTCTCGCTGATCGTCGCCGTCTTCGCCCGCCGCGCCGAGCGCGGGGCCCCGGTCGCGGCCTCGAGCGGATGACCGCGGCGCTGATCGAAGGCAAGGAGCTGCTGGAGACGGTGGTCGCCTCCGTGGTCGCCGGCATCGGCGTCACCCTCGTCTTCTCGATAGCAATCTGGGGGGTGGCCCGATTTGCCGATCTCAGTCGCAACGAACGGCCCCTGGCGGCGGGCGCCGCCGCTCTCGTCGCCTGCCTGGCCCTTCTCGCCACGGCGGCCATCCTGGTCGTCGGCATCATCGTGATGACCAGCAAGTAGTCGTCGTAGACTGGATTCGTGCGTAACGCCCGCAACGCAGCCATCGTCATGGTCCTGGCGCTCGGGGTCGCCTTCGCCCCCGCCGGCGGCAACGTCGTCGACGCGATCTTCACCGCCCTGACGATGGGCTTCCTGGCCGGCATCGCCTGGATGCTCTACACGCTCAGCCGCCAGAACCAGCTGACCCTGGCGACGCTCAGCGACGGCCGCCGGGCGATCTTCTACGGCGCCTTCGGGATGATCGCGCTGCTGATCGCCGGCACCGACAAGCTCTTCGCGAGCGGCGGCGGCACTCTCCTCTGGATCCTCCTGCTCGGCGCCTCGGTGGCGGCGATCTGGCGGATCTGGATCGAGGCGAATACCTACTGACGTAGGGGAGTCCTGACCGAGTTGTGAGCCTCTGCGCGCCACGCGTGCGCACTTGCCTGGGACGGTTCGCCGGTGCCGCCAAGGACCATCAGCAGCGCAGGCCACAGGGAGGAAGGGACCGCCTCGGTCGAGCTGATCGCGGTGGTCCCGTTCCTGCTGCTGGCGGTCCTGGCGGCCGTCCAGATCGCCCTTGCCGGCCAGGCGCTGTGGTCGGCGAGCATGGCCGCCCGAGCCGGGGCGCGGGCGGCGCTGGTGGGAGGCGAGGCGACGACGGCGGCGCGCCGGGCGCTGCCGCCGTCGCTGCGGGGCGGCTCCACAGTGGAGGACTCCGGCGAGGTCTCGGTACGGGTGCCCGTGCCGCGCCTCTTCCCGGGCCTGCCGCGGGTGATGGTCGGGGCGAGAGCTGGGCTCGATCCAGACGGGGAATGACGTGCGTGGGCAAGCAGATCAAGGACGCAGGGAGCGTGGCGTGCTCCGCACGCGAGCGATCGAGGACGCTGAGATGCGCAGGGCACGCACCTCAGGCCAGGCTTCGGTCGAGCTGGTGGCGGCGCTGCCGGCGCTGCTGCTCGCGGCGATCGTGGCGCTGCAAATACTCGCCGCTGGCTACGCGATGACCCTCGCCGACGGCGCCGCCGAGGCGGGGGCGCTGGCGCTCGCCTCGGGCGGGTCGGCGGCGGAGGCGGCACGCGCGGCGGTGCCGGGGTGGGCGGAGGACGACGTCGCCATCAGCGTGCGAGGCGGCACGGTCACCGTGCGCCTGCTGCCGCCCTCGCCGATTCATGCCCTCGCCGATCGACTGGCCGTCAGCAGCTCGGCGAATGCGAGGCCGGCGCGATGAGCGGCGATCCGACCGCCGACGCGGCGACCGTCCTCGTCGCCGCCGTGGGGGAGGCTGAGGGCGCCCGCGGTGCCGCCGCGGCGCTCGCCTGCGCCGGGGCGGACGCCGACCTGGCCACGCTTCTCGTCGACGCCGGCGGCAGGGCGCCACGACCGACGCTGCTCGCTTCCGCCGCGGCGCACCGGCTGGAGGAGCGGCTGGCGGCGCACCTGCCGCAGGCGCGGGTGGCGGCGCGGGGACAGGTCTGCCACCTGGCGGTGCCGGCCGATTCAGATGGATTGGAGATGGCATCGGCGGCGGCGACCGTCGCTCGGGGCGCGCTCGCCGTCCTCCATCTACCCCCGACGCTGCTGCAGCCAGTGCTCGCCGAGGGGCTTGGGCCGGCGCCATCCGGTGTCCTCCTGCGCGCCGATGTCGCAGCCGACCGGGCCCTGCTGGCCCTCGTCGTCCGCGACCTGATGGGCCGCGATCTCGCCGTTTCGGTGCTCAAGCAGCGCCTCAGCTGGGTCGCCGAGCGCCGCGCCTTCTTCGGGGCTCTGGCGCCGTACGCGGCCGGGGGGCTGGCCCAACGCGTGGTGGGAAAGTTACTGTCGCACAGGTGCTACATTGAGCGCCATGGCGCGCGAGATCAGCCAACGCGAGCTGCGCAACCAGAGCGGAGAGATCATGCGGGAACTGGATCGTGGTGAAGAGTTCATCGTCACCAGCAACGGCAGGCCGGTTGGGGAGCTGCGTCCGATTCGTCCCCGCCAGTTCGTCCCGACCGGCGTCCTTCAGGCCGCGCTCCGGGGGGTCGGTCCTCTCGATCACCGAGAGTTCCGAGCCGATGTCGACGCGATCCTCGACCAGGATCCGACGCCCCGTGGCTGGCCCGAAGACTGACCGGGGCCTGATCGACACCTCCGTCGCGATTGCCCTGGAGACGATTGATCCCTCCAGGCTGCCGAGTGAGATAGCGATCTCTGCCCTGACGCTTGCCGAGCTCACCGCCGGTCCGTACGCGGCCAAGTCGGAAGCCAATCGAACCCGCCGTCAAGATCACCTACAACGGATTGAGGCCAGTATGGAAACCCTCGATTTCGATTCCGCCAGCGCACGCGCTTACGGTCCGATCTACTCGGCGACTTGGAAAATCGGCCGGAAGGCCCGCGGCGCTCGCGCGGTGGACCTGATGATTGCCGCGACCGCCCGTGCCAACGATCTGCCGCTCTACACGCTCAATGGAGTGGACTTCCTCGGCCTCGAGAGCTTGGTCCAGGTCATCGACCTCGGCTAGTTAGACCTCTTAATACGGGTAGGTGGGTTCTGGTTGCGGTTCGGGCGCGGGCTGTGGGGCGGTTTTTGACAGCGCCGCCGCGTGCCAGGTGCCGACGTCCTTGAATCCCTCGCCCTTGGCGTCGCCGGTCTTCGAGTCGCCGGCGAAGCTGTAGAGAGGGCGCCCCTTGAAGGTCACCTGGGTCCTGCCGTCAGGCCGTTCGATCGTGCCGAGCTTCACCGGGCCGGCCGGCTTGACTCCGCTTGGGACGACC
The DNA here is from genome assembly GCA_036269775.1 of Solirubrobacterales bacterium. Taxonomy (GTDB): domain Bacteria; phylum Actinomycetota; class Thermoleophilia; order Solirubrobacterales; family 70-9; genus VAYN01. Next base: position 40,816 of record DATBDU010000012.1, read on the forward strand.
AGTGGATGCCAGGTGGAGAGGCAGGAGCCGGTGCAGATGAACCTGCCGTCGGTCTCGACGCTGAGGCTATAGAGGGTACGGCCCCTGGTGGTGGTGAGGATCGTGCGGCCGAGGGTCGCGTTTTCGGCCTGTTTGGCGACGCGCTTGCTCGCCTGGCCGGCGCCGGCAATCGCGGGAACCAGCAGGGCGACCAGCGCCGTCGCGAGCAGGGCAAATGGGATTGAAAAACGCATCGGGCTGGGCATCGCGAATCGCCGCATGGCAGGGCTCCTTGGTCGACTTGGTCGATCGGTCTACGGCGCGGAGGCGGGAAAGGTTCGCCGCGGCGCGCCGAATTTGCGATTTGGTCGTTTCGTCGTGCGGCAATCGTTTGCTTGATCGCACCACGGGTGCGCATTCGCCGGCCAGGGTCGTGCGATGGGAATTGGCGCAACGATCCGGCGGCGGGGGCGGTTGATCGGAGGCCCCGACGAGGAGTCCGGCCAGGCATTGCTCCTGGCGCTCGGGGGAACCTTTGTGTTGCTGGCCGGGGTACTGGTCCTGGTCGCGATCGCCGGAGCGGTGACCGGCAAGGGAAGGGTGCAGCGGGCGGCTGACCTGGCGGCGATCTCAGCCGCGCGCTCGATGCGCGACGACCTGCCGCGCCTGCTCTCTCCGCCGACGCTTGCCAACGGTCTGCCGAATCCCCTCCACATCGACAAGCTCGCCTACCTCGGGCGGGCACGGGCGGCCGCCGTCGAGGCCGGCAGGGCGAACGGCGTCGATCCGGATCGTCTCCGGATCGACTTTCCCGATCTGAGCTCCTTCGCCCCGGTCCGGGCGAAGGCCGTCGTCGTCGCCAGGCTCGAGATCGGCACCCGTCATAGCGAGGTCGAAGCGTCGGCGGTGGCCGAAGCCGCCGCCCCAGCCGGCGCCACCGGTAGAGCGGCCACGATAGCCAGCGGCGGCGGCTACAGCGGCCCGCTCGTCTATCGGACCGGCGAGGGGATGCGCCCGGACGTCGCCGCCGCCTTCGACCGGATGGCGGCAGCCGCTCGCGCCACCGGCATCTCGCTGGTCGTCGTCTCCGGCTTCCGCTCCGACGCCGAACAGGCAGCCCTCTTCGCCGCCCACCCCGACCCGCAATGGGTAGCCCCGCCGGGCCACTCGCTGCACCGCTGCGCGACCGAGCTGGACCTCGGTCCCGATGCGGCCTACGCCTGGCTGGCCGGGAACGCCGCTCGCTTCGGCTTCGTTCAGCGTTATTCGTGGGAGCCCTGGCACTACGGCTTCGACCGGCCGCCGGCGCCGTGCTCGGAGGCCGGCGACACGGCGACCGCGGGCGGGGGAGAGGGGGCGGCGCCGGGCGGCTCAACGCTGCCCTCATTCGTTCCGTCCCGCTTCCGCGACCCGCTGATCGACGCCGCCTCGCGCTGGAACGTCTCCGCCGCCCTGCTCGCCGCGCAACTGCTGGCGGAGAGCAATTTCAACCCCTTCGCCGTCTCGCCGGTCGGTGCCCAGGGCATCGCGCAATTCATGCCGAGCACCGCGGCTTCCTACGGCCTCGCCGACCCCTTTGACCCGGTCGCCGCGATCGACGCCCAGGCCCACCTGATGTCGGACCTGATCCGCCAGCTCGGCTCTCCCGAACTCGCCCTCGCCGGCTACAACGCCGGCCCGGGCGCGGTCGAGGCCTGCCACTGCATCCCGCCCTACCCCGAGACCCAGGCCTACGTCACCCGCATCCTCGCTCTGCTTGGCGGCGCTGGGGCCCTGGCTTTGCCGAGCTTCGAAGTGCGGCTGATTGCCTGACGAATGGCATCAGGCTTTATCTTGGGCCAGCTTGCAACGCCGACCTGCTGGAGGCGAGCACGATTGCTCGATCTAGCGGACGGAGATCCAAGCAGTCGATCACCAGCCAAGGAGGCCGCATGTCCGCACCGTTCACCCACAAGAAGCTCACCGACGTCAAGGACTCCGCTCCCGAGTTCGGGATTGGGGAGGTGCAGGAGGCGCGGTTCGCCAGGAAAGACCTCGACGCCGAGAAGACCGGGGTCAGCCACTACCGCCTCAAGCCGAGCCAGCGCTCGCCCTTTGGCCACAAGCACGACGAGGCGGAGGAGGTCTACGTCGTCATCGCCGGCTCGGGGCGGATGAAGCTCGACGACGAGATCATCGAGGTCGAGACGCTCGACGCGATCCGCGTCTCGCCCGAGGTCATCCGCGCCTTCGAGGCCGATGAGGAGGGGATCGAGGTGCTCGCGGTCGGTCCTCACCATGACGGCGACGGCGAGATCATCCCCGGCTGGTGGAGCGACTGATCGCGGGGGTTTAGACTGCCGCGCGATGGCAACGGTCGAGGTCCAGGGAGTCGAGGGAATGCAGGCGCTGGTCGGTCAGGAGATCGGCCCCAGCGAGTGGCGCACCGTCACCCAGGCGGACATCAACGCCTTCGCCGAGCTCTCCGGCGACCACCAGTGGATCCACGTCGACGTCGAGCGGGCCAAGTCCGAGAGCCCCTTCGGTACGACGATCGCCCACGGCAACCTCACCCTCTCGCTGGTCGACGGCTTCCGCGACGAACTGATCTCCTCCAGCGGCTTCGCCCTCGGCGTCAACTACGGCTGGAACAAGATCCGCTTCCCGGCCCCGGTCCCGGTCGACAGCAAGGTCCGCGGCCGCGCCGAGGTCGTCTCCGTTGACGAGATCGGCGGCGGCTGGTGGCAGGTGATCACCCGCTTCACTCTCGAGGTCGAGGGCAACGAGAAGCCCTGCTTCGTCGGCGACTCCGTCACCCGCGTCATGGCGCCCGCCGGCTGACGGGCGCCCTCCGAACAACGGCTACTTGACGGTCAAAGTCCCTTCCATGCCCGCTTCGCGATGCCCGGGGACGGTGCAGTAGAAGGTGTAAGTGCCGGGCTTGAGGTCGACCACGGCGGAGTCGGAGCCTTCGGCGACCAGTTCGGTCTTGCCGATCGTCTTGTCGCCGGAGTCTTCGATTGCGACGTCGTGAGTCAGCGGCTGCGGGTTGGTGAAGTCGACGGTGACCTTGCCTGCCTTGGCGGTGGCGCTGTCGCTGGTGTAGGCGAGGCCGCCGTTCGGGTCGGCTTCGAAGGCGAGGGCGGCGGCGCTGCTGGCCGACTTGCCTTCGGCTTGCGCCGGATTGCTCTTGCCGCCGGCGGCCGCGCCGCTTTCCGACGTCGTTTCGCTGCTGGTGCTGCTCGAGTCGCTGGACGAACTGCCGCAGGCGACGAGCGCGATCGAGGCGAGGACTAGGGCAAATGCGACTGCGACCTTCGTCATGGCGATACCTTCCCGTCGAGGACTGGCTTGACTTCGTCTGACTGTAGCCCGGATACGGGTGGGCCGCAGCCCGGGTTCAGCGGCCCTGGAATTCTGGCTTGCCGCCGCCGAAGAAGGCCGTGACCCCCTCGCGGAGGTCCTCGGTGGCCATGCTGTCGGCGATCCCGTGGCGCTCCAGCTGCAGGTGCTCGGTGAGGCTGTTCTCGATACTGACTCCGCAGAGCAGCTTCGCCATCCGCACGTAGTGGGGGGCCATCGCGGCGAGCTTCTCGGCCTTCGCCGCCGCCGCGTCGGTCAGCTTGTCGGCCGCCACGACCTCGCTGACCAGCCCCTCCTCGAGCGCCTCGGTGGCGCTCAGATTGGGATCGTCGAGCAGTAGTTCCAGGGCCCGGCTGGGACCGACGACGCGGGGCAGGAAGTAGGTCATGCCGCCATCCGGGGAGGCGCCGATGCGGCCGTAGGCGCAAGCGAAGAACGCCGACTCGGAGGCGATCCGGGTGTCGCAGGCGAGCGCCAGCGAGAAGCCGGCGCCAGCGGCCGGGCCGTTGATCGCGGCCACTACCGGATAGGGGATCCGCCGCAAGTCGACGATCGCCGCGTGCAGGGCCTCGGCGCCGCGCCGCACTTCGGCGGAGAGGTCAATCTCCTCCGACTCGACGCCTTTGCGGAACCAGGTGATGTCGCCGCCGGCGCAGAAGGCCTTGCCGGCGCCGGTCACGATAAGTGCCCGCAGCGGCGCCCGGTCGGCCAGCCAGGCGAAGGCGACGGTCATCTCGCCGATCATCTCCGGGCTCATCGCGTTGAAGGCATCGGGCCGGTCGAGGGTGAGCGTGCCGACGTCCCCGTCGATCTCGATCTTCAGAGTCTTCAGCTCTGGTGGGCTCAGGGTCTGGCTGGTCATCTCACACTCCGTTTAGGCATCCGTTTTGGCCGGGTGGCCAGCAGCCTACCCTTAGGGCGATGAGCAAAGCAGGGGAGAACAGCGGCCCCTCGCGGGCCGAGCGGATCGCCGACCAGCGCCGCTCGCTGCCCGACGCGCCCGGGGTCTACCTCTTCTACGGGAGCGGCGGCGAGCTGCTCTACGTCGGCAAGGCGCGCTCGATCCGCAAACGCGTCGCCAACCACTTCTCCGGCGGCGGCAACCGCATGACCAGGCAGGTCGACCGCATCGACACCCTCGTCACCGCCACCGAGGCGGAGGCGCTGCTGGCCGAGCAGAGCTTCATCAAGCGCCACCGGCCGCACTTCAACATCCGCCTGCGCGACGACAAGTCCTACCCCTACGTCTGCGTCAGCCTCGACGAGGAATACCCGCGGGTCTATTTCACCCGCGAGAAGCATCGCCCGCACCGCGCCTACTTCGGTCCCTTCTCCAGCGCCAAGCGGGTACGGGAGACCCTCGACCTGCTCGGCAAGCTGTTCCAGTTCCGCACCTGCGAGGGCCGCGAGCCCGGGCGCCGCTCCGGCAGCCCCTGCCTCGACTACTACATCAAGCGCTGCGGGGCGCCCTGCGTCGACTACGTCAGCAGGGAGGAGTACCGCCGCAACATCGAGGCGATCGTCGATTTCCTCTCCGGGCGCTACCGCCAGGTCGAGGCGGACGAGCAGGCGAAGATGGAGGGGGCCGCTGAGGCGCGCGAGTTCGAGCGCGCCGCGGTCCACCGCGACCGGCTGAAGGCGATCAAGTCGCTGTTCGAGCGCCAGCGCATCGCCGGCGGCTCGGTCGGCACCGCGGACCTGATCGGGGTCGCCGCCGAGGGGGCAGACGCCAACGCCCAGGTCTTCCAGGTCCGCGACGGGATTCTCGCCGAGCGCCAGAGCTTCTACCTCGACAACCAGGCCGAACGCGACCCGGCCGAGGTCGCCGAGGAGTTCATCGGCCAGTACTACTCGGCCTCGCCGGCGGTGCCGAAGACGATCGTTGTCGGCCCCGACCTGCGCGGCCGCACGGCGCTGTTGGCGGAGGCGCTGAGCGAGCGCCGCGGCGCCCCGGTCGAGGTGCGCGCCGCCGAGCGCGGCGACAAACGCCGCCTCCGCGAGCTCGCCGAGCGCAACGCCCAGCTCGCCCTCGACCAGGATCGCCTGCGTCGCGAGCACGGCCGCGCCCGCCGCGTCGAGAGCCTCAGCGCGCTGTCGGAAGCGCTCGGCATGGACGAGCTTCCAGTCCGCATCGAGGGCTTCGACATCTCGACGATCGGCGGCGAGCACACCGTCGCCTCGATGGTCGTCTTCGAGGGCGGGGCGCCGAAGAAGTCCGACTACCGCCGCTTCAAAGTCCGCGGCGACCTGCGCGAGGAGGGGAGCGTCGGCCCCGACGACTTCGCCTCGATGGAGGAGGTCCTGACCCGCCGGCTGAACCGTTACCTCGAACAGAACGACCTTTCCCCGCACGACGGCAAACGCGACGCCAGCTTCGCCTCGCTGCCGTCCCTGATCATGATCGACGGCGGCAAAGGCCAGCTCGCCGCCGGGATGCGGGCGCTGCAGCCGTTCGCCGACCTCGGCGTGACGATCGTCAGCCTCGCCAAGCGCGAGGAGGAAGTCTTCGTCCCCGGCCGCAGCGACCCGATCGACCTGCCCCGCGGCGGCGAGGCCAACCAGCTGCTCCAGCGGGTCCGCGACGAGGCCC